>CALUVM010000013.1 GCA_944324255.1 Candidatus Gastranaerophilales bacterium | reverse complement strand
AAATAAATAAATAAATAAACAAAATATTAAAATACAACCTTAATTTTTAATCCCTTTTCCCTTTTTCCGCTTGAGTTCTCTTTTACTCAAGCTTTTTCTTATTCAAACCTTATATCGGAGAAGACAGAAGAGCATATTTCTAAAAAAATTCCCGCACGGTGTTCCTCTGATGTTATATTTTTTTAATCTTTCGCACACAGCTATATTGTCAGCTAACATATGCTTGCTTTGCTTCCCATCCCTTTCCTTTAAAAATCTTCACAAACTGTTTGCAATTTAATTATGTTTATTTTAACATTACATCATACGCCGATTTATAGAGAATGTGTTCACTTCACATTCTATTTTAAAAAGGTTTAAGCGGGGTAAATTTTAGACTTAAAACCCCTTCAAAATATTAAATAGCATTTAAATTAAATAAAGGAACATTAAAAATGGGTATCAAAGGTAAAAATGACAGAATGGTAGTTCTTGCTTGTGAAGACTGCAAAGAAAGAAACTACACTACAGTTAAAAATAAAAAGAATACAAAAGACAGATTGGAACTCAGCAAATACTGCCCAACCTGCAAAAAACACACAACTCATAAGGAAACGAAGTAATAGTGACCCGTAACTAGTGAATAGTGACTGGAGTCAAAAACCTGTTCACCAATCACTATTCACAAATCACTAACTTGAGCGTCCTTAGTTCAGTTGGTAGAACGTCGGTCTCCAAAACCGGATGTCGAGGGTTCGAGTCCTTCAGGGCGCGATTTATAAATAGGATTTAGAGAATGAATAACACTGTAGACAATATAAAAAATAGTATTATCACTTATTTTAAAGGCGTACGCACCGAATGGGGCAAAATTACCTGGCCGGAAAAACACCAGGTTGTGGTTGAAACTTTTTTTGTTGTTGCTATAGTTTTTATATTCACAGTTTTTATCTTTGTCGCTGATAAAATATTTGAATTTGGTGTCGACAAACTAGAAGCTTTTATGCGAACATTGCATTAGATTACTGGAATCTTTAATAAAGGGTAAGAATAATGACTGAAAAAGACGAAAATATCGTGAACGAAGAACACTTTGAAGAAACAGAAGAATCAAATGATTCTTCAAAATCTTCTGATAAAAAGAACCAGAAACGCTGGTATATTGTTCATACTTATTCCGGTTACGAAAATAAGGTTAAGAGCAACCTTGAAAAACGTATTGAATATATGAACATGTCCGATAAAATTTTTAGAGTTGAGGTTCCGCAAAAAACAGTTACCCAGATTAAAGGCGGAAGAAAACAAGAAAAAGAAGAAAAAATCTTCCCGGGTTATGTTCTTGTTGAAATGATAATGGATGAAGACAGCTGGTATGTTGTCAGACATACTGCCGGAGTAACAAAATTTGTTGGTTCCGCAAAAAAACCTATTCCGGCAAAAGAAAGTGAAATTAAAAAGATTATTCACCGCTCAACCACTCAAACTCAAAAAGTTGAAATGGATGTTAAAGTCGGTGAAAAAGTCAGAATTATTTCAGGACCATTTGCAGAATTTGTCGGCGATATTACAGAAGTTTACCCTGATAAAGCTAAGCTTCGTGCAATGGTTTCTATATTTGGACGTGAAACTCCGGTTGAATTAGAATACAAACAGATTCAAAAACTATAATAAATTACACTAAATAGCGTGGAAGGGATAAAATCCCGCTAGCACCACGAAAGGAGAAAAAAATGGCAAAGAAAGTAGTAGGAAAAATTAAACTGCAAATCGAAGCAGGTAAAGCTAATCCGTCACCTCCGGTTGGTCCGGCTCTCGGTCAACACGGTGTTAACATCATGGATTTTTGTAAGCAGTTCAATGCTAAGACTGAATCTCAAGCTGGTTACATTATCCCTGTTGTTATTGACGTTTATGAAGACAGAAGTTTTACTTTTGTTACTAAATCACCTCCGGCTCCGGTTTTGATTAAAAAGGCATTAAATCTTTCTAAAGGTTCTGCTGTGCCTAATAAAACTAAGGTAGCTGAAATTACCAGAGAACAGCTTGAAGAAATAGCTAAAATCAAGATGAACGACTTGAATGCTACAACTATGGAAGCAGCTGTTAATATGATTAAAGGCTCTTGCAGAGCTATGGGTGTTACAGTTAAAGAATAGGCGTAAGCCCGGTGCGTAGCCGGTGTTGGCTCACAAGAGCAAGACAAGCAGGGCGAAGCACATAAATGTAATTAAACAATGGAAGGACTTTTGTCCGTTATCACCATGAAAGGAAAAGAAAAATGTCAAAAGTAACTAAAAAACAAAAGAAGCTTCAAGAATTACTGGCTGACTATACTCAACCTGTAAGCGGACGTGAAGCATTAACTAAATTACAAGAAATATCAAAAGAAGTATCTAAATTCAATGAAACAGTTGAATGCCATATGAGATTAGGTATCGAAGTTAAACACGCTGACCAGCAGGTTAGATCAACTGTTGTTCTTCCTGCCGGATTAGGTAAAGAAGTTCGTGTTTGTGTTATAGCTAAAGGACCAAAGGTTAATGAAGCAAAAGACGCAGGTGCTGATTTCTACGGAACTGAAGATATTATAGACAAAATCGCCGGCGGCTGGTTTGAATTTGATACATTAATTGCAACTCCTGATTGCATGGGTATGTTAGGTAAATTAGGTAAAGTTTTAGGTCCAAAAGGTTTAATGCCAAACCCTAAAACAGGTACTGTTACACTTGATATAGCTAAAGCCGTTAAGGATGCTAAAGCTGGTAAAGTCGAATTCAGAGCAGATAAGCAGGGTATGATTCACTGTCCTATCGGAAAAATCCAGTTCAGCAATGAAGATTTGGTTAAAAACTTCGGAACATTAGCAGATGCCGTTTTAAGAGCAAAACCGTCATCAGCTAAAGGTACCTATGTTAAGTCAGTCTATCTGACTACAACTATGGGACCGAGTATCAAGGTCGATTCCAAAAACCTTGCTGCCGAAGTTAAAGAAATTGTTGGTTGATATTTATAGCTGACCTCTCGGTCAGCTTTTTTTTAAAGGGTGCGGAAATGATGTAATCATTTCCGCACCCTTTATGCTACAATAAATAAAAAAAGATAAGGAGTATTAAATATGAAAATTAGAGCAAGCCACATTTTAGTTGATACAAAAGAACAGGCAGAAAATCTTTTATTGGATATTGAAAACGGAGTAGCTTTTGAAGACTTAGCTAAAGAATATTCTAAATGCCCGTCCGGACGTAACGGCGGAGATTTAAGATGGTTTGGTAAAGGAATGATGGTTAAACCTTTTGAAGATGCAGCTTTTGCACTAAAAAAAGGTGAAATCTCAAAACCTGTAGAAACCCAATTCGGCTGGCACTTAATTAAACTCACAGATATTGATGAGGGGTAAAGGGGTAAAGGAGTAAATGTAGGAGAACAATGGATTACAATACCGTCCTAAAGAATTTGGATATTGACTGTCTGCTTGTTAACTCTACTAACGAGTATTTAACAGAATATTCTGCTCTTGAAGAAAACGCAAGATATATTTTAACAGGCTTTTCCGGCTCCACGGGGGATGCTCTAATCACCTGTAGAGGAATTTACCTCTTTGTTGACGGCAGATACCATACACAGGCGGATATGGAGGCAAAAAAGGGTATAAATGTAGTAAAACTCCGGCTCGGGCAAAAACAGGATGATGAAATATGCAAGCTTATTAAGCCGGAGGAGGTTCTCGGAATTGTATCTAAAAAGGTCTCTCAAAGCCGATACGAAAAATTTCAGACGAAAGTTAATACTAAATTACTCATAAACGACCCTGTAAATGATTACACCTGCTCACATACAGAAAAACCGGTAAACTGCAGTTATAAACCGCGAAAATTTACACCAGAAAACCCTACTTTTATAACTAATTTGGAAGAAGTTTCTTATCTTACGGGTTTAAGAGATTTTTCCGAGGACGGTTCCGCTAAAATCTGGGGAAAGTTGTTTATTGACGGAGATAAACAAATACTTTTTACAGAACCTGCTGATGAATTTTTAAAGAACTTTGATAAAGAACTTGTTGTTGATAAAAATTCAATAAATGCTTATGATTATTCTTTAATTAAATATCCGGTTCATAAAGTTTCCGAAGTAAAAATTCTTAAATCAGTAAAAACAGATGAAGAAATAGAATTATACAAAAAGAATTTTGAAGCTACAGATAAAGCTGTAATGGCTATTCGCAAGTATATTGAATCAAATGATAACCTGAGTGAATTTGATATAGCAAAAAAACTCAGAGAAGAATTTATAAACTACGGAGCTGAATCATTGAGTTTTAAATCAATTGTAGCAATAGATAAAAATTCGGCTTTGGCACATTATTCAAAAAACGCTGAAAATGTATTTTTAAAAGAAGGTTCTTTAGTGCTGATTGATTGCGGAGCTTATTATAAAAACGGTCTTGCTACTGATATAACAAGAGTTTTTGTAAAAGGGAAACCCTCTGAATTACAAAAACGAGTTTACACAACTGTATTAAAAGCCTTTTTAAATACTTACCATAATAATGCATCTACAGGTTATGAGATTGATACTCTCGCTCATTCACTTCTTGATAACAAAATAGAAGGATTTACATTCTCACACGGACTCGGGCACGGTATCGGAATTAATGTTCACGAATACCCGCCAAATTTGAGCCAAAACGAAATAGCAAAAGTTGAAATTCTTGATAATATGTGTTTTACAATAGAACCGGGTCTTTACAATCCGGACCATTTCGGAGTGCGGCTTGAAAACTCCTGCTATAGAAAAGACGGAATAAATATCTCTTTTGTTAAAATGGGTTATGAAGGGAAATTAATTGATTTTAGCCTTTTAAACGAACAGGAAAAGGAATGGTTGAAGGAGTTTGAAGTCCTATGAAAATAACAAGCGTAAATAATGAGCTTATTAAAGAAACTGCCAAGCTCCTTCAAAAAAAGTACAGAGAAGATACGGGACTTTTTATAATAGAGGGTGAAAAAGGAGTAGAAGAAGGAATTAGAGCAAAACTTGAGATAACAAATATCTTTGTTCTTGAAGGTTATGAAGAGTTTAAGGATATAAACCCAATTGAAGTAACTGCATCTGTAATGGCAAAAATAACAGAAGCCAAAACACCGCCTAAAGTTGCAGCAATTGTGAAACAGCCCAAACATGATTTTAAAGAATTAAAGAATATGAAGAAAGTTGTTCTTTTTGAAGGAATTAAAGATCCGGGAAATCTGGGAACAATTATAAGAACAGCGGCTGCCTTTGGGATTGAAGGAGTGGTTTTATACGGAGATACAGTTGATATTTACAATCCGAAGTGTGTCCGCTCTGCTGTCGGAAACTTATGGAAAACAAAAGTTTTTGAAATAAAGGATTTTGAAAAGCTCAAGCTGTACTTTAAAGATTTTCAGAGAATCGCAACACTGCCGGCATCTGATGCAATTCCGCTTAATCAATTTATTCCATCTAAAAAAGTTCTTGTTATGTTCGGGTCAGAAGCCGATGGTTTAAGCGAAGAATTAAAAATGTTTGCAACAGATAATATAACAATTGAAATGTCCGATAAAGTAGAATCTCTTAATTTAAGCATTTCAGCAGGTATTATTTTATATAAAATTTTTATATAGAAAAAAGCCCCCGAATATAATCCGGAGGCTTTACAATTACGATTTCACGTCTAAATCAAGTTTAGTGCTATACTAGGTGTTTGGTTCGCCGTTGATAGCAGTGTTGCAGAGGACTGCTGTAAAATCTGATATTTAATATAGTTTGAAGCTTCTGTAGCTACATCCGCATCTTTAATTGATGAGTTTGCTGATACGATATTCTCCTTTTGTACACTTATTGCATCAACAGCTGATTCTACACGGTTCATATAAGCACCGATTAAAGTTCTTCTATCTGAAATGTTTTCAATTGCATCGTCAATAAAGTATAAAAATTCACGTGCTGTTGAATCTGTTGTATAAACAGCGTCACAAATTGCAGTAATACAAGACAATGTACCGTCTTCATAATCTGCAGCATCAAGTTCAGCTACTCTTTCTGCCAGATGATCCGTGGTTTCTTCAGCATTATCTCTTGTATACCATGCATCATTAGCTGTTCCGCCAGGGACTAAGATAGCTGTACACATAGCAGATTCAAATAGAGATGCATTCAAGTTAATAATATTAGGTAATCCTGCATTATTACTTACTTGGAGGTTAACACCTTCTCCGCTAAGAGCAGCGTTACTCGTACCATCTAACAGTTGAATTCCGTTATAATCTATAACTCTGCAAAGACGATTAATTTCCATCATTCTTTGTTCAACTTCCGCTCTAATTGCTTGCATCGAAGAGGTACCGTAAGTACCGTTAGCTGCTTGTTCTGTCAAATCTCTTATACGCTGCAAGTAACTACCTACAATATCCAGAACACCTTCTTCTGTATCCAGAAGTGATAGTCCCATTTGGGCATTTGATTCAGCTACATCATAACCGGATATTTGAGCTTCCATTAAAGTGGATACCGCAGAACCTGCCGCATCGTCAGCTCCGGAGTTAATTCTGAAGCCTGTTGATAATCTTTCCATTGCAGTGTTCATACCCGCAGTTGCCTGCGATAAGTTTCGTTGTGCCGTCAATGAGGCAAGGTTCGTGTTAATCGTAATTGATGAAGTCATAATTCAATCTCCTTTTATTTTGT
Source organism: Candidatus Gastranaerophilales bacterium (assembly GCA_944324255.1). Taxonomy (GTDB): domain Bacteria; phylum Cyanobacteriota; class Vampirovibrionia; order Gastranaerophilales; family Gastranaerophilaceae; genus CAG-196. The sequence continues at coordinate 51,427 of CALUVM010000013.1, read as the reverse complement.
TTCATCCTTGATATTTAATTATTAAATTTTCAACCCAACTACGCCCTGCGAATTATATCCGCAGGCAGCTTTGCTAATTGTGAGTTGGGGCTTTTATACCTTCACAATAATATACTAAAGCATTTTTCTTTATAATTAAATTCTCAATAAGTTAGAACTTTCTATAACTTAAGTATAAATTTAAATTATTAATACTCTATTCACAACTCAAAATCTTGATGATGATTTATATTTCCCATACGTTGCACCAAATTTATCTTAATGCTAAACTATAAATCCAAGGAGTATGAAAATGACAGCCGAATTAACCAGCGAAGAAATCGTAACAAGATTACTCATATCAAATGAAGTTTTAAAACCTAAAAAGGGAAATTTTTATATTTCCAACCCGATGTTAGATACTCTTGGAGATTTCTTACTGGATGCGGAAGCTGAATATAAAGAACCTCCAAAATTTGAAACAAAAGATACAAAATATGTTTTTATAAAGCAATAAAAAACTCCCCTAAGGGAGTTTCTTTATTTATTAGTACCATTTTGACATTACTGTGCTGCCATTTCTTCTTAGCAATTCTTCTTTAAATTCATAATCTTGTGCTCTGTTGGAATAACCATCCCGTTTAGCTTCATCATTGCTATCTGAGTGTAAGTCTATTTTATAATCATTGCTGTTTGCATCTTTTTGGGTTACTGTATATTTGTATTCAAGTTCACCATAGTTATCACAATTAACTGTATAGGATAATTTGTTGTTTTCCAGTTTTATATCATCTATTTTACCGGCTATCCATTTGTCAAGGGTTGCAGTTTTATTATTTGCGACCGCTACAGGGATGTTATGCTTATCAGCGATAGCTTTTAATTTATTCAAATTATCAAGTGACATTGCTTTTGGTAAGCTTAAAGCGTTAATTTCGCCGTTTTTACCCTGGATTTTTATAACTCTGACACCGAGTTCATTCAAAGTCTTTTTATCATCATCGGTTAACCCTGTAATACCATCATAGTTTATTGGTCCGGCAGGATCTGTACCGTCTTTTACCTCACCCGGGTCTTCTGAACCGAGAGTACCTCCGATAATACCGTCAGAATCACTATCAGCATCAGCGTCCTCGTCAGCAGCCTGTTTAATTTTCTTTTCTAAAGATGGTAACATTCCTTTTAGTGTTTCTATTTGATCTTCATTATTAGCATCATTGTTACCATTAGAATGGGTTAATTTATCAATTTTGCCTTTAATAGTATTATATTCTTCTTGAGTAATGCTATCTTTTTCTAATAATTTAGTAACTTCGTCCTGAACCTTATTAATATCAGCATATTCGCTGTCATCTTGAGGTTTTTCTACTACTTTTTCAGTAGAACGGGAAGTTGCATCATGACGTCTGGAGCTGTAATCGTCGTATCTGCCGGTACTTCCGCCGCCCCAGTTAAGCCAAGGCATTTGCAAGCCGCCGCCGAAGCCCATGCCGCCAAAGCCAAACAATCCACCCAGCATATTCAAACCGCCCATTAACCAGCCGCCAATACCGTATCCAAGTCCTGCGCCAAGGCCTGACCAGAATCCGCCATGTCTGCCGTTGCAGTTATAGTTTATGTTAAATATACTTCCGTAGTTATTCCCGCCGCCATGACATGCGCCATGACCGTGGAACATTTCATAATGTACGAAAGCTGAATGACATCTGCCTACTGACATAATTTTTACCTCATCTTATTTACATCTTATATATATATTAAGTATATATAATTTCTTCAATTTCACGCTTTGTTTTATTTGTTACAAAACTTTACATAAGTTATCAAAATGAAAATATTTTATAATCCCGGCGATTTATGCTAATATTTTTGTATGGCAATTATTTCAGACGATAATAAGAGGGAAAGGGTACATATGAAAAAAAATCCGGTAATAAAACCGGATAGTATTGAGTATGACAAAACCTTCGAAAACAGTATCCGGCCAAAAGATTTTGATAGTTATATAGGGCAAAGTGCTTTAAAAGAAACTCTTAAGATAACTCTTGAGGCTGCAAAACGCAGGAATAAACCTCTAGACCATTTACTCTTTTACGGACCGCCGGGATTGGGGAAAACTACTATAGCCGGAGTTATTGCGGCTCAAATGGGTGTTGATATAAAAATCACTTCTGCACCGGCTCTCGAACGCCCCAGAGATATTATAGGAATTTTAATGTCATTAAAAGGCGGAGAAATCCTATTTATAGATGAAATTCACCGTCTAAATAAAGTAGCGGAAGAGATTCTCTATCCTGCAATGGAGGATTTTACTCTTGATATGACTACCGGAAAAAGTCAGACCGCAAAAACATTGCGCATACCGATACCAAAGTTCACTTTAATTGGAGCAACAACAAAAGCCGGAGAACTTTCAGGACCGCTTAGAGATCGTTTTGGAATGATATACAGATTAGAATTTTATACTGTAGAAGAGCTTTCTCGGGTAGTAATGCGAACAGCACGTATTCTTGATATTGATATCACTTCTGACGGAGCTAAAGCCATTGCTATGCGTTCAAGAGGAACCCCGAGAATAGCAAATAGGCTGGTGAAACGTGTTTCCGATTTTGCTATAGTAAAATACGACGGGGTTATTAATGATATAGTCGCAAATGAATCCCTTGATATACTGAAGATTGATAAATTCGGATTAGATACCACAGACAGGGCTTTATTAAATCTAATTATTGAAAAATATGACGGAGGACCTGTCGGGATTGAAACAATTGCTGCCGCTTTAAGTGAAGATGTTAGAACTATTGAAGATGTATGTGAACCCTATCTTCTGCAAGCAGGTTTTCTGCAAAGAACTCCGAGAGGAAGAAAAGTTTCTCCTGAAGGCTACAGACATCTTGGTATAAAACAGCCGTCTTGCCAGACTTCATTATTTGATTCATAAGGATTTTGTTATGAAAAGATTTTTACTTATATTAATGTGTTTTTTCACTTTTGTTTCTTATGCATTTGCGGATAACCCGATTGATACAGGTAAAATTTACCCCTCTGAACTGGGTCTGGTTCAAAGAGTTGACTATATTGATTTAAATGAAAATTCAGAAGTAGCTCAGGTTAAGCAGACAGCGGAAATAAAAATAATTAAAGGTGCTGATAAAGGCGAAACCGTCATTCTTGATAACATCCTGACAGGTAACCCATACTACGATATTAAACTCAAGCAGGGCAGTAAAGTTATTTTGCACGTAGAAGATACTGGCAGCGGAATTGAATATTCAATCGAAGATATACATCGTTCCGGTGTTTTATTGTGGCTTTCTTTGATTTTTTGCGGATTGCTAATTTATGTCGGAAGGAAAAAAGGGTTTTACAGCCTGATATCAATAGTTGCTACTTGTATGCTAATTTATAACTTTCTATGTCCTTTAGTACTAATGGGAATTGATCCAATTCTGGGAACTATTATAATAAGTATCCTCTCAACCGCTGTAACAATGTATCTTGTTGGCGGATTTAATAAAAAAAGCACCTCCGCTGTTATAGGATGTGCTTTAAGCTTGATATTCGCCGGAATACTGTCATTTGCAGCAGTAAAAGCAGCATCATTGAACGGATTTAGCAATGAGAATACAATGTTCCTATATTCAGCTCATCCGGAATTGGATTTTATAAGTATTGTTATCTCAACGATGATGCTCGCAACTTTAGGAGCCGTTATGGACGTTGCTATGTCTATTGCAAGTACAATCAATGAAATATTTTCTATTGATAATACAAAAACGATTAAAGAATTATTCATTTCAGGAATGAATGTAGGACGGGATATTATAGGCACTATGGCAAACACCTTAATACTCGTTTATTTAGGCGGCTCTTTACCTCTTCTTCTGTTAGCTTCTAATATTGATATTCAGAAGTTCATAAATTTAAATCAGGTAGTAACAGAGATTTCCTCTGCACTTATTGGAAGCTGCGCTATTGTAATATGTGTACCGTTAACGGCAATTGTTACGGCTAACCTTGTACGGAAAGTTAAAATAAAGCCTGAAGCTGTTTTACAGCAAGATTTTAGCAAGATTGACGAAAATTGATTTTTGAACTTGAATGTGCTATACTCATTGTGCATTTTAGAGGAGAGTTTTATGAAAAGTTTAAAATCGTTAATTATATTAGCCGCAGTTTTTTGTTTAACAACAACAAGCTCTTTTGCGGCATTTAAAGCTGATGCCAGAACAAAAAGGATTCCTGAAGGAACATTATTTAAGATAGAATTCCTACAGCCTGTCAGCACATTCTCCGGCAGCACGGGAGATTCTTTTACTGCTACACTTTTAAATGATCAAATAAGCGGAGCAAGTGTTGTACTCCCTGCCGGTACTATAGTTAGAGGCAGCGTTGCAGATGTTAAAACAGCTAAGATGTTTTCAAGAGGCGCAAAATTATATCTGGATTTTGATCATGTTGTAACACCGACCGGCAGACAAATTCCTTTAGATATGGCTGTATGCCAATTTGAAAACATCTATTATGACGGCAGTCTATACAAAAACCTCGGATATGGAGAAGCTGTTAAAAATAATTACCAGAAAGGTGTTGATATAACGGTTAACGCAACCAAATACGGAATGAAAGCTGGAGAGTCAGCACCCGGAATTCAATATTTGACAGCACCTGTATGCGCAATAGGCGGATTTATAGGCGGAGTTGGATATTTTATAGGTGACAGCATTGCAGATATGTTCAGGAGAGGACAAGACGTATATATTAATACGGGAGATGTTTTAACCGTCAAACTGCTTACTCCGATTGATATTCCTGTATACTAGAGCCATTTTTTATGACAATATCAAATTTTATTCGAAAAAAACTGGGATTGAAGCTTATTTATGCTGACCCCAAAATTATTTCTAAATACTGCAAAGGTTTTGGAATAGAAATTGGCGGAGCTTCTCATCAAACATTCAGATTCAAAGCTATAAATATAGATATTTCCAACCATACAGAGCAAGAGGATTGTTATACAAAAGAGCAAATGACGCTCGGACATTCAATTAAACCTGTTGATATACTTGCATCAGGCGATAATATTCCGCTTGCAGATAATTCAGTTGACTTTGTTTTTTCGAGCCATGTTTTAGAACATTTTTATGATCCGGTATCTGCGATAAATGAGTGGCTGCGTGTAGTAAAGAAAAACAAATATATTGTATGCGTGATTCCACATAAAGAAAGAATGTTTGATAAAGATAAACCTTGTACTACTCTTGAGGAGTTTGAAGAACGTCACAAAAAATATAATAAACACTTAAGATATCCTGACAAGCATTACAGCGTATGGACAACTGAGACTTTTTTAGAATTTGCCCATCATTTTAAATATAATGTAATTGCGACAGATGATAAGGTGTATCATCTGGAAAACAGTTTTGCTGTTGTAATAAAAAACACATAACTTTCCGGATATAACGTGCTTAAGGTTTTCTGCCGGCAGAACACATTTAAACCAAAGAAAAAGCCTCTTCGGGGAAAGAGGCGAGGGGAAATTTAGTTAATAGGTATACACTTCACATTATGTTTTTAGAGTTTTAACTATAGGGGAATCTATTTTATAACCCGAACCTAGGTGCGCTGTCCTGCGCCTCTTTGCTTGCGAGTTCTTTCATTGAATTAAGTTGATTACGTTTTATATTCAACCTTTGTTCTATATCATTAAGTTCAAGTTGTATTTCCTTTTCTTTTTCATTCATAATTTGAGCTTCCTGTTGTTTTAGAGCCTTCATCGACTGTTCTTTGAAACTGCGGAAGGCACTCATCTCCATCTGATACTGCATCATCGGATTACCCGTGTATGGAACTCTTCCCATAAACTTCATTGCTTGCAGGTTCTGCATAGCACTCATTGAACTTACCTGATCTGAGTACTGTGCAAATAAAGCTGCTCTCGGCAGAAGGTCTGCTGACAATCCGGCGATATTACCGAGAGTCATTATGGAAGACCCTCCCAAAACGCTGGCATATTTTTGATGGTGAGTCAGTTCTATCTGTTTCATCATCGCCTGCTTTTCGAGAGCATTTATTTCGCGTGTTAATCTCTGGACCATCCAGAATGACATTAACATAATGAACCTACCTAACTTTTTCTAACCTTACATAGATATAAAGTTTTTTTATATTCAATAATTGCCTTTTTGGCTTCTATTTGTGAAGTTTTGTTAAGATAATTTGTAAATAAAGTGTTTAAGATTTAGAATTAGAGAAGGTTTAGGAGAGTTTTATGATAAAAGATAAATTAAACAATTCAAAAGTATACTTTGCTTTATCTGAGAATATCAGGAAAGGTTTTGAATGGCTGCTTGCAAATAAAGAATTCCTCAAAAATATTAAACCGGACAGATATATTATTGACGGTGATAATGTCTGGGCTAACGTTCAAATATACAATACAAAGGGTGATGCTGATTACGAAGCACACAGAAAATATGTTGATATTCAATATATGATTGAAGGAAACGAAATAGTCGGAGTTACAGATATAACAAACTGTACGACTACAGTCGAATACAATCAGGAAAAAGATATTGAGTTTCTGCATTCAACTGTAGAAGAGGAGTATCAAGAATTAAACGAGGGAGAGTTTCTCTTATTCTACCCTCATGATGCTCATAAACCATCCATTAATCCGGGAGAAACAAAGACTGTTAAGAAAGTCGTTGTTAAAGCTGCTATAAATTAGGCAGCAAAGATATTGACAGCCGAGTCATCAATTTGAAAATCCAGAAGCTCTCCTTTATAAGAGTCTTCTTTTGTACTATTTAATTTTTCCCAAAGTTCTCCCAGCACCGGTTCTTTTGTAATCTTCTGATTAGCGTGGCTTTTTAAATATTTTAAAGTTTCTTTCAAGGTATTATTCATAGAAATCTGAGAAGAAGCTTTTATAACAGCAAGCTGCGGATTAGAATAAACTTCTTTGATTTGCTTATCAGAATCAAAGATTGTTTTTTCAACCATTTTTTGAGCAGTTTCTTCTGAGGCACCTTGTTTATTTAGAATATTTCTAGCGGTGTTTCTCAGATTTTCTTTGTTCTCAAATTGGAATAAATCCATAGTATGTGTGATATTGATTCCCATTTTCCGATACCTTTTTTAATCCCTTTTCGTAATATATATATCGGCATTTTTTCTTAAAACTTTAGGGTTTTAAGGAGAATTGTTACAAAACTTAACATACCTGATTTGTGTGCATACCTTTTGAAAAATCTTTGATATTATTAAAAGTTTCTTCTAAAAGATAGTGAACTGATTCTTTTGTATTATATGCTATATGCGGAGTAATTATTACATTATCCATATCAAGAAGTTTTTGAGTAAGGAGAGCTGACGCCATACATTTACCGTCCGAATCTCGTATTTCATCAGCAAGATTATCATTATTAACAGCAAGATACTCACATTCAAGCACATCTAGAGCAGCTCCTTTAACTTTACCGCTTATTAGATTTTCATATAGAGCGACAATATCAACCAATTCTCCCCGTGCCGTATTAATTATATAAACTCCTTGTTTCATTTTTTCAAATTCTTTAGAGGAAATAAGGTGATAAACTTCCGGAGTGTATGGGATATGAAGAGTAATTATGTCGGATTCTCTTAATAGTTTTTCCAAATCAACATATTCAACAAAATCACTAACCGCAGGATTTTTCATATAAGTATTAACAAGTATTTTCATCCCGAAAAAGTTGGCTGTTTTTGCAACAGCACTCCCGATCGCCCCGCAGCCTATAATACCTATTGTCAAATTCTGCAGGGTTCTACCTTCGTAAAGAACTTGATTAATAGAACTTTCTTTCATCCCCAGATATGCGGGAAGAAGATTCCTTACAAGTGTAATAATAAGACCTGTTGTATATTGGGCAACCGAGGCTTCCCCGTAATGGTCAACATTAAAAACTGCTATATGATTTCTTGTACAATACATTAAATCAATATGATTATATCCGGTTGAGCGGGTTGTTATTATTCTTAAGTTGCTAAATCTTGCAAGGACTTCCGCTGTCAAATTTGAATTAATAAAAACACTTATAACATCAGTTTCTCTTAATTGTTCTTCTGTAAGTTCTGTATCTTCATTAAGAGGAGCTTTTATAAAAGTTATATCAATATCTTTAAATTCTCTTGTTTCAAAGAACTCTTTTTCAGATTCTCTGAAATCAAACAACAGCATTTTCATCCGAACACTCTCCTTTTATTTTCAAGTATTCCGGATGAATAAAATTTAGCTATTCTACAATTAACCTAACCCGAAGTGAATAATTGCTGATTTTGTATATCTCCCCGGGCTAAAGCCATAGATACTGTATCATTGGCAGTATGAAGGATATCAGCAGAAGCTCTGATTTGTGCCATTCTGTAATCAGAACATTCATTTCTCATTGCTTTATATTCTTTTTTCTGGCTTGCTTCTGTAATTTGAAAAGCATGTGAAAGTCCCAGAGATGACAGATATGTCGCCATTTTATTTTTCATTTCTTTAATATTTTCCTTAGCATCTGCCCATCTTTCCTGGCAGACTTTTATAAAATTCTTATTTTCTTCTATTTCTTTAGTATAATACTCAATCCTTTTGTCCAGAGAAGTTTCCACATCTTTATCTCTATTCATTCCAAATAAATCATTCTTATCAACACCGATAACTGTTCCGTCCTCAAGTCTTATCGTAATTTTATCGCATAACCCTGTTGCAAAGACAACTTCTGCAGGATTGCCTTTATAGTTTACAGTTTCTCCGTATTTAAACGTAATTCCGTGGGTCATTTTTATACTCCTTGTATATATAAAGTATTTAAATTATAAAAAATTGCCTTTTTTAATTAAGAAATATTAACTTATTTTAAAATTTGTAAAAAAATCAAAAGAAATAGTTTACTTTTGTTATATAGTGTAGCAATAATGTTATTGTAAGAAGTATATATCACAAATCTAATAAGTAAATACAAGGAATGTATGTTTTATTTCGTAAGTTAATTATCTCAAAGGATGAGAATCAAAACTTACAGGTGTAGTCGTACAGGGATACTTATTAAGATTAAGGATTAAAAAGTACATATCGTTAGAGAGAGAAAATACGCCGGAGCATGACCGGTTATACAGGGCTGTCTTCCCTAAGGACAAGTCCCTATAGATACCTGCGCAAGGATGTGCGGAGAGTGTAACTAAAAGTACGTATCGAGAAAGGAGATCAAACAACCATGGCACTCACAATCAACACAAACATTTCCTCATTAATTGCACAGAGGAGCCTTACAAGTGCAACAAACTCTATGAACCAGTCACTTGAAAGATTAACAACAGGGTTTAAAATTAACAATGCAAAGGATAACGCAGCAGGTTATTCTATTGCAAACATGTGGGAAACACAAATCAGTTCATTAGACGTAGCTTCTGATAACGCTGCTACCGGTATTGACCTTTTAACAACAGCAGAAGAAACTTATCAGCTCCTTACAAGCCACCTTCAGCGTGTAAGAGACCTGACAGAACAAGCTGCTAACGGTACTTACGGTTCAGCTTCTAAAAAAGCTATTCAATCAGAAATCAGTGCAAGATTACAAGAAGTATCACGTATTGCTGCTAATGCTGAATTTAACGGAATTAAGCTTATGGCATTTAACCTTGACGGTGATGATAATGAAGCAGTTGGTATGACTGAAGCCGGCATCAACCTTCAAGTAGGTTTATATGCTGATGAAAACAGTATTATTAATTTAAAAGTCAACTTATTTGCAAACGCAAGCTTAAGCGGTTTATTCGGTACAGACGATATGGTAGGAATGAAAGCTGAAAGCGGAAAAACTCTTACTCAACTTATAACTGCAGCCGGAGGGGACGTAACTAAGCTTGGCGACATTGATAATATTGAAGCATTTGCTTGCGCTTGCGCAGGTCTGGTATATACCGCACCTGATGATCCTGCGGATCCGGCTTCTCAAGCTACATATGTATTACAAACAGATGCAGACTGCGAACCGAAAGAAATGCTGGCTTTCTTAGATACAGCAATTGATGATATTTCTGCAAGAGTAACAAAAATCGGTGCTGTTCAAAACCGTGTTGAATCAGCAGTATCAGCACTTGATGTTCAATCACAAAACTTAACTTCATCTTTATCAACATTACGTGATACGGATGTTGCGGAAGAATCTTCTGCCTATATTCAAGCATCAATCTTACAACAGGCTTCTGCTACACTGTTGTCTACAGCTAACCAGCTGCCTAGTATTGCATTGAACTTGATTTAGAATAGGAAAAGATTATGAAGGATAATATTATAAAATCATGCAGGTTGTTTGATTAGGGATAAAATGCGTGGTGAAACAGGTAATACTGTTTCACCACGTTTACTAATTACACCAAGTATATTTTGTGATATTATTGAACAGATGAAAATTATTGAACCAGAATTAAAAACTGTAAAAGAGGAGATAACGAGGAATTTTAAGGACCCTCTTTCTAACAATGCTCTTTTAAACTTTATATCAGGATCATCTAAAAGAATTCGTTCCACACTTGCTATTTTATATATAAAAGCTCATGGAGTTAGCCTATCTCCTGATATTTACCCCCTTCTTGCAGCTGGAGAAATGATTCATGATGCTTCACTTCTGCAGGATGACGTTCTGGATGAAGCAGAACTAAGAAGAAAAGAATCCACAATTGCCCATAAATTTAACCCGAAAATATCAATTTTATCCGCCGATTATCTTTTATCCGGAGCTATGGAAAAACTATTAAAGTTAGATAATAAAGAAATTTTGGAAATATTTAAAGACTGTACAATAAAAATGAGTACCGCAGAAATTAAACAATACTTCCTGAGAGGTAAAAAACCTTCTAAAAAAGAATATATAGAAATTTGCGCAGGAAAGACCGCATCTCTGTTTGAAGCAATCCTAACAAGTGCAGTATTATTAAGCGGACTTGATATTGAGAAGGCTCATAAATTTGCACAGGCTTTCGGTATAGTTTTTCAAATAAAAAATGATATGGAAGAAAGCTCTGCATCTATAGATTCAAAAAATGAAATTTATACTGCAAAAAGTATTTTGGGTGTTGAAAATACACAACTTTTATTAGATAATTACCTGGAAGAGATGAATAATTTACTCAAAGAAATTTCAGAGAACTCATACAAAAAAGCTCTGGAGGAGTTAATAACAGCTTATGTTTGATAAAGAAAAATTTAAAGCTGGCTTTAAGGCTAATTTAAAAGAAACAATTGATACAATAGTTTTTGTAGTTGTAGCTGTTATACTAATAAGATTTTTTATAGCAGAATTGCGCTGGATTCCATCCGGATCTATGAAGCCAACCCTTGTTGAAGGAGATAGAATTGTAGTTGAGAAACTTACAAAATTTCCGAATATTTTAAGAGAGCATAATTTTGAAAACACCCCTGAACGAGGGGATATTATGATTTTCTACCCGCCGTTTGTTAAACTTAAAACAACTCCATGGGCAATATTTAGCCGTCTTACAGGATTCTTCTGCAAGGATGTGGCATATATTAAAAGAGTTGTAGGATTGCCGGGGGAAAAGATAGAAATAAAACAGGGTGATAATGGGGCTTATAAGGTTTATATCAATGATACTCCCCTTGAAGAAGAGTATATAATGAGCGAATATGATTACCATAAATGTAAAGAAAATATGTTCTGCGGACCTTTTGTTATTCCTAAAAACAATTATTTTATGATGGGTGATAACCGGGGAAGCTCTCTTGACAGTCGTTTCTGGGGACCTCTATCAAAAGAAAGATTTATAGGTCGTGCTGTTTTCGTATTCTGGCCTGTTAATCATATAAAAACACTTAATTAACACACCCCTTGAAATAAAAAAATGTTTCAGCTATCATAATTTCAGTACAAAAGGCAGTAAAGGTGGTGAAAAAAGAATGCCAGAAGTTAAAGTAGGCGAAAACGAAAGTATCGAAAGCGCTTTAAGAAGATTCAAAAAGAAAATCCAAAAAGCTGGAATCCTTTCTGAAGTAAAAAAACGCGAAAGATATGAAAAGCCTAGCGTAAAGAGAAAACGCAAATCTGAAGCAGCTCGCAAACGCAAGGTTTAATATAATAGAATTTCTTAAAAAGGGCGGTTTGGCTAAAGCCAAACCGCCCTTTTAATAACCATTATATGTCTTCATTCAATTTGCATAAATCGACTCCGCCGGCTGCCCTATAGAGTCCTATTGTTGATAATAAAACGTTTATTTTATTAGAAACCTCATCTTTTCTAACCATCAAATAAGCTTCCTTTGCATAGAACACATTTAAATCACTTGCAGAACCTATAAGAGATTTATCCTGCATTAGCGAATATGTTTGTTCTTGCATTTTTAAACGTTCAGAACTTTCTTTATAATTTTCCTGCGCTTCTTTATATTCAACGAGGCTTGAATTAACTTCTTTTATTCCGGTTAGAATAGTTTTATGGTAACTGTTTAAAGCTTCTTCATACTCAAATTTTTTCATCTTTAGCATTGCTTTTTTCCTGCCGCCTGTAAATAAATCAATAGATGGCAAGACCCCGGCGCTAAACATTTGCGAAGAAGAATTAAATAGTGTATCCAGATGATATGCATTCAATCCGATTTGTCCGAATATTATGAATTTTGGCAAAAATTCCCGTCTTGCTATTTTTACATCAAAGCCTATTCTTTTTATATTAGACTCGTCTTGAAGATAATCCGGTCTGTTTTGAACAATATCAGCATTAAATTCCGGAGGTATACCGGATAAAAGAGTTATATTATCATAAGTATTCCTGTCAATACTTGCAGATGAATCTGATAAATATGTCCTTAATGAATCTATTAAAATATCACGGGTTTTTATATGTCTGTTTCTTTCTTCCTTAAGAGTAGTTAACATACTTTGTTCAGCTAACAGATCATTAATAGTGCTCAATCCTATCTCATACTTATCTTTAGTCTTTGATACAATTTCTTCTTGAGTTTTTATAAGTTCATTTTGGATTTTTAAAAATTCATCAGCCCGAATAAGATTTAAGTAATCAGATACAAAATCGGAGGTTAGAGAAATATATGTCGCACGTTCAGCCTGTTTAACAATTTCAAGCTGCTGTTTTATACTTTTCGTTTTTAGCCGGTTTGAACCCCAGATATCGACTTCATAAGCTGCAGTCAGCGGTAAATAGTAGTTATATTGAGAGTAGCTCGGAATCTGCATACTGCCGTATTGTTTTGAAGAAGAGCGTAAATCCCTGTATAACTGTCCCGATAATCCCAGCTGCGGAAGCTCGTTTGCAAATTGCATTTTTACAATCTGCTCATTTTCTTTAACTTTGAGTGCAGCATTTTTTAAATCATAGTTATTTTCATAGAGTTTTAGCAAATTATTTGTCAGATGTTCATCATTATATCTTTCCCACCATGCAAGATTTATATATGCCATACGGTCGATTTTCTCCGGCTGTTTTTTAGCAAAAACAGGTGATGGCAGGGCTAATATAATTACTAATATAATAAAAAATATTTTTTTCATACTTTATATCCGGTGTGATATTCTTGTGCTATAATTACAACACAAGAATATTTTAATATAAACAAGAGAAAAATGTACAGGAAGTATTTAAACGGAAGAATTGGTTCACTAATCTATATTACCGGTACTCTGATAAGGGGATTATCTACCCAAACATTTGCGGAAAAGAAGTTTGGCTTAACACCGGATCAGTATGTAATACTCTCTCTTTTGATTGAAAACGAAGAAATAATGTATCAGCGGCAAATTGCTGAAATTATGTTTAAAGACAGGTCAAATATCTCAAGAATTATAGACGGCATGTGCCGGAAGAATTTGATAAAAAAGGTGCCGGATTCAAACGGAAGAAGAATATACAAGCTCATTGTGACTGAAGAAGGTAGAAAAATTAAAGATAAAATTTTTAAAACAGATATAGTTTTAAGAAATGAAATAACAAAAGATATTACAGAAGAGGAACTAACAACTACATTTAATACACTGGAAAAAATGAATATAAATATAAGAGATAAAGTTAAATTACAGATTTAAAGGAGAGAAAATTGGAAGAAAAGAAAGCCGAAAATAAAATAACAATAGAAGATGATGAAGACACACGCCCCTTTTACCTGAAAAAACGTGTAGTTATACCGGGAATTGTTGCAACTATAACAATCTTTTTAGGAGCAATTGTTTCAATTCATTCAGCTTTTTATAAATCGACGGATGACGCTTTTGTTGAAGGACATATAATTACAATAGCTCCGAGAGTTTCAGGACCTGTTATCAAACTCAATATAGATGACAATCAGGAAGTAAAAAAAGGAGATTTACTCCTTGAAATCGACCCGAATGATTATAAAGTTAAGCTGGAGCAGACAGAAGCCAAGCTTGAAGAAGCTAAAGCAGCTCTTAACAGTGCTAAAGACGATATTGTAAAAACTTATTCAGCTCTTGATTACGCAGAAGGAGATTATCAAAGGTATTCCGCAATGTATGAAAAGGGAATTTCTTCAAAACAGGATTATGATTCGAGCAGGAACAACCTGACAGCAGCCAAATCAAACAATAATGCTTCAAAATCTAAGCATGCAGAAATTGAAGCAGCTATAAAAAGGCTTGAAGCGGAAGTTGAACAAGATAAATTAAATCTTTCATATACAAAGATTTATGCACCTGAAGACGGCTTGATTACAAATAGGACTGTTGAACAGGGGAATTATGTTCAAACAGCTCAGCCGATGTTTGCAATAGTTCCGAGGAAAGTCTGGGTAGTTGCTAATTTTAAAGAAACACAGGTTGCAAAAATGAAAAAAGGACAGCCCGTAAAAATCAAAATTGATACATACGGACACAAAAGGTTTAACGGAGTTGTCGACAGTCTACAGATGGCATCAGGAGCTAAGGCTAGCCTTTTCCCTCCTGAAAACGCTGTCGGAAGTTATGTAAAAATAGTTCAGAGAATCCCTGTAAAAATATTATTTACAGATGATATTTCAAACTATAATATTATACCTGGAATGTCCGTGGTTCCGACAGTTAAGGTGAAATAAAAAATGGCAGAAGGTGTAAAAGAAGAAAGAACAGTTCCTTTATGGCTTGTCGCAATATCAATACTTTTACCGACCTCGTTTTCAGCGCTGGCAACATCTGCAACAAATGTCGCAATTCCTCATATTTCTGGATTCTTTGCCGCAACATCAGATGAAGTTAAATGGGTTGTTACTTCTTATATGATATCAAATGCCTGTCTAATCATGCTTTCTGGTTGGATTGAAAGTATTTTGGGAAGAAAAGCATTCCTTAAACTTTCAATTATAATTTTCACAATAGGTGCATTTATTTGTGTTTCTGCTCCGTCATTAAACGTAATGGTTCTGGGCAGATTTATACAGGGTATAGGAGGAGGACCGATGACTCCGATTGCGCAGACAGTTTTATTATCGGCATTTCCTCCTGAAAAAAAAGGAGTCGGAATGTCGCTGTTCGGGCTTGCAGTTATGGTTTTTGCAATTCTAGGGCCTTCGTTTGGAGGTTTTCTTGTTGATAACTTAAGCTGGCAGTATATTTATTCCGTTAACATTCCAGTCGGAATTATATCATTAATCCTTGTCAGCAAAAATATAAAAGATACTAAACATGATTCTAAAAATATTCATGTAGATTTTGTCGGGATGAGTGCACTTATTCTATGGCTATTATCAATGCAGATAGTTCTTGATAAAGGTCAACAGTATAACTGGTTTGACTGCGCCTGGATTTTCTGGCTTAGCGTTTTTTCTCTTATTATGTTTTCATTTCTGCTTGCCTGGGAAAGTGACTGCAAAAACTCTTTTATGAAACTCAGGCTCTTCAAAGACAGAAACTTTTTGTTCGGAACAATAATATCCACAGGAGTTTCTATGATTATGTTTACTACAATGTTTCTTGCTCCGCAATTTTTGCAGAACATTTTAGGCTACACAGCACTCCTAAGCGGGTACGCTCTGGCACCGAGGGTTATTTCCTGTGTTTTTATGCTCCTTGTAATAACCCCGCTTATGAAGCTTTATGATAACAGACTCCTTATCTCAATCGGATTTTTATTTTTAGGGGGTGCGACATTTATGTTTACGCTCGTAAACCTCTCTGTATCCTTCTGGTACGTTGCAATACCGAATGTATTCTTAGGAGTAGGGGTAATCTTAACGTTTATTCCAGTATCAGCACTGGCACTAGGAACCCTTCCTAAAGAAGAGCTTACAAGCGGAGCGAGCCTGCATAACTTCTGTAAAACAATAGGTTCGGCAGTTGTTGTATCAATTTCTTCAACTATTGTTGCAAGGCATTCGCAGGTGCATCAAACTTATTTAGTCGATAATCTTTCCAATTTTAATATAGTTTTCCAACAAAAAATGGCAAACTATATTAGCACTTTTATTACCAATGCCTCAAGCTCATATGCACAAACGAAAGCTAATGCTTTTGTCTACAAACAAATGCTCGTTCAGGCAAGGTTAATGTCCTATGTTGACGTATTTGCAATTTCTGCGTTGTTTGCTTTTATATTAGTTCCAGTTGCCTTTTTAATGAGTAAAGAAGTCCGGAAAAGATAATTATTACAAATGTTTTTCAATATTAGTTATAATTGAAGACTTTGGCATCAAGCCTACCATTCTCTCAACCACTTCTCCGTTTTTAAAAACTAATAACGTCGGGAGTCCGCTTACCTGATATTTTTTAGCGGCATCCAGATTCTCATCGGTATCAATTTTAGCAAACTTAACTTTAGAAGCTAATTCGTCAGCAACTTCATCCAAAATCGGAGAGAGTTTTCTGCAAGGGCCGCACCAGTTAGCAAAGAAATCTACAACAGCAACACCGGAATGATTTACGACTTCACTGTCAAAATTTGAAACATTTATTTCCTGTACCATATTAAACTCCTTATATTTCCCGATTCACCCTTAAATATTACCACATAAATTATATTTATGCTATTATACTATCAGGGAGAAGAAAATATTTGCCCTGAGAGAAATAATAAGGGATAGGATATGCCAAGGAAAAAAGAAATAGAAATCGTACTTGATACTGAAACGACCGGTTTGGACTACACAAGAGAAAGAATTATTGAATTCGCCGGTGTAAGACTTGAAAACGGAAAGATTAAAGAAGAATTCCAAACATTAATTAACCCTCATCATCATATCAGAAAATCAAGTATGGCTGTTCACGGCATAACTCAGGAGATGGTGGAAGATGCCCCTACAGAAGAAGAAGCTCTCCCTAAAATCCTTGAATTTATAGGGGACTATCCTATTGTTGCTCATAATGCAATTTTTGACTATTCATTTTTAAATGAAGCTAAAAAACGGGTTTACGGAGAAGAATTAACTAACCCGAGAATTGATACCCAGATTATGTTTAAAGAAATAGCACCGGATTTAGAATCTCACGGGCTAGAAGCTTTAACCAACAGATTTAATGTAGATTTAACCAATCATCACAGGGCAATGGCTGATGCTATGGGGCTGGCTCTTGCGTATCCTAAACTAAAAAAGCTCTATCTTCAGCGTCTGGACTGGCAAAGAAAACAGCTTGATAATGTTGATTATCTCTTTGACAGATATTTAAGAATTCAGCAGAGTATCCAGACAATGCAGGCAGAACTGCAGGATTTGAAATCAATCTTTAAGCTCCATTTTGAACTCGGAGGAGAACCTCTTGAAGCTGAAACCGGAGAAATTATGGTTTATCAATCAAAACAGTCTTTCGGATACGATTTTGCAGAAGTCAAGGATGTTCTTGAAAGCGTAGGTGCCCTTGAAAAAGCCGTTAAGTTAAACAACGGATTTATAGACAGATTATGCAACGGATTGAGCCTTTCGGAAGAATACAAACAAATTATCCGTGATGCAAGGCAAGAACTTTCAGAAACAAGAAACATTCAGGTAATAAAACCTGTTAAGTAAGCTATGACTACAAATATTAAAGATATTCCGCAGGAACTTGTTACAGATATTGAAAAACTGTCCAATCTCGGATTCGGGATTGCAAAACTTGACGGATATGTAATTTTTGTAGAAGGAGCTTGCCCGGGTGACAGAGCCAAAATAAAAATTACTAAGAAAAACAAGAATTTTGCAAATGCAAAAATTGAAGAAATTATTACTCCATCTCCTCACCGTGTGCAACCTTTTTGTCCGATGAACAAGGTTTGCGGCTCCTGTCAGCTGCAGTTTATTGATTATAACTACCAATTAGAACTAAAAAAACAGATTGTAGAAGACACTATCTGGAATATTTGCGGCGCTGAAATTAATATAAAAGATGTTATACCGAGTCCAGACATCAAAGCTTTCAGACATAAGATTCAGTATCCGGTAAGCGAAACTAAGGATTCTAAAAGAATTATTGCAGGATATTTCAAACACTCTTCCCATGAGCTTGTAAATATTAAATACTGCCCGATTCAACCGGATATCTGCGACAAAATAATAGATTTTATAAGGGAAGAAGCTCCTAAATGCAAAGTCAGCGGATATTACGAAAAGAAACATTCAGGAGATTTAAGACATGTTCTAATCCGCTCTTCTAAATATAACGGGCAAA
Source organism: Candidatus Gastranaerophilales bacterium (assembly GCA_944324255.1). Taxonomy (GTDB): domain Bacteria; phylum Cyanobacteriota; class Vampirovibrionia; order Gastranaerophilales; family Gastranaerophilaceae; genus CAG-196. The sequence goes on along the minus strand of CALUVM010000013.1, from coordinate 32,819 downwards.
ACCTTGTTATTCTTGTAGTGAATTCTAAAACAGTGACAAATGAATCCAGAGAACTTGCTAAAAGAATCTTTGATAATTTTGAAGAAGTTTCAGGAGTCGGAGTTAACCTTAACCCTGCAAAAACAAACCTTATACTGGGGAAAGACACCCGAATTATTCAAGGGGAAGAGTTTATAGAAGAAAAACTCTGCGATAAAATATTTAAAATAGGATGCAATACCTTTTTTCAAGTGAATCCCGCAAGCGCAGAAAATATTTTTAATTATGTTAAAAAATATATTTCAAAAAACTTTTCAAATCCTTCTATTCTTGATGCTTACGCAGGTATTGCAGCATTTGGAATTTGTCTTTCAGATACAGCATCTCAGGTTACAAGTGTTGAAGAAGTAAAAGAATCAATTGATTTAGCGGGTACTATTATAAAAGAAAACAACATTAAAAATATTGAACTAGTTAACCAATCTATGGAAGATTTTGCAGACAGTAAAAATCATTCATTATTTGATATTACGGTTCTTGACCCGCCAAGGAAAGGGTGCAGCGAAAAGACTTTAGATTATATCCTCAAACTAACGGCTAAAAAAATTATCTATGTGTCCTGCAACCCCGCAACTCTTGCAAGAGATTTAAAGTATCTTATATCAAAGGGCTGTAAAGTAGACTCCATTCAGCCGTTTGATATGTTTCCGCATACATATCATATAGAAAACGCCGCCATTATAAGTCTAGGATGAATTTTTCAAACCTTTTTACAAACTCTTCTTTTGTCATATCAGGCAAAATTTCATTTACGGTTGTTATTCCCTGAACTTTTTCATGGAAAAGGTTTTCTAAAAGGTCTTTATCATACCCGAACAATATTGAGCCGTGCTGCAGAATATACCCGTGTTTGCGGCACTGAGCCGAACCAATAATCTTTTTACCTTGATAACAAACATCAGCACCGGTTGAAAGAAGCATACAGTAATCAAAAGTTGTATTATGGTGTTTGTTTTCACCAAAATCAAGCTCAACACCCAGTGTTTTAAAAAAGTCTATTAAAATACCTGAAATATACTTATAAGAAAGAGTTACGCTTTCTCCGTCCGGAATTACCGATACAGGGAATACACAGCTATAAGTTATTTCATCATCATGCAAAAGAGCCCTTCCGCCGGTTAGTCTGCGCACTACATCAATATTTACTCCGGTTAAAAAATCATCCTTCTGGTTTCTGCCGAGAGAAATACACTTAGGTGCCCAGGCATACAGACGAAATACAGGTTCCGAAGCGTTGCTTTCTACAGCTTCATCCAGAATATCACTATCAATCTGCATATTTTCTTTTCCGGTATAAGTACCGAATTTAATGTATTTCATTTTGAATCTTTCTTAAAAGAGCCTCATCATTAGTGCTTTCTGCCAGAGGTTTTGGTATAAACAAATCTTTATATCTTCTTATTGCATATTGGTCGGACATACCTGAAATATAATCGGCAACAAGCTGCGGAATTTCTTCTTTATCACAGTATGCCTGCAGTTTTTCAGAATAATATTCATATAGTGATTTTATGATATTTCTGGCTTTTGATTCTTCAGCTTTAGTTGTCGGGTCAAGATAAACATTTTCAAACATCCATTCTCTAAGCTTTGTCACATAAAACCAGCCTTCTTCCGACATACTGACTTTAGGTTTTCCGATAGAAGTAGTTATTACATCAGCTATCATTTTTCCCAATCTGTCAGACTGATTAGATGAAAAATATTCAGTACAATCCTTTGGTAAATCAGATTCCGCAATAACACCAGCACGCACGGAATCTTCAATATCGTGATTGATATAAGCGATTTTATCGGCGTATTGCACTATTTGAGCCTCGGGAGTTTTAGGTTTGTATCCCCAGGAATGTGTTAAAATTCCGTCAACTGTTTCCTGACATAAATTCATATCTTCAAGAACTTCCACCACTCTCACACTCTGCAAGTTATGATAAAATCCGTCAGGCAGAAGTTCGTTAAGAGTAGCCTCTCCGCAATGCCCGAAAGCAGTATGACCTAAATCATGCCCCAGAGAAATCGCCTCTACTAAATCCTCATTTAATTTTAAAGCTCTCGCCATTGTTCTGGCAATTTGTGCAACTTCAAGAGTATGAGTCAATCTTGTTCTAAAATGGTCATTATATGGGGACAAAAAGACTTGAGTTTTATGTTTTAAACGTCTAAATGACTTTGAATGAATAATTTTATCCCTGTCCCTTTGAAACTCTGTTCTTATAGGATACTCATCCACTCTTGGGCGTTTTCTTCCTTTTGATTCTGCGCATTTTGTAGCATAAGGACTTAAGAGGTCAAATTCCCTCTGTTCAAGTTCATCTTTAATTGTTTTTAAATCAATTGTCATAGTCATATTATACACAATTAGCCGATTTTGTCCAAGTTCGGGGATAAATTTTGTGATAAGATAAAATTTAGGAGGTTTGTATGGAAGAAAGAGAAAAGATGCTTAATGGTGAAAGATATAATCCTGCTGATAAAACTTTGTTGAAAGATAGGGAATATGCAAAAACACTTTGTTACAAATACAATAATTTGCCGCCTTCTGAGTCTAAAAAAAGAAAAGAACTTCTAAAAAAAATATTATCAAAAACAGGAGAAACCTTTTTAATAGAACAGCCCTTTCAATGTGATTACGGCTGCAATATTGAAATCGGCGAAAACTTTTATGCAAACCACGGATTAATTATCCTTGACCCTGCAAAAGTTAAATTCGGAAATAACGTATTTATAGGTCCTAATTGCGGATTTTATACCCCCGAACACCCTCTGGATGCAGAAAGCAGAATTAAAGGTTATGAGTATGCATTTCCGATAAATATCGGCAATAATGTCTGGTTTGGCGGTAACGTTGTTGTTCTTTCTGGAGTAACTATTGGAGATAATTCAGTAATCGGGGCAGGCAGCGTTATAACTAAAGACATTCCGGCAAATGTTATTGCAGCAGGAAATCCATGTAAAGTAATAAGAGAAATTACAGAAAAAGACAAGTTCCGTTTTGATAAATAATTGTCAAAAGACGGCAGATATTGTATTATATATAGATAAAGGGAGAGAATAGATGGACTTTTTAGTTAATTCCGATATTGTTATAAGATTATTAGCCGCACTGGTGTTGGGATTCTTACTGGGTCTGGAAAGAGAACTCACAAATAAATATGCCGGATTAAGAACCCATATTTTAGTTTGCCTGGGAGCTTGTGTATTTACAATAATATCAATCTACGGGTTTCCTACTTACGCAACCGGAGATAACGTTATAGTAGATAATGCAACCGGCGTCAGAGATACCGCACGTGTAGCAGCACAAATTGTAACCGGTATCGGATTTATCGGCGCAGGTACTGTTCTCAGGAACGGTCCCATGGTCATCGGCTTAACTACTGCCGCTACATTATGGATAAGTGCAAGCATCGGTATGGCATGCGGCGTAGGCTGTTTCGACATTGCAATCCTTGCAACTGTACTAAGTGTTGCAGTGCTAACCCTTATTCGTATATTTGAAAGAAGAATTTTGCCGGGCGGAATTAAACGAACCAAACGGTTTAAAGTTACCGTATACTGTAACAGGATAGACGCAGACAAAGTTCATGAATACCTTGCACACGCAGTAGAAAATATGGTTGATTTTTCCGCTAAAAGATTAATTGAAAATCCTGATAAAGCTAAAATTTCATCAACCTTTGAATTAAGTCATAAAAAGCTTATGAATGAAATATATGATAAGTTAACAGAACTATGCACTCCTGATTCTGTAACACTGCAGGAATTGAATGATTAAAGAACATAAACGAATAACAAAATACAACAGGAGAAAAACAAAAACTCAAATTATTATGGGATACGTAAGAACAGTAGGTATCTCTTTTCTTGCTGCTATAGTATTTACAACCCTTCTTGCAATTCATGCCAGAAATGAAATGATACGGAACTTCTATGCCAATATTGAAGCTATGGAGCAGCTTGACGAAAAAATTGCTAAAGAAATTATAACTCAGACTGATTTTGCAAAAGATTTAAAAAAAGAAAAATATGCCGTATGTATGCATGTAGGACAATTATATGAAACCGTTCACGATTATGCCAGTGCACAAACAGCTTATGAATATGCTGTAATGCGTGCTAAGCCGGGGATGTACAAACCATACTATAAACTTGCAAGTGTACTTATTGCGCAGGGTAAATTTGAAGATGCCAAAAGTGTTTTAAAACACTTAAAAGATACACATAATAAAGCCCTTATAAAATACAAGACCCGGGCATATATAGAAATGGGAGATAAGTATTATTCTATAGGTAAATTCCTTAGCGGTGCCAAGTCTTACGAAAGGGCGAACTTCTACTATAACAAATTCAGCAAAAAAGATCCTATTGTAGATAAGTCTATTAAAGAAAGAATTGTCGGTGCTTATATGCAAACTGCTGATATTATGGTAAAAAGCGGTTTAAACAGTGATGCCGTAAGATTTCTGAAAAAAGCTGAAAAATATGAACCTGACAATCTTAAACTTAAATATAAATTAGCTATCATACTGTCGGATTCTGATCCGGAACAGTCAGTTGCATATTTTGAAGAGTTACTGGATAAAATTCCGCAGCAAATAGATTATGGAGTATATTGTAATGCGCTTATGAAATCCGCAACAATAGCGGATTTGGATAACAGACCGACTCAAGCTAAGTACTACAGATATAAAATTCATTCTGTAGATTTATTTGTAGAAAGAAAAGTTGTATACAGAAACGATATTGATACAATCCTTGAAGAATTTAAAGTACGAAAACTCTGGTTTACCTATCCTGTTAAAGCTAAATTCAGATTTGCCAATGTATCAAATACGGATATTGTTAATTTGTACGGAGATTTTGTCTTAACAAATAAAGGAAAAGAAATTGAAACCGTCACAAAAACGATTTCAAACAAGCAGACTCCGTTGCTGGCAGACGGTTCTGAGCCCCCGATTGTAAAAATTAAATTTAAGAAAAATATTTATACTAGAAAAGAACTTAACAGATACACTATAAGAATCTATCTGTATAAAGATGAAAAATATAAAACCCTTGCCGCAGAATTTGCCGTACCGGAAAAATCATTTAAGAGAGGGGACGGACGACAGTAAGACTTTTGTATACTCTTCTTTTGGATAGCGAAAAACCGTACCGGTATAGTTTTCTTCTATTAATTTACCTTTATTCATTATTCCGACTCTGTCAGCCAGATATTTTATAACATTCATATCATGGGATATAAAGAGAATCGTTAAATCTCTTTTAAACTTTAGCTCCTTAAGCAGGTTTATTATCTGAGCTTGAATACTGGCATCAAGTGCGCTAACCGGTTCATCCGCAATAAGAAGTTTAGGATTCAAAATTAAAGCTCTCGCTATAGCAATTCTCTGTCTTTGTCCGCCGGAAAATTCATGGGGATAAAGAGTTAAACAATCCTGCTGCAAACCGGTTTCTTGCAGAACTTCTGCAATAAGTTCATCCTTTTCAGATTTTTTGAGTTTTGTATTTATATCAAGCGGTTCCTTTAAAATATCATAAATCTTCATCTTTGGATTAAGACTTGAATACGGGTTTTGAAAAACCATTTGCACCTGTTTAGGATACTCTTTTTTTTCAAGCTGAGTTTGATTATATATATTTTTCCCGTCAAAGAGAATCTCTCCGGATTTTGGACTGACAAGTTTTGTTACAGCCTTGGCAAGTGTTGATTTCCCGCAGCCGGATTCTCCGGCAAGAGCATAGATTTCCCCACGCTGAATTTTTAAAGACACCTCACTAACAGCCCTTAGATAGGAATTATCCCCTTCATTTATACTCTTGTATTCAATTGTAAGATTTTTCGTTTCAAGTAAAATTTCCATAGATGTATTTTAACATTTATTACAAATAAAATGAATATATAACAGGGTATTAAATTTTATGCTAAAATTAACAGAGGGATTTATTAAGGAGAACTAAATGTTTGATGCTTTTTTTCAAAAATACATAAGTGCTAAAAATATCGTATTCTTTATTATTACTATACTTTTTATTATTTTTATAACTAAGATTAAGGATATTGCAATACTTTTCTTTGCGTCATATGTTATAGCATGTTCACTCAATCCGATTGTTGATAAACTTTCAAAGAAAATGAACCGAACCGTTGCATCAAGCATTGTTGTTACAGTGTCAGTACTGATTATAGGAGCATTTTTTATCCCTTTAATAGTAATGGCAGGTCATGAAATTAAATCTTTTGTCGGTATGCTTCCGCAATATATAGCCTCAATAAAAACATTTATTATAAATACTCCATTTATTAACCAATCTCAAATTGCCCAGATGGATATAGGAGAAGTTATTTCTTCAACCTCTGATTTTACAACCAAATTTGTGAACGGCTCCATCAGCTTTAGCATGAACTTTGCATCAGCAATTGTATACTTTCTTGCGGCTATAATTATTATTTATTATTTCGTATCAGACAAAGAAACTGTTAGAAAGGCCTACTTGAGTTTATTTCCAAGCCAAATGAAAGAACGTGCGGGCGAAATTATCGATACAATTTCTCAGAAAATAGGCGGATATGTTGTTGCACAAATTGCGACAATGACAAGCGTCGGTATTATTATGGCAATAGGTCTTATGCTTATGAGAGTCGATTATGCACTTCTCTTAGGTTTAATTTCTGCCATCCTTGATATTGTTCCGGTTGTAGGGCCTGGAATTGCTCTTGCTATTTGTCTTTTAAGTGCTATAAAGAGCGGACCTATCATCCTTACCCTTATTGTCGTACTATTTATCTTTTCACAGTGGGCAGAAAATAACCTTGTCAGACCATACATATTCAGTAAATTTCTGGATATACATCCGCTGATTATTTATTTCTTCCTTTTTGTAACCGCTCAATACCTTGGTGTCATAGGAGTAATTTTTGCACCGGCTATTGCGGCTACTGTCTGCGTGTTAATTGAAGAACTTTATATAAAGACTATGAACTGATATGGAAACACTTCTTTATACACCTTCAAGAGAAAAAGGAGCCTTGAAATTATGGATGGCATATCCTGCTAAAGAAGAATTTGCACTTTCTTCACTAGGATATATGTGGCTCTTAAAAATTGCCGATACAACTAAAGGTATTAATGTCGAAAGAGTTTGTACGGATACGGAATCCGGAGTATTTTATCCTGATGCCATAACATTTTCGCTTTCTTTTGATTTTGACTTTATGGGAGTTTTTGAGATTTTAGAAAAATATAAAATTCCTCTTTTAGCATCACAAAGAAATGAAAACCACCCGCTGATTTTTGCAGGGGGGCCTGTTATTACCACAAATCCGGAACCGCTGAGACAAGTCTTTGATTTTGTTACAATGGGAGATGGAGAAACTTCTTTTAGAGAAATTCTTAACATACTAAAAGAAAAGCGTCCCAGAGCTGAAACCCTTGAAAACTTATCAAAAATTGAAGGTGTTTTTGTTCCGGGTATTAATACAACAGTCAAAAAAAGTACGGTTGAATTGAGCGATGTTATATATACACCGGTGCTTAGCAGCAAGAGCTATTTTAAGGATACTTTTGTAATTGAAGTTGCCAGAGGCTGCATGAATCGCTGCGCATTTTGCACAGCATCATATCTAAACTTACCTTTTCGCTCATATCCTTATGAAAAAATTATTGATAGTATAAATTTAGGTTTAAAATACACAAATAAAATTGCTCTTCTTGGAGCACAAATAAGTGCCCATCCTGATTTTTGCAAAATTATGGAATATATTGAGAAAAAAATTGATTCCGGAGAAAATATTGAGCTGGGTATATCATCTCTTAGAACGGATTCTGTCACCCCGCAAATGGTAAAAACCCTTGTAAAAGGAGGGCAAAGAACCTCTACTATAGCCATTGAAGCCGCAAGTGAAAGGCTCCGCAAAGTAATAAACAAAAATCTTAAAGAAGAACAAATATTAAATGCCGTAAAAATATCAAGAGAAAACGGACTTAAGGGTCTCAAGATTTACTCGATGATAGGAATTCCTGCTGAAACACAAGAAGATATAGAAGAATTTATAACTCTGGCTAAAAAAATAAAATCCGAAAACAAAGGATTCAATATTACATTTTCTTTTTCTACTTTTGTTCCCAAACCTCATACGCCTTTTCAGTGGTGCAAGCGAGAAGAGTCCAAAAGTTTAGAGATGAAACAAAAGTATCTGGAAAAAGAACTCGCCAAACTCGGAATTGAAACGAAGTTTTCAAGTATAAAATGGGATTACTGGCAGACACTTATTTCAAGAGGAGATTCTTCCCTGACACCTTATCTGATTGAAGTCTACAAAAAAGGCGGCAAAAACGGTGCCTATAAAGCTTTATTGAAAGATTTAAATATTAACATTGATAAAGCAATTAACGGGTATGAATTTTCAGACATACTTCCCTGGGATTATATTGATATTTACCCTTCTAAGCAGCTATTAATGAATGAATACAACAGACTTATCAAAAAATCATTAAGTTAAGTTTTGTAACAAATATACTCAAAAATGAAATTAGGCATTCCGTATATACTTTATATATATGTAAGTGCAAGATGTAAAAAAAAATTTTTAATCCTAAATTCCCTTCCTATAACCTTTTCCCCGCTTCTCAAGATGAGAAGCTTTATTTTTGTAAACATTTGTAACAATTTTGATATAAAGTTTAAAGTTTTCGGTTAAAAATGCCGTAAATATTGTTAGGAAAAACTAAAAAGGAACTATATCAAAATGGGAATGGCGGCGTCACAAGCTAGATTACTATCTTTGACCAGCAGACTCCACGATATTGAGCTAAAAGCGCAAAGTATAGAGTCTCAAAAGATAGCTTTGGCAACTCAGAAAGATGAGTTGTACCAGAACTATTGTGATGCTTTAGATGCAACTAAAATTCAGGTAGCCTTTAGAAATGACGATGCTTCTGTAAGATATGTAGATGCAAACTTTAATTCATTATGCGAATACAGTAACAGCAGAGTTAAACAGTATGCACTTAGAGATACAAAGAGCGGGAATCTTATTGTACCGGAAGATGTTTATAATAAAGCTCAATCCTACAATGACAAATATTCTTTTGCATATGCAATGATAGGTTTTGAAGAGAATTTTGGATGGGGAGATGAGTGGAAACAGGGCAGTGAAATTGGTATTGGTACAGCTCTGGATAATTACGGGTATGATTCTGAAGGCGGTAGCGGGCATAGTTTATATATGACAGAATGCGAACAGAAAGTATATGATGCTCACACTAATGATTCCGAATTAACAGAAGCTTTTGAGAAAATTGAATCCGCAGAAGGTGATAACGCAAAACGTGAAGCTTTACAATCATTTAGAGATCTATTGTATAAAAAATACGCTTCAGAAATATTTGCTCAGATGAATATTGATAAAGATGCAAGCAGGGATGTCGAAGCCGAAGCGACAGAAAATGGCGAAGAAGCGACATCTCAGAGTGAAACATTAGAATATCCGGATAAAAGCTGGGAGGATTTTGAAAGAGAATTTAATTATTATGTACGATTGTTTGAAGCAATCGAAGATGCAGGCGGTTGTCAGCCTATTGAAAAGCAGTATCAGAGCGGAGAATCAGGCACAGAATGGTTCAAAAACATGGTAGAAGCCGGACTGATTACTATTCAAGTATTTGAAGGCGACGGTGCAGACGCCGGCTGGATTGACACAAATGTTGCAACCAGTACAAACGAAAATTATCTGCAGGAAGTTCAGGACGAAACAGATTTAAAAAGAGCTGAAGCAGAATATGAATATGAACTTGATAAAATTAATCAAAAGGATTCAAAATATGACACAGATTTAAGCAAACTTGAAACAGAGAGAAGCTCCATAACAACAGAAATGGATTCTCTTAAACAAGTAAGAGATGATAATGTCGAAAGAACGTTCGGCATATTCAGCTAGATGTAAGATTTCCTTAAAAGGGGAACGACGCCCCTAAAATACCTAACCTTTTTCCTTTTTCCTTTTCTTTAGCCGCTTTTCCCAAAGCGGTTTTATTTTTTTAATTCTGTTTTTTTTACTCTTATTTGAATATCTTCAAGCAGCTTTCTGTTTATAGAAAGTAAATCTCCGATAATTGCAACTATTCCGAGCTGAACTGATGAAATCAAAAATACGGCAGCCAGAATTAATGATTGAATATGCCCGTTGCCTTGACCTGCAAAATAATAATATAAGAATCTGCCGACCAGCGTTAACCCGAAAACTAACAAAATTGCTGCAAATGTAATAAAAAAGCGAAACGGTCTGTAAACAATAAACATTCTTATTGTTGTTTTCATAGATTTGAAAACATAGTTGAAAATATTTTTTACAAGTTTTGAATCTCTTAGTTTTGAATTGACTCTTACAGGGACTGACAGAACGGTTAAGCCTTTTGCACCCGCTTGAATAAGAGTCTCCATAGTATATGTGTAATTATCAAATACATTAATTTTTAAAGCAGCCTCTCTTGAAAAAGCTCTAAAACCGCTGGGAGCATCTTGTACTTTAGTAGAAGATAACAAACGCAAAACCGCAGAGCCGGTTTTTTGTAATAATTTCTTTATCGGAGAAAATTCTTTAATACTAAATATATCTCTTGCCCCTACTACAATATCAGCTTTCTTATCCAATACCGGCTTTACAATTTCTTTTATATCATCAGCATTGTACTGGTTATCGGCATCAGTATTTACAATAATATCAGCACCCAGATTTAAACATTCTTGAAGTCCTGAACGAAAAGCATTTGCCAGTCCTTTATTTGGCTTTATCTCCAGAACTTTAGCCCCCCACTCTTCAGCTATTTTTCCGGAATTATCAGTTGAACCGTCATTAATAACAAGAACTTCAATCTCATCTATACCATCTATTGCTTCTGGCAATGCATTCAGGGTCGTCAGTAAAGTTTTCTCTTCGTTAAAACAAGGTATCTGGATAACAAGTTTAGTCAATATCATAACTCCTATCTGTTCTTTATTGTATAATAAAAAAAAGAGGGAGTTTGGTCAAATAATGAAGCACGAAAAAATATTTCTTATTTTAATTATTATATTAGGTTTCATTTTAAGACTCATTAATATAGACAAACCTGAAGGGCTCTGGAACGATGAATATGTAAGCTGGTTTGTATCCTCTGTTCCTTTTAATAAAGGTTTCTGGGAAGAAATTTTAAAGCAATGCCATATGCCATTTTATTATCTATATCTTAAACCCTTCTGTAATTATAATGACATAGTATTACGCCTGACTTCTGTTGTTCCGTCACTTCTGGCAATCCCTGTAATGTATCTTGCAGGGAATGAAATATCTAAAAGAATCGGATTTATTTCTGCATCAATAACCGCAGCACTACCATTTCTTGTCTATTATGCACAGGAAGTACGATTCTATTCTCTGGTATTCCTGTTTACAGCTTTAATACTTTTATTTACCCTTAAGTTGCTAAAAACCACTAATAAAGTAAATCTGACAGGATACATTTTATCTGCCTTTCTACTTGTCACAACGCATGTTCTGGGTTTTATTTATCTGTTTTTTAATACCGCATACTTAATTTATAAAAAAAAGAAATTCTCATTAAAAATATTAATTCCGCTATCCGTTATCATTATATTACTTATATTTTTCGGAATTAATATTTTAAAGATGCTCCCGTCATCACAATGGTGGGGAAGATTTTCTTATAGTAATATATTATTTTTATTCAGCGATTTCTTTTCCCCTGTGCTTACCAACAATATTAATGCACCGGCTGTATTTTTCTACAATAAAAGCATTTTATTTATAATTTTAATTACAATTCCGACCCTCATAGGGTTTACCGGAGTGATTACTGGCAGCAAAAGTCTTAAAGGCATCTCTATAACCGTATTATTAACATTGCTCACTATGTGCGTCCTTGCATCCGGAGGAACAATTGTATTTATTACAAAATATTCTATAGAAATTTTACCGGCGTTGATTCTGTTAATTGCAGCCGGATATGAAAAACTCTTGGCTCCAGTAATTATTCTTTTAATATTTTATATTTTAGGAATATTCACCCCGTACTATCCGGCAAAATTACCAAGAGTAGAAGGGCATAAAATTCCCGGCGAGATTTTAAATTCAGTTAGACCGGATATAATTCTTTATACCTACTATGAGCCTGACAGATTTTACAGATACATGTCAACAGATGCGGCAACTCTTTATATCAGTAAAATTAACCGCTTTGAATATCTGGACAATCCGGCAAAAATACTTAACACAGTAAAATCAGGAGAAAAAATTTCTGTTGTTTTCCTTGACAGCGTGAGTTTTATCCCTCCAAACTATATTAATGAAGCTGAAAACAGAAACATTCCGGAAATGTTTATTACTTTTTCAAAAATTAGAAATTCTTTAATTAAAACTCTGAATGATAACTACGAAGATTTCGACCTTCAACATAAAGGAAGCTGGACAGTTATTACCGCCACTAAGGTTAAATAACTTTACAAAACACTTGACATAAAGATATGCTTCTGCTAAATTGACTTTATAATCGCAGACAGTTAGTATCCTTATGTTAGGATTTAAATAAAACCAAGCTAGCCGAGATTACACAGGGGTCCGAAAGGGCGGGAGTTTAAAATACTCCGGAAGCAAAAATATAAATAGCTTAGATTTGTGTAGATTTTGCGATTAAAAGAAGATTGCAAAATCTTTTTAGTATGAAAACAGGTCGAAAATAAATATATAAAGGAGCAAAAAATGTCAACAAAAGCTTTTAAAGAAGATAAGGTTGCACTTATCAAGGAAAAAATTGATAAAGCTCAAGTTGCTATTGTTACCGAATACAAAGGTCTTTCAGTAGAGGAAATTACTAACCTTAGAAGAGCTCTTCAAAAAGAAGACGGCGACTATATGGTTACCAAAAACACTCTTGCAAAGATTGCAATTAAAGGAACTCCTTATGAAGTTCTTTCTGAAACCTTCAAAGGACCTATTGCTATAGCATTCGGGTTCAAAGATCAGGTAGCACCGGCAAAAGCTTTGTCTAAATTTATTAAAGATACCAAAAAAGGTGAAATTATAGCAGCAGCTATGGATGGCAGACTTATGTCAGCTGCAGAAGCAAAAGCATTGGCAACTCTTCCTTCAAAAGAAGAAATCTACGCAAAAATGCTTGGCTGTATCAACTCACCGGCTTCCGGTATCGCAAACTCTGTCAATGCTGTTATGTCATCTCTTGTTAGAGCTGTTGCAGCTGTCAGAGATCAGAAATCCGCTTAGAGGGTAAACGGGAATAACCCACAGGTAAAATATCTATTACCCATCTAACAGATAAAATTAAAACGTATTACAATTAAAAAACAAATAAAAGGAGAAAATCATGAGTGTAGAAGCAATTTTAGAATCAATTGAAAAATTAACTTTATTAGAAGCTGCTGAATTAGTTAAAGCTATGGAAGAAAAATTCGGCGTATCAGCTGCTGCTCCAGTTGCTGTAGCTGCTGCTCCTGCTGCTGCCGGCGCTGCTCCTGCTGGTGAAGAAGAAGCTTCTGAAGTTAACGTTATCTTAGCATCAGTTCCTGCTGATAAGAAAATCGCTGTATTAAAAGAAGTTAGAACTATCACAGGTCTTGGCTTAAAAGAAGCTAAAGATTTAGTTGATGGTGCTCCTAAGGCTATTAAAGAAGGCGTTAAGAAAGAAGACGCTGAAGCTATTAAAAAACAGCTTGAAGCTGCTGGTGCTACTGTTGAAATCAAATAGTTTGACATTTATTTGTTAATGAAAAGACTCCGGACTGAATCAAATACCGTCCGGAGCCTTTTTTATATTAATTATATTAGTAATCCCTATTTCTTCTTAACTATCATAAAAGATTTTAATGCTCGTCCTGTATCACCGGATTCTTGAGTGGATACAACATGTATTTTTTTATAATCCAGAGAAGTTGAACTTCCGCCGTCCATAGCCATAGCACTATCTAAACCATATTTAGCGCACAAGTCCCTTGCTTCATATATATCCATCGGATGTTCATTGGTTACAATAAAAATATGTATCTCCTGAGCACCTTTTTCAAGGGATTTAATTCCTATTAAAGTTCTTGCAGTCTTATGTAAAACAGACGCAGACTCTCTTATAACATTTCCCTCCGAATCTTTTACAATAAAAAATTCTTCTTCTAATTTCATCTGGGGTAAGAGTTGCGGACCTGCCTGCGCAGAAGTCTTTACCGAGCATAAAAAATCCAATTTTGCATTATGAGGAGCTATTTCATACTTGAGCTTACTGTCGCAGTCGAGAACCCTGAATTCCGTACGATTCAATATAGCTCTCATATGTTTTCTTGTGACCGGATTTAACATTAGATTTTCATTAAATATAGGATCTTCTACCGTCTGGTAATCGTTTACAATATAAGAAGCCGTTTTTTGATTTTCAGGGTCGAAAAATCCTGCGTTAATGGTCAGAAGGGCATCCGCATTATTATGAGCTTCTTTATTGGTAATCAAATTGGATGAAGAAACGAATTCTACCTGTTTTTTCATTTTATCTCCGCTCAATACAATATGATAAATACCGTCATCATACGTTAGATCAACAGGAGCTGCAAATGCAGTACCGGTAAGCATCAATAGCATAACAAATAAAATTTTCTTCATATTATAAATCCCTCGACTTGTAGAATGCAATTATAGCACATAAAAATGCCAGCGGCGGAAATGCTGCCGTAATAAGAGGATGCAAGACTCCTTTTTCCGCTAACAAATCAAAAAATGGCAATGTTATATAATAAACAAATATACAGCCTATTGCAATTGTAAATCCGATTAGTCTTTGTTCTCTCGGCTTACTAAAACCGAGCAGACAACCCATCACGGCAAGAAGAACACATACAAACGGATGGAAGAATCTTTGAAGGTATTTATTAAGCATCAATCTGTAATCTTCGTCCAAATTTTCTTTCTTTAATAGCGATACATAGTGTTTTAAATCTTTATTATTGATATCCCTGTCACGCTTTGTGGAATTAATCATAATTGTATAAGCGTTTTCAGCATCTTCGCCTTCCAATATATCCACCCTGTCAAGCTTTTTAATAGATTTAAAAATACCCTCTTCGTTAATATCATAAGATGTTACATCATTCAAAACCCAGCTTGACAAACCGTTAGGACTAACCCCTTTATAACCGGTTTCGGCGACAAGGACATTTGATAGTCCATGTAAATCATCAAATATTTGTTTTGAAAAATTCATCACAATAATATTCGACATCTTCCCGTTCAAGAAACGAGAAACAACAACTGCCTGCTGCGGATTATTATTTTCATCTTTCTGGGTGTAAATGTACTGGGTTAAAGTTCTTCCGCCTTTTATATCCAGAAGTTTCTGACAAGAATACGGAATCAGCTTATCATAAGTTACAAAACATAAGTACGTAACAATAAAGCTCAAAACAAGAACCGGAGCCAGAATTCTGTGAAACGACATACCTACTGCACGGAAAATAGTAAGCTCTGAATCCTTACTCAACTTATCAAAAGTAAACAAAGAACCCAGTAATAATCCGACGGGAAAGGCTTTCCCAAGGATTTTCGGAATCTCATAAAACAGGATAAGAATTCCCGTTTTAGGTCCAAATTCTCCGGCTAAAACTTTTTTAATCGTATTCAAAAGCATTTCAGGAGCTATCCAGACAATCGTAAACAATAGGATTGCAACAATTGTCGTTATAAGAACCTGAGTAAAAATATACCTGTCATATACGGTGAAAAGTTTTTTCATACTAGAGCTTGAAGTCCTTTCCGAGATAAAATTCTTTAGCTACAGGGTCATTAGCTACATCCGTACTTTTTCCCTGTATTTTAATCTTTCCGTCAAAGATTACATAGGCTCTATCGGTAATAGAAAGAGTAGCCTTAGGATTGTGGTCAGTTATAAGAACCCCTAACCCTTTCTCTGCAGAAATCTTTCTGATATTATCTTTAATTTCTCCGATAGCAATCGGGTCAATACCGGCAAAAGGTTCGTCAAGAAGCATAAAATCAGGACTTGCAGCAAGCGCCCGTGCGATTTCTACTCTTCGTCTTTCACCGCCTGAAAGAGCTACTGCAGGATATTTCCTTAATCTTGTCACCCCGAATTCATCAAGAAGTTCTTCGAGTTTTGATTTTTTTTCATTAACAGTTAATTTATCATTCATCTCCAATACAAGCTGAATATTTTCCTCTACCGTTAATTTTCTGAAAATAGAATTTTCTTGAGGTAAATATCCGATACCGGCTTTTGCTCTCAAGTTCATCGGCCAGGTTGTAATATCTTTTCCGTCAATATAAACATTTCCTTTATTAGGCTTAACAAGCCCTACTATCATATAAAAGGTAGTAGTTTTACCGGCTCCGTTCGGACCTAAAAGACAAACAACTTCTCCTTTGTCCATATAAAAAGAAATATCATTTACAACACTTCTGTCACCATATATTTTAATAAGATTTTTTGCTTCAATCCTCATAGCACTCCCCTTTTATACTATATGATACAACAAAACAGGCAAAAAGACTTATGTTACAATTGTAAACTTTTATTAAGAAAAACCTAAAAAACAGGCAATTTATAAAGATAGAAATACTTTATCTATATGTAAGGTAAAAAAGGTTAGTTAAATTTTGGTAGGAGGTCATTATGACATTGCCAATAGCAGGAATAGGTTTAGGTTCAATGGGCGGACTCGGGTACTTAGGATTAAGCGCACCGGGGACATATACTTCATATGATCCTATGATGTATGGTATGAATGGAATGTATTCACCATACGGATACGGTATGATGGGAATGTATTATCCGCAAATCATGGCAGAAATGCAGCAAAACATTGAAGCTTCGCAGATGCTTCATTCCGGTGATATGCATTCAATGATGTTGTATAACGATGTTAGAGCAAACAGAGAAACCGACTCTGCTCTTATCAGAAAAGTTTTAACTAACTCTGATGTTATGCAGGGAATCCAAAACTTGCGAGATAAAGTTGTTGAAGGTGATCAAGACGGTATCTGTCAGGAATTTGATAAATTAAAAAATGCAATCTATCAAACTTACAGTGCAGAACTTAATGAAAGAAACGGGTTCAACAATCCTAAAACATCAGCATCAGAATTGATTGAAGCTGTTTATAACAAAGTTTGCTCAAGTGATTTGAGAAACGATATTAAAAAATACGGCGATAATGCAATGGCAACCGGATTTAAGCAGCAATTCAAGCCGGGTTCTTCAGAAAAATATGTGGATCAAACTCTTAACCACTGCTTCGGACTGAGAATCGACCAAAAGGGCAGTCAGGATACAGCTAAAACTCTGGGTGCAATAGGCGGCGGTGCAGCTCACGCAATTAAGTACGGAGCTTACGGCGCAGTAGGTGCCGGAGGTGCAATGCTTGCAGCTAATGGTCTTGTTAAAGCTGCTGCAGGTATTGCAGGTCAAGGAGGCAAGGTGCCAATTAAAACAAAATGGGCTGGAAAAGCTGCAATGGCAGGATTGATTGTTGGTATTATAGGTGATGCAATCTGGCAGATAGCAAAACCAAGCAACGCATAAATAAAGCGACATAACGACTCTGATAATATATGGTGTAGAAGTTGTGTGTAGTGTAAATATTTCGGGCTAGTCATATTATGATTAGCCTTTTTATTTTGGAAATTATTCCCCTATTCACTCAATCAATCACTTCTATTCTCCATTTCCCCAAAGTCTTGACATTTTAGCTTGATATTTTATTATAGTATGGTGGCTGATGGGACGTCGCCAAGTGGTAAGGCAGCGGGTTTTGGTCCCGCCATTCCGGAGGTTCGAATCCTTCCGTCCCAGCCATTTTTTATTGTTTTTTATTAAAATATAGCGGTATCGTCTAGTGGTTAGGACGGGAGATTCTCATTCTCCAAACAGGGGTTCAATTCCCCTTACCGCCGGATATTTTTTCTGTAGAAAAAGTATCCAAAAAGACTTTCAAATTTTTGTCGTCAGACAGTTATTCAACTCCCTAATTCAAGTTTTGCGCCAGGTCTGACTCTTTAATCAGAATTTTCAAAACAGTGCATTGCTCTTTGACCGGATTCGCCCCGCTCAGGTAATGTGACATTTAGTCACCTTATCTTCGGCACAGTCCTTACCGTCACAGACATTTTCTTTTCTAAAAAATATACAAGAAGAAAAAAGTTTAATTAAGTTAACCGCAGCACCCACACAATTTATTGCGCAGATTCTTTCTATATGTTTTTATAGGAATTAAACCTATTAACATTTTACTTGTTCTATAGATTAGAAATACTGCTACTTTATATTTCAACTTTAGCGGATATGTATTGAATTTATCTTTTAGACGTCCATATGTAATTATTGTTTCAAGATAAGATTTAGAATATCTTTTTATAATCTTATCAGCATACTTAACTCTTACTTTATTCCCCATTTCATCTACTTGATTTCTATGAGTGTGAGAAAGATTATTTTTGTTAGAAAGATAAATATATTCATTAGAAGGGAGATATGCCATTTTACAATTTAATGCCATTTTACACCAATAATCATAGTCCTCTGCACAAAATGTTGATTCGTCATATTTCCCTATAATTTCAATAACCTCTTTTTTGTACATAAAGCAAGCACCCACATTACAAAGCCAGGCTAAAGTCAATGGTGTCGTTCTAATACCCCAATCAGAGTGGACACCTAATTTAACTTGATTTTCATCAACCCAATCCATATCACAAGACACAAAATCAACATCAGGATTAGATTTCAAGTAATCATACATCGTTTTTAAAGCATTGGGTTTATATTGATTGTCATCAGATGTCCAGGTTAAATAATCACCGGTAGCAATATCAAATCCGATATTTAAAGAAGCGGGTAATTTTTTATTTGTTTTATTATCAATAATCTTAATCCTTGCATCAGAATTAGCATATTCTTTTATTATTTTAGGAGTAGAATCAGTAGAACAATCATTTACGATTATTAGTTCCCAATCCGTGAAACTTTGATTTATAATACTTTCAATAGATTGTCTTATATATTTTTCACCATTGTATGTTGGTAAAACGATAGAGATTAAAGCCATTCTACTTCTCCTTTACTAAAACCTCATATAAATTTCTCTTAAAATTGGTAACATTATGGATTTCTTCAACATATTTGCGTGCTTCTATTGAAAGTTGTTTGCGTTTATTCTCATTTTCCATTAGCTCTTTTATTGCATTAACATATTTATCTATATGTTCAAAACCATCCCCTAGAACATCGCCTACCCAAATTCCGAATTTTGAAGTTAAGTTTTCAGGGTTTCTGTTACTTACGAGTAAAGTCCCAAACGCTAATGCTTCAAGAAAAGAAATTGGCAATGCTTCATGTATGGATGTATTTACAAGGATTTTCGCATTTTTTATATAATTGTTTTTTTCTTCACCATCAACATGTCCGGCAAAAATAAGATTGGGAATATTTTTGTATTTAGACATAATTGCATCGTTTTTTTCTTTTTCTCTAAAACTTTGTCCTAAAACATAAAATGTATATTCTGGCATCCTCTTTGCTATTTCACAGAATAGCCACCCTCTTTTTACAGATTCAATTCTCCCTAAATATATAATTGAATTATTTTTCGCATAAGATTGCACATCAAAGCTAAAATCGATATCTACCGGGTTTGGTAAATATTGAATATCGACATTGTTGTGTAAACGATACAAGTCTTTTGCTTTATCATTAAGGAAATAACCTTGGGAAAGGAACTTAACACCATCTTTATTATACAATTTATTTACACAATCATATATTCTTTGATTATAGTAACAATATTCCCTGAATAAATTTACAGTTTCAATTTCCCTCCAATCTCCCCAAGGTCTTGGGTCTTGAATCCACAAAATAAGTTTTTTCTTTTTATCCGGTTCCATCCGCAGCACATAATCATCAACTAATTCAATTGAAAGATATTTATCATAGTTCTGTTTTTTTAACCAGAGTCTGGAAAGGATTTTGTATTTGGGCAATCTGTATAAGTTGACATTGTCAACTTTGTATTTCTGCGCAAACAATTTTCTTCCACGCCCTAAAAGAACATCAATCTGTATATTTTTATCCGGTATATATTTACAAATGTAATTCCTTGCAAGAAACCCATACCCGCCGTATGCAGTTCCAGCTCCGCCAAAAAACTCATCAATAATTAAACCGATTTTTATCTTTTTATTACTAATCTTTTTTAGAATTTTATTATATTTATTCCATATTTTAGCCAGTTTATTTTTACATTTTTGCAGCCAAGGTTTACGGACTCCTGTATAATGTATTATTACAGCTTTTGAAATCTTCTCCGGTTCTGCTGCAATATTCTCTGCTGCAAAATTATAAATACTATCTATTTCTTTAATCTTATTTTTAAATGTTATATTAATGATATCCTGGTCTTGATATTCAATTGCACGTCCAAACTCCTGTGTATTTTTTATCAACGACTCGGAAGCCTTAATTTCTCTTAATTTTTTTAAGTTTAATAATAAAACTCCAGCATTAACATATAAATCTGTACCTGAAAATTCTATTTTATCCTTGTATCCGATTTTTTCTATGTATAAATCTCGTACCCCGGCACAACAATAATTTTCAATATCAGTTTTATACAAATTCTCTAAAGAACCGTTCACTACAATATCAGCATCTAAGTAAAGAGCTTTCTCTGCAGGAATGAGATCCGCTGCAATATATCTATAATAAGTTACCTGACTTATATAATCTATTGTAACAGGCAGTGCTTTGATATTTGCATTATCAACAGAAATAAAATGTAATTTAAAATTAGAATATTTTTTATTTAACACATAAAAAGAGGTTTCATCATCTTCCGATAAATCTGAATGTAAAATATAAAAATCTATATTACCGCCATTATTCTCCAATATAGAAACAATAGTACATAAAAGCTGTGAAATATAATTCCTATTTATTGCAAAAATAATATTCATTAAACTACTCCTATATTTTTAAAATCTTCGTAAAGTTATACTAATACCTAAAATTTTAAGCATTTTCTTTCCAGGTACATTATATATAGAAAATACCGTACGCCAAATATTCCGCCGCTCTATATATTTTTTCCTTAACTTATTTCTTAAATTTTCATTTTCAGTTAGAAAATTTATTATATTTTCACGGACACGGATTTCAGATTCAGTCATGATATTTGTTTGTACGCTCAAATTGTTTTCGTGTATACGATAGCGCAGCAATGGCTCAGATATATTATAAAATTTAAGATATCTGAGAGCTCTTGACCAGAGTTCATAATCCTCACATTTATAATCAGGATTATATTCAAGATTATATTTCCTAAAATCAGTTATTCTCAACATTACAGTTGGATGAGCTACGCAGGTCATTTGTAAACAATCCAATATTCTAGGTTCGGAAGGATATATGATGACCCGGGTTTTATCCTTGCGGAATTTTGTTATCGCAGTACCGCATAATGATATATCTTGATGAGCATCCAGAAATGCAATTTGTTTTGCAAACCTCTCTGGTAAGGATATGTCATCTGCATCCATTCGAGCTATATATTCTCCTTGAGCTAAAGCAAATCCATTGTTTAAACTTCTGGCTATACCTTGATTTTCTTGTTTTATATATCTTATACGATTATCTGTATAGGATAAAATAACTTTTTCAACAGAATTATCTGTTGACCCATCATTTATAATAATAAATTCAAAATCAGTAAAAGTTTGATTAAGTATACTTTCTATAGCTTCTCTTAAATAACATTCTTTGGTATTGTATACCGGTAGTACTACAGATAATTTCATTATGCTAATAAAGTCCTTAATTAAAATACACTTAATTAAATTAGACTATTTTTAGTCTTAATATTTTAAAAGCTTGATTTAATAATTATACTACAAATTAATAATTTCTATACCTTATAATCAATACCATACTTTTTAAAACATTGATTAAAGAAATCTTTGTTCTTAAGTAGATTTTCCCGGGTCAATGTCATGCTAAAACCCTGCTCAAACGGGTGTTCCAGATATGCCAGTTCTCTATCCTGCGCAAGTGCTTTAGATATATACTCTTTTGCAAGAAGGTTTGCCTCCTGACAAAAAATTTGCTGCGCATCCGTATCCGAATATTGTGTCATAATTCTTTCCTGCAGGTCTTTTGCCCTCTCTGCCAATTCCGGGAATCCTTCATCCTTAGAAATTGTCATCAGCATCATATCTCTTTCCGGCAGATAAAAGTTATTCGGTTCAAATTTGTATTTTGAATGGAAATATATCGCCCCCGGACGGGAATATAAATTCAGACATGAATTTTTGTTCTCATTCATCTCAATTATACTAAACAGCCTTAAAAGCTCTCCAAACCTGAAACCCTTATGTCTGTATTCCGGTGAAACCTCCATTGTCAAACCCTTAATTACATCCTCCTGCGGAGCCATTTTGACAATCTCAAAACCCATTAGCTTCCCTAATGAATTCTTTATCTTTATTATCCAGTTATTTAAATCGTCAACACACTGCTCAAACGAAATATCAAGCCTGCCGAATAATTGATTATCTATACCGTAAGGTTTAAATATTCTTCTGCCGTCGTTATGTGAAATGGTCTTTAATTCTACCTTTTGGAGAATTGACGGCGGAGTATATAATTTTGGAGGAAGAATTTTCATATATCAACAAAAACTCCTGAAAACTTTTTTTGCCTGCTGTCAATGTTAAGTTTTTGCATATTTAATTAAAAACTTATAAAATACTATCAGGAGGAGATATGAAGAGGTTTTTTATTACCTTAGCTGTGCTATTACTTGTTTATCCGGTCTTTGCATCATCTGTTATAAAGTTTTCGGAAAGCGTTTTGCCTTATAAAGGAGGATTATTAATATCTAATTTTGGCTCTGTTAGCCACAGGGTTAAAAGCGAAGATGAAAATAACGGATACATTCTATATTACAAAAACAACAAAATCAGGTCATTTATTTCAGCAGACGGCAATTTAAAAACACCTACGGCTACAGCCGTATATAAGAAAAAACTTTTTGTCTGCGACGGGGACAGGCTCTGGGTCTATAATCTAAAAAAACTCAAAGACACTCCGCAGAAAATTATGTTTAACAAAGACGACAAAGCCGTTAATGACATTCTACTCATAAAAGATGAACTGTATGTAACGGTTACAAATACAAACAGAATATATAAAATTAACTTGAAATCCAAAGACCTAAAACCTGAAAAATGGATTGACATACCTTCTCCGAACGGAATTGCCAATAAAGGAAAGACCATTTATGTTGCGTCAATTCCTGCCGATTATACACATATAAAAGATGAAAACATTATCTATATAATAAAAAACAAAGATAATCCAGTAGTAGAAAAGTTCACAAAAACTCCGGGAATGTACGACGGAATTGCAGTAACCGGTAAAAAAATATACGTTTCCGACTGGGCTCATCAAGCTGTTAAATCCATTGATATAAAAACCCGTAAAGAAAAAATAATTTATCAGCAATCGGGCATGGGACCTGGTGATATTGCACTTAATGGAAACAAACTATATATTCCAGATTTGCTTAATCATAGAATTATTATTCTTGATTTAAAGAATTACTCCGTAAAAGAAATTGAAAACAATTAAAACAATTTGGATTTAAACTGCATCCTATAAAGCTTTATTGTATAAAATAAAGAGGCGGCAAAAAGAATCACTCCAAATAGCTTCATTGCATTTGATATTCCAATAATCTGCGCAATAGAACCTGCCATAAAATTGCTTAATGAAGTAGCTCCCAAAAAGCAGATTGTATGAATACTCATTATTCTTCCCCTTTTATCATCATCCACAATAGACTGGAGAAGCATATTTTCCGGAGTCATGGAGGATGTCATACCAAAACCTATACAAAACATAAAAACGCATGCCGGTATAATATTTTTCGTAAATCCCAGACAAATAAAAGCCAGACTCAGCAAAAATGTTCCGAGGCATAAGATATACTTTAACCCCCTTAAAGTCGTTTTTGCTGCAAGCATTATAGAAATTGTAAGCGCTCCTATACCGGCAGAACTCATCACATATCCTAAGACCTGAGTACCGCTGTGTAAAACATCTTTGGTATAAATCGGCATAAGCATCGGATAGGTTAAAGCAATAGATGTAAACAAAGCAACAATTGAAAGTAATGTAAGAATTTGTTCCGAACTAAAAGCATATTCCCAACCTTCTTTTAGCCCCTGAATAATTGTTATTTTCTTTACTTCTTCAGACTTAACATCCTCAAAATCCATCATTGATACAAGAATTACCGAAGGAAAAATACAGATAAAATTTATTGCAAAACAACCGCCGGCACCTACCAGTGATAACAGAATTCCGGCAATAGCAGGTCCGACAAGTCTTGCAACGTTAAAGCAGGTAGAATTTAATGAAATAGCATTACTTAAATCACTCTTATCATCCACAAGATGAATATATGTTGATTGTCTGAGAGGTGTATCAATAGCAGCTATTGTATTCAAAAATACTCCGAGCAGAACAATATTCCAGATACGAAGATGACCGCTAAGTGCAAACAATGCTATGAAAAAAGCCTGCAGAGCAAAAAGGATTTGAATCATCATTAAAAGCTTACGTCTGTTAAATTTATCAATAATCACACCTGCAAACGGCGTAACAAGAAAGAGCGGCAGTGTATTAAAAAAAGTAATCAAACCCATTACAAAAGGAGAATTTGTCATCTCATAAACAACCCAGCTTATTGCAACGTTTTGAATCCATATACCAACCTGAGTCGTAACAAGCCCCGGGAAAAAAAGTCTGAAATTTCGATATTTTAGAGAACGAAATGCTGCCGTAATTCTGTTCATTATTTAATTCTTTTATACCCTTTCATTACTTGTAAGCCATTCTATCAGCGGTTTTCTCTCCCCGAAAACTATATTAAATCCTTTTTCAAACTCAGGATTTGTTAAATACTGATAACTTATATTAAACCCGAGAGGTTCAAATTCTGACCCTAATTCTTTAACCTTTTCTTCTGAAACCTCATTTTTATCTATATCAAAAACATTTGAGTAATTCAAACCCTCATAACAGCAAAATGGAATCAACAATGCTCCGTCAGGTGCCTGAACCGGCAATCCGAAAGTCCTGCATACAATTCCCCTGTATTCATAAAGGGCGCAGCAGTCATCAATTAACAGAGGACAATTATATCGGAATCTTTCACCCGTAAATTGTTTTTTCTTTTCCAGTATTTTATCTACATTCTTTGTAATTTTATCCAGAGTATCTTTATCTAAGGTTAACAACCCTTTTAACAAATAAGACATTTCAAGAGCTGTATATGGGAATTGAGAATTCTTGCAGCATCCGGAGCATCCTTTATGGCAAACAATATATGGTTTTTGTATCCTAAAAAACTTATCCAGTTTTTCATCCAGAAACTTTAAATATTTAATATAGTTTTCTAGCATTCCTAATCCCCATACAAAAGCTGTCATAATATTATGACAGCTTTTGTAAATTATCGCAAATAACTTAACTGATTTTTAAAAAGAGTCTTGAAAGTATATTTTTTGATAATAAAATTAAATAGTGGGGTAATTAATAAACCCTCCTGACAACTTAATACCTTTACTTTTCGGGATGTAGCGCAGCTTGACTCTGCCGACGAAAACGTGACTAAATGTCACGTTTGAGGAGAGGTAGTACTTCGTTCAAGTACGCTCAACAACCCGTTTGACAATTTAATACCTTTACTTTTCGGGATGTAGCGCAGCTTGACTCTGCCGACGAAAACGTGACTAAATGTCACGTTTGAGGAGAGGTAGTACTTCGTTCAAGTACGCTCAACAACCCGTTTGACAATTTAATACCTTTACTTTTCGGGATGTAGCGCAGCTTGGTAGCGTACTTCGTTCGGGACGAAGGGGTCGCAGGTTCAAATCCTGTCATCCCGATATTTTAAATACAAAACAAGCATACAGAAAATACTGTATGCTTGTTTTTTCTAATATTATTTACATATAGATTGAAATTTCTTTTCCTGAATTTCCGCTTTCTGCTTTTACATTAAGTAAGTTTTTTAAACTGTTGTTAACCTTTTGTACTTCAACGGCAGGTAAAGTTGTTATATGACCATTTTGTTTAGCTGTATACTCGGAATAAGAACCTTTCGTAAGGTTTCCGTCAGGA
Source organism: Candidatus Gastranaerophilales bacterium (assembly GCA_944324255.1). Taxonomy (GTDB): domain Bacteria; phylum Cyanobacteriota; class Vampirovibrionia; order Gastranaerophilales; family Gastranaerophilaceae; genus CAG-196. The sequence goes on along the minus strand of CALUVM010000013.1, from coordinate 6,534 downwards.
TATAAAGCGTAATCAAGACGCTCAGGCTGGAGATTTTTTTCAGAATCTTCAAATGAGAATTCTCTAATTCTTCTATTTTCTCCGCTGCCAGATGTTTTAATAGATGCACGGGTTATCGGATAACCTAATTCATCATCATACTTAGTTGCAAGATATACTTCAACACCCGTTGTTCCGCTGTAACATTTTTCAATATTTAGTTCATTATTTTCTATCTGTTTCAAAATTTCATACATGCTTTTTTCTGCTGCTGTTATTTCTTTTTTATCTTTTTGCGAACTTATATATTCTCTGGCAGATATTGTACCTGTATCAGGCATAAAGATTGACTGACCGTATTTGATATTATTCATTTTTTCATAAGTATCAAGCCCGTTCATTTTAGCAATCAGAAGCATGTATTGACTGATTTCCTGATTAGTTGCACCGGAACCCAGTTCTTTTTTAGCTAAATTCCATAAATTATCACCTTTTTTGACTGTATAGGATTCTTTTTCAACATTATCAGTCGAAATTTTCCCCATCATATAGCTGATATATTTGTTTTCTGCAGCAATATCCACCATAACAAATCTCCTATTAAAATATTTTCCCCATATAATTAATTAAAGTATTTTGTGTAAAAAAAATTGCGTTGATTATTAAGAATTGTATACATAAAAATTTTTTTCACATATAATTAGGATGTTTGAAGATTTTACGAGGAGATAAATAGCATGAAAAAAGGTAAAACAAAAATAGTTGCGACATTAGGTCCTGCAACATCATCATACGAAATGATAAAGAAATTAACTCTTGCCGGAGCATCAATGTTTAGATTAAACACATCACACGGCACTATGGAAGGGCATCTTGAAAACATTAAAAATATAAGAAAAGTATCAGAAGAACTCGGGCTTTACATTCCATATATGATTGACCTGCAAGGTCCTAAAATCCGTGTTGGAAATATTCCGTTTCCTATTGAAATAAAATGCGGAGATAAAATAATTTTAAAAGCCGGAGCCTACGAAGAGGACTCTGATATTATTCCTGTTGACTATGACGGAATAGCCGATGACGTTATGGCAGGTGACAGAATTTTACTGGACGATGGAAAAGTTGGTTTGCAAGTCTTAGATATCAAAGATGAAAAAATCTATGCCGAAGTTCTTTATGGAGAAGAAATTAAGCCAAGAAAAGGTATAAACCTTCCGGGGTCAACAGCCAGTCTTGATGCAGTAACTAAAAGGGACAAAGAGTTTATCAAATTTGCAGTAGAAAATGGAGCTGATTATATTGCACAATCATTTGTGAGAGAAGCTACAGATGTAATTATGGCAAAAAAATATATAAGAGCCTGCGGTGGAGATATTCCTGTTATTGCAAAAATTGAAAAGCCTCAAGCTGTTAAAAATCTTGATGAAATTATATACGAAGCAGACGGTATAATGGTAGCAAGAGGAGATTTGGGTATAGAAATGTCACCGGCTGAAGTTCCTATAATACAAAAAAATATTATTGATAAAACAATAAAACAAAGACGTGTTTGTATTGTAGCAACCCAGATGCTTGAATCAATGATAGAAGAGCCAATCCCGACCAGAGCAGAAGCCAGTGATATTGCTAACGCTATCGTCGATGGAGCTGATGCTGTAATGTTATCAGGAGAAACAGCGATGGGCAAATATCCTGTAGAAGCTGTTGCTATGATGAGAGAAATTGCAAATAATACAGAAAACTGTAAGTTCTGTTTATCAAATCTAATCTTAGATATAAACGAACACTATGAGCTTTCTCCTCAAGCCATATCAAATGCAGCAGTAAAAATGGCTCAAGATTTGCATGCAAAAGCTATACTTGCATTCAGTCATACAGGTTACACCCCTAAATTACTGGCAAAGCTCAGACCGTCAGTTCCTATTATCGCAATTTCAGATATGGAAAAAACCTGCCGTAAATTAAATTTATACTGGGGAATCACTCCAAGCTGCAAAGACTGGGATGCAGTATTAGATACAACAATCCTTAAAGAAATAGATAAATATATTCTGGAAAATACATCATTTAAAAAGGATGAAAGAATTATAATTATCGGTTCAATTCCTAAACTGATTACAGGAAGAACAAACTTTATAAGAGTTCACAGAATCGGTGCAGAAGATGAACAGAATAAAAAATGCGGGTGTTAAACCCGCATTTTTTATATATTAATAAACAACTTTCCAACCGTTATCAGCGACCGAACCTGTACAAGAAGCTCCGTCTGTAGGACCGGTTCTTAAGCAGCCGGTTTCCCACAATACAGATTCTCCGCTTGTATAGTCTTTATACATTTGTCCGCCATAAGGGATAACTGCTCCATTATAATCTATCAGAACTTCAAAAGTATCTCTTCCCAATGCATTCGGACCCTTTGCCGTTCCGTTGGTATCAATATAAACTGTATAATATCTGCCGTAATAATTATTAGGAACAGTTTCCAGTGTAGCAGGTGCGCCTGATTGATAATAGATTATCCCGTCATTTGTAGCAAGACCGGTACTTCCGTCTTCTCCTCCGGCAGAAAATGCTGCTTCTGTAAGAGAATATTGCAAGTAATCAACTTCTTGATCTACAAAACTGCCTGTAACATAATTTCTTAAACATGCAATATAATCATCCCCGCAAACTGTATGAAGCTGTCTTGCAGTGTTATCAGCCAGAATCGTTTTATTAGCAGTTTCCAGGGTATTAACAGCCTTTGCAAGAGAAGGTCCAACACTGGACTTCGAAACATTATTCATAAGTGCAGGCAGCGTCAAAGACGCAACAGTACCTACTATTGCAAGCGTAACCAATACTTCCGCCAGGGTAAAGCCTTTTAATTTCATCATATAAAACCCTCTTTCAATTAACTAAACCACATAAGAATTATATAATATTGCCGGTTATATATCAAGTTTTTATGTTAAAATGAAAACAGGGAGATATTAATGAAAAGAATTTTAGTAACCGGCGGAGCAGGATTTATAGGCTCTCATCTTTGTAAAAGACTGCTTGATGAGGGAAATTATGTAATCTGTGTTGATAACTTTTTCACAGGATCAATGGAAAACATTGAATCATTTTGCACCCATCCTAATTTTGAACTGGTTGAACATGATATTACAGAGGAGTATTTTACGGTAATCGACCAGATATATAACCTCGCCTGTCCGGCAAGCCCCCCGCATTATCAATACAATCCTGTTAAAACAATACGCACTTCGGTTATGGGTATAATAAATATGCTTGAACTGGCAAATAAATACGGAGCAACTATTCTTCAAGCATCCACCAGCGAAGTATACGGAGATCCTTTGGTGCATCCGCAGATAGAATCTTACTGGGGTAATGTCAATCCTATCGGAGTAAGAAGCTGTTATGATGAGGGCAAACGATGTGCAGAAACCCTCATGACAGATTACAGACGCCAGTTTGGGACTGATATAAAAATTATTCGTATTTTTAACACATACGGACCTAATATGCATCCTAACGACGGCAGAGTAGTATCTAATTTTATAGTTCAGGCTCTAAAAGGCGAAGATATAACCATTTATGGCGGCGGAAACCAAACCAGATCTTTCTGCTACGTTTCTGACCTTATTGAAGGAATGATACGAATGATGAACACGCCGAATTTTACAGGACCGGTAAACCTCGGGAATCCTGAAGAAAGAACTATTAAAGATTTGGCTTCACTTATAATAAATTTAACAGAATCAAAATCAAAAATCGTATACAAAGAACTGCCTTCTGATGATCCTGTAAAAAGAAAGCCTGATATTACACTCGCAAAAGATAAATTGAAATGGACTCCAAAAGTCGATATTAAAGACGGCTTAAATTCCACAATAGAATATTTTAAAAACAGACTTAAGCTTTAAAAACTTTATCCTCTATTAACATTGCTAAAATATGAACTATCATAATATGTGATTCCTGAATATGCGGAACATCTTTTGCAGGAATTTTTATTAGATAATCGCAGTATTTATCCATTTCTGTAGTTTCGGAACCGGTTAATCCTGCTGTAATTAAGCCTTTTGAACGGGATATTTTTAATGCTTCTATTATATTGGCAGAATTGCCCGATGTAGAAATTCCGACAAATACGTCCCCTTTATGTCCGAGAGCCTCAATTTGACGGGCAAAACAGTACTTGTAATCTATATCATTCGAAATGGCTGTTATTACGGAAGAATCTGTCGTAAGAGCTAAAACGGGCAGTGGTGAACGATTTTTATAAAGCTTGCACATCAGCTCTCCTGCAAAATGCTGAGCATCAGCAGCAGACCCGCCATTTCCGGCGACTAAGACTTTACCTGAATTAAGGAGGGCTTCTGAAACAATTACGGCAAGCCTCTCCGTACTTTCCAGCAATAAAGCATCCTCTAATATATTTTTTTTTGTTTCTATAGAACTCTTTATATATTCAAGAATCTTATTCAAAATTAAATTATCCTTAACTAATCTTTAAAAATAGAACTGTAATCAGCATCAGAATCAGCTTTTACAAAACTATCCAAATCTGTTGATGAACTTATAGAAGTTATATAAGTTTTTGTAGAATTTTTAGCCGTTAATAAATCTTTTTTCTTATCATTAAGCTTTGTTGAATTATTTATATAAGCTTCCGTCAGCGCATCATCAGGAAGCAGATTCCCGTCCGGAGTTACTAAAAAGCGAAATCTATCAGGTTTTTTGCAGGAAGATGAGTAAATACAATTTTCACCTTCATCAGTACCGTTCAAATCAAAAACTATCATCGACAATCCTGTACTTACTGATGTTACAGTCCAATCTACATTATCAACCGTTCTAAAAGTAACATCCTGACCCGAAACATCCGGCGTGTCAACAATTTGAAGATGAGCAGCAAGTAAGTACGGATATTTTGTGGTACCTTGATAATTTGTATCACTGTTATACGGAGAATCCAGCGGAAGTGACTGGCAAGCAAAACCTTCGCAAGACCCGTCTGTGCTATATAATGTAGGATTACTCAATAAGTCAGTGTTCGTTTCTTCTAATACTTTAGACAATTTCAACACCATTGATTTGTTCTTATCAGGAATAAGCCCTTCAACAATAGGCGACATAATAGCCGCTACAATCCCGATTATAGCAAGGGTAACCAACACTTCGACAAGAGTAAAACCTCTTCTTATCATATAAACACCTCTTAAAAAATAGTACAGGGGTATTATAGCATATTATATCCATTATATGCAACAAGTACTATACAGCTTTCTTTGCGGCATTTACATACTTCTTCATTGAATTATAACCCTTTTCAACCATTGAATTATGCGTGTGCGGATGGGCACTGACATAGTTATCATAGGATGTTTTCAATGCCAAAGCTTTTTCATCGATGACATCTTGATTTCCGGATTGAATAGCATCACGTAACTCTTTGAAAGCTTTTGAAAAATCCTTTGATTCATTGTTTACCAGCTCCTCAATTGCATCTCTGCCTTCAACTTTTTTTAACTGCTTTTGCAGAGTTTTAAGATTTTCTAGAGCTTGACTGTATTTTTCAACTTCAGATACTTTTTCTTCTTGTTTAGTTTCTAATTTCTCTTTTTCAGCCTCTAGTTTCTCTACTTTTTTCTTTAAATCGACAATCTGTTTGTTAATCTCATTTACATCAAGACTGTCATTTCCGACTGCTTTAACGGCTTTCTCCAAGTCTGATATAGTTGAATTTAAGGTTCTAATCTCTCTGGAGTTAGATGTAATTTGTGAGTTAATATCCTTTAATTCAGACTGCGATGTTTGAAGCTTGGTTTGCACCTCTGAAATATCAGCACAGCCGGCTGCTTGCAACACATTATCTATATCTTTTTGTATATCAACAGCTTCTGGAGATAAATCCGTTTTATCAGATGTGACAGGGGTATCAACCTCTGCTCCTTCAAGTTTAGAACTGAGAGTCATAAAAAGAGAAGGCAGTGCAGTTGCTAATGCAGAACCCCATGTTGAATGAGTTTCATATCCGCCGCCATTCAAATAAGTATACTGCGCACGTTGTTCTCTGCTGTATTCTTTTAGATAATTAAAGCTTCCGTCTGAAATAGCACCCATAGCTCTGTCTTTCTTCTTATATCTTACATATATATAAAGTCAATAAAAAAAGCCCGATTTCAGATTCGGGCTTTTTTGTAACATTTCTTAATATTTAAGACTATTCGCACATCAATTTATATGCAGCTCTGATATTATCACTTTTTACACTACTGTCAAGATTTGGATCATTATAAATTTTCTTCATAATCTCTGCCCATTTATTCTTTGACTCAGTGTCCTCACTTGTTCTGTACTGGCTTATAATGTATCTTAAGTCACTTTTGCTGACATTGGAAGCGTTAAATCCGGTATTAAAATCTTTTTCTTTAAAATTATACATTTTGCTAAATTCTTTTGCTGTTGTTCTTGCTATTTTTGTACCGTCAGCTTTGTCTAAGATTTTTTCGTTTAATTGAGCTTGTATAGCATCACGCTCAGCGAGCATATCTGCAATACCAC
>CALUVM010000012.1 GCA_944324255.1 Candidatus Gastranaerophilales bacterium | reverse complement strand
AACTTGACATTTAGTCAACTTTTGCTCGGCAGAGTGCCACATCGACACAAATATTATATTCAATTTTCAACGATTAATTTTTACATCCTATCCTACCACGTGGCGGAATCGGATATCTTGTATACGGCTCATCTCGCTTATGCTCGAACTCGCCTGCTCCATCTTCAAAAGCAACATTTAATTGCTTTTTCAGCGGAGTCCTACATCGACACAATTTGTATTATTCAATTTTCAATACCAACATTAAACTTTGTTGACAAAAAGTATTCTAGCACAAACATTTTTTTGTTACAAACTTTTATATTCCTATTGACACAAAGCTTATTCTGCAAGAAAATATATTCTGTTAAAAGTCGTTTTTTAGGGTAAATTTATCCCGATGATTGTTTACCCCGTATTAAGAAAAGGTGACAGTTTATGGAAGTTTCAGCTATATCACGTATTGGTCAAAATAATGCCAGAAGAAATTTGTTTATTCGTATGAGCAATAGTTTTATGTCTTCTCCGGAAGGTACAAACCCTATTGCCAAAGCTAATGAAGCTAATTTTATTAATAAAACAGCTAAAACAAATAAAAAAATGGGAATAGAAAACCTCGAGAGTTTCACAATCTTCCCTAAAGAAGTTGTTGACGGTAGAACTATTATACAAGCTTAGTCAGGAGTCTGCATGATTTTAAAAATTTACAGAATGGAACACAACAAATATGTTCCTGAATATAAAACAGAAGGGGCTGCCGGCATGGACTTATGTGCGGCTATTGAAGAAGGTATCACTCTCCAGCCGCTTGAAAGACGCCTTATCCCTACAGGATTAAAAATTGAACTTGAACATGGTTATGAAGCTCAGATTCGTCCTCGTTCAGGTTTATCTATTAAACACGGAATCAGCCTTATTAACTGTGTAGGGACAATTGATGAGGATTACAGAGGAGAAGTTTGTGTGCCTGTAGTTAATCTCTCAAACGAAGCCTACACAATTCAGCCGGATGAAAGAATCGCACAAATGGTTATTGCACGTGTTGAACAAGCTGAAATCAAAGTGGTTACAGAACTTTCAGAAACTGCACGAGGCGAAGGCGGATTCGGTTCTACCGGAAAAGTTTAACTTTTGTTTCGTTTTGTATCATTAAACCCTTTAAACTCTCATAAAAACTTGACGTTCGCCGAAAAAAAGTATAGAATGATTGAGCAGTTTATATTAAGCTGCAGTCAATTAATTATTTAGGAGAACTCGTCATGTACCAAGATGAAACGCTTATTTGTGAAGACTGCGGAAATGAATTTGTTTTCACAGCCGGTGAACAGGAATTTTATGCGGAAAAAGGTTTAGCAAATAAGCCGAAAAGATGTCCGGAATGCAGAAAAGTTAAAAAACAACAACGCAGAGGTAAGAAAAAAATGTATGATGCCGTTTGCGCAAAGTGCGGGGTGCAGACGCAGGTTCCGTTTAACCCTACCCAGGGCAGAGATGTCCTATGCAGAGATTGTTATGAAGCTGAAAAAGCAGCCGCCGCTGAACAGCAGGCAGTATAAAATTTTAAACGAGCAGGATTTAAAGTATCCTGCTCTTTTATTATAATCCACTATCTTCAAATCTTTATACATAAAATTCTTTATAGAATTATCATACATTTAATTGATGAGAAAATTAAACTTTTTTATATAATAGAATTGAGATATAATAAGCTTATGTATCGGAGTATTTTATGAAGAAGTTTTTAATATGGGTATTAGCGGGTTTCTTTTTGCTTTCAGCAATAAGTCTTGATGTATCGGCCGCAAAGAAATCGTCAAAGCTTTCTAAAGAAGCTATAGCACAAATGTCGGATGATATTGATAATTTGACTAAAAAGATTTATGCACGTGCGCTTTTGTCGCCAAAAGACAATGAAACACTTATCGGAATCAAGATTCAGCTTGATAACCAGATGCTTTCTGCTGCTAACACCGAACTTGCTCCGCTATATTATAAAGCCGGAAATGTATACAGGCTACGTGATATGAAGCCCGAAGCCATTGACTGCTACCAGACTATTCTGGAAAACTTTTCCGATACTGCGCTTGCACCAAAAGCACGTGCTGCGCTGGAAGAAATGGGAATAAAAGTGGCAATGCCTGTTGTTTCTGATGAAGATAGCGAAGAAGATGAAGGTATTTAGACCCTTGTATTTGTCCCCAAATTGTTAACATATAGAAAAATTATGATATAATCAGGGTATGAATATTAACCCGATTAACAATTTCAATAGCGTGAATTTTCAATCCGGCGGAGTAAACGGTAATAACTCCTCTTCCGGCAATCAAACACGCAGACAGTCCGAAAAATTAATGAAGGAGCTTGATAAGATGAGTATGATTAATAACCCGCACATTTCTAATTCTAAGAACTATGAGTTAAACCTTTCTATGGAAGAACTGGAAAAAAGAACCCATAAAGATTATTTAACCACTAAAAAAATGCTTGCGGTTGATTCGCCTGAATATAACGAGCTTGCTGAAGGGGATAAAGAAGCTCTCAAACATCTTGTTAAAGCAGCAGTTGTTTTAGATAAAGTAAATATGCAGCTGGATAACCCTAACAACCTGCCTTTTAAGGAATATCTTGAATCCGAAATTACAAAAGGAAACAAGCAAGCAGAACTTACAAAAATACTTTTTGATGCACAAAAGGGAGTCTGCTCTCTGGACAGAGAATCAAATATGATTGAACTTGCAAAAGGGGTTCATGAGCGCCCGGGCAAGGGAATTTACCCCCAGGATTTAGAAAAAGAAGAATTCCATAATATCCTGATTAAAATGTTAAAAGAAGGTAAGACAGAAGAAGTTAAAAAGATTCTTAATCAGCGCTCTGTTGTGGAAAGAGACGGCGACGAGCTCAAAGCTGTCGATTATGTAGACAAGTTTAAAGAAGATTTTAACTATATGGCATCCGAGCTTGAAAAAGCTGCCGAAGTTTCTACAAATGAAGATTTTAACGAGTTTTTGAGGCTGCAAGCCAAGGCTCTCAGAACTCCTGATCCGATGCTGGATGCTTATGCGGATAAAAAATGGGCAACATTGCAGGATACCCCTCTTGAATTTACCATTACAAGAGAAAATTATTCTGACGAGTTAACAGAAACTGTTGTAGAGAATCCGGAACTTAAAGCTCTGCTTGATAATGCAGGAATTGTTCCGGTTGCCAAAGATTTTCTCGGCGGAAGAGTTGGTATTGTGAATAAAAAAGGTACCGATGCTATCTTAAAGGTAAAAAGTTACTTACCTCTGATGGCTGATAATATGCCGTTTAAGGATAAATACGAACAAAATATTTCACCGGATAAAGAATCTAAACAAACAATGATTGATGCGGATTTGGTAGCTGTAACAGGGGATGTCGGGGAATTTAGAGCGGGGATTACTCTTGCTGAGAACCTTCCTAATGATGATAAACTTTCTGTTCAGCTTCTTGACGGCGGAAGAAGAAATGTTTATCACAGACAAATCAGGCTGATTACATCAGATGATGCCAGAGAAAAGCTCCAGAAACGTCTGAACGCAATACTTAATAAAGATTTGCATAAATACTATAATGATGAAGCTGACCACTGGTTCACCGTAGGACACGAAAACGGACACTCTCTCGGACCGAAATCCGGAACTGAAGGGTTAGGCAAATACAAATCTATTATTGAAGAAAACAAAGCCGATATGATTTCTCTTGCTATGCTTGATGTTTTAACAGAAGCCGGAATGTACACTCCGGAGCAGAGAAGAGAAATTATTGTAACTTATGCGGCAGATAATATGATGACTTCAAAACCGACAATGAGTCAGGCGCATAGAGTCCGTTCGGTTATGCAGAATTATTTCTTTATAAAAGAAGGGGCTATTACAATTTCTCCGGAAGGAGTTCTGGATATAAATATAGACAAAATGGTTCCGACAGCAAGAAAAATGCTTGAAGAGATTATAGAAGTTCAATTATCAGGCGATTTTGCCCGCGGCGAGAAATATGTAAACGATTATTTTGTCTGGACACCGGAGATGGAAACAATGGCAGAAAATATTAAAAAAGTTTCCAAAACCCTCAACGGCAGAGTTGAATCCCCGCTTGCGGATAAACTGCTTGCTGAATAACTTGAATTATTAGTATAGAAACGTACCTTCTCTTATATAGGGAGGGTATGTTTTATTAACTGTCCAAAATCCTGCAAACAGAGGACGTCAAAGAGATAAATCATGTTTATCATGCAAATATCGACGATGGCGGAGAATTTATATGGTTGCGGTTTCAACAGTTCCGGGAACTAATTATATTGACTGGACAAAAATGATTGAAGATTATAAAAATCAGCAGCAGGCAGATGTCTTTGCGGAAGATGGTATTTTGCTTGACAGAGGAACCCTTATTCCTGTTAAAGCTAACCATTCGGTTGCTGAAACAATGAGGGAACTAGCGACTATTAATGAAGAAAATATTATGTCCAGTCTGAACGTCTTGCTATGTCAGGTGCAGTCAAAAACACCGTATCCCATTTATACAAGAGATATTCTTGATTCGTTTTCAAAACATATGGATAAAATTATGGATGTTATGGGGGATAAATGTCTTGGGCTTATTTTTAAAGGTGAGCCGGAAGATATTATAAACAGCCTGAAAAGTGCTCTTGGAGATTCCTGGAAAACAGACTCAAATATCTCAAGATTTTTTAAAGCCTCAAACACATATATTGCAGAGCTTAAAGCAGAAGAAGCAGATAATATAAAGTATGCCCGCTACAGCGAAGAAGGTAAAAAAGTCGGAATGGGGTATTATAACTGATAATATTTCACCCTCTCCTGCGGGGAGGGTTGGGGAGGGGGTTAATTTATTATTCCAAACTCATTTTTCAATTTTTGATAAACTCCGTCGATATTTTTTATAATTTCGTTATTCCAAAATCTTATAACTTTATATCCTTTTGCTTCAAGGTACTTTGTTCTTTGTTCATCAGCTAATATATTATCAGGAGTGTTATGCTGTCCGCCGTCAATCTCAATTATTATTTTCTTTTCTCTGCAAACAAAATCAACAATATATTTCCCAATTGGTGATTGGCGTCTTATTTCATATCCGTAAAAATTATGATTTCTAAATAACTGCCACAATATTCGTTCTTGCGACGTTAAATTTTTACGTAATCTTCGTGCTAAATCTATGTTGTTCATATATTTATTTTAGCATAAATCAACCCCCACCCCAGCCCTCCCCGCAGGAGAGGGAGTAAGTCAGTAGGTTGGGCTTTCAGCCCAACAATAAAGCGTACATTTTATTCTCAATTTTGCTTGTACTTTTCTTTTTCTTTATTTGCGAGGCAAAGAAAAAGAAAAGTATGAAAAGAAAAAGAAAACACGCAACGCTGCATTTTTCTACCGAAAAATGCCTGATATTCTCCCTCTCCTAAGAGGAGAGCAAAACCGCCCAACTAATCTCCAGCCTTCTCGCAGAAGATGGAGAAAATTTTATTCATTACTAATTCTTCGGCAAGCCTTCTCTTACATACTTATTCTCCATCCGGATTTTATCAGAATATGAGTAAAGCCTGTTGAAAGCCGTATTCAAATCTCCGGCAGAAGTCGTAATCGAAAGATTCCGCCCGCCTTTTGAATAGAGTTTTTCATTTTTTAATTCAACTCCCGAATAATGTACAACAATTTCTTTATCCTCCGGAAACTCTATTAAATTCCCATCTTTAGGTTGCTGCGGATAGCCGTCTGAAGCAACAACAAGGGTAGCGGAAACACCGTTTTTCAGCCGGAGCTTAATTTCATCCAGTTTCTGATAAATTGCGGCATTTAGAATATAAAGTAAATCTGTATCAAGCTGATTGAGAATAGATTGTGTTTCAGGATCTCCCGGACGCATATTATATTCAAGCACATACCAGGCATTTTTTGCCCAGATTAAGCCCGAATAAATAAACCCGATAAAGTCTGCTTTTTCATCAGATAGCATAAAATTAAGCTTTGTTTTATACAAATCTAATCTGTCCTGCTGAACTTCCGTAAGCTCTACAGGACAATACGAGCCCATTCCGCCTGTATTTGGAGAATCTTTTGACAGGCTAAGACGCTTAAAATCTCTTGCCGGAGGAAAATGAAGCAAACTTTTCCCGTCCCAGAGCGAAATCAGGGAAAGTTCTACTCCTTCAAGGTATTCTTCCATAAAGATTCTTTTTGCACCTTCGGGGAAATCAGCTTTTAATTTTTCCATCTGAGTTACAAGCTCATCCATAGAGTAAATAATTTTTACTCCCTTTCCTCCGCATAGTCCGTCTGCTTTCAGGACAAGCGGAAATCTTGAAGGCGCTTTTATTATAGGAGCGTTATTTATTGAATAATGGCTCATAAGCTGTTTTGCGACAAGTTTTGAGGATTCAAGATTAGACCATTTTTTAGTCGGAGCAATAATATTTATTTTATGTTTTTTGAAAATATCTGCAATCCCGTCGCAAATCGGGGCTTCCGGTCCGACAATAACAATATCAATCTGGAGCGCTTTACATTTTTGTGCAAGCTCCTCATAGCTTGAAAACCGGATATCAACAGCTTCCTTGAAAACCGGAGATGAAGCAATATAGAGCTTATCAAGAAGTTTGGACTTTTTGAGGGCTTTGCAGATAGCGTGTTCACGCCCGCCGGAACCTATTACCAGCACATTCATCCTTCACACCCTCCGCCGCACTCTTTACATTTACCCCCGCATACATCCTCACATTTACCCCTACCCCCGCAGTTTCCGAAACTTACCCCATATTCAACGGGAGCATTGTTTAATAATTTCTCTATAACCTGAGGATAAATTATATGTTCAACCCTATGGATTGTTTCTTCCAGCTCGTCATAGTGCATTGAATCATTAATTATAACAGGGTATTGCGCAATAATTCTGCCTGAATCAAGTTCCGGAGTGACTTCGTGGATAGTTATCCCCGTCACTTTGACGCCGTATAGGTAAGCCTGCTTTATGGCATCTTTACCTTTGAATGCAGGAAGAATCGACGGATGAAGATTTATGCATCTACCCATTTTGGATAGAATATTTTCCGGAATAATTCTCATAAATCCTGCCAGCGCAACAAGGTCAAATTTGTTTTCGCTAAAATATTTTTCCATCTCATCTAAAGTAAGAACAAGAGCCGGAATATTCAAATACTCTGCCCTTTTTAGAATATATGCATCCGGTTTATCCGAAATACAGGTAATCTCTGCATCTTTAAGATATCTTGCAACAGCTTCAAAATTTGAACCGAAGCCTGAGCCGAGAATAGCAAGTTTTTTCATAATACCCTCCCGATTATTCTCGGTGAAAATTCGCCGCAAATCTGTTTTATATCCTCGCTGAAACTTTCCGCTGCCAGGCAGAAGCCTATTCCCGGATTAAATACCTGATAAAACTCTTCTTCCCCTGTGAGTTCTTTTAACTTTTCTAAAACGGGGATTTTTTCAAATGAGTTAGGGTCAAGTTCAAACTCCGGAACAACACGTTTGAGATTTGAATATATTCCGCCTCCGGTAATATTGGCGGCTGCTTTAATAAGCCCTTTTTCCCAGAGTTTTAAGACTTTTGAATAATAAATATATGAAGGTTTAAGCGTTTCTTCAAATTCTTTTTCCGATAACATACCGTCAGTATAAAACTTTCTTACAAGCGAAAACCCGTTTGCGTGGACTCCGCTGGATTTTAGCCCTATTATCAAATCTCCTTCTTTAAGGTTAATACTATTTACTCCATTACCCTCTCCTATTACAAAACCGGAGATATCAATATTTCCTTCTGTTATTAAATCCGGCGTTTCAGCTGTTTCACCCCCAAGAAGAGGGCAGGAATGCTCTTTTAATATATTTGCAAGCTCCAGAATAATTTGAGATATTCTTTCGCTCTCAAGCTTATAAACGGCTATATAGTCCAAAAAACCCAGGACTTTAGCTCCCGATGCTGCTAAATCATTGAGGTTTGCGGCTGCTAAATCTTGAGCAATAGTTTTATACAACCCTCTTTTATAGAGCGGGATAATTTTTGTTCCGATTCCGTCGCAGGTCGAAACAATATTCCCGTTTATTCCTGCAAATCTCCCTATATTATCGCCAATTGAAGATATTTTTCTTTCAAGCTCACGAGCTTCACTAAGATTTACACCTGATTTTTCATACAAGTTGTTCATAAAAATATTATACCAGAGATTTATACATCTCGAGGTATTTTTTAGCACTTTCTTTCCAGCTGAAATCTGCTTTCATAGCACTTGTTCTCATAGCATTAAGGGTGTATTTATCTTTATAAACATTCATTGCGCAGAGAATAGCATCCTTCATCGCCCAGCCATCATAACCCCAGAACTTGAAACCTGTTGAGTTATCAAGCGGATAGCCCGTAACTGTGTTTTCCAACCCTCCGGTTGCTCTGACTATCGGCAAAGAACCGTATCTCATTGCGATAAGCTGAGAAAGTCCGCAAGGTTCAAATTTGGAAGGCATTAAGAAAAAGTCTGAGCCTGCATAAATTTGATTTGCAACATCAGGTTTATATCCCACATAAGCCCTGATATTAGGAGTATTATTGGAAAGCCAGATTAAGAGATTTTCATAGTCTTTATCTCCCGAACCTAAGAAAATAAAATCCGCATCGAGATGCTGTAAATCACCTTCAACCTGACGGATTAAGTCAAGACCTTTCTGGTCAACAAGACGGGAAACAAACCCGATAAGCGGTCTGGTCGGATTATATTTAAGCCCGAAGTTTTCCAGAATCCGTTTTTTATTTTCTTCTTTATTTTCAAGTGAATTAATATCATAGTTTTTGAAAATATTTTTATCGGTTTTCGGATTAAAGACATCATAATCTATGCCGTTAAGGATTCCGACAATCTTATCGGTGTGCCCTCTTAGAGTATAGTCCATACCCTCTCCGTATTCTCCCGTTAAAATTTCGTGAGCATAGTTAGGAGAAACAACAACTATTTTATCTGAATAGTTGATTGCGCCTTTCATCCAGTTTACACGCCCGTAGTGTTCGCAGCCCCATTCATTATAGACAATATCTTTTCTCATATTTGCAAAATCCAGAATATCTTCAAACCAGACACCCTGATAAGCTAGATTGTGGATTTCGAATACATTTTTAGTTTTTGACCAGAATTCATCAAACTTGTAATTTGCTTTGATATAGAGAGGAATCATAGCAGTGTGCCAGTCGTTAGAATGGATTATATCGGCTCTGAAATTAAGCTGCTTTGCGTATTCTAAAGTTGCAAGAGAAAAAGCTATATATCTTTCGTGCTCATAACGAGGGTCAAGCCATTTCGGGTAAACTTCGTTAAAGCAGGTAAAATACCAGTCATTTTGGACAAAAAAGACATTGATATTTGTTGAAGGGAGTTTGCACATAAAAAGCTTAAACTTTTGAGGAGAATAGCCGAAAGTTATCCACATTTCCGAATTCTCAAGCTCTTTTATTCCCCACTTATTCATATCAATACAGCCGTGAAGCGGGGTAAAAATAGCAATTTCGGCATCCTTTTCCAAAAATTTAGGTAAACTTCCGACAACATCAGATAAACCGCCGGCTTTGGAAAAAGGGGCAACTTCCGCTGAAGCAAACAAAATTTTCATAAACTATACTCCTGAAACTCTCTCTTTACATGGGATTATAGAATCCTCACAGAGAAAAATCAAGAGTGGTTAGTTGTGAAACTGTATTCAACGCCATCAATATTTTTTTCGTATTTTCTTGTTCCGTCAGTCATTTCTTTACAAGAATAGCTGTTAATTTTGTTTCCTTTTTTTTCATTAAATTCGGTAATTTTTCTGATAGACTGCCCTGCCTGCCCTTTCGTATCTGTAAGGTTATATTGATTGGCAGCTACTTGTATTTTCTTACTGTGATTTCCTTTATTAACAGAATATGAAGTATAGACCGGAACATCATTGATATATTTAACGATTTTTTCTTCTTGTTTAATCTCTTTTCCTTTATTATCAGCGAAGATGCGGGAAATATTTTTTATTACAGTTCTAACCGGTGAAAATATTGTCGAAGAGCGATATTCTTTTTGTTCTAAGGATAGGTCGGGATTAACTTTAAAAGCATATTCAACTCTTGATGATGCTTTATCTTTATAGCAAACCATTACTCTGGAATTATTTGGAAGTTTACGTTCTCTTATATGATTAATTCCTATTTGTTTAAGCTCGGAAATCAAGTTGTTTCTTTCTCTTCCGTATTTTGTAAAATTATTTGTAAATTTGTCTACCGGTCCGATAATTCTGGTTTTCATCTGTTTTCTCCTGTATTAATGCTGAATTTATAAAAAACCGTAAAAATAATTTTTGCCATATAGCAAAAATTATTTTTTTAGAGTATTATATTCCTTAGTGAATAATGAAGGAAAGATTAGTGGCAAAACAACAGGTTAAACAAACCGGAAAATATACAGAAAACGACAATATAAAAGTCAAAGCTCCTATTGTGGAGGCTTTAAAAAATGCTTATGAAAACCCTACATACCAGTTCCATATACCGGGACATACAAAGGGTAAAGCGATTTTTAAAGATTTTAGAAAACTTGTCGGAGATAAAGTTTTAAATATTGACACAACAGATGAATTTGACAATCTGGGGACTCTTCATCCTGCAACAGGTCCGATTAAAGAAGCACAGGAACTTGCAGCACAAGCTTTCGGCGCAAAAAGAACCTTCTTTTTACTTAACGGTTCTACTGCCGGAAACCTTGCAATTGCAATGGCTTTGACTAAAAAAGGACAAAAAGTTATTATTAACAGAAACTGCCATAGATCAGCTTTAACCGGACTAATGATTTCAGGTGCAGAACCTATCTGGGTATGCCCGAATCAGATTGAGGACTGGTCAATCTGGGGAAATCTTGATGCTTCAAAAATAGAAAAGCTTCTTCAAGAAAATCCGGATACGGGGCTGGTTTGGATTACAAATCCGACTTACGAAGGTGTTGTATCTGATATTAAATCAATCAGTACAGTTTGTAAAAAATATGGAGTTCCTCTCGTAGTTGACGAAGCTCACGGTTGTTTGTGGAACTTCAGCAAATATCTTCCGGAAACAGCTCTTAAACTGGGCGCAGACGCTGTTGTTCATTCACTTCACAAAACCGGCGGAAGTATGAGCCAGAGTTCAATGCTTCATATAGCAAAGGATTCTATTTTAGATGACAAAGCTGTAGAAAAAGCACTTAAACTTCTGCATACAACAAGCCCTTCATTATTACTTCTGGCAAGCCTTGACGCTGCAAGAGCAAACTTAGAATCAAAATCCGGTCAGGCAGCTTTAGAAAGAGCTGTAAAAAATGCTAAATACTTAAGAACAAGATTGGATAATATTCCGAACCTCCATCAGCTCAAGTCTGATTTTGGTTATATGACAGATGTTACAAAAGTATTTATAAAAGTTGACGGTCTTTCAGGTAAAAGACTCGAGTCGATTCTTGAAATTGATTTTAATATAGAAGTAGAATCCGCTTCTGATATAGGAGTTTTAATACTCTGTAACCTCGGAAATTCACACTCCGATTTCAAATATCTTGCAGATTCCTTAGAAAAAATTGCCTCAGGCGGATACAAAGATATTTACTATTTAGAAAAACGTAAACATATGCCGATGCTTGAACCTCAAATAAAAATGAGTTTGAGGGATGCATTTTATGCAGAAAAAGAAACAATAAGAAAAGAAGAAGCTGTTGGCAGAATTTCTGCCGAAGTAATTGCGGAATGCCCTCCGGGAATTTCTATTCTGCTTCCGGGTGAACTTATTACAGAAGAACATTTACCATATCTGAATGACTATGAAGTTTTGGAGGTGGTAAAAGAAAATGGCTCGCCGGAAAAAATCTAACAATACCATAATTCGTTTTCTGATAATTTTCTTTCTTATGGCAAGCGGAATTTATTATCTCGGGCTGAATTACGTTCCTCAAAAATGGTACGAAACCCAGACTATGATGCCTAATCAGGTCGAATCCTACTATGTTAACCAGTGGTGTACATCGGATTTTGGACGTAAAGAAGCAATTTTATGGGATTTAACCAGAGTTGACTGTCTTGCAAAAGATTATGCAATAGAATTTGATTTCGCAAAAAAATGGGCAGAGTCAATTGGTCAATCGCTTTACTACTCTAAAATGACCGGCAAAAAACCGGCTGTTGCATTAATACTTACAAGCCTTGCCGACTACAGATATGTTAAAAGAGTCGAAAGGCTTGATAAAGGTATAAAAATCTTTCTGATAAAAGCTTATTAGACTTTAATATAAGATTTTGCACGGGCTTCTCTGCCAAGTTGTTTTAACCGCTTTTCTTCCGGGGTCTTAATTCTTAGCTTGTTTAATAAAAAACATTTTAACATATTAAGACCAACCCTTGAAAACAACGGCACATTTTTAACCTGAGGCGATTTTAAAGAAGATGCCAGCTCAAAATTATCAACAGCAATTTTAGCATACTGTTTTTGCGCAGTCTTAAAAGCTTTGTAATCACCCATGACAGCCGCATAGGCAGTATCCATTTTGAGTTGAGCCAACTTTTGCGCAATAAAAGAATCTGCACCGCTGATTGGTGGTATTTTTGGCATAATAATTTCCCTTATCTTTATATTCTATCAAATCCGGTATATTTTCTTAAAACTTCCGGAATAATAATAGTTCCGTCTTCTTGCTGGAAGTTTTCTATAATAGCAGCAAACGTTCTTCCTACCGCAAGTCCTGAGCCGTTAATTGTATGAACAAATCTAACCTGTCCGTCTTTTGTTCTGTATCTCATATTGGCTCTTCTTGCCTGATAGTCGCCATAGTTTGAACAGCTGGAAATTTCTTTATAGTTGTTATAAGAAGGCATCCAAACCTCTAAATCCCAGCATTTGTTAGCAGAGAAGCCTATATCAGCCGTGCAGAGAGCGACTCTTCTATATGGAAGCCCTAATCTTTCAAGACAAACTTCTGCATCACGTGTAAGTTTTGCGTGTTCTTCCGGACTTGATTCAGGAGTAGTAAGTTTAACCATTTCAACTTTATTAAACTGGTGAACTCTTATTAATCCTCTTGTATCTTTTCCGGCAGAACCGGCTTCACGCCTAAAGCATGGAGTATAAGCAGTCATATATTTAGGCAAATCCTCTTCTGAAAGGATTTCTCCTGAATATATATTTGTAACAGGAACTTCTGCTGTCGGAATCAGATATAAATCTTCGTCCACGCATTTGTACATATCTTCTGCAAACTTAGGTAATTGACCTGTTCCTGTCATAGTTGCAGCATTTGCCATAAACGGAGGTAAAATTTCTTCGTAACCGTGTTCTTCAGTATGCAAATCAAGGAAGAACTGGATAATAGCACGTTCTAATTTTGCGCCTTTACCTCTATATAAAGTAAATCTTGATTGAGAAAGTTTAACTCCTCGTTCAAAATCTACAATACCTTTTTCTTCACAAATATCCCAGTGAGCTTTGGGGGTAAATGAAAATTCTGTTGGTTTTCCCCAGGTTGAAACCACCTGATTATCATCTTCTGAGGCTCCAACAGGAGTAGTTTCATCAGGAATGTTAGGTATTCTTAATAAGATATCTCTCTGTTTTGTATCAAGTTCTGCCTGCTTATCTTCAAGAACTTTTATTTCTTCTCCTAAAAAACGAACTTCTTCCTGAATAGAGTCAGTATTTTCACCGTTCTTTTTCATCATACCGATTTTTTGGGATTCTGATTTTCTTTTGGCACGAAGTTCATCCGCCTTAGTCTGAATCTTTCTTCTTTCGGCATCAATCTCAATAACTTCATTTATTGAAAGCTCAGGATTTCTTCTCTTTAAAAGTTCATTAATTTTTTCAGGATTTTCTCTAATAAGTCTAATATCTAACATTCTTAACACCTCTTTTTCTGATTTTATTATTATCACAAAAGAGATGAAATGTATATATTTGTACAGTTAGAAAGGTAAATTTTATTTACTTTTTAAAAAAACTGAATGCAACGACTTTATCCATGTTTATATGTATCCAATCATAACGATTTTCCGCAAAGTCTTCGCATCTTGTTTCATAAATTTCACTAACAGTACATAATGATGCATCAGTAAGGTTAATAAATCCATCTTTATTACATTCTTCGCAATCAAAAACTGTACCTGTGATTTGATAATGGTTTGTAAGAATTGATACCAGATTTGTTTCACTTTTTTCCATAATATGTTTAAATGCTTTAATTCTGTCCATAATCTGACCTCCTATAGACAGGATTTAAAAAATAACTGCATATAACAATCCGTTAAATGGTTAGATTACCATATCATTAAAGTCTTTTGGATCATCATAATTAAACATATGAACAAAAGTATAAAGCATTTTGGCGGAAAATCTTTTGGTTCCGACTTCCAGCATAAGTCTTAATGCTTCCCGATTACTATTAACATGATTAGGAGTTCTGTTGAAGGCAAGATTGTCATAGTAGTTTGCAACATTAACTATCTGGCTGAGTTCAGAAATATAATCGCTTGAAAGCCCTTGAGGATAACCGGAACCGTCATTATTTTCGTGGTGCTCAAGTGCTACTTTAGCAATTTCTTCCGGCAGTTTAAGCTCTCTTCTTATCAGTTCATAACCGAGTACTGTATGGTTGGAAACCTCATCTTCATTAACCGTAAGCATTGAGGATCTGCCTTGCAGATTAATTTTTAATTTTCCTATATCATGCAAAAGTCCGGCAAGTATTACATAATCAATTGCCATATTAGGAAAATCAAGTTTTTTGGCAATTAATCCTGAAATTAATGCAACATTGAGCGGGTGGCAGATTTCATATTCCCCTAAAAATCTTATTTGCGAACCTTTATTTGAGCGGTTAATTTGTTTAAAAAGATCTGATTTAATTATATTTACCAGAGAATTCAGCTTTAAAAGACCTTCCTCATAATACCCCTGCATAAAAAGGTCCAGTGTCTTACGGTAAAAATACTTTATTCTTACCTGAACATCCATTTTCATGGTTGAATCTTTGTTTATAACGGTTTCAAATTCGTTCGGGTCAAGCGATTCATATGAAAAATTAGCTAATTTTTTTGAGCTGCTTTTTGATGAAGTTTTTTTGCCGCTATCATCGTCAAAAAATACTTCTTCCGTGTATATTTTAGGATAATTTTTCAGCATAATAAGTTTTCCGGGAGTCAAGACTTCGCCTGCACCAAGAATCTTACTGTTATTTTCCGTAAATATATCAAACGGAAGTATTTTATAACCGCTCAGCTCTTTATTAGTGACTAATCGCATATACAAATTATAACACTTTGCGAGAAAAAAACATAGTGTATTTGTTTTATTTTTCTTCTTCTTTTCGTTTTTCTCTGTAACCGTAAAGGGCATATATTAAAAATCCGATTACAAGCCAGATAATAAAATACAAAGCCGATGTCGCTTTTGCGCTAAATTTACAATACATCAGAGCAAGACAGGTTAAAATTCCTAAAATTGGAAACCATGGACAGAGAGGAACTTTAAACGGCCGTGGTCTGTCCGGCTCGGTCTTTCTGAGGATTAATACAGCTATGCAAATTATTATAAATGAAGCAAATGTCCCGAAATTACAGAGTTCTGCAGATATGGTCAAATCCATAAATAATGCACAAATTGCAACCGCAATACCTGTTACAAGAGTCAAAACATGCGGAGTTTTATATTTCTTATGTATTGTATTTAGAGCTTTTGGTAAAAAGTGATCTCTGCTCATAGCAAAAAGGATTCTTGTTGTTCCAAGCTGATAAATTAACAATACAGAAGTCAAAGCACACAATGCTCCCACTGAAATTAAACCGGCATACCAGTTAATTCCGATAAGCCGCATAGCGTGTGCTAACGGTGCCTGAGTGTCAATCCAGTTGTGCGGAACAATACCGGTTAAAACAAGAGCTGCGGACACATATAGAATTGTACAAATAAGCAAAGTCCCCATAATAGCTATAGGAAGATCTCTTTGCGGGTTCTTGGTTTCTTCAGCGGCAGTTGATACCGCATCAAATCCTATATAAGCGAAAAATATAATAAACGCTCCCGTGAAAATTCCTTCCCAGCCGTTCGGTGCAAAAGGAACCCAGTTTTCAGGCTTGATATAAAAAGCTCCGACAACAATGAATGACAGAATAATAAACATATTTACTCCAACCATAATTGTCGCAACTTTTGTAGATTCTTTTATTCCTTTGATTAATAAAATAGTCAGAACTAGAACAATTGCTATAGCCGGAACATTGATTGCAATTGGAATTTCCCAGCCGAAAGGAAGATGGAGAAATGGCATTTTATCATGCACATCCCATCCGAAACGATTACAAATTTCGTACATTGTCCTGTAATCATTTCTAAGCCATAAAGGCCAGTTAACTATAAATGAAGGAAGGATATGCTTAAAACCTTTCATAAACTGAACAAAATACCCTGTCCATGCGCTTGCCACCGTAATATTACCGATAGCATATTCAAGCATTAATATCCATCCGACCATCCATGCCATAAATTCACCCATTGTAGCATAAGTGTATGTATAAGCACTTCCGGCAACAGGTATCATTGAAGCGATTTCAGAGTATGAAAGTGCAGAAAATAAGCTTGCTATAGCAGCAAGTATCATTGATATAACAACCGCAGAGCCAGCTCCGGCTCCGTCAGAACTTCCTACAATTGCACTCCCGATAATAGTAAATATACCGGTGCCAACAACTGCTCCTATGCCCAGAACGATTAAATCAAAAACATTCAGCGTCTTTTTTAATTCAGAACTGCTTCCTTCTTCAATCAAATCCTGGGGAGATCTGCATTTTAATAAATTATTTACTACCTGTTGTAATTGTTTCATCTTCAGCTATTTCATTTCTGTTTTCATTTAGTGCCAGTGCTTCTGCTTTTCTGTTTTTCTGATATCCGTATGAGAAATAAATCATGCATCCCATAACGACCCATAAGATAAACATTTCCGTTGACAGTACCGCTGTTTCTCCTTTGGCAACGACCATAGAAAATACCATTAAGCCGCCGCAGCAAAGTATTCCTAATAACGGGAATAACGGACAGAACGGAACTTTAAAAGGTCTTTCTCTGTTCGGGTCAATTTTCCTTAGAATAAGTACTGCTACACAAACAATAATAAATGATGTAAACGTTCCGAAGTTGCTCAACGAAGCTGCAACATTCAAATCAAGAATAAATGTTCCTATAATTCCGACGATACCAACCGTTACGGTCAAAACAGCCGGTGTATTAAATTTAGGATGTATTTTCTGGAATATATGCGGTAAAAAGTTATCTCTGCTCATAGCAAAAAGAACTCTTGTTGCAGCCATATGCATAACGATTAAAACGGAGGTTAATCCCGCTAGAGAACCTGCCGAAATAAGTCCGGCTACAAGATTTTGTCCTACATTTGCCATAACATAGGCCATCGGGGCTTTTAAAATTCCTTCAGGAACTGCACCGTTTGTAGGCTGCATACCGGTTAATACAAGTGCTACAAGTACATATACTATAGTTGTAATCAAAAGCGAACCGATAATACTTACCGGCAAATCTTTTTGAGGGTTTTTACATTCTTCTGCGGCTGTTGCAATAGCATCGAATCCGATATAAGCAAAGAATATAATAAACGCTCCCATAAAGACCCCTTCAAAACCGTTTGGAGCAAAAGGTGTCCAGTTTTCCGGTTTGACGTAGAAAGCTCCTGCTATAACGAACAAAGCAATTACTCCGAGCTTTATTGCAACCATTATACCTGTCATTTTAGCGGAATCTTTTGTTCCTTTAACAAGAAGAGCTGTTGCCAGTATAATCATAATAATAGCAGGCAGATTTACACAGACAGGAATTCCGCATAATGTCGGAATAGCACTATGCCAGTCTACGCCGTTGTTAGTATAATAATGCACTGCTGATCTAAAATCATTTATAAGCCAGGCAGGAGGATTTATAAGCCAGGCAGGAAGAATATTTGAAAAACCTTTTAAAAATTGCATAAAATGGTTAGTCCAGGCGCAGGATACTGCAATAAATCCTACAAGATATTCAAGCATGAGAATCCACCCGACCAGCCATGCCATAAATTCGCCTAGAGAAGCAAACGTATATGCATATGCCCCGCCTGCTACCGGAATCATTGTTGCAATTTCACTGTAACAAAGAGCAGAAAATATACATGCAATAGCCGCAATTACCATGGAAATCATTAACGCAGGACCTGCGCCGCTCTCACCTGCGGCTGCCGTTCCTACAATCGCAAAGATTCCCGATCCGATAATTGCTCCGACTCCGAGGATTATTAAATCAATTACTCCCAGAGTCTTTTCAAGACCGCCTTCTTTTGCGCCTTTAATCGCATCATCAGGATTTTTTCTGGTGAACATCTTTTTAACCATGTTTGAAAAAGAAGATAAAATTTCTACGTTTGCCATTTTCCGCCTTTCTTTTTTTGCCGGCATAATTAGAGGAAATCTATATATTTCGGCGTCTGTACTGCTATTTTCCTCAAAAAACTATTTGTTTAGCAGAGGGAAGCCCAACTTTTCTCGTTGTTTGACATATAATTCCGCAACTGCGGATGCCATTGTTCGCACTCTGTTAATAAAGTTGATGCGTTCATCTTTACTGATAACTCCTCTTGCATCAAGCAGGTTAAAAGTATGTGAACACTTGAGAACATAATCATATGCCGGAAGTACGAGTTCTGCATTTAAGCAGTTATCAACCTCTTTTTGATATGAATCAAATAAGGAGAATAATCTCTCGGCATTTGAATATTCAAAATTATATTTTGATTGTTCGATTTCGTTTTGAAGGTAAATGTCACCGTATTTTAATTTGTTATTCCACATAATATCAAATACGGATTCTTTATTCTGAATATACATTGCGATTCTTTCAAGACCGTATGTAATTTCTAATGCAACAGGCTTAACTTCAATTCCGCCAACCTGTTGAAAATATGTAAACTGGGTAATTTCCATACCGTCAAGCCAGACTTCCCAGCCTACACCTGCAGCTCCGAGAGTCGGAGATTCCCAGTTGTCCTCAACAAATCTTACATCATGTTTGGTAAGATCAATCCCCATAGCTTCAAGGCTTTTTAAATAAAGTTCTTGAGCGTTATCCGGAGATGGCTTTAGGATAACTTGATACTGGAAATAATGTCCGAGTCTGTTAGGGTTTTCCCCGTATCTGGCATCAGTCGGCCGTCTGCAAGGTTCAACCATAGCAGTTGAAAACGGTTCCGGACCCAATGCTCTTAAAAAAGTTGCCGGATTCATAGTTGATGCACCTTTTTCAATATCATAAGGCTGCATAATTATACATCCGTAATCTGACCAAAATCTTGATAAATTAAGTATTAAATCCTGAAAATTAAGTGACATCGGCTTCCCAATATTGTAAATTTTACACTTATTAAATTATACTCACAAAATTTTTAATTAGCAAATTACAGGAATATTTTTGTTAACTTTTGTAAAAACCTTTAGCTTAAGTTGAAATTTGGTAAAATATATAAACTTTATATAACTATGACGACAGATGTGAATGTAAAATTGAGTATAAATACCGGCGACGGAATTTCACAAGCTATTGACAGACAGCTTGATAGTGAGCTGGGCGTTGATGTCAAATTAGGCTTAAAAGAGTGGAATTGTGTTTTTGATATTGTTAAAGCAGATAAGGCGACATCGGAAAAACAATATTCAGGCAGTGATAATGATATAACAAAGAACAATAACTATATTGTTCAACAGGGCGTCTACGAAATTACTAAAAACGCCTGGAATCAAATTCTTGAAATTGCTAAAAAGAAAATGGGTATAACCGGCGGCGGAAATGTTTCAGAAACAGTTGGTGAAGCCGTAGATACTCCTCCCGCAGAAGAAAAACCGGATACAAAAGATGTTGTCGTAAAAATGCTTCAAGAAGCAGGTATAGAACTGTCGGAAGCCGATATAGATGACGTTGCTGCTAAATATGATGCTATTTCTAAATATTATACTGATAATAATTTAGAAAAGGATGTTAGAGGCTTAACAGTAAACGACAGAATTTTAAACTATGCAAAAGGTGTTGCCGCACATAAACTGGAGTCACAATTTGCTGAGCAATATCAGAATAATGCAGAATCAAGCGATTTAAAATTTGTAAATAAAGATGTTGAACAAGCAATTGCAGATGGGGATATGGATGCTTTCAAAAAAGCCTTCCATCAGTCGGCAAGAGAATATGTTGAACTATATGACAGTGCTGAAGGTGACGGTGCCATAGATGTCAACGAATTAATCAAAATGGAAGAAAAAGAACTGGGACGGGCTCTTACTACTGAAGAAAAAGAACTCGTTAACACCTTAGCTCTTAATAGAATAGCTATATTAGATATTAATGAGAATAATAAGATAGATGAATCAGAAATCGCAGCATATTTGTGGGCGATGTCAAAAATCAACGATGGAAACGACAAATCTACCGGTGCTGATATAACGTATTCTGAATGGGTAACAGCTCAAGAAAGTATGGGGATTTTAGGTCTGGAAAATCCTACCCAGGAAGAGATTGATAAATACGCAAAATTTGCTGAAGCTTTGAACAACGGATATGAAGGTTTAAAATAATGTTTTCCTAGTTAATCCATCGGAAACTGGTTACATAATCATCTCCGTTAATATTTCCTTTGATAATTGCAAGGAATTTTCTGTATTGTTTATTTGAAAATTCAATTCCAGGAATTTTGTTAATTTTTTCAACAAGTTTATTATCCAGATCAATTCCCGGTATCATATTAAACAGCGTATTTATAGACATATTTCCGATAGGACCGAACATTGTGGATATCTTTTTGGATAATAATCCCAGAACTTCCATATCCGCAATAGAGGTTGAAAAGTCGAGATGTCCGCCGACAAAAATACTTAAATCTTCCCCTTTCGTTAAGATTTCAAGGTTGTCGGTTTTTCCGTTCCGGATATCCATTTTCCCTCTTATACTTGAAAATTCTCCGGTCTTAAGCGGTGTAATAATATCAACAATACTATTTATTGATAGTCCGGTAAATCCGCCTTTAACCAGATTTCCTGCTTTAAGAAGATATTCCAGAGAGCCGAGTTTTGGCATTCTGCCGTCTTTTACATTAAATTCCATTTCTCCGTTAAGGGTTTTCATACAATTGTCAAAATTTGTTCCGTTACAGGAGATATCGACAGAACCGGTCATATCACCGTATATTTGATCTCCCAGATCAAACAGAGCGATAGAGAGATCATTTGCGTTTATGCTGTTTGCAAGAAGATCTAATCTCATATTATTATTTTTGAGATTTAATTTATATTTCCCGTTAAGAGTTCCTTTAGCAATATTGAATTTAAACTTATCAATATTTAGTTCTCCTTTTGAGTCTAAGCTTGCTGATGCTTCTAAATCTGTCGCATCAATATTTCTTAGCTGAACCCTGTCTGCTTTAAATATAAAGTTGTCAAACAGCATAGACTCCATATCAAAGCCTTCAAGTGAATCGAAAGAAGAAACGGTATCAACTTGAGAGGTTTTAAGCCTTTCAACAATATAGTTAAGGTTTAAATCGCTTGTATAAAGTTCCATTTTTTCAAGTTGATATGGCTGGGTTAATTTGTTTTTTGCAGTACCTTTAAGCCTGATATCGTTTCCGAGTATTTCACCTTTGGTATTTATCTCAACATTTTTTTCTTTGAATACAAGCTCAATATTTTTCATTGTTGTATCAAGAAACGGAATATTGGTTTCAAAGATATGAAAATCTCCAAGGATTTGCGGATTTGAAAGTCTGCCGTTTATTTTTAAGTCAGAAGTAAACTGCCCCTGTTTAATATTAGGTTTTCTGAATATTATATTGAAGATTCTTGCATCTGTAGGGTGCTGGGTTTTTATATATAAATCATTAAAGCTTAAATCATCCTTATAGATATCAACTCCGCCTTTTACTTTGAGCATATTGAGTCTTGTCTGGCGTCCGCTTTGTGAATCAATAAGTTTATCATAAGAAAAATCTTTTATTTTAAGTGAATACCCGTTAAGAACTTTTGTATCTAAATCAAGAACAATGGCATTTTCAACATCTCCCATCGTTGCGCCAAGATGGTAGAAGCTGGAATCCTTACTCATATTAATAGTAGATTTTAAATCAAAGTTATCCTCTACCCCTTTAAACCTTGCCCAGTATACAATATCGCCCTTTATTTTAATCGGATAGATTTGATTTTTGTTTATATATTTATCAATAAATTCCTGCTGCGGTTTGGAGCTGATATAAATATTAAAAATCTGCTTATCAAAAATGTCTTTTATATCTCCGTCAACCAGAATCGGCATTTTATCAGCAAGAATATTTATTTTATTAAGTTTCATTGTGTTATTTTTCAGGGAAAGATTTCCGTTAATTATGTTTATCGGAAGGTTTAGCGGTGTATAAATTAATGAAATACTGCTGACATCAGTATTTGTAAGCAATTTACTGTTTATAATTTTTAGATTAAAATCAATTCCGCCCTTCTGGAATTTGACATCCTTAAGGTAATTTAGTTTTTTAGGTAAAAGCCCGCTTGTAAATATATCATTAACCAGACTTAAATCTTTAGCTTTGAGTATTATATTACCGTTTGAATTAGGATTTTTAGAAAAAGCGTTATCAATTGTTAAATTAGTATCAAAAGTATTTTCCGGAGTACTTAAATATCCTTTGAGATTTTTAATATTTATTTTGCCGCCGGATACCGTGATTTCTCCGGATTGCGGCTTTAATTTGCTTTTAGGGTTAGGGGATAGAATTTTCGAATATAAATCGATTTTGTTATATTCAATGCTGTCGATTTTACCTTTGTATTTTGCTTTTACAGAAATAAACGGCAAAATTTCCTTTTCTCTTATTTCTTGATTCTGTATCAAAATATTAGGATTAAAAGTCGGAATATTCAAGATTAAATCTGCATTATTATTCTTAATTTTAGCATTTATATCCATTCCGGAATTGCCCATCAGTGCTTTAAGAGCGGCATCAATATTTGTTCCGTCAAAAATAACTTTACCGTTTGTTTTATCAACAGTCATTCCTTCCATCGTAAAGCTATTGTTTTTAAGGGTTATTTCCCCTTTAGAAAAGGCATTTTTGTTGAATTTTAACTCGGATATATCTTTTATTTCACCGTAAACTTTCATTTTGAGGTCACAAAGCCCTGAAACTTTATCCAATTTTGGAATCAGCTGTTTGATTTCAGGTATCATAGTGGAAGTTTGTACTGCATTGTATAAGTAGCTCGTATTTTGCTCCCGGGTATTAACATCAAAATCGAATTTGCCGTTAAGTGTACAGGTTCCTTTTATATCAAAATCTTTACCGTCTACCTTTCCGTTTTTAGATATAAATACTGCATTTTCATCATCAAAAGTCAGGGTGGAATTAGCATTTGTTAACTTTAAATCAGGTATTTCATTAAAGTTTACATCAGCCCCTTGAGTCCTGAAAATTCCCCAGACATGCGGATTCTTGCGGTTCCCTTTAACTATTATATCAATATTACCTTTTCCTTTAATATCCATAATAGGCACCGGTCCTATTATAAAATTAAGAATTTCATGAAGCGGATTAACTACGGTTTCTGCAATATGCAAATCTACCGACGGAGTGCTTTTTATGGTCATGTCTGCATATTTGATATTATAAAGTTCAACATTTCCGTTAACCCAGACTTTTTCTGAGCCTCCTGCCGGAACTGCTACATCGAAATTCACATCTTTGCCATTAAAGCGGAGTTTTATAGTCGCTCCCTTAGCTGTGTTAGGTATAGGTTTTATAAGAATTCCGTTATCAACATAAATATCTCCGCTAATATCCGGTTCCGGCATTCTCCCTTTGATTGTAAAATTGCCGATAACATCTCCATAAAATTTGTAATTTTTAAGCCGTTCCGTATTAATTTCTTCAATATTAAAAGCCGGAAGCAAATTTACAATATCTTCTATACTGGATTTATTTAAAATTACTGCGAGGTCTAACGACATTTTGGTTTTGCCGAGATAATTTTTAACTTTCCCGTTTATTGAAGAATGAATATTTTTTGAAGAAATATCTATATATTCAAAATTAATTACATCTTTTTTTATATCAAATTTTGAGCGTATACTCATTAAATCCGGCAGAATAATCGATTTTGACGGAGTTTTCATAATAGCCGAACAGTTCTTAAGATGGGTTATTAATTCTCCTTTGTTAGCTTCAACATTTATTGTTCCATTTAGTGATACAAGCTCTTTCGGGAGATAATTTATAAAATAAATTCTTAGCGGAGCCAGATCAAGGTTTGATACGTGAACATCAAATACGGTCTTTTTAATATCATTATTCTTTGGCAGATACAGGTTTATATCAGTATTTGAGGTTTTGTCCTGTATTTTAAGCTGATTATGGGTTTCAAATCTAAGGAACCTGTTCTTTCGGAGAAAGAAAAAATCCATTCCGCTATAAGAAATCGGCTGTTTTACATCTTTCTGGTACATTAGAAATTCAAAACTGTCAATTTTTGCGGAATCCAGTTTGATTTTAGATGTTTCCAGCTTGCTAAAGAAATCTTTATCAAGCTCAACTTTTTCTTTGAGAGTAGAGGAAACAGAAATTGATGATGCACCTATATAATTTATATGTAATCTTCCGGAGATAAGAGGAAGGAGTCTGATTACAATTTTAAAGTTCTTAATTTCTGCGCTGTCGCTTCCGCTCTTTTGTTCGGCGCTTATGCCGGAGGCTTCAAATCCCAGTGTCGGCAGGACGGATAATCTGAATTTGGGGTTGTTTAAGGTTATAACATAATCAGTGTTTGCAGTAATACTTTTGCATAATTCTTTAGCCCCTCTGCTCATAATAAGAGGCAAAACCCCAATCCAGAATATATAAAATAATATTATTATAATTATGTATTTATTTAACTTTTTAAGCATTTTAATTAATTATATTATATATATAAAAATAAATATAGTAAGTAACATGATGTAAATTTTTGGCATATTGATATATGTATGCTATAATTCCGGTGTGAGAGATTTTTTTAAAGTATTATTAATCGGGATAGCTATTTTCTTTTCTCCTCTTGTATTTGCGGAGGAATATAAAGTTGTTGTAATTCCGGATAATATAGTAACAGAGAACGCTTCTTTAGACTCGTACATATACGATGCGGCTGCAGAGTTTTTAGCGGATGAAGTTGTTAATGTACTGAACCAGACTGATTATATAACGGCTCCGAGAATAAGCGAAGTCAGGCGGATTCTTAAGAATGATCCAAACTCAATGATTGCGGCAAAAAATCTTACATCAAGATTCAGGGCTTCTTATAACGTTGACTATGCTCTTACAAGAAAACTTGCCCAAAAGCTGAATGCCAGATATGCGCTTTTAATGACTTCATATATAGATTCCGAGAATTATATCTTAAGAAGAACATTATGGGATTTTTTAAATATTGCAGGAGCAACTGTTATAGATCCGGCTTACAAAATTTCTACGTATGCAATACTTATTGATACAAATAACAACAATACTCTTTGGTCGGATACTTTTTATAAGACAATAAGTGTTTGCGAAAATCGTATTATTACACGAGGGCCTTCTCCGCAAACAGAGCAGCTTCAGAAAATAAAGGATTATTCAAGAATATTATGTCCTGAAATAGCTCAGAATGTTCAGGCAAAAGTGCTTCCGCCTGATGTTTTTGCTAAAGAGTCCAATCAAATATATTATGATATTGGTAATATTGATAACGTCTTTACTAAAAAATACAGACGTTTGGGAAAAGAAACCGATAAGGTTTATAATGTAGTAAAAACAGATATGAACGAAAGGAAAGAAGCTGCAAAAGCACGCAGAGAAGAACGCCGTGAACAAAAAGCAGCCGAAAAAGAAAGAAAACAGCTTGAAATGCAATCTAAGCTTGAAGTCGAAGCAAAACCGGTTTATCCGTCTTCTGTATACGGAAATTCTCAGCCTCCGGAGCCTTCTGATATTAATTCTGATACGGGATTAAATAAAATCAGAACAATTTTTAAGTCAAACTCTCCTGCAGAAGATTCCGGAGTTAAGAATGCTGTATTCAAGAAAACACCTAAGGTCGAGCCTGCAAAAACATATGCTTCTCAACAGGAGGATTTTGTAATAGATATTGATCTTAAAAAGGGAAGAAAGAATAACTTATACGGTGATTCTGCAGCTTCAAGACCGGAATTAAGAGATTATTCAAATTAAGCCTTTACTTTACCCTGATTTTGGATTATCCTTTTCTAACAAGGAGAGTCTTATGGAAGATTGTATTTTTTGTAAAATTATTAACGGGGATTTCGGAACAGAATTCGTTTATGAAAACGAAGATGCTGTTGTATTTAAGGATATTAACCCTAAAGCGGATACTCACCTTCTTGTTGTTCCGAGAATCCATGTTGAATCATTAAACGAATTGAATGATGAAGCTCTGCTGGGCAGATTAATGATGACGGTTAAAGAAGCTGCAAAAAAAGCAGGTTTAAAATCGTACAGAACAGTTATAAATACAGGAAAGGAAGCAGGTCAGGAAGTTTTCCATCTGCATATTCACATACTATCAGGGAGAATTAAACTATGACATTGACTCAGGAAAAATTTTATAAAGAAATTACACCATCGGGTTTTGGTATTGCAATTAAACAGAAAGAAGTATTGTTTTCCAAACAATCAGATTTTCAGAAAGTAGAAATTATTGATACTGACAGTACTTTAGGTAAAATATTAACTCTTGATGATTTAATGATGACAACAGAGGGGGATGAATTTCATTACCATGAAATGATTGCTCATATTCCTATGATGCATCACAAAAACCCTAAAACAGTTCTTGTAATCGGCGGCGGCGACGGCGGAACTGTAAGAGAAGTGCTTAAGCATGATACTGTTGAAAAAGTTGTGCTTTGCGAAATTGACGGAATGGTTATTGAAGCTTGCAAAAAATATCTTCCGACAATATCCTGCGAATTAGATAATCCGAAATGCGAAATTCTTGTTCAGGATGCGATTGAGTATATTAAAGATAAAGAAAATATGTTTGATATTGTACTTATCGACTCAACTGATCCTATGGGGCCGGGAGAAGGTTTGTTTACGGAAGAATTCTATACCAATGTCAAACGTTCGCTCAGACCGGGCGGTATAATGGCTGCGCAGTCGGAATCTCCTTTTGTTAACAAAGAAGAGATTAGAAAAATGTATAAACTTTTAAAGAAAGTTTTCCCTATTTGTTCGACCTATACATCTAATATCCCGACTTATCCGGGCGGATACTGGGCGTGGGCATTCTGTTCCGAAACTGTTGAGCCGCTTTCTTATTTTGACGAAAGAAGAGCTTCTGAAATAATAAAAACTTGCAAAATTTACAATAAAGAATATCATAATGCAAGATTTGCCCTTCCGAATTATTTAAAAGAATTGTTAGTATAAAATATTTTTAGAATAACGGGGCGCTGCAAAATTTACAGCGCCCCGTTATTTATATAATTCCTTATTATTTACATCTTCCGCTTAATACCTTTGCAGTATACTGGATAAATATAGCAATTTCCCAGAACAAGTTCCTGTGTTTTACATAATAAAGGTCATATCCTAAACGTTCTTCCGGAATACAATCAATTGAATTAACCTGCTGCCATCCTGTCCAGCCCGGACGAACCCAGTTTCTGCACTCCCAGAACGGAATATTTTCTCTGTTTTCTTCGTAGACCTCTTCTCTTACAGGGCGAGGTCCGATTATACTCATTTCTCCTCTCAGAATATTAAACATTTGAGGTATATCATCTACGTGAAATTTGCGAATCCATTTACAGAATGGCATTATACGTTTATCGTCCGTTTCGACTTCTTCTAAATCATCGTCAAAACCTTCATCAACTTTATCCTGATACATGGTTCTGAATTTTATCATTTTAAACGGTCTGCCGAACTTACCGATTCTTGTTTGAGTAAAGAATATCGGTCCAAAGTCTGAAAGTTTGATTCCTACCATTGCTATAATTGTGACAGGAAGAGTTATTATAAGAATAACAAGAGCGGCAATTATATCCAGTACTCTTTTAATATATGAATACATAAAGTATTTTGGTCTGACATAATCATAAAAAAGCCAGTTTACAGCCATTTTTGAAGTAAAAAGTTTGTGTGTTATATGGGCGTAGAATGTCGGCATTCTCCAAACTTTTACTCCGAGAGGAATCCCTTTTGCAAGGTCTGTAAGGATATTAGAATCCATTCTTGATTTGACTGCTATTATTACCATATCAACATTATTGTCTTTTATTACGGCTTCTGAGTCATATGTTAATCCTAAAATCGGTATGGATGAATCTTCTTCTTCAATGGTGTTCATATTATCATCCAAAAATCCGACAACTTTCATTCCGAGTTCGGGTCTGGATTGTATTTCTTCCGCAATGAGTTTTCCGTCCTGTCCTGCACCGACAATCAGAATATTTTTAACAGGTTTTAAAAAGTTTTTATAAATAACAAAAATTATTCTGGCAATCAAAATGCCGGCAAAGGTGAATAAAAGGTTGGTTAAAAGTATACTGAGAACAAAAGTATTCCAGCCTCTTATCAGGAATAAGCCCGAAAGAAATGTTGCGATAAAAATACCTTCAAAGAGCAAATATATATCTTTGAAAGTGTATTGTCTTACTGTATAAAATCCTTTTAGCATCAATATGAGCATATTTACAAGTACAAATATTGTTGTAACTGTCATTGCTCCTATTGATGAGTATGTCACACTATAGAAGTTAAGAAAGGTTATGAATCCTATAATAAGTGCATCAACAATTGCAAGTACATAAACAGATCTGGATAAAACCGCCATATACAGTCTCCTTGATAATTCTCTCTTAACTTATTATATCACATTTCAGCGTAAATTTGTAATATAATTGTAGTATTCATTTTGATTATATTTTTGAATGTTTTTTATAATAGTTTCTTTGTCCAAAAATCCCATTCTGTATGCAACTTCTTCCAAGCAGGCTATTTTTATCCCCTGGTTTTCTTCAATGGTTCTAACATACTGTCCTGCCTGCAGGAGTGATTCATGGGTTCCCGTATCAAGCCAGGCGAACCCTCTGCCTAAGAGTTCCGTATGGAGTTTATTATTTTTCAGGTAAATTTTATTTATATCGGTTATTTCTAATTCACCTCTGTCAGAAGGTTTGATAGATTTAGCATATTCTACGACGTTATTATCATAGAAATAAAGTCCTGTTACTGCATAATTAGACTTAGGATTTTTCGGTTTTTCTTCAATAGATATAACCTGTCCATCCGGAGCAAATTCAACCACGCCAAATCTTTCCGGATCTTTTACATAATATCCGAAAATAGTTCCGCCCTCATTTGACTCGGCTCTGTGTGCAGCTTTTTTTAGTAAGTGGGAAAATCCCGAACCATAAAAAATATTATCACCGAGAATAAGTGCAACGGTATCATCACCTATAAAATCTTCTCCTATGATAAATGCCTGCGCAATTCCTTCAGGTTTTGGCTGAATTTTATATGTAAACTTTACTCCGAAATTTTCTCCGCTGCCAAGGAGTTTTTGGAAAGCTTCCGTATCCTCCGGAGTTGTTATAATAAGAATATCTTGTATTCCGGCTAGCATAAGTACGGAAATCGGATGATAAATCATCGGTTTATCATAGATGGGCAAGAGTTGTTTAGATACCCCTATTGTACTAGGATAGAGACGGCTTCCGGTGCCGCCTGCCAGAACTATTCCTTTCATAACAATTCTCCTGTTCGAAGTTCAAGATAATCTTTAAGTGCGGATTTCCAATTTCTTAATATTTTACCATTATCCATTACGCTATACAACGGTCTTTTGGCAGGGCGGGGAAAGTCTTTTGTTTCACAAGGCTTAAGGTCGGTTTCAATATTCGCAAGTTTAAAAATTTCCTTTGCAAAACCGTACCAGCTTGTTTCTCCGCTTCCGCACAAGTGATAAACCCCGTAGGGTTTCTCTAACAATTCCGCAATTCCACCTGCTAAATCCATTGTCCAGGTAGGACATCCAAACTGGTCATTAACGACTTTTAGTTCAGGCTGTTCTCCGTCCGGTACTTTTTTAGCGAGTGTGAGCATTGTTTCGACGAAATTCTTACCGTAATGTCCGTATAACCAGCTTGTACGGGCAATATAAAACCTCTTGCAGTGTTTTTGTACGGCTTCTTCTCCTTTTAGTTTACTTTTGCCGTAAATATTAATGGGATTGGGTTTATCATCGGGTTTATACGGAGAATTTTTTGTTCCGTCAAATACATAATCTGTTGAGATATAAACAAGCGGTATATCTTTTTCTCCGCAAAATTCCGCAATATTTTCAGTTCCGTCAGCATTGACCAGATATGCTTTTTCAGGCTCTTCTTCAGCCTTATCTACGGCGGTATATGCAGCACAATGAATTACTAAATCCGGCATGACATTTGCAAGGTATTTTGAAGTCTGCTTTTTATCGGTTATATCAAAATCCTGACGGCAGGTTTCAATAACTTCATATCCTTCATCTTCAAGGGTCGGACATAAATCCTGCCCGAGCATGCCTTTTGCTCCTGTTACAAGAACTTTCATACAACCGCCTTTTTGTTTTCAATATTTTTTATCCAGTCTTGATTATTTAAATACCATTGAATAGTAATTTTTATACCCTCTTCAAAAGTTAGAGAAGGTTTCCATCCCAATTCTTTTGTTATTTTGTCATTAGATATAGCGTATCTTCTGTCGTGTCCGAGTCTGTCCTGTACAAATTCTATAGAACTTTCATCTTTTCCCAATTCTTTCAGAATGATTCTTGTTATTTCAAGATTTGTTTTTTCGTTATGACCTCCGATATTGTAGACTTCTTTAACTCTTCCTTTATGCAGAACTCTGTCAATAGCTTCGCAGTGGTCGTAAACATAGAGCCAATCTCTTATATTCATTCCGTCGCCGTATACCGGAACTTTTTCTCCTCTTAAAAGTTTCAGAATAAAAAACGGTATAAGCTTTTCCGGATACTGATACGGTCCGTAGTTATTTGAGCATCTTGTTACCAAAACCGGAAGGTTATAAGTTTCTCCATACGCTCTTACAAGCATATCTGCACTCGCTTTGCTTGCAGAATAAGGACTGTTTGGAGAAATCGGGGTGGTTTCATAAAAATATCCGCTCTCACCTAAACTTCCGTAAACTTCATCCGTTGAGACCTGTAAATATCTTTCGACTCCCAGCTCTTTTGAGGCTTCTAATAAATTAAGAGTCCCTTTTACGTTGGTTTCAATAAATATTTCCGGAGATGAAATTGACCTGTCAACATGAGATTCTGCTGCAAAATTCACGACTATATCGGATTCTCTAATTAAATCTTTTACGAGTTTTTTATCACAAATATTTCCGTGAACAAAAGTATAATTCGGATTTGCTTCAATATCTTTAAGGTTGTCTAAGTTTCCTGCATAAGTAAGAGCATCAAGATTTATTATTTTATAATCCGGATGTTTTTTTAAAATATGTCTTACAAAACAGCTTCCGATAAATCCGGCTCCGCCTGTTACAAGTAATCTCATTCTATTTCCTCCAAATTGATTTCAGATAGTTTTAATTGTTGTTTATCTTTATCGGATAAAATAGGTTCAAAATCAATCCCCCAATCAACATTGATATCTTTATCAGCCCAAAAAACGCCTCTGTCTGCGGCAGGATTATATTCTCCGCCCGCTTTATAAATTATTTCCGCTTCGTCAGAAAGTACAACAAAACCGTGAGCAAAGCCTTCGGGAATAAAAAGCATATGTTTATTATCTTCTGAAAGTTCGACTTTTACATATTTCCCGAATGTTTTTGAGCTTTTTCTTAAATCTACAGCGACATCATAAATTCTGCCTTTAATACACCTTACTAACTTCGGCTGTGAATAAGGTTTTGCCTGATAATGCAGTCCTCTCAATACGTGTTTTGAAGATTTTGAATGATTATCCTGAACGAAATCAACACCTATTCCGTTAGATATAAAATCTGACTTTTTATAACTCTCCATAAAAAATCCCCGATTATCGCCAAAAACTTTTGGTTTAACCAGAATTACATCTTCTATATTTTGTTTTACAAATTCAAAAGGCATTTACTTTCTCCCCACTGAAAAATATTTTATTCCTCTGGTTTCAAGCCTTGATTTATCGTACTGATTTCTTCCGTCAAAAATTATCGGGGTTTTCATTAATTCTTTGATTTTTTCAAAATCAGGACGTCTAAACTCGTTCCATTCTGTCAGCAGAAGCATACAGTCGGCATCTTTTAGTGCATCATAAGAAGATTTTGCATATTCAATTTTATCTCCGAAAATATTTTTAGCCGTATCCATTGCCTTAGGGTCATATGCTTTAATTTTAGCACCGTATTCTAGAAGAGCTTCTATAATAGTTATAGCCGGAGCCTCTCTCATATCATTGGTTTTAGGTTTGAATGCCAGCCCCCAAACTGCGATTGTTTTATCCTGCAGATTGCCGAAATATTTAATAACTCTGTTAATAAAATTTTCTCTTTGAGCTTGATTTATTTTGTTAACGGCTTTTAGAATCGAAAATTCAGTTCCGTAGTCTTCCGCTATTTTTATTAACGCATTTACATCTTTCGGGAAACAGCTGCCGCCAAAGCCGATTCCCGGGAAGAGAAATTTATTACCGATTCTTGTATCCGTAGAAATTCCGACTCTAACCATTTCAACATCAGCTCCGGTTTTTTCGCAAAGACTTGCAATCTCGTTCATAAAAGAGATTTTTGTTGCAAGAAAGGCATTGGCTGCATATTTTGTCATTTCGGCAGACTTTACATCCATAAAAATTATTCTGTTTGCAGTTCTCATAAATGAAGAATATATCTCCTGCATTATCTCTGTTGCTCTCTGGCTGTCAGAACCTACAATTACTCTGTCAGGATATAAAAAGTCATCAACAGCGGCTCCTTGTTTTAAAAATTCAGGATTCGATACTACATCAAAATCATAGGAGGTATTATTTTTAATAACTTCTCTGACTTTTTCTGCCGTGCCTACAGGAACGGTTGATTTATTAACTATAACTTTGTATCCGTTCATGGACTTTGCTATAGATTTTGCGACCTCAAAAACGAATTCCAGATTACAGGTTCCATCATCTTTCATCGGGGTTCCTACAGCAATAAAGCATACATCAGAAGTCTTTACCGCACTGTCTAAATCTGTTGAAAAATACAGCCTGTTTTCAAGAGTATTTGATTTAATTAAATCTTCTAACCCCGGTTCATAAATAGGTATAATAGCATTTCGGAGTTTTGAAATTTTTTCCTCATTGTTATCCACACAAATGACTTCATTCCCCATATCCGCAAGACAGGTTCCTGCAACTAATCCGACATATCCTGTACCTATTACGCAAATTTTCATTTATAAACTCCTGCTACTTCTCAAATTCCGTTTTTTCCCTAAACCGATTCTCTAAGATTTCTACCATTAGTTTTAAATCTTCATCGTCAGTTTTTCTGTTTCCGTTAATACACATTAACGGAGTATTAAACTTCCCGATACGAAGCAAATTCTTTTTATTACATTCACAATATCCTGTTTCTTTAGTATAGCCGAAAAATGAAAACAAATCTTTTGGCAAAACAGCTTTTGCTCCTTTCATTTCTATAGCATAATAACTAAAAATAACCCTCTGAATATCATCAAAACTTCTGAATGTTTGATGGGAAGTTTTATTAAATTCTTCTCTAAAATTTTCTATGCATTCTTCTATATAAGATTTTCTGTACGGGTCAATTCCGTGATGCGGGAAATATTTTACACAGTTTCCGCAGCGGGTTTTTATTAATTGGTAAGCCCGGTGTATAGTGTGACCGTACATATGTTTATACTTTTTGTTGAGTATTCTTTTGCCGAATCTGTAAATAGGTTTGCCTTCCGGAGTAAAAAAGTATTCCGGTTTAACTTCATCCCAGAAAAACATATCATCATTTGCATAGAGAAAATATTCCGATAATTCCGGAATCTTATGTAAACATGTTT
The DNA here is from genome assembly GCA_944324255.1 of Candidatus Gastranaerophilales bacterium. GTDB lineage: Bacteria > Cyanobacteriota > Vampirovibrionia > Gastranaerophilales > Gastranaerophilaceae > CAG-196. The sequence goes on along the minus strand of CALUVM010000012.1, from coordinate 24,078 downwards.
CAATTGCACAAGAATTGAAACAAATATTGCAATCAGAAGGAAGGATGTCTTTCTGGTTTATTATTTTAATTCCCTTTCCCGCTTTAAACCATTCAGGGGTTTGGTTATCTGTTACTATGAATATATTTCTTATCCAGGGTGCAAATTTTTTCACGGAGCGGATTGAATACATAAGTTCGTTACTATTTTGAAATCTGCATTTAGAAATGGCTTCTTCTGACAGTTTTTCATTTTTAGCATCTATAAGTTTTTTTATCCAAACAGGGTCTTCTCCATCTACCCAGAGGTACACAAGATCTATATCAAAATTCATGCATCCTCCTTTTTTAAAATTTCATAGATTTCAGGATAATGTTTTAATAGTATTTTGTAAGCATTTTTTGTTGTAAACTCTCTGTTAACTTTGCATAATGCAGCAGATTGAGCTTCTCTAATTGTATATATAGAATCTTTTAAGCCTTTTACAACTTTGATTTTAGTTTTATTTAAAACTGCATTAGCCCAGAACCAGATATCATCATGAGTCGGGATTTCTTTTAAAAAGAAATCTTTATTAAAGACTTCTAAATTTAAAGACTTCGGAGGATAAAGTACGCCGGCGCAGCCTGTCAGTCTGTTCATAAAACTCGGAGCAGAAAAGTCTTTGTAATAGAGAATTCTGCTTGGCATATCGTCAATGGTTTTATTTTGCAACTCAATTCTGGCAGCTCTGTGAGCATGAATATATTCAGGATTTTTAAGATAAGAGTTGTATAATGTTTCAACCGTATCTTTTGCGTAATAAATATCATCATCAACGGTAATTATTATAGAATCAGGATATTTTTTAAGAGCCGGAATAAGTTTTTTATAGGATTTTAAATCTTCACACCATTCTATTTCCAGTCCGTACTGTTTTAAGCTCAATAAATCTTCCGGCAAATCGCTTTCTTTTTTAGGAAACTGTTCTTCTGCAAGCCATAGTATTACTCTATCAGGTTTCATTGTCTGGTTAAGAAGAGTTTTAGCTGCAATTGCAGAGGTTTTTATTCTTTTCGGGAAGCTTGTGAATGAAACAATAACCGGAATATCCCTCCTGACTTCCGTTACTCCGGTTTCAGCCAGTATAATTTCAGGTTCTGTATGTGAATGCTTTATTCTAATTTGAATCCCCAGAATTATCAAAATATAATGAGAATCAATATCTCTTAGCGAGAAGATATTTAATAAAAGTTCTCTAAGCATTTCCTACTCCGACAGGCAGTAATTTGTGAACCGCATCAAAAACTTCATCTACAGAAGGAAACATTGTGCATTGATTCTGGTTTTTCTTCAAAGGACATCTCCTTTTATGGCAAGGCTGACAAGGCAGATGTCCGCTCAGTGCAATATATTTATCTGAAGCGCCGATAGGTGCATATAATCCCGGTGGTGTACAGCAGAATATAGAAACGATTTTCGGTTCTTTAGCTGCCCAGGCAAGGTGAGTACTGCCGCTGTCAAGTGATATTACAAGGTTGCATCGCCTAAAGATTTCCGCTAATTCCGGAATATTTGTCTGCCCTGCTATACTTAGATGTTTTCCGCCTGAAATGTATTCAATAAGCTCTTTATCCTTATTTGTTCCTGTAAATACTAAAGTATAATCATTTTCAATTCTTTTTATAAGTTCCCTCCAGTTGTCTTTACTCCAGTGTTTTGCAACCCAGGTTGTTGCAGGGGCAATTCCGACCAGAGGTTTGCTTTTATCAATATTTTGTAAAAGTTTGTCGGCTTTAGTTTTTACTTCTTCCGATGCCGGCGGAAGTTCTGCTTTTATCTCACCGGTATTAAATCCAAGATAATTGGCATATTTAAGGTAGTTTTTTATAACATGGTTATGAAAATCAAGAGATATTTTGTCAATAAATTCATTTCCGCCCAGAATAGAAAGCTCTCTTGCCGATTTAGATATAATTCTTCTTTTAGCTCCGCAAAAAGCTGTCCAGATAAAACTCTTGAGAAGCATGTGTGTATCAAGTGCTATATCAAATTTTTGCCGGCGCAAATGCCTTATTATACTTAAATATTCCGGTAAATTTTTCCAGAGAGGCTGCTTTTTCCATTTCGCAATCGGAACAAGTATAGCCTCATCGACTGCCGGATTGTTTTTAATAACATCAATTCCTTTTTCTCCGACAAGCCAGGTAACTTTATAACCGTTGGATTTTAAAACATTGGCAAGCGGCAGGTTGAAAATAACATCTCCCAGTGATGACAGCCGAATTATTAAAACCCTCTTTTTATCCAATTTTATTACTCCTGATATAGTTACAGGATACAATAAAAACTGTTATGGTGCAAGAATTGAAAGAAGAAGTTGAGTTGGTGGCTGGTGGCTGGTGACTAAGTGACTGGGTGAATAAGAAATTGTCCCCTCCCCTGATTGGGGAGGGTTAGGGTGGGGGGCGGTTAATGGGTAGTGATTAAGTGACTAAGTGACTAAGAGGAAATAAACTTAAATGTCACCCTGAACTTGATTCAGGGTCTATCCGTTTAATGATTAAACTTTTCTGCACTTTCAGAATGACAAATATACTATTCACCAGTCACTTAATCTTCTGTTTCCGAATTCCATTTCTCGTGCGGGGTTCTATGCCAGATAACCCCTGTTCTTATCAGCCTTGCAGGAGAGCCGGCATATATGGAATTAGGTTCCGGACAATCTTTTGTCACAAGACTGTGAGTTCCGACTACAACACCTTCAGCAAGATGCACACCCTTCAAGATTACTACATTTTTCCCGAGCCAGCACCGGTCACCGATAATAACATCTTTTGCGTAGTTAATAACTTCGCCGGTTTTTTCGTCCACAATAACATGCGCATCTGTGGTTCTCAATGTAATTTGAGCTCCAAACATACAATTGTCGCCAATTTCTACTTTTATTCCTTTTTCGTGGTGTATTAATATTGTACAAACATTAGTTGTCGAAAAATTAGAGCCAATCTTGCATATAGCATTTTCACCGGTTGCTTGCAGGTTTAATCTCTTTATTACTTTATCAGAACTGCCGATAGATATTCTTGCATCATTTCCGCAGGAGATTCCGCATCGTTTAAATTTAGGCAAAGGAGTATGCAACTCTACAATAGCATTCATACCACGAAATCTGATTTTTAAACCTTTTACCCAGAATACCCGTTTTCTTTTTCCGTTTTTATCTACCAGATATATTTTATTACCTTTAAACATACTACAACACATCATTCCTTGTTTTCCCTAAAATTGCCTTTTGAAAAGCTGCTTTAAAAAGATCTTTCGATTTTATCCACCAAACAGTTTTTAATATTTTAGAATAGTTAAATTTCATAAGCTTTATTAATTCTAATTCCGGAATCATCGTATCATCAATGATAGACTCTTCATTATTATACCCAGTAAATCTGGAACAGGCTTCTACAAGTTTACTTCTAATTTCTAAATATTTATCAGGGTTTTTAGGCGGATTGTCGATTGAATAAGATTTTTCATTTTTAAGAAAATCGTTCTCTTTTACTACATTACATAAATCTTTTAATCCGGTATACCTGCCATCTTTGTTGAGAATATTGTCATTTAAATCTAATAACAATACCGGTGTTTCTAAAGCAATTGAAGGCATTGCAACATGTAATCTGGATGTAATTACACAATGTGCACTCTGATAAAGATATAATAGAATCTTTGCAATTTGATATCTTTCTTCTTGAGTGAATGCAACAGATATCATTCTTGATATATTATAAACAGGTCTTCGGGTTCTTTTTCTTAGTTCATTTTCAATTTCTTCCGATACATCTACTGCAATTATATAATCTTTCTTTTTTATTTTAGGATTCTTCTGTAACGTTAGTGTTAAACAGCCGGAAAAATATGCCGGTACATCATTATTGTTAAGCCACTCTGCCGTATCATAATCTCTACATCCAACGGGACCATGTTCTATAAGATATTTCTTAGTTCTTTTAGAAAGAAATTTGTCCCGAACTCTTCTTGTAATATGCATTGATATTAAAAGAGGTTCAATATCAGCAGAAGGCGGTAAGTGCTTAGGTTTCCACATCCACCAGCCATTCATTATTAGCTTGGTTTTGTTTTCAGATTTAAATCTATTTGTTTGTTCTCTATGTATAAAATAATCAACCCGTGGAAGAAATCTCATGGCAGCTAAACTTTGAATTTCATCTCCAATATTTGTTGAAGAATATTTTAAAAGCCCGTATTTTTCTATTGTCATTAATGTTTGCTCCCATTTAGAATTTGATTAACTACAAACTCTTCTAACTTATCACTTGTTCTTTGCTTAAGAAAATCCATATTATTCTTTTGCGGAATATCTAAACTTGTCAATAAAGTATCAAAAATCTTATCATAATTTTGCACTTCTGACGGCATAAAGAATCTCTCTTTTAAATTCATATATTCGGCAAAGTATTTTAATTTATCATTCCATATTAAACCAATACTCGGAATTCCATAAGATAATGCTATAATATGGGCATGCATTCTACTTGCGATTATACCTTTATACGATGTGATTAAATTTACAAGTTCTTGTGTTGTTTCAGGTTTAGGTGCTAAGTTTTGCGGAGTTTCTGGTCTATTCATGTGCTTTAGTATAGTTTTTGCAAAGTTATAATCCGCAAGAGTTCCGTTAGTAAATAACTGCCATTTAAAGCCATGTTTTTCAAGTCTGTTAATCATTTCTGTATAAAAATTAATAAGCTCTGCTTCTGTTACATCAGCTCTATAAGTTTTAAAAATTTTGGCACGAATTGTTCCAACCCCTATAACATCCGTTCTTGGTGCTGACGGATAAAAGTCTTTTGTATATAAAGCAGGGTCACCAACAATGAGTGAATCATCATCAAAAACTTTAATATACTTCTTAAGCGAATCTATGTCATCTCGGGTTGTGATACCTTTAACACAATTCCTATTTAATGCTTGTTTCAGTAACTTTACATACGGATGGTGTGAGTTATAACCTTCTACACCAACAGCATTAAAATAAACAGGAATATTAAGTTTTTCACAATATTTTGTTATACAGTATACCGCTGCCCATAATTCCTGTACATTATATTTTACAAGCCCTCCTCCTGCAAAAATTACAGCCGAACAATTTTTTAATATTTTTTTATAATAATTAGTTAATTTATTAGGAAAGAGCAGGTATAACTTAAATACCCAATATACATAAGAAGATATAAACCATCCACGAGGTTTATTACACATTTTTCTTAATAATCGTTCTATTAAATAATAATTTCTTTTTGTAGAAGGGAATAATGAATATTGTTCAATCGGTAAATTAATGTTATGCTTTTGACAAATTTTTGAAAGTAAATGCCCGCAAGTTTCTACAATTATCGGGTCACCTAAATTTTTATCGTCAATTAATCCAAACAAAACAATTCTGGGCATTTTATTATTCCAACTTAACAGTCTTTCGTACATTTCTTCAAAATCAACTTTTGCATGCCAGTTTAATTTTTCAATCTTTTCTGTATTTAAAACAGTTTTTGTCGGCGGAAGGTAGCAATTATTATCAGTTTTCTCATATTTTACAGAAACATGATATTTTTCTGCCAGAATTTCTGCCATCTCTCTTATAGAGCAGGTTGTATTTTTGTTGGATATATTATAAGCCTCTCCGTTTGTCCCACGCTCAAGAATCGTAAAAATACCGGCTATGGCATCCGTTATATAGCAATAACTCCGGATTGTTTTTCCTTCCGTATGCAAAACAATATCTTTCTTTTCTGCAACACTCCTTGCAAACTGGGCAAATACACGTTTATCGTTAGAATCTGTATTCCCCCCTATTGTCTGGACAAGACGGGCTGTTTTTACCGGAAGATTATATTCTTTTGCATAAGCAGCACACATGGTTTCTGCCGTTCTTTTGCCTTCAGGATAAGAACTTCTCGGATTCAGAATATCTATATAACCGTAATCGGATTCTTGCAGAGGCTCTTCGCTTTCAAAGTCACAAACCCCGTATACTTCCATAGATGATATATATACAAGGCTTTTAATTTTCTTTTTTCGGGCAAATTCAAGAATGTTTTTAGTGCCGTGTAGAATTGTATCAAGAGTTTCTACCGGATATTTTACAAAACTTTCGGAAGAAGTATTGCTCGCAGCATGGATAATATAGTCGACCTTACCTCTGTATTTAACAGGTTCTTCTATATTCTGAACTATAAGTTTAAGTTCTTTAGGACAGTTGAATATAGATTCTGCTTTCTTTTTGTTTCTTACAAGAGCAATGATTTTTATATTTGTTTCATAAGTTTCATTAGCATAAAGAATTGATTTAATTATATGTGAACCAATAAGCCCCGTTCCTCCGGTTATCAGAATTACAGAGTTTTTAAAAAAATCCCAGTTAATAAATTCTGAATTTACTACCTCTTTTATATCAAGTTCTTCTGCTTTTGTTCTAAATTCCATCATGACTCCTGTTTAACAAATCCGAAAGCTTCCATATCTTCTTTATATCTGAATAATGCTCTTAAAATATAAAGATCTTCTATTGTAGTTATTTTTATATTCCCAAAGTTTCCCTTTATCATATGTGTTATTTTACCCTGTTTTTTAAAAAGTGTGCAAGAATCAATAATATCAATATATTCAGGGTTAACTTTTCTCTCGGTTTCGTGTGCTTCAAAGATATCTCTAAGTCTGAAAGTCTGCGGAGCCTGTGCCGCAAAAGTTTCTCTTCTATAAGGAACTTCTGTCGGCGATTTCCCGTCCTCGCTGATTAGAATTGTTTCAAAACACGGAGTACAGGTTATAGCGTTACCGTATTCGTCTGCCGTTTTTATATTTTCATCAATTACTTCTTGAGTAATATTAGGTCTTACACCGTCATGGATAAGAACAATTGAGTCGGCAGGATTCTCCTGACAGGCTAGTTTAAGTGCATTATATATAGAATCCTGCCCCGTCGCTCCGCCTTTAACTATACCTGCGGTTTTGGTTATATAATAATGTCTTACAAGCTCCTGCATATATTCTAAATAGTCAGGATGTATTGCTATATAAATCTTATCAATATTCGGATTTTTCTGGAAAAGTTCAAGAGTGTGAATAATAATAGGCTTGTCATTTATTCTCAAAAACTGTTTAGGAGTATTATTTGCTCCGTTTAATCTCTGTCCGACACCGCCGGCAAAAATTACGGCAATGTTAGATTTATCCGTCATTTCTCTTTAAATCCTTTATTAAATTTTGAATAGTATTATTATCTTTTTCAGATAGTTTTTTGTACATGCTGTGACCGAATGTAATCTTCTTTGGATATGCCATATAATCCCCGTAAACTCTTTTCAAAAAAGCTTCCGGATTATTCAAACAATAATACTGCCCTCCTTCAAATTCAATTGTTTTTAGAGGGAAAATTACATGGTAATTGGTAAACCAATTATCCCACCGGTGATTAAAATCAATTCCCCAGACGTAGTCAGTATCTTCAATGTCAGTAATGGTTCCGGTTTGTAATATCTCATTTTTCATTGTTTTATCAAACAGCTGCAAAAGCTCCTGTCTGCTCAGATTACGGGCAGCATCCTCCACCCGGGTTTTGCGGATTTCTTTTATCTCTTTTGTTCTTTCAAGCTGAGCTTCTGTATTCATTGATTTTCCGTATACATCAAACGGAAAAATATCAACAAACAGCATCGGACAGGTTCTATGCTGAACTTTTAAGATACATAGAGAAGGGTTCTTTTTACTTCTTGAATAATCCAGAAAAATATCTGGGTTTCTGGAACTCTTTTGAAAAGCATCAAAAACCTTTTCATAATCCTCTCTCGGCATTCCGATATCTATATCATCATCCCACGGAATAAAACCTTTATGTCTGATAGCACCGATTAGAGTTCCCGCATCCAGCCAGTATCTGAGATTATTCTGTCTGCATACATAATCAAGTTCCTGAAACAGGGCTAAATTGGCAAGCTGAATATCCCGAATTTGTCCGCTTGCCGGCGGAATTGTCGTTATATCTATATTATTCTTTTTATAGTAATAAAAATCCGCCTGTTTTTTCTTTTGATGATATTGTGGTTTTGCAAACTTTATTTTGACAAATATAATGTGCAAAATGTAATGTGTTTCATTATACTCTTCTATAGAAAATATGTTTTTCAAAAAATCTTTGATATAGCTGTAATACAAAGCTTTATAAAATAACGGGCGTATGAAAAACAGCGGGCGGTATTTTAAGTAAGCAATTATTGAATCTCTCTGATTATCTTTTGTCCAGTGTTTGTAATCTTCATCGCTAAGTTTCCACGGAGTGTATTGCAAATATTTAAAATAGTAATCTCTATGCGGGCTGAAAGATGCATAATGCCAAGGTTTTCTCTTTGCAACAAAATGTATAATCTTAGGGTGTTTTGTAAAACTGGAACGGTTTATAAAATTGCTTGACTGAACATTCCACTCATCAGGCAGGACTTTGATTCTGCCTTTTAAAACCTCATTTATTATTTCCTGATCACCGCATTTGATTTTATCAATATTATTTAAAGTATAGTCAAGAAAATCTCTCTCCAGATTTTCTTTTCTGATTTTATCCAAATCCATCAAAAGCACGCCGGAATTAACATACTGGGGATTGCTTCTGACTTTTCTTTTTTTAATATCATGGACTCCTGCAACAACATAGTCGCCCATTTCCGTATTATATAAATCAGCAAGGCTTTCGTTTACAACAACATCACAATCAAAATAAAGAATTTTATTTACCTCAGGAAGCAGGCTTGCCAGCTTCAGCCGGTAATAAGAGGCAATAGAAAGATACTTGTGCGATTTGACTCTCATATAATCGGAAAATAAATCATTGTTTATAGAAACAAATTCCATACTGCAGGATTTTATAGATTTTAAGGATTCTATATTCTGTTTGTTTTCATCAGAAATTCCGCCATCCAGAATATAGAATACAAAATTATCTTGATTAGATGCATTCTTTAGTATTGATGCCAGTACAACTCCTGCATACTTTGCATAATTATTATCGCAAGCCAAGCATATATTCATTTTATTTTCTATCATAATTCCAACACTAATTTTAATTACTCTTGCAGCGCACTAATGTTTGACTTCGTCATAATAGCATAGTAGAACAGGTTTGTACAGTATAAGGTTTTATGCGTCAGAAAGAATGTTTTTCACTTTACATTTATTTGTCATTCGGACTTGCCCCGCTACTATCCCGAATAGTACTTCTGTCATTCTGAAAGGGGTAAATATAAATTAGTAGGCTTAACCAACAAGATAGTCCGCTTGGCGTAAAAAAGTTCAGGATGACACTTTAGTTAGTCACCTATTCACTAGTCACTATTCACTAGAACAAAAAAAATATGCCGCAACTCGGAATTGAACCAAGGACACAGGGATTTTCAGTCCCTTGCTCTACCAACTGAGCTATTGCGGCATATCTTTTACTTATATTATTCTATCTGCTGATTTTTTTTTATCAAGTCCTTAAACAGGTGCAAACCAGACAGTAACATTTCTGCCTTCTACTACCGGTTTTTTCTCAACTGCTATCGGGTCAGAGGACAGGTCAGCAATAAATTTTTCTGCAAGTTCTATTGCCAGATTAGAATGCTGCATTTCTCTTCCCCTTAGCATTACTACAACTTTAACTTTATTTCCCTGCGAAATAAACTTTCTGATATTCTTTAATCTTACTTCATAGTCATGGGTATCAATTTTGTATCTGACTTTGATTTCTTTAATATCTACAACATGCTGTTTCTTTTTGGCTTCTTTAGCCTTTTTCTCCAGCTCGTATTTATATTTTCCGTAATTCAAAATCTTAGCTACCGGAGGTGCCTGATTCGGGCTGATTACAACTAAATCCAAATCCGCTTCTTCTGCCATTTTCATTGCTTGAGATGTCGGCACTACACCGTGGTTGTTTCCGTTTTCATCAATTAATCTTACTTCTCTTACTCTAATCCTTTCATTTATTAGAGGTTTATCTTTACCCGTGCCCTTGTTCGGGCTTCTATCTTCGTTAGCTATGATTTTGTCTCCTTTTTGTTATTTTCACATGATTAATAATACCATGGTCATGGCATATTTCAAGTAGTGATATGTATTTGAATGACTTTTAAACCCCGTGGAACAGAAATCTTCTAGTTATTAAGCTCACTATTCTTATTACCCGGAATATAATCATTAGTCAATGCCAGCCACTGATAAGCTTCCGCTCCCTCCTGAGGAATATCCGTAACAAAAGTTCCGCCATTGCGCCCCCGTGAAAATGTCAAAAACCCCTCTTCGGCTAAATTATCCAACGCTTTCTTTATAGTTTTTGAACTCAACTCAAACTCATCTGCAAGTACTTTTATCGCAGGAAGTTTATCACCAATTGCACAGTTTTGTGAAATATAATGCCTGATTTTTTGTTCAACTTTTTCATAGCTATACATTTCAGCATGCGCCGGCTGATTTTCACCCAGATAAATTGTTCCGTATCTGCCCCTTCTGGAATACAAAATTCCTTCTCTGACAAGTAATTTCGATGCGTCATGAATAGTTTTAATACTTACATCAAACATGCCGGCAAGCTCTGAATTGGAAGGCAGTCTGTCCCCAGGATTTAAGTTCGCTGAGGCATATATCTTTATACTTTCAGCAACTTTCTCCGCAAGAGTTTTGGTTTCAACACCGTCAGCTTTAAAAGAAGAAGTTAAAACTATAAATGAGTTATACTTTTTGCCGATTATCCCCAGAGATATTAAGCTGCCCAGAGCCGTCCTGATTGTGGTATTTGAAATACCGGTAAGACTCGCCAGTTTCCGTGTGGAAATCAGAAGGTCACCCTCTTTATAACCATGCTCAACCATATGCTTTTTGATAGCTTCTACCGCCAGCTCTCTTTTAGAAGTAAGTTTTTTAAGCTTATACCCGCTGATTGTGTCTTTTATATATGTACCTATTTTTTGCTTGGACTCAATATATCCGCAATCTTCAACATATCTGAAAGCACTTTGCACAGTCCCCCTGCTCACTCCTATATGAAAAGCCAAGTCCGACTTTGAAGGCAGCATATCATAAGGCTTGATTTTCCCTTCTTCCAGAGCTGCGGTAATCCAGTTTATAAGCCATGCAGATATTTTTATAACTTTGTTTTCTCCGGCTCCGAAAGCATGAACATGCGGAGCCATCTCCGGAACAGTAATCTGTCTCGGCGGTTCTTTTTGTGACATACATCCTTCCCTTTGGGTTACTGGTTGTTATTTTTTATAATACCTTATTCTTCCGGCATGGTTCAAGATTGTAAACAAAATTTAAAAAAGGCGGGCAAAACATTAAATGTTTTGCCCGCCTTAAATCCTTGAAAAATCGCTAACTATTTGCCGTTAACAACTTCTTTGAATTTTTTACCAGCTGAAAATACAGGAACTGTTTTAGCAGGGATTTTGATTTCCTTACCAGTTTGAGGGTTTCTGCCGTTTCTAGCAGCTCTCTTGCGTGGTTCGAAAGTTCCAAATCCAACTAAAGTTACTTTTTTACCTTTTGAAACTGTTTTTTGAACTGTTTCAATTAAAGCTGATAAAACTTCGTTAGCTTCTTTTTGAGTAACTTTTGATTTCTTAGAAATTTCTTGTACTAATTCTTCTTTGTTCATGATAAAACTCCTTTCTTCTATTAACAAACTCTATTATACAAATAAAAATCAATAATGCAAGTACTTTTTTTCTGAAAATGGTTATATGTTCTGGATTGTAGCCATCTTATCCGGACAACAGAAGATTGCACATGCCGCAAAAGCTGTGCTGCAAGCAGGTTATATCGGGGTTTGGGTTATTCTTTCAGGTTTAAAATACTGCCTTTGTAGTCCTCATCAAAATCATATGCCTGTTGTATTTTTTGTGTTTTTTGTGTCGTTTTTAATTCTTTCTGAACTCTTTCCATGCCTTCTTCCAGATATTTTATATTAGCAAGTTCTAATTCTCTAAGTTCATCGAGAACTGCATCAAGTTCTTTCTGTTGAACAGGAGTAAGCTCAAGGTATCTGCGCATACACTTACAGTTTAAAAAAACGGGTTCCCGGGTCTTAATCATGGTTATCGCAGCATCGTAATCTTCAGCTTCAATCATTTTTCGTATATCTTCCGAACCGTTTTTAAGCTGCTGATACTGAAGCATTAATTGCTCAAACTGTTTTTCATCCTGCATCTTGACCGCCTTCATTTGTATTATCTTTATTCATGTTCAAATTATATTCCTGCATTGCTTCATCAAGAGAAGTTATTCCGCTCTGAATCTCTATGGCTTTTTGGAATCCCCAGCGAATATTCATTAAATCTTCCAGAACTTCATCAACCAGCGGCGCACTTCTCTGGACATTTGCTTTTATGAGCTTCATCGCCATCTTGTTATATAATCTGAATAAACTTTTTGAAACATCATTACCGTTTTCTAAATCAATCGTGCGCATAAGCTCACGTATGATTTTTCTTGCAGCTTCAAGATTAGCAGAACGTTCCTGTAAATCTTTTTCTGCTATGGCTGTTTTTGCTTTTTGTAAAAATTGTATTGCCCCGTCAAATAGCATTATCATCAGCTTTTCTGGAGTTGCTGTTGTAATATTGCTCGTTTGATATTGCTTTATATATTTGTTGTAAGGATTTATCGGCATTTACACCTTCTTATTTACAAAAATACCTGATGCCATATTCAGCTTACACACCAGCTGCCTTAGTTCGTTTCCGGATATTGTTTCAATTAACCGGTCAGTAGAACTGTCATATAATTCTATTATATCATCTTTTGCATTTAATTTAACATAAAAATCTTTATTAGGGTTCTCAATATCTTCAGGAGTAATTTCTTCTTCAGCCAGAGGCGGCTCTTCAGCGCTATTTTCCTCTACAAGACCATCCTCAAAAGTTTCCCCTTCCTCCTGCGGAAGTCCGCTCTGATTACGTCCCCCGCTTCTTTCATCGTCGTTTTTTTCACGGACGGCTCTGTTAGTAGCAGTTGTCTGAACCTGTCGTGTATCATTTGTCGGATCAGCCTGAACTATCTGCTCCGCCCTGCTTGCATAATCAGCAGACGTTGCTTCCTTCAACGCCCCTGTATTCGCCATAGATAAACCGTCCATGCCCATATATGTGAAGCTTCCTTTACAAATGTTAACTTATTACATGTTATGGTATAATACTTATGGAGTCATCATATAAAAGAAGGGTTATTTCATATGAGCAAAAGCTTATTCTATGGTTTTATGGAGAGAGTGTTAACTTTTCCTTTATGGATTAAACAAATTATCTTCCTTAATTTATCTAAAGACCTTGTAAATTATTTAAGTAATGAATTTTTAGACGTACAAGAAGGCGAACTCTTTCATATTTATAAACCCGCACTTTCAGAATTAGGACAAAACGAGCTTTTAACCAAAGAATCCAACTTTGATGAAAGCATATATTCTTTTCTGAACTGCTGCGCAAAAGGAATGTCGCTTATTGAAATAGCTATTGAAAACAATTTTACAATGGAAGAGGTATCTAAAGCTTTTACCTTCTGCAAAACTTCCGGATTTTTCTCCAGCTCTGTCCCTAACCTTGTCAGCGCAGTAGCAGGATTTATTGCCGGCAAATACCGTACAGGTGAGTATTTTATACGTGCAGGTAAAATGACCATTGAACAATTGGACGAAGTCCTCAACAAACAGCAGGAAATGAATGAAGCAGGGAAACACGTTTTTATTGCGGAATTGATGGTTCAAATGGGATTTGTTAGAGAGCTTGATGTAAAAAGTATTATCTTTATGAAAGAAGAAGCCGGTAAACGATTCTCGCTCAATCCTGATGATGTTCCTTCGCTCACTCTGGAACAGGAAAAATACGATATAAGAGTCGAAAATACAAGACTCAAAGAAGAAAATGAAATCTTAAGGCAAAAAATGGATGCTCTTCTTACCTTCATTAAAGACCACAAAGAGCCGGAAACAAAATCTGCCGAATTATCTGCCGAGGTTTCTGATTAATGCGGGTTGAATATATGCGGGACGGACTCCTTGAAGAAGTTCATCAAGGAGAGTTTATTCAATACTCCAAACTAACTGGAAATGAAGATACAACCCCTTACTATCTGCGCTCATGCGCTAAACCGCTTCAAGCAAGTCTTTTGATTGATTACGGAGCTAACCTTACAGCAGAAGAATTAGCTTTAATTTGCGGTTCACATGCCGGAGAAGATTGCCATATTGAAATCGCTAAAAAGCTGCTTGATAAATTCGGACTGGATGAAAATCACTTAAAATGCGGTATCCATACCCCTCTATCCCGTACAATGCAAGACAAGATGCTTATTAAAGGAGAAAAGGCAAGGGCTATTCATAACAATTGTTCAGGTAAACACATCGGATTCCTTATAGCCTGTACCCTTAAACACTGGGATTTAGAAACCTATTATGAGCCAGCTCATCCTTTACAAATTGCGATAAAAGAGAAGATTCTCAGCTTGTGTAATGTAAATTCTGATATTTATCCAATAACAACTGACGGCTGCGGGGGGGTAAATAATTCTTCCAGCTCTATTTACCCCTCTACAACTGACGGCTGCGGGGGGGTAAATAATTCTTCCAGCTCTATTTACCCCTCTACGACTGACGGCTGCGGGGTGCCTATTCTTTCCATGCCCTTAAGGAATATGCTTATTGGCTATATTAATCTTTTTAAGAATCCTAAATATGAAAAAATCAAAGAAGCATTCCTTAATTATCCATATATTATAGGCGGAGAAAACCGGCTTGATACCGAAATTATCCAAAACACCGTAGGTATTATTGCAAAAGTCGGTGCAGGCGGGCTTTGTATAGTTATTAATACAAAAATTAACGACGGATTTATTATAAAAATCCACGATGCAGGTATGGATTCAAGAAGAATTGCTGTTTTAGAAATGATTAACCGGCTTGGATGGGGAAAAATTGATTATGATAACAAAATCAAAACTATTTCCGGAAAAATTGTCGGAGAAATTCAGGTTATATCGTAATTTTAAGCTCAGGATTCCGTCTGAACCATGTAAGCTGGCGCTTTGCATACCTTCGGGTATTTTGTTTTAACTGTTCTAACGCTTCATCAAGAGAAATTTCTCCGTCAAGATATGAAAGGACTTCTTTATATCCAATTGTACAGACAAAGTTTTTTATTCTTCCATGTTTTTTTAAAAGAGTTTTTGTTTCGTCTATAAGACCTCGTTCAAACATTAAATCAACCCGCCTGTTAATCCTGTCATAGAGTTCTTCTCTTGAGTTCATTACAGGACAAACCCATTCGACATCAAATTCCGGTTCTTTTTGGACACTGACTTCCGAAAAAGGCTGTCCGAGGACTCTGGTTACTTCAAGTGCACGAACTATCCGCCTTTTGTTCTGTCCTTTGAGTTTTTCATAAGAAACGGGGTCGAGTTTTTTTAACTCTTCCAGTAAATCATCTTTTTCACGTTTATCGAGTTCTTTTCTTAAGTCCGGATTAGCTTCCACTCTGGGAAGAGAATATGTTTCAAGAAGGACTCTGAAATATAAACCTGTACCACCGGCAACAATAGGGGTTTTACCCCGCTCTATTATTTCATATAATACCTTTTTTGCATCATCATAAAAATCCGCAACAGAATAATCAATTTCCGGCTCAACTATATCTATCAGGTAATGAGGAATCCCTCTTCTTTCTTCCATTGGGGGTTTAGCGCATGCTATATTAAAACCTTTGTAGACAAGTCTTGAATCAGCAGAAATTATTTCGCCGTTGTTTTTTTCGGCAAGTTCTATGGCTAATTTTGTTTTTCCGCTTGCAGTCGGGCCTGCAACAGCTATTACTTTTGGCTTCATATTCTTATTTTACAATAAAAGTTTGTCTCTTTTAAAATTTATGCTATAATCAGCTTATGTTTAAGAAAATTCTTACTGCATTTCTATTATCACTGTCACTTTCGGCTTACGCAGCCGAAGTTCCTGTTGATGCAAAACTTGATTACAATCAGGGAATTGATTTTTATAAGCTTGGTATGTATGAAAGAGCAATAGAATCTTTTAGAAGTGCTATCAGAACTTATCCGGATTATATTGATGCATACTATAACCTCGGAACCGTTCTGGAATATCTCAAACAGTATTCGGAAGCTCTTACCGTATTTAAACAGATTTATTTAAGAGATCCTAATGATTATGAAGTCCTGTATAAACTTGCATCCTTATCAGCTAAGCTGGAAGATTATACCAAAGCTGCGGAATATATAAGCCTTATTCCGCAAACCAGTGATTATTACAGAAACGGTCAAGAACTTGCAGAATCTATAAAAGTACAGACCGTAACTCCGCCTGTTCAATCTAATCCTCAGTCAAAGATTGCACAGCAGACAGGAATTTATGAAAATATTTTAAGCCCGACAGGAATTACTACGGATAGGCAGGGAAACATCTATGTTTCTACTTTTTCAGACAATTCTATAATTAAGATTACCCCTGATAATAAGAGAATCGTTTTCTTAAAAAGTTCACAGATAAATGGACCTATTAGCCTTGCAAGTGATGATGTCGGAAATATTTATGTCTCCAATTATAATGCCAATAATGTTTTAAAAGTTACCCCGCAGGGAGTTGTATCGGTTCTTGTTTCAAAACTTGATAAACCATACGGACTTCATGTTGACGGGAATATGCTTTTTATAAGCTGTCAGGGGTCTAATTCCATTTACAGACAAAAAATTTCCAGATAAATATATTTTCTTTCTCTGTTTTTTGGAGTAAAATATGTCTTATCGGAGAGTGCATATTATGTCAGAAAAAGTATTGGTTTTAGGGCTTTCAAAAAGCGGGATATCAGCAGCAAAATTTCTAAAAAAACACGGGTTTGATGTTTATCTGACCGAATCAAAAGCCGAAGTTGAAAACGAAAAAGTTGAAGAACTTGAATCTCTTGGAATAAATGTTGAATATGGCGAACATAGTGATAAATTCATTTCCGGAGCATCTTTTGCCGTAACCAGTCCGGGGATTCCGCCCAAATCCGGTATTATGCAAAGACTACTTGAAAAAAATATCCCCGTTATTTCCGAAGTGGAGCTTGCCTATAGAAATACAAAAACTCCATTTATTGCGATAACCGGAACTAACGGCAAAACGACCACAACCGCTCTGGTTTCACATATTTTAAACCAGAAATTTAAGGCACCTTTCTGCGGAAATATAGGAGTCCCGCCAACATCTTTAATCGACGAAAATAATGATTTTCTCGTATGCGAAATCAGCTCCTATCAAGCAGCTATGACTGTAGATTTCAAACCGCTGATTTCCTGCTGGACAAATTTTACTCCCGACCATATAGACTGGCACGGTGGCTTAGAAAATTATTTTAATGCAAAAGCTAAACTATTCTTAGACAAGCAAGCTCCTCAATATGCTATTTTAAATGCTAAAGATGAAAAGCTTTTAGAGTTTTCTAAAAAGTGTACAAATTCAAAAGTATATTTATTTGATACCGAAGAATATCCGAATGCCTGCTATATCAAAGATGAAGCAATCTGGTACAAAACCGGAGGCTGGGAAGAAAGGATAATTTCACTAAACGAATGCCCGCTTGTAGGACATCACAATTATCAGAATATTATGTGCGGAATTATCTGCGCCGAAATTGCCGGAATGAAAAATGAAGATATAAAAAAAGGTATTATGACTTTTAAAGCTCCGGAACACAGGCTTGAAAAAGTTCGTGTAATGAACGGAATAACTTTCTATAATGATTCTAAAGCAACAAATCCTGAAGCTTCAATCGTGGCTATTGACTCCTTTAACGGGGTTGACGTTGCACTTATTCTGGGCGGCAGAGATAAGAATACGGATTTAACTCAAATGTGCGAATCTATTAACAAACATATCAAAACCGTTATTCTGATAGGAGAAGCAAGCCAGAGGTTTGAGGAAAATTTAAGAAAAAATGGGTTTAACAATATAATAAAAGAAAATACTCTTGAAAGTGCAACAGATAGAGCTATAAGTCTAAAACCTGATGTAGTACTGCTTTCACCGGCTTGTGCAAGTTTTGATATGTTCAAGAGTTATGAACACAGAGGAGAAGTTTTTAAAGAGTATGTCTTATCAAAATAGCGGATTTCAAAATGAAAATATGAGTACTCAAAATATGCAATCAGACAGACCTCTTTTGATTGCTGTAATTTTCCTTGTTGTAATCGGGCTGATGGCAATTTTTTCCGCAAGTGCTCCAAAATGTATTGAAATGGGATTAAATCCCGCCAGATTTCTTATACAACAAATTCTGGGAGCTGTCATCGGATTTATAGGACTTAGATTTTTATCAAACTTCCATTATAAGAAATTAATGGCATATACTCTTCCGTTTGCGTTCTTTGTAATAATAATGCTTATTATGGTAAAAGTTGCAGGTGTCACGGTTAATGGTGCGCAAAGATGGATAAACATAGGACCTTTGAGTTTGCAGCCGTCAGAATTTGCAAAACCTGCAGTTGTAATGCTTCTGGCAGGAGTTTTTTATAGGAATGCGGAGATATTTGACGGAAATAAAATTGCTACGGCATTTATTCCAATACTTATCATGATGGCATTTATTTATATGCAGCCTAATTTAAGTATGCTGCTTTTACTGTTATTCACATCAGTTGCAATTTTCTTATGTGCCGGCGGGTCAATGCAGTTAATTCTCTTTGGCGGTGCCTGTTTTATACCGCTGCTTTTATTAAAAGGTCTGAGAGGATATCAATCTGCACGTATTACGACCTGGCTGCATCCTGAAGCTGACCCGCTCGGAGCAGGATATAACATTATTCAGTCACTTGTAGCTTTTGCATCAGGCGGGCTTTACGGTGTAGGATACGGAAGCTCCAAACAAAAACTTGCCTGGCTTCCGGAAGCTCATACGGACTTTATTTTTGCAGTAATCGGTGAAGAACACGGTTTTATAGGCTGCCTTTTAATAATTTGTCTTTTCTGGACAATCTTACAGAGAGGATTTTTAATTGCAACAAAATGTCAGGATATGTACGGAAAGCTTTTAGCTCTGGGGCTTACATTTTCTATATGTTTTCAGGGATTTTTAAATATGTGGGTTGCAAGTTCTTTTGTTCCTGCAACAGGTGTACCGATGCCATTTATTAGTTACGGAGGTTCTTCTATTATGGTATCATTGTGGATGGTTGGAATTTTATTAAATATATCAAAAGATAATGTGAAAAGGATAAGGAATTATACTAATGTCAGAAATATACAATAGAGTCTATTTCGTCACAGGCGGCGGAACAGGCGGTCACATTTACCCGGCAATGGCTGTTGCTGATGCACTTAGCGAAGAGGGCAATAAGGTTTATTATGTCGGAAATAAAAGAAATATGGAGTTTGAACTTGCATCAAAGAAAGGTTACAAATTCCTTCATGTAAGTGTTTCCGGTATGCCAAGAAAGCTTAATCCCAAATTTTTCATCTGGGGAGTTAAGCTTGTTAAAGCAATTATTCGTTCAATAAGATATATCAAAAAATACAAACCTAATGCTGTTTTTGCAACAGGCGGTTATGTTTCGGCTCCTATGATTTTTGCCTGCATTATAACTAAAACTCCTTATATGATGCACGATTGTGATGCTATGCCGGGACTTGTTACAAGAAGGCTGTGCAAGAGAGCAAAATTTGTTTCTCTGGCTTTTGAAAAAGCCAAAAAATATATTCCTAATAAACATTCAATTGTAACAGGAAATCCGATAAGAGAAACTTTTTCTACCCTTACAAAAGAAGATGCCCGCTCATCTTTGGGACTTGAGAATAAACTTACTCTCTGTATTATGGGCGGCTCGCAGGGAGCTAAAACTATTAACGCAACTGTTGTAGAACTCCTTAAAGAACTTTCGCAAGAAAACGGGCTTCAAATAATTTTTCAAACCGGAAAGAAAAATTATAATGAGGTTATTGAAAAACTTAAACTTATATATCCCGGATGGGAACAGGATAAAAACCTTTTAATTAAGCCGTATTTTATGGATATGGTAACGGTTCTTAAAGCAAGTGATATAGTAATTTCAAGAGCCGGATCTTTAAGTTTATCAGAAATAAGCGCAAGCGCAGCTGCACCGGTTCTTATACCGTATCCGTACGCAGCAGCAAACCATCAGAGAATTAATGCAAAATATTTTCTTGAAATGGGAGCCTGCATTTATCTTGAGGATAAAGAACTTGAGCCGAACAAGCTCAGAGAAGTTATTATGGAGCTTTTAGAAAATCCTGTTAAAATAAACTACCTTAAACAAAATTCTTCTCACCTGGCTAAATTTGATGCAACAAAGAAAATTATAGAATGCCTGCATTCAATTTAAGTTTGAAGATAATACATTTAGGCGGTTATATTTTAAACAAAAAACTCTTCCAAAAGTATAATATCATCCTGATTTTTTGATACTGTTCCGACTACTTTAATACCGCTCAAGTATTCGACCTGTTTAAGATTATCACGATGCATAAAATTTTCCGGCTCATAATTATTTAAAATAATTCCCGATATCTTAATACCGTTAGCTTTTGCATATTCAGCAGTTAAGAGAACTGAATTAATCGTACCTAAGCCCCCGTCTGCCACAAGGAGAACACTAACTCCAAAATCTTTTATCAAATCTTTAAGAAGGTACTTTTCACCATCAAGCCTCAAGGGGCAGGTTATGCCTCCGGCACCTTCTATTAGCAGATAATCATATTTTTTTGATATAGATTTATAATCAGCAAGAATCCTTTTTGTGTCGATAACATCACCGGCTCTTTTTGCAGCCAAATGCGGAGAAACAGCTTCTTTCCACCGGTAAGTTACACAATCATCAGCTGCAATCGGAATTTTAGACGTTTCTACTACATAGTTGCAGTCACTTTTTGTAAGTTTTCCGTCTTTTTCTTCCACTCCGCTTAATACCGGCTTGTAATATCCGCAATTAAAGCCCGATTCCCGCATTTTTTTTACAATGAGTGCTGAAACATAGGTTTTTCCGATATCTGTACCGGTTGCTGTTATAAAAATATTTTTTGACATAGTAATACCTCTTATACCCAAAAGAGTATCACTAAAATTTTATTTAACAACTTTTAGCATATACCTTACGCAATCTTTCGAATTATGGCTCTGTTTTGCGATATTATAGCAGGAATTGACAACCTTATCATAGGCTTGCGAATCTGCAAGATAACTTTCTATCTTAAAAAGAAGGTCAGAAAAATCTTCATAAAAAGGCATATGTCCTTCAAACAGGGCAAGTTCTTCTCTATAATCACTAATCATTAAACGCTTGCATGCAACAGCCTGAAATGTCCTGTAATTCAAAGAAGAAATCCCCTGAGAATTCATATTAAAAAGAATTCTTGAGTTATTAATAGCTTTAGCCATATCTTCTTCATTATCAATAAAACCCCGATAGCAAATGTCAATGATTTCCGGATAATTTGCCCGTTTTTTGGCGTCATCAAAATGTTTTTCTATAGCATACCATGCGACTCTCAGATGCGGAAGCTTCATCACAAGCTCTTCAAAAAAGCTCAGCCTGTAATCTGTATCAAGCCTGCCGGCAAACATTAAATCAAACTCGGGCTGATTTCCATAATCTTTATATACCTCAAAGTTAACAAAGTGAGGCATGTAGTAAATATTTTTAAACGTTTCATAACTTGTCAGAGCTTTATCCCAATAAAAAGTATAATTGTCATCATCTTCCAGATACTTAATATACTTTTCCCACTCAGGACCTGAAGTTTTGCTTCTTATGTCATCCGAAAAATAGTTAACTGAAGGGATTTTTAAATTGTTATCAATCTTAATTTTTAAACCGGAAAAATCGTATCCGACTATTTGAGAATATTTCCCTTTTAAAACTTCTTCCAAATTGCTATCAAAGAGTTCGTCATAAACTGTTACATCACAATTATTTTGCCTGTAGCCGTCAATAATACTGCTGGTCGTAAGCCTGCCGCCAATACTTATCGGTAATATTGCTAAAACTCTCTTCTTTTTCATAGTTTCATAATATTTTAACATTTTAGAGCGGAGTTTACAACCTATCAATACTTAACACGTTTTTATTTGTAAAAAAAATATTAATATGAGATAATGAACTCAAAACTAAAGGAAGAGATATGCAAAAACACTGGTTTGGATGGGTTATCGGCGTTATGTTTGTTCTGGGAATTATTCTCAGACTCAACTTTTTTATTCATTCCAATGTTTTTGAAGACGATGAATGCAGGCTACTTTTAACCATACTTGATAAAAATCTATGGTCGCTTTTCGGGCCTCTGGGAGATGCACAGTCTGCCCCGCCGCTATTTTTAATTCCCGCAAAAATTCTTCTTAATCTTTTCGGGTTTAAAGAACAAATCTTAAAGCTTATCCCGTTTCTGGCATCTCTGGGAGCCGTATTTATGTTTTTCAAGCTGGCGTTGAAAACGTTCAAGCACAAAATAGCAGTTCTTGCATCCTGTTTTCTCTTCTTTTTCGGACGAAATATTATAGAGTTTTCAGTCGTCTTTAAACAGTATTCAACAGATATTCTAACCGCTATTCTCTGTATGTATTTTCTGCCGGAAATCAATTTTGAAAAACTAACAATAAAACAAATAATAATTCTTACTGTAAGTTTGATAATTCTCCCTTTTGTATCCCTGCCTTCAACATTCTTCGTCGGTGCATTTTTTATTCTTAATCTCATTAAAAACAAAAATTTTAAGCCGTTTTTATATGCTTTACCATTTTTAACTGTATTTGTTTTATACTACTTTTTTAACTTACTTCCTTCAAAATCCTCGCTGGATATGTATTTCCCTAATTACTGGGATAAAGGTTTTATAGGGCTTTCTGCTAAAAATCTTATCGGGGTGCTTTGTTTTCACCTTAAATATCTGTTTTACCCGAATTCTTATACTCTTTTTACATTCGCCTTATTTCTATGGGGAATATACTTATTTATTAAAGAAAAGTCCTCTTACGGTCAATTTATCCTTATATCACTGGCACTTATGATTCTGGCATCTGTCCTCGGTCAATATCCGCTTATGGGAAGAGTTGCTCTTTATAGCGCACCTTTATTTATGCTGATTGTTATTAAACCGCTTGATTTGGAAAGAAAAAGCTTAATTGCTGCATTCTGCTGTTTTGCTTTAAGTTTTTTCAGCTATAATTTCTCATACTTTAAACAAATCTCCAATCCGGAAAACAGTATAACCTATTCGCCTGGAAAACTTATGTCTATTCTTAAGGAAAAATATAAATCCGATGAAGCCATAATCTGCAATAACGCCTCCGCTTCAAGCTTTCTTTTATATTCTTCCGCTCAAAACTTTACCACTCCTAACACTTACCTTATGGATATAGATAAAATTGATGAAGAACATACTCTAAAATACTTAAATAACCTGTCCCGCAATCAAAAATTCTGGTTCTATATGGTAAAAGACTACAGAAAAACTCCGGTTTATCCGTACTTTTTAAGCTGGGTTGAAGGGCAAAAAATTCTTTATAAATATCAGGACAAAAATTCCTATCTGTTTTTAATCCAGAGATAATATGCTAAAATCTTTTTATGATTAATAAGGCTATAGGAAAATCCGGCGAAGAAATCGCAAAAAAATATCTTGAAAAACAGGGGTACAAAATTATTGAAACAAACAAACGCTTTTCAAACCTCTGTGAAATAGATATTATTGCACTTGACAAAAACACCCTTGTTTTTTGTGAAGTAAAAACCCGCAGGACAGACAACTGCGGAACCCCGCTGGAAGCTGTTACCCGAACAAAATACGCTAATATTAAAAAAGGGATTTATCTTTATCTTAAAGAAAATCCCGATTATAAAAATTTTAGAATTGATGCGGTAGGAATAGTTTTAAAACCTGCTGTTACTATTAAACATTTGAAGAATATTTAATTATTTAAGTAAAGTAGAAACAAATCTGATAGAATCATCGGCTAATTCTTTAACAAAATCTTTAGCGATTTTAGAAAGAGGTCTTTGGTCGATTTTATCGAAAATAGCATAAATAGG
>CALUVM010000011.1 GCA_944324255.1 Candidatus Gastranaerophilales bacterium | reverse complement strand
TTTTTGTGGAGTCCTTCCCCAAGCGGAAAGGCTTGTTGTTAATTACATATAAAAAGAGAACACCATTAAGGTGTTCTATATCATGTATACGTCTCGCCGATAATATCGGACTCGACTTCCTCCACAAAAACCTGACATTTAGTCAGCTTTTTGTGGAGTCCTTCCCCAAGCGGAAAGGCTTGTTGTTAATTACATATAAAAAGAGAACACCATTAAGGTGTTCTCTTTTTATATGGTACCCCCAAGCGAATTCGAATCGCTGTCTACACCGTGAAAGGGTGTTGTCCTAGGCCTCTAGACGATGGGGGCTTATCGACAATCTCTATACTATCAAATCAATTTCTAATGTCAAGCAATTTAGTTTATTACTTGAATACAATACTTTTTAGTCGTACAATTAAACCAGAAAATAACTTGAACGGGAGGCAGATATGATAAATCGTAAATCCAGAGATGAAATTAAAAGAATGCGACATGCCGGACACATTGTGGCACTTGTCCATCAGGAAATGAAAAAAGCAGTCGAGCCTGGTATCTCTACAAAAGAACTGGATAATATAGCAATGAAAGTTATTAAAGCTAATAAAGCTATTCCTACTTTTCTCGGATATAACGGTTTCCCTGCCTGTATTTGTACCTCAATTAATGAACAGGTTGTACACGGAATCCCTTCCGACGACATTATTCTAAAAGAAGGGGATATAATTGCAATTGATGTCGGAGCAACCTATGGCGGTATGGTAGGTGACAGCGCCTGGTCTTATGCTGTCGGAAAAATTTCGCCGGAAAAAGAACGCCTTATGAAAGCTACAGAAGAATCTCTCTATGCAGGTATTGCCTTCATGAGAGCCGGTAATGTCCTTGATGATATTTCAGGCGGGATTGAAGATGTTGCAAAAAGAGAAAAACTCGGTATAGTTCGCCAGTACGGCGGTCACGGCGTAGGACATGTTATGCATGAAGACCCGTTCCTGTTTAACTATAGAGTAGGAGATAAAACACTTATTAAATCAGGCATGGTAATAGCAATAGAACCGATGCTGAATCTGGGCGGAGATGAGGTTAAAGTCCTTGACGATGAATGGACTGTTGTAACAAAAGACGGTTCACCATCTGCCCACTTTGAACATACTGTTCTTGCGACAGAAGATGAACCAATCCTGATGACTACTCTTATGGAGTAATTAAAAATCAAAAGTTACATCATCAACAGGTATTTTGAAGGTATCTCCGGCTCTGAATTCAAAATCATCGCCGCTGTATACATCCATTACTCCATCACCCATATTGTAGTGTTTAAGGGCTGAACAAGCGAAATAATGTCCCATTCCATCATAATAACGATATTGACCTTCTTTCAGGTTCAATAAAGATTTTATGGTTGCGGCTGAAATCTTTTTGCGAGGAGCAAATATACCAATTTGTTGTCTTAACCAATTTTCTTTAACAGTAAACTGATAAAATTTCTTTCCGGATTCATCTTTAATTACTTCAATATTAAAGTTATCTGCATATTTTGAAGTCATTTGAGCTACGTCTGCTTTTTGTTCTGGGCTTAAATCCGCATAGTCCAGAATTCCGGCATCTCCGCCTATGGACATTGTATTGATGAGAGTCTTTTTATCTGCCTCTGTGATTTTGTTATCGTCACCGACAGTTATAATGCTGTTAATAAATTTTTTATTATCTGTCATTACTGTATATGCCTGTTCGGTTCCGTTGGCTTTTGTGACTGTTAATGTTACATTTGGCATAAGTACTCTCCTATTAAAATCTCGTGTACATGTATATAAAGTTTATCTACTTTTTAAAATTGCCATTTTGTAAATATTTGTAAACTTTACAAAAATTTTTGTGTGTTATAAAATTATGTATAATTGTTAATATCTTAATCAAAGAGGCAAAGAAACTAAGATGGATCAAATTATTAAAATAGCGTGGGAACTTAACGAAAATACAGATAACCGATATAAATTAGTTTACGAAATCGCCGAGCTTGCTAAAAAACTGGTTGATGAAACCCAGATGAAAAAAGCCCGAGACGAATTCGGTTTTGAAGAAGTTGTTCAAGAAAATTCTTATAAAAAAGAAAATCCTGTTGAACACGCTATTATGGTGAAGGCTTCGGAATCTGACGATACGGAACTTGTCGGATAACAAAGCGGTTAGTTTTAAACTTTAAGGAGCCTTCAAATAACGAAGGCTCCTTTTAGTATGTAAAAATTTGTTAACAATCAGGCAATTTAATTCTTTTAGGGAGTTAATTAGAAAGGAAGGCAGTGTATGAGAAAAAATTGTTACAAGAAACTTATGAATATGAAGTGGGGTTTGTAGACTATGATATTGAATGCAGCAAACGTATTTTCTACATTAGGGAACCCTAATTCTCTCGTGCCGCTGGCAGTTAAAGATTTGTCAGCAACAGCAGGCATGACGGCAGGTTCATTTGTTACAGGCAAAGAAGAAGGTGCTGACAGATTTATTGATGAAATGGGAACTGAAGTTATCTGGCTCTTCGGAATTCCTGCATTTAAATGGCTTTATGACAAAACTGTATACAAGGCTGCCAATCTTGATTCAAATTTTGATGCCAGAAACTTAAAAAACAAGGATGTTTTTGAAAAAATTAAAGAATATGCTCCGGATGATAAGGTTAAAAAAGAGATTGAAAAAATCGGGAGTAAGAGCAAACTTTTTAAAAATATTACTACAGGAAAGTTTTTTGTTGCAACAGGTTTGACCGTTGCATCATACTTAGGACTTACTAAAGCAAAACAAAAATACACTGCCAAGAAAATCAGAGAGAACTTAATTGCCGAATATGAGGCTAAAAAGCAGGAAGAAGCGAAGAAGAAACAAGAAAATTCTGTAAATCAGACCAATCCTTCTTTTAAAGGGGCAGGTTCGCTAATAGAATCTCTTGCATTTTCTCCTGTTAAAAATATGTATGTTCTGGACGGATTTATTACCGCAACAAGACTCGGCGAATCCAGAACCCCGCAGGAATTTATCGGGTATTTTATTAAAGAAGCTATGACTCTTTGTTTTATGTATTATGCCGGCGGAAAGATTCAGGAAGCTCTCGAAAAAAGAGCTGTAAACAAGTTTAATAAATCAATCGGGCTTGATGCAAGGGTGCTGGAAGATCCTGCTTTCAAAAAAGCGTTTGAAGACGGTTCTATTGAAAAAGGGTTAAAAGAGTTTGAAAAAATACAGGCTGCAAAAGATAACGGCAAACTTAAAAAAGATGCTGTTTCGCTGTATGAATTTATTCATAAAAATCCCGAAAATTCTGTAGTTAAAGCTGCAAAAAAATCTGATATTATTAAAATGTATAAGAAAACGGATAAAATTGATACAAGAAAATTTATCGACCTCAAAGAATTTGAGGGAGTTTATGAAAATATGTCCGGCTTGTACAAGCAGTTTAAAGAAGCCATGCAAAAAGGAGAAACTTCGGAAAAATTCTTTGCGGGTGTTAAAAGATTAAAAAGAGATTCAATTTTAATGAATATAGGGTCTTGCATTCTTGCTCTGGGTATTATAACTCCGGGGCTTATGTTATTAAAGAGATTCACTTCCAAAGGAGATGAAGAATTTGAAACCAAAAAACAAATTAGAGAACAATTGATTAAAGACGGGGTGATTGCATGATATTAAAATTCGCACTGTTATTTATTTTATATTTATTTATTGCGCCGGAGGCAGAGGCTCTGCTTGTTTATTCTTATGACGGTGATGGTAATAAAATTTATTATCGTGTAGACCCTGCGGATTATCAGAAAAACAAATCCCGCAAATATGCTCATATATATGAAACTCAAGGACCACGCAAATGGCATTATTATACAAAAGAAGAGCGTGATATTTATTGGGCGCACAGAAAAGAAAGAGGTTTTTAAAAAGAAGGCGGCGGGTCTATTCAGACCCGCCGCCTTCTTTATTATTTAATACTAAACTCCTGCATAGTTTTTAATAGCTTTCTTAGCTCTGTTGAGAGAGTGTTCTTTACCTAAGATTGCTAAAGTTGCAGTCATATCTGCACCGCAGAGTCTGCCTGTTACGGCTGCTCTAATTGCCCACATTGTGAATTTAGGCTTGTAGCCTTTTTCTTTAAAGTCTGCTCTGAATTTTTCAAGTTTTTCATGCAGATTTTCTTCTGTCCATTCCCAAGTATTGCCTTGCTCAACAAAAGCTTTTAAGACTTCTTGAGATAAATCTGTATCAATATTTTCAGCAGCTTTCTCATCTATTTCAACATTATCACCGCCAAAGAAGTATGCTACAGCATCTGTTATATCAGATAATAAGGTTAACGGTTCATAAGTTATCTCAATCATTCTTGTATATTGAGCATCTGTTAATTCTGATAAATCATATTTTGTAAGATACTTTTTGAGTCTTTCTTTTAAATCTTCAATTGGCAGCATTTTAATATAATGACTGTTCATCCATTTCAATTTATCGTATTCAAAAATTGAATTAGATGAAGATATTTCGTTAATTCTGAAATCTTGAGCTATTTCATCTACAGTTTTGATTTCTTGTCCGTCTGAAGGTGACCAGCCCAGAAGTGCTACGAAGTTAACAAGAGCACTTGTAAGGTATCCTTGTTCAACAAAATCTGAAACAGCAGTAGCACCATGGCGTTTTGATAATTTACTTCTGTCAGGAGCAAGAATCATTCCAAGATGTCCGAATCTTGGAACTTCAAAACCTAAAGCTTCAAAAATAAGAATTTGTTTATAGGTATTTGAAATGTGGTCTTCTCCTCTTATTACGTGAGAAATCTTCATAAGAGCATCATCTATTACAACAGCGTAATTATATGTTGGTGCGCCGTTAGATTTCATAATTACAAAATCTCCGATGAGGTTTGTATCAACATGAAGTTTTCCTTTTACTAAATCATCAAACTCAAGAATTGAAGAATCATGGAAAGCTTTCTGAGCTTTTGAAACATTGAACCTTATGGCAGGTTTTCTGCCTTCTGCTCTTAATTTAGCTTTTTCTTCTTCTGTTAAATTTTCACATTTTTTAGAATATAC
This sequence comes from Candidatus Gastranaerophilales bacterium, assembly GCA_944324255.1. Taxonomy (GTDB): domain Bacteria; phylum Cyanobacteriota; class Vampirovibrionia; order Gastranaerophilales; family Gastranaerophilaceae; genus CAG-196. Next base: position 53,948 of record CALUVM010000011.1, on the reverse strand, counting down.
GTAAGCTTTTTTATTCTTAGCAGCTTCTTCTTTTTCTGCTTCCAGTTCTTCCGGAGTACAAAAACATTCGTAGGCAAAACCTTTGTCAAGAAGTTCCTGAATATATTTTGGATAAATATCGAATCTTTCTGACTGGGTGTACGGCCCGTAAGGCCCGCCCACGTCTGGCCCTTCATCCCAGTTAAGACCGAGTGCTTTTAAGGAATCGAAAATGTTTTTAACATATTCCTGACTTGTTCTTTCTGCATCTGTATCTTCTATTCTAAGAATAAATTTTCCATTATTTTTTTTTGCGAATAAATAATTAAATAAAGCTGTCCTTGCAGTTCCGATGTGGAGGTTTCCGCTCGGCGAAGGAGCAATTCTAACTCTAACTTCACTCATAATAGTTCCTTTCTTTGCACAAAAAATTATCCTGCAAAGAGGGTAAAAAGTAAAGAGGCAGGGAATACAACACAGTATTGTATTAAGTATTTATATATGTCAAAAAATATTTTCAGCTGTTTTGTATCATTATGCAGATAAATTCTATTCAACCATATAGTTATAAGCCGGCTTTCAAGTCATTGTTCAGAATGGCATATTATACTGATTGTTACGGGAATTACAGATATACCCAGAATTCTACAGGAGTAAGAGATGATTTGAATTATAATGAGCTGGCAGCTTTGATGAAAGATAGATTTTCAGGGTTTGACAGAATAAATCTAATGCCGATGAACGGCTCGGATGGAACAGAGAGTTATTTAATTGCTAATTCTGTTCTTAAAACCTTTGGTGAAGATGAGGCAAAAAAAAGAATCTTTCCTGTTCTTGTTACTGATGTTGATCCGATGATAGTAGAAAAATACGGGAAGAAAGGTATTGTGGCATTTAAACCGGAAGATATAGAAGCTTTTGGAGAGGATTTTAATAAGTACTTTGAAAAAATAAACAGAGGACTGTTGCCGCAAGAAATAACATATTCTGTCGATACAACCGCTTACAGACTAAAGCCGGAATTTAGAAATCTGTTCAATTTTGAAGTTATGGATTTTCAAAAACGAATGAAAGAAGTAAATGATACCGGCAATTCTGTTTTTATAATCAGAAATTGTTTAACTGAAAGTTTTGGCAGTGCTGCTACGGAAAAAATCATTTCAGATTTGAGTAAAATCATAAATCCGAATAGTTTGTTTGTAATTGGCGGCTATGACAGACTTAGAATGTCGGATTTTGTTCCAAATCTTAAAAAGTATGGCTTCAAAGAAATTGGTAAAAACATTTTTTCGTTAGGTAAAATATAAGTTTACAAACTATTTACAAAAATTGATAAAAAAATTTTAATATAAAAATGAACAATTGTTTTCTGTTTTCGTTATACAAATATAGCGCGCAAGTGTAGAGATATTAGAATGAGGATTTAAGTATGAACAAGAAAATTTTATCACTCTTAGTGGCAGGTGCTTTATTAACTGGTATCGGATTTAATGCAGAATGTTTTGCTGCTCCGCATCACAAACAACGTCCTGCGCAACACAAGGTAATCAAACCGCAGAAACGTCATGCTCAATTTAAAAAGAAAGCGGAAAAGAAGCACCAAAAATTTGTCAAAAAACAAAACGATCACAAAAAACAATTTCAGTCAAAGAAAAATCAAAGACCGGGTTGGGAAAGACCAAAAAATGACCGCAGACCGGATATGAAGAATAATCACAGATCTCATCGTGATAACTTTAGAAAAGCACCGGACAGAAACAGAAAAGATTTCGCTCCAAGACGTTATGGAAGAAGATAATTGATATTAAACGAATAAAAGGGGCTGAGTACATTTGTACTCAGCCCCTTTTTGAAATACAATACTATATTCTGTTATGCCAAACACCGCCGGTTCTGTCAACCAGAGCATCATAGCAAGACCAGATTCTGAAAATTCCTGTTAAACCTAAAATTGCGTGTGTAACGTTTTTATCAACAGGGTTATCATTGATTAATTGTCCTAGACCAGGCCAGATAATAAGAGATAGAGCTGCTGCACCAACTGATTTACCTGAAATTTCTCCCGGAGTGCCCTGTGTACCGCCGGCAAATACCGGAGCTGCCGCTGATAAGAACATTAATACCAATAATGATGATAGAATCTTTTTCATACTAAATCTCCCTTTTATATCTTACTTTTACAAAATACCATAATCATACCTAAAAATCAAAATCTCAGTGCTTTTCACTAATCCAAATCAAATGGTAGCCATATTGAGTTTCAACCGGATCGGAAACTTCGCCTATATTGCCGTTAAATGCAGCATCTTCAAAGGGTTTTACCATTTGTCCTCTCCTGAAACACCCTAAACTGCCGCCATTTCGACCAGAAGGGCAAGTTGAATACTCTCTTGCATATTTTTGAAAATCTTCATATGAATTTATCTGACTTTTAATTTTAATAGCATCCATTTCTGTCGGGACAAGAATATGGGACGCACATACTTCTGTAAACTCTTCTGCAAAAACAGCAGGCAAAAAACATGCCAAGACAAATAATCCTGCTAATAATTTTTTCATAAAATTCTCCTCTTTTTATTCTACAAGCAGTTTAGCCTGTTTCCATAACTTATCAAATTCCTCATATGAGTATTCTTCTAATGGCTTTCGGGCTATTTCTTCCATTTTGCGGAAACGTTTTGTGAATTTTTTATTTGCTCTTAAAAGTGCCTGTTCGGCATCAATTTTATACCATCTGGCAAGATTGACAGTTGCAAAAAAGATGTCGCCCATCTCGTCTTCCATAAGCTCTTTGTTTCCCGTTTTTACAGCTTCTTCAAATTCTTTATATTCAGATTTTATACATTCTTTAAGACTTTCGACAGAATCCCATTCAAAACCAACTTTTACAACTTTTTTGCTGATTTTTTGTGCTGACATCAAGGCTGATTGGGACTTTGATATCCCGTCAAGGATTGATTTTCTGTAGGTTTTTTCTTCCTTCTTTAACTTATCCCAATTATCTAAAATCTCTTGCGTAGAATGTACTTTTGTATTTCCAAAAACATGCGGATGCCTGTGGACAAGCTTGTCTGCAAGTTCTTGTGCAACATCTTCTATATCAAAATCACCCTCATCTTTTGCAATTTGAGCATGGAGTACAACCTGCAAAAGAACATCTCCAAGTTCTTCTCTAAGGTTTGCCATATCTCCGTCATCAATTGCATCAACAGCTTCGTAAGCTTCTTCAAGCATATTGGGGCGTAAAGACTTGTGAGTCTGTTCTTTATCCCACTTACAGCCATTTTCCCCTCTGAGAGCTGCAACTATTCCTATGAGTCTTTCCATTTGCGGATATTTCATAGTTTAATTATACATCTAATATTTTATATTTGTTCAATTTAAAAATTTATTTATTATAAAACCGATAGCGGCGCCGACTGCACCTGTAATTGCGGCATATTTTAAGATTGTTGCAGTTTTAACTTTCTTTTGGGCTGAAAGGATAGCATTATATACATTGTCTTTAATAGTTGACGGTTTTACAAAATTTTTCCCGTCTTTATCCCAGCAGTACTGAACAATGTTCTTTATTGATTGAAAATCATTATTGCGCTCTGCTATGAACCAATTTTTAAAAGTTTTTTTGTTTTCTTTGAGATTTTCTTTAGTAATAGTTTGCATAATTTCATCAAGCGATTTTTTAAATTTACTGCACATATCTTGTGCGGCATCTTTATTTTTGCTGAATAATTCTTTTAAGTCTTCCGGAGTTTTAATTTTATCTAATTTTTTTATAATTATTTCTCTTTGTTTATGTATATTTTTTGCAGTATCTCCGGCATCATTAAGGAGTTTGTCTTGCACTTTTTTAGCAAAAGAATTCTTTATTCCTGTTTTGTCGCTAATAAAATTTTTCTTATAACCTATAAAGCCGCCGGCGGCAGCACCGGCTCCTAATCCCAGAATTGTACCCGGAAGAGCGGATTTTTCTTTAACCTTGCTTACATCTTTATATCCGGATGGATTGATTACAGAATAAGAATAAGTCATGACAACACTCCACTATTACACATCTATTTATATTAAGTTGCTTGCCTATCCGGAATTGCCTTAAAATCTGACATGTGCCTGCAAATATTTACAAAGCTTAATAAAAACCTCCCGGGGATTTTCAAAAATTTTACATAAAATTTGTCTTTATTGTATAATCCGATTATACTTTTTTGTTAGGAGAAGTTAATTAAATGAAAGTTAGTGTAAAAGTACCCGCAACTACGGCGAATCTGGGCCCCGGTTTTGATTGTCTGGGGTTGGCTCTTCCTATTTATAATACTATAACAATTGAAGAAACGGTTCTACCGGGAACGGGTGTAGAAATAAATATGATACCGGAAGTGGAAGATGTTGTTGATGAAAGAGTTTTTGATAACATTCCTACCGATTCAAATAATATTGTGTATAAGGCAGTGGAAATGCTTTATAATTCAATCGGGCAGGAACCTTCCGAGTTAAAGATTAATATACAATCCCAAATTCCTATAACAAGAGGTCTGGGAAGTTCAGCGGCAGTTGTTGTCGGAGGCTTGATTGCCGCAAATAAACTTTTGGGCTCTCCGGCTGATGAAACAGCCCTTTTGTCTATTGCAACAGAAGTAGAAGGTCATCCTGATAACGTTGCACCTGCAATATTGGGGGGATTCGTTTTGTCTTCGCAGGAAGATGACGGGACTGTAACATGGCGCAAGCTTGATTGGCCTGAAGATTGGGATATAACTGTTTGTATTCCTGATTTTGAACTGTCTACAAGTATTGCACGTTCGGTTCTTCCGAAAGAAGTTCCGCTTGAAGATGCGATTTTTAATTCCAAGCATCTGGCAATGCTTATTACGGCAGTTTGTACAAATGATGAAAAATTAATGAAACTGGCACTTAAAGACAGAATTCACCAGCCGTATAGAGAAAAGCTTATTCCGGGTATGAAAGAGATATCCGAGGCTTTTAAACATGAAGACGGTGTCCTCGGATGTGTGCTTTCCGGCGCAGGGCCTGCAATGCTTGTAATATCCTACAGATATGATTTAGATAAAATTAAATCAACAGTAAGAGATATCTGGGGTGCGCAGAATATAAAAGCTGACTTTAAAACTCTTAAAGTGGAGCAACAGGGAGCACAGATTCTGGAATAGCTTCCGATTTGAAAATATTTTTCTAATTTTGCGGTTGTATTTTACTAAAGTTTAAAGTTTTTTTGCCGTTAATTATTTTACAGAGGTGAATTATGGCAAGAATTATAGAATCACAAACCGGCTCCAGAAGAATGATTAAGATGTCTGTAGACGATATAATAAGTGTCGTGCAAGACTATCAAAGAATTGTTCCCCGTTTTTCTGATTTAAACGAGGCTCGAAATTACTTATCGGATACAGTTATATTTATTCCGGAAGATATTTAATAATCAGAGGATGTTAAATCTGCAAGAGCATTCTTTGCTTCTTCAAAACTCGGATCTTGCTCAAGAACTTCTATATAAAGTTCTTTGGCCTTGTCCCGGTTATTGCTTTCATATAAAAGGGCAAGATTGTATTTTGCTTTTAATAAATCCGGATCATATTGAAGTGCTTTTTTAAAGCATTCTTCGGCTTCTTTTGTATCGTGCTGTGAAACACAAAGTAGTCCTGACCTATAAAGTCCCATCGGGTTTTTATCATCAATTTTGAGCAGGTCAGAGAGAGCTTTTTTCTCTTCAAAGAAGTTTCCGAGATAATTGTGAGCTTCGGAAAGTTTTAGAAGGTATTTGGTATAATTAGTTTTGTTTTTATCATAATCAAGAGACTTGTGAAGATATTCAACCGCACTTGCGTAATTTTTAAGTGCTATTTGATTTAATGCATAATTATAATATATCTCAGGATTAAGTGCATTATATTGGGTTGCTGTATTTAAATATTCAAAAGATGCGTCATAATCTTTTTTCTCGGCTTTATCAACAGCCCAGAATATATACAATTCGCAGATTAGCAGCCTTACGTTTTTAGCTTCCTTCTGGGTGGATTTATCTAAAAGAGCAAGGTATTTATCCAGAGCCTTCTGGTATTCTTTACATTTGATATAAGCGTCCGCAAGTTCAACCGTTACTTCATATCCGTTTTGGGACATCATAACAAGGTCTTCCAGAATAGTTATACCTTCCTGGAAATTATTCAGTTTGATATTGAAAGTTGCAATATCATTTCTGACTTTAAACTTATCAGAACCTTGAACATCCAGCAGTTTATTAGAATATTCAATGGCTTTTTCATATTCTTCGGTTTCAACGTAAAGACTTACAAGAGTTTCATAAACCCATAAAAGAACTTTCGGCTCTGTTGCAAAAGAGAGCATAAATAGAAGCGTTTCAATAGCTTTTGGATAATTTTTAATTTTTATGTATAGTTCAATAAGCTTTCTGTTTGTTGAAGTATCCGTAGGATAAATATTAAGACGGTTTTTATATGCCTCAAATGCTGCCGGATAATCATGAACTTCTTCGTTTAAGTTAGCAAGAATAAGCTGCACCTCTGCAATATCTTCATTTTGTTCCATTAAGTCTGAAAGAATATTGTAAACCGAGATAGCTGAGTAGAGCTGATCAGTATCCCTGTATAGTTCTGCAAGGGTTCTTACAACTTCTTTATCATTGCTTTTGTAGTCAAAGATTTCTTCATATTCTTTAATGGCTTTCATATAAGCCTGTTTTTTAATAAAACAATCTCCGAGAAGTTTTTTTGTATCAATATTTCCGGGGTCTTTTTTTAATATAATCAGACATTGTTTAATAGCATTATTATATTTTTTATCTTTGTAATAAGCTTGTGCGAGGTATTGGCGAACATCCCGATGTCCCGGGACTCTGTCCAGATATTTTGTAGCAAGCAGCTGGACGAGTGCATATTCACCCTTATCATACAGCACTTCTACCTGATCAAGAATATTCTTTGTTGAGAGTTGAAGCTCCCCGCCTTTTGAATTTCTTGAGCCTTGAAAGATGACAATGGCATATAATACAAACACAACAATAATAGCTATTGCGCTTGCAGCTACTATTATTACAACATTAATGTTTGTCATCCATGACCTCTCTTCTTGCTATAACAATATTATACATTATTTGATAAAAAAGTAAAATAATTTCATATAAATAGTATTTACTTTTTTATGAAAACAGTTATATATTTAATAATATGAAAAAGAATATACTGCTTGTTTTAATTATAGCGATGTTTGTTTCGTCAGCCGTACTGGCTGCGGATTGGGATGATTTTGGTAATATTGACAGAATGTGGGACGGGCAAGAATCTGTAACTAATAAAGAATTTGAGGAGGTTATGGATGCTCTGCAATCAAATCAGAAAAAGAAGGATGAGAAACAGAGGAAGAAATTAATAAAGAAAATAAGCGGAGGCGGAACAAGTTTGCATAACGGGCTTGAGCCGGACAGTAAAATACAAGAAATTCCTGCACTGAAGTCTGATACTGAAGGACAGCTTTTGAACCTTCCGGTTAATGTGGTCATAGAAGAAAATGTTCTGGACAAAGGGTTTTATAAGATTATAGGTGAAAAAAATAAAAACTCGGAGGTATATCTCCTATTTTATCAATCAGAGTTTCTTAAAGGAAAAGTTAAAGCGGTAGAAACAAAAGACGATTTTGGAGAAAATGAGTTGGATTTTGTAAAAATGCTTCCGGTTGACGGTTCAAAAATAAAGATTATATTCGGATCATTGGGCTTTAATGCCTATGTATATCTGCCTGTTTTACCGGAGCCGCATATAAAATAAAATTAAAATAATATTTGTAGTTGCCATATTATTAAAATATGGTATGATTATTATAGGTTTTATAATATTGGAAGAGTATTATTTTTTGAAGAATAACTGTAATGAAATAGTTTAAACATAGGATTTAATTCTTCTCTCAATATTGTAAGGTTTAAGTAAGATAGAGGTTAATTTAAAGTAGTTAGAAGTATAAGATGAAAATGCGCAATTACATGAAGAAAAATCTTAAAAGTTCTGCTATTTCAGATCTTGCGACTGAGGAAATTCTAAGCAGGTTTAAACCAAAAAGAGCTGCACGGGGTAAGTTTATTCTGACAGCCTGCTCTCTGGTACTTGTTATATCTGCTGTGTGTGCACATGCCTTATTTTCCGGAATGGGAATCCAGATGCCGGAAGATACGGATAATGTACAGTTAGTTTCACTTCCTGTCGCTGCAACATCAGCTAAAAAAGATTTGATAGCAATACCTTCGGGAATAGTTAAAGCGGACCCGTTTTTACCATACCGCAACATCAGCGGAACATCATCTCTGGATGTTCCTAAATATGCTCTGGTAGAACCGCCGGAAACAATTGTTGAGGATTCGGAAGCTGCAAGAGTTATGGATACAACGGTATCAGGTATTCTGTATGATAAATACAGCCCGTCTGCTATTCTTAATATTGAAGGCAATGATTACCTTGTTAAGAAAGGTGATACAGTAAATAATTATAAAGTTATAAATATTATGCAGGACAGTGTAACTGTTAAACTGGGTGCTAATACTTATAAAGCAGGTATAGGTGAATTATTAACAGAAGGATCATTAAATCAAAGTGATGTTTCAAATTTAAATAACAAATTCGGAGGTAAGAGATAATGAGTTACAGCAATATAAAAAGAGCTTTGTCGGTTGCGCTATTAATAGCTTTTACGGCGCCTTCAACGCTAGCTTTGTCGCCATATGATTCGGAAGCGGTATCATATGAATCTCCGTATGTTGGTTCAATGGTTTTATCCGGTGATGTTAAGCTGACTGAGAATAATGATATAATTACTCTCAGCCTTCGTGATTCTGATGTACAACAGGTACTGAGAATGTTTGCTGATAAAGCCGGATTAAATATCGTATTCCATAAATCAGTTGAAGGGTCTGTTACCCTTGATTTGGTTAAGACTCCTATAAATGATGCTTTTAATCTGGTATTACAGGTTGCAGGTTTAAATTATTATAAAGAAGGTAATACTCTTATTGTTATAGCAAAGGATGATGCGGACAATGCTGTATACTCCAAGCAAGAAATGATGGTATTCCCTGTAAAATATGTAAGTGCAACTAAGATTGCGGATTTTCTTAACAAAAATGTGTTTGGAATGAGAAGAGCCGGTATCTCAAGTGTAGATGCTGCAACGGTTAATGCTGCAACAAATGAGTTGATAGTTTTTGGTATGCCGAGTGATGTTCCTATTGTAGAAAAAGTTATATCACAGTTTGACAGAGAACCTCTGACAAGAACATTTGCAGTAAATCATACAACACCGGCAGAAATGGCAAATATGATTTGTAATATGCTTCTTCCTTCCAGAGGAGCTAACGATAAAAAATCTTCATCTTCGTCTGGGTCCAGCACACCTCCAGCTACAAGTGCAGGAACATCAACAGGCGGTGCTGCAGGTATAATGACAGGTGCTGCTACAGATACACTTAATGGTATTGTACTTGGAGAGGGTGTGGTTGCTTGCTCTGTTGCCCCTGCTTCATCAAGTAATACCGTATCACCGTTTGAACTTCAAAACCTATCAATTTCATACTATCCGCAGAGAGGAACTATTACATTGATGGGCGGTTCACAAGCTCAAGCAGATATGATTGAAAACTTTATTAAAGCAAATGATATAAAACAACCGCAGGCATTGTTGGAAGTTTCTATTGTTGAATTAAACGAACAGGGCAGCAAAGAGTTTACAAATAACTGGCAGGTAGCAAGTAAAGCCTGGGGCTTTAATTTTAACGGTGAGTCAACTTCCGGCGGCAGACCTGGCGGCAGAAGCGGTTATTATGTAGAATCTGTTGATTACACCTGGAGCGGACCTGGCGGTTCAAAAGATCCATATCAGGATGAAGAAGGCAATGTTATTGTTCCTCAACAGATTGCCCGTACATTCTATGAACTTATGCCTGCTACAACATATATAACATGGCAGATGAATTATTTAATAGAAAACCGTAAGGCACGTGTTTTAGCTAATCCGAAAATCTTGATTACTAACGGTCAGCAGTCTGTTATCGACTTAACTCAAGACTATGTAGAAAAAGTCACATCTGAATACCTGACATCATCTGTAACAGGTACAGGTACAACAGGTACAGCCCAGAGAAACTATACAATTGGTAAGGATTTGGGTATTAAAGTTACTTTGACACCGTTTATCTCTCCTGAAGGTTATGTAACAGTTAATGTTAAACCTGAATATTCAACTCAGGCAGGTGAAGTCAGAACTCAAAGTGAAGTTGCCGGACAAACTGACCTTGAAGCTACATTACTGAGCAGAAGAAATCTTGATTTGAAAAATGTTAGAATTAAAGATGGTGAAACCCTTGTTATAGGTGGTTTGATTCAAGAATCAGAACAGAAAACAGTTCATAAAATCCCGCTGTTAGGAGATTTGCCGGTAATTGGTTCAGCATTCCGTTCAACAGTTACATCAAAAGCTAAGTCAGAACTCGTTGTAATGCTTACTCCAAAAATAATCAATGATGACGAAGGTACTGTTGCGGATACATTATAATAACTATGTCTAATCAACTGGAAAAACTAAAAAACAGTATAAGAAAAGAATATACTAAATCTTTTGAATTAAACCTGATGAAATCATCAGGTTTTATTCCAGTTGATAAGAGGCAAACAGATTTTTTCGTAATTTTAAATAAGGGAAGTGCTGCTAATAAACAGAAAATTGAGCAAATAGTAAAGGAAAAATTTGCCGGTTTTACTCCAAGGTTTATTCCTGTTGATTCCAGAGATTTTGACGATATATTTAATTCCGTAGTCGGAACTGTAGCCGTTCCCGAACAGCCGGCTGCAACGGAAAATTCCGGGCAGGAAGAGAATAAGGAACCGACAGCGGAAGAAATGCTTGTCAGTATAGGTTGGATAACTAAAGAACAACTGGTTGAATGCCAGACTCTGGCTCATGAACAGAACTTGCCTCTGGATGCAATTTTTAAAGAAAAGAACTACCTCACTTACGAACAAATTGTATCATATTTGAAAAAAAAGTATGGTGTAGAAGTTGTTTCAAAATCCAATATTGTAGTTGATAATACAATATTAAAAATGCTTCCGGATGACTTTATTGAAAAGAAACATACTATCATTATGTCAATGGAAGGAAATAAACTTGCCGTTGCCATGGTAAATCCAACTGACAAGTACACCATTCGAGAGGTTTCTCTTTCTACGGGTCGTCCTTTAAATGTCTACTGTATTCCTTATTTTGAATATGATATGTATTTGAAAGAATACTTTATTCAAAAGAAAAGTGAGCAGACCGCAAAAGAAACAGAGAGAATCATTCAGAGTATTGAAGAAGAATCTGCACAATTTAATAATGAGGAAACTCTCTGGGCTCAAGTTGAAAAAGAACTTCAGGATGCAAGCGGTAACGTCGCAAAGTTCGTATATAAGATTATTACAGATGCTATTGATGCAAAGGCATCAGATATTCATATTGAGCCAAGGCTTGGTTATTATGTTGTTCGTTTGCGTTCGGACGGTATTTTGAAAAAAGTTCTTGAGATTCCGGGAAGTATAGAACAGGCGGTTATTACCCGTTTCAAAGTTCTTGCAAGAATGAATATTGCTGAGCACAGACGTCCGCAGGACGGAACCTTTTCTATTAAATATAATGACAGAATGTACGATTTCCGTATAAATACTCTCCCTGTTTCAGGAAAAGAGAAAGTTGTAATTCGTATTCTTGCACCTGCCGTCAGTTTGAAGGCTTCAGGTGATAAGATGGTTATTGCGGGAGCTTCTGATGAGGATTTGAGAAAGATTCATGACATGGTGCAGTCCCCGAACGGGATTATTCTTACATCCGGTCCTACAGGTTCAGGTAAAACGACTACACTTTATACAATCTTAAAAGCTTTAAATAAAGAAGATGTTAATATTACGACAATTGAAGACCCGATAGAAATTAAGCTGGAAGGGATTAACCAATCGCAGGTTAACCCGAAAGCCGATATTACATTTGCATCCTGTATGAGAGCAATCTTAAGACAAGACCCTGATATTATACTTATCGGTGAAATTCGTGACTTTGAAACCTTAGAAGTTGCTATATCAGCAGCTTTAACAGGTCACCTCGTTTTAAGCACAGTTCACACAAACTCTGCAGCTGCAACAGTTACACGTTTAATTGAAATGGGTGCAAAAGATTATCTGGTATCTTCAACATTAACAGGTGTTATTGCACAGCGTCTTGTAAGACGATTGTGTGATAAATGTAAAGAAGCTTATTTCCCAACCGAAGAAGAGGCTAAACACATTTCTACAAGTCCGGAAATCCAGCAGCAGCTTATGAAAACTAAAATATACAAGAAAAAGGGCTGTAAGGACTGCGGTTATCTCGGGTATACGGGACGTTTAGGTATATATGAAGTAATGCCGATTTCAAGAGAAATTAAAAAACTCATTGCCCAAGGTGCGCATGACATCGAAATTGAAGAAGCGGCCGTAGGAGCTGGTATGGTTACATTGAAAACATCTTGTTTGAACCATATTATTGATGGGATTACAACAACCAGTGAATTTATAAGAGTTCTCGGTTATGCAAGTGATTAAGATTTTAAAATATGAGGGTTAATAAATGCCAATATACAGTTATATAGCATTAAAAGCAGGAAAGGAAGTCGTAAAAGGGGAAGTTACAGCTTCCAATCTTAAAGATGCCAGAGATGTAATAAGAAAAATGGGTCTGGTACCTACCAAAATTAACGAATTTAGTGATGTTAAACAGAAAAAAGCTGCTGCTATTTCGGATTTATCATTAACGGAAAAGATTGATTTTATATCGACATTGCAAATCTTGTTACAATCCGGTATTCCGGCTGTAGAATCTCTTATGTTTATGGAGCAGGAGGCAGCAAAAGCGAAAATCAGAAGAGTTTCTAAAATATTAAAAACTCAGATTATGGCAGGTTCTACTTTTGCTGATACTCTGGCTAGATATCCGCAGGTATTTGGTTATATTTTTATCGGTTTGATTAAAGCCGGTGAAGAGTCCGGTGAACTTGAAAAAACTCTGGGACGTATACGTGATTTGTTATCAAAACAGGCTGCAATTAAAGGCAAGGTTATAGGTACATTAATGTACCCGATGTTTGTAATTGTTCTTGCATTTATTATTACAATTGTCATGCTTGTATTTGTATTTCCGGCATTTAAGGAGATGTTTGAACAGCAGGATAAAGCTTTGCCGTTTATTACAACAATGATGATTAATGCAGGTGACTATTTGAAAACATACTGGTACACAATTCCAATATTTATAGTTGCTTTTATAGTTTTCTGTATAGTTCTTGTAAAATGGCAGCCTGCCCGTAATATTTTAGATAAAATTGTTTTAAAAATACCTCTTTTAAATAACTTAATTCTGTATTCAAACTACTCAAACTTTTTATCAGTATTAAGTGTTTCGTATGATGCAGGTATTCCGATTGTAGACTGTTTGCATCTGGCAGTTATTACGCTGACCAACTCTGTTTTAAGAAATAAGATGAGTGGTGCAATTGTTAAAGTTCAACAAGGTTTGCAAGTATCTCAGGCATTAAAGTCCACGAAAATTGTACCGAGAATGCTGCTGTTTATGATAGCAACAGGTGAACAATCCGGTCGTTTGGGAGATATGCTTGAAAAAGGTGTAAACTTCCTTGACAGAACTCTTGACGGTATTATAGATACAATGACTAAGATGATTGAGCCTATTATGCTTCTTGTAATCGGTAGTATTGTACTTGTAATGGCATTAGCTCTCTACCTGCCGTTGTTCCAGTCATACATGAGTTAAGGGTGTATAAAAAGGTGAAATTGAAGGATAAATATTAATGGAAAATAAAGAAATTTTAGAGCTTACAACTTCGGCATGGCGGGAGAAAGTTTATATAGAAACACCTGAACATATAATCTGCGGCTATGTATTTATGCCTAAAATAGGTAAGAAGAGCAGATTGCTTTCGGATATTTTAAATACAAATAAAAGTTTTCTTGCAGTAAAGAATTGTACTCTGGAATATAAACTCAATCCAAATAAAGATGTAGAAGAGCATGATTTTATGCAGGTTAATATTTCTTCAATCCTTATTATGAGGCCGTTGTATGAAGACTAAAACCTATGTTATAACCGGAGCGACTTCCGGCATAGGAAAAGCTCTAACAGAGAAGCTGGCACTTGATAATATCGTTTTTGCGGCATACCGCTCCGAAGATAAAGCTGAGGATTTAAAGAAAATTTCAGGAAATGTTTATCCGTTTTATGTAGATTATGCAAAACCTTCAACGATAAAATCTGCAGCGGAAGAAATTCTTTCAAAGTGTACGAAAATTGATACTTTGATAAATATTGCAGGGTGTGTTGTTGCAGGTCCGATTGAGAAGATTAATATGGACGAAATCAGACGTCAGTTTAATGTTAATGTATTCGGACATCTGGAATTGGCTCAAAATCTTGCAGAAGTGCTTTCCGGCGGACGGATTATAAACTTAAGTTCAATGGCGAGTTTTGGGATATTCCCGTTTATATCTCCTTATTGTGCTTCCAAGCGTTGTTTGGATATGTTTTTTAATTCATTTTTAATAGAAAATAAACATAATATCAAGGTTATATCAATAAAACCCGGTGTAATAGCAACTCCTCTCTGGAGCAAATCAATTGAAGAGAATACCAAAAATCTTACCGGCTGTGAAGAGTATCAAAAAGAGCTTGAATTGATTGTTGCAGGTGCTCGCAGAAATGAGATAAAGGGGGCAAGTGTATCAAAGGTTGTGGATACGATTCTAAAAGCTGATAGGGCAAAGAATCCAAAACTATCTTATACTGTTGGAAGTGATGCTTTTGCTGCAAGTCTTGCGTCAAAATTACCTCAATGTGTTGTGAATAAACTTATCAGTCTGGGTTTGGCTGCTCGCATGAAACGTTACTATAAGTAGTTAAGTTGTGTGGTTAGTAGTTAGTAGTGAATAGTGAATAAGAAATTGTCCCTTGTGCATAATTTTATTTATTCGCCCCGCTTTACAATGTAAAGAAATGTTAACTTTCACTTCCCCAAATAGCAAAAAATATTTTCTCAAGTTTTTTATATAGATATAAAGCTCTCTCTTCTTATTTAAACGGACAGGCCTTGGTTACAAGGTCTTTTTTTTATTATCAGCCGCAATACTATTTCTATTAATGAACAATTTTTTCTATTTTTCGTTATACTAATATAAGAGGTACAATGTATGGAAAATAAATGTTCAAAGTATGAAGGCTTATTCGTTTTCTCTGATGAGGAAACATTGAACAAACATATTGATGAATGTGAGGATTGCAAAAAAGAACAGGAAACTCTCGACAAGGTTTCTGATTTAATCAGTGAAGTAAAATTTTATTACAGAGCTAAAAATAAGAAACTAAAAAAGTTGAAAGCAGCTTGTGCTGTACTTTTCCTTTTGTTTTTCAGTGCTACATTCGGTGTACTTTCAACTGACGGTGACCTGACGGATGCTCTGATGTATGGTGATACTCTTTCTGCAGAAGATTTAGGCTTTCCTGTCGATTCTTACGGACTGTTAATGGTGGATTAATGAATTTTAATGAAATTATTAAGGCAAATAAGCAAAATGTGAAAAACATTATTCGCTTAATTACCAAACAAGATAACGAGGACCTTGAACAAGAGGTTTACTTAAAAATCTGGAAAAATTCTGATAAGTATCAGGAACGAGGTACTATGAAGAGCTGGATTAATACGGTCGCAAAGAACGTGTCCAGAGATTATTTGAAATCTGCTCATTACAGATATACAAACGATGCTGTTTCTGATGATCTGGTTTTGAATAACATAAAAGATAAAAAATCTACACCGGAAAATTCTATTCTGGTTTCAGAAAGACAAGAAAGAATAATTTCTGCTATAGATTCTCTAAAGCCTAAGTTAAGAGAAACAATTATGTTATGCGAGATTTACGGCTACACATACGAAGATGCTGCAAAAAAACTCGGCTGTCCTATTGGCACCGTAAAATCCAGAATATATAATGCAAAGAAAGAATTAGCAGAAATTCTTGAAGATTTGTTATAAAAGAATAAGAGGTATTTTATGAAAAAAGTTGTTGTTCTAATGTTTGTGCTTGGTATGGTTTCTGCTTGTGCTTATGCTGCAGAAACTCCGGCTGCCGGTATAACACCGGCTCCAGCCCAGAGTGTTCAAAAAATAAACCCTGAGCTGAAACGCCGTAATGCGGCTTTTGAAAAAAGATTAGGTTTAACCGAGGCTCAAAAAGCTCAAGCTCGTGAAATCAGATTAAGAGGGCATGAAAAATTAAAACCTGTTTTGGAAGAGTTAAATAATAAGAAGCAGGAAGCTAAAATGGTGAAATTATCACGTATAGCAGTTTGGGCTCAAGAAGAAAAGTTAGCTGCTCTTGATAAAGAAATTTCTAAGCTTGAAAAGAAAGCCAATCAAATCAGAAAAGCTAATATGAAAGAATTTGAATCTATTCTGACCCGTGACCAGAAGAAAATTTTGAAGCAGATGAAAAAAGAAGGCCGTCAGAGATATGAAAAAAGAAAAGCGGAACTTCAAAGTTTAAACTCTAAACAACTTAAGAAATAATAAAAAGGAGGTTTTAGACCTCCTTTTTTATTTTATTTTATTTATTTTGTTCTGTTTAAAATAATTAACGCTTCTTGCGCAGCAGCTGCGACCCCAGGATTGTCATCTTTTCCGACCAGAGTTAACAGAGAGTTTAATTCTTCTTTATATTCCGGTCTTTGAATAAATAGGAGTGCATCTATTGCGGCAGTTTTGATTTCAGGGTTTTCATTGTATCTCAAAGTATCTACAACTGTTGAAACTCCCGGCAAATCTGTAAGCGGAACAACTGTTCCTGTTTCTTTTTCAATATTATCAGTATATATTTTTGCCAGAACTGCCATAGCATATAATGCATACTCTTTGTTGCGTTCAGCTAGTTCTTTTGGGGTTAATTCAGCGGCAGTTTTTGCATCTTCAGCAGAAATTTTGTATGGTAATTCTACTTTCTGCGGATCTTGATTAGAATTTTTTGCATATTCTTTTACAACTTCATTAACAATAATTTGACGTCTTATTTCTATTTGTTGTTGTGAAGGTGCAGCCAAATCCGAAGTATCTTTCTGTACTATATTAATAAGGCTTGAAAAAACATCTTTTACGACATAAGGAAGTGCATCTTTAGGATTTGTCATGCTTGAACGTACAATTTCTTCCATCTGGCTTGCCTGTATGTCAAAATTAGGATTATTCAAGTTCCCAACAACCTTATGAATATCGACATCAGGCAGAATTTCTTCTCCCGGAATTATTTCAGGTCTTTGGGCATGAAAACTGAGTTTTCCTGCATTTAAATCAAGCTTTTCTTTTTCTGCTTCAAGAGTTGTATAGTTTGCTTCAGGAACTTGAGGTGCTGCGGAAACTTCCGGCTCTACAGCTTCTTCTTCCGGTTCGGTAATTATTCGGGCTTCTTCAGCTTCTTCCGGTTTTTCAGGTTCTTCCAGTTCAAATTCTATTTCATAATCATTATTGTTGTGAATATAAGTTCTGTTTGTAATTAAGTTTGTCTGGTAAGCCAGAGGAAGTTTTGCTCCCGGAACTGCCATCGGAAAAGGAACAATACCGGCATGCTGAGGGTATTCGTAGAAAGGCTTATATGGTTCTACAGACGGTCTGTTTACTTGAATATCAACTCCGTTATAGATTCCGTTATCATTCGCATTTGGTTTGTTGTCAGGGGATATCCTCGTTTTTGGGTCATTTATCTGAATTCTTACTGCATTATAATTTGGCTTGTTATTGATTGCCGGAGCCGGATATATCATTTTTACTTCCTTTCGACGTCTACACTTCTGTACTTATTTAAAATCCATAAAATTTGAAATTTGCCCTTTTATGAAATTTATTTTACAAATATTAACATAAAAATAAATTATATAACATTAATGACATTAAGATTTTTGAATTCAAAAATTGTTTTAGTATTATTTTTAAGTTTTTCTTCTGCCAGAAGTGTTCCGACTATTGCTTCAAGTTGAGCAACCGGCATCATATTTGCTGGAATTTCTTCAAATCCGTATTCGGTTTTAAGTGCATTTTGTAAGAACTTACAATCGGCGGAAGAGCGTTCTTTATAGTTTGAGTAAAGGTTTAGTTTTTGTCTTGTAAGGTAAACTTCAAACCTTGAAATATCAGCCCCCTTTTCCTTTAACTGTAATAAGAGTTCAGAGCCCCGGGGGGAAAATCTTTGTGTCCAATTATCAGTATTAAGAAAATGAGTTTTTTCGGTTGAATTTATCATCTGGTAAGGCTTTGATAAAACTCTCCATTTCCCTTCAAGCATTGCATTATCCCAGGGAATTGATACACAGATTACGGAATTATTGATTGAAGGATAATTTTCGAAAAATAATGAAATATCATTCATTGAGAAAAGTTTGTCTACATAAATAAGTTTACCTGTAGAGATTTCTCTTACCGCAATACCGCTTTCAATAGAAGAAGCTGCACCTAATGAAAGCCCTACCGAGTGTGTTATCATAAACCAAAATCCTCATCTTCAGGTATTGCGGTATTAAGTTTAATAACTCTTTTTTCTATCGGCGGAAGGGATGATTCTTCTGATGATGTTTCATTATCAAGGTTTATATAGAGTTCCATTTTCCTGTCAGAAAGTTTTTCTCTCTTTTGTTTAGCAATTCTTGCCTTGTTTTCTTCAAGAAGTTTTTGTGCGGCAAGAGAGATGGAATCTCCTTCTACCGTTTTAATAATTTCACGTCTTTGCTGCTGGATTTTATCCTGTTCAGCCTTAGTCAACTGTAAAGTTGTATCGTTTCTTGTACCAAACTGGTTTTTATATTTGTTTTTGAGTACAAGTATTTCAACCCTTCTGTTAATAGGATCTTTAGGAGATATAGCCGTCGGAAGCGGTCTTGTATCTGCGTATCCGGTTGCAGAGAATAGTGACGGAGAAAATTTAAACCGGCTTATTAAATATCTTACAACTGCGCATGCTCTTGCGCTTGACAGCTCCCAGTTAGAAGGGAATAGGTTGCTTCTGATTGCAAGACTGTCTGTATGACCTTCTACCACCATTGCATGGAGTACGAATTTTTTACAGATTAAAACTCCGACTTTATCAAGCAGCTTTCTGGCATTATTATCAAGATAGGCGGAACCGTTTGCGAAGAGGTATTTGTCATCAAAGGTTAATAATAAACCTTTTTCCGTGATTTCTGCGGAAATTCCGTCCAGTTCTCCTGCTTCTGTCAAATCTTTTACCTGCTGTTCTATTTCGCTGAATGATTCTGCTTCATATTTAGGGCTTATATATTCAAGCATTAGAGATGGAATGAAAGAGTTTGCCTGCTGTTGGTCAAAAAGGGAATCACTTCCTTCAAGAATTGCTTCTTTCCCTTCCAGAAGAGTATTCTGGCTGAAAGCATTCTTTAGGGATTCTTCAAGTTTGGCAAAATCTGTTGCATCAACCTGTGCAAGTGCATAAAGAACTACGAAGGTAGCAAAAAGCAAAGTAATAAAGTCTGCATATGAGACCAGCCACCTTTCTAAGTTTTCATGTTCTTCATGTTTCTTTTTTCTAGCCATTTTGCTCCTTGTTATCTTTTTCAAGGATAAATGAATGTAATTTACGTTCGATTAAAACAGGGCTTTCTCCTGCCTGAATTGACAGAACTCCCTCAAGTATCATATTTTTGTATAAAAAGACACTCTGATAAATAAACTTAATTCTTGTACTAATCGGAATCATAACAAGGTTAGCGGCAAACAAACCGTAAATGGTTGCAACGAATGCTACTGCAATACCTGCACCGAGTTTAGACGGGTCGGAAAGGTTCTGCATAACCTGAATAAGTCCCATAACAGCACCGATAATACCGAGAGTCGGGGAATAACCTCCGAAAGATTCAAAAACTTTTGCGCATCCGTTAACATGGTTTTCGAATTGTTCTATCTGGTTTTCCATCATCTCTCTGACAAGAGTCGGGTCAGTACCGTCGGCAACAGCTCCGAGTCCCAAGGTCAGAAGCGGGTCGGATGCGTTATAGGCTTCTTTTTCAAGAGCAATAATACCTTCTTTTCTTGCTTTGGTTGCGAAACCGCCGATTTCTGTAATCAGAGCTTCAAAGTCGCATTTAGGCGGCATAAAGACATTTTTAAGCATTAATATCGCAGATTTTAACTGCGCCGGCGGGAAGCTTAAAACAATAGCACCTGTTGTACCGCCGAGTACGATAAATGCTGCAGTAATTTGAAGCAGCTGTCCTATGTTACCGCCTTCAAGAGCTTGACCAGTCAAAATAAAGCCAATCCCGAGGAATAAACCAATGACTGCAAATATATCCATAATTATCTCCGATTATATACTATTCTGATTATATTAAACTATAATTTAATCTCTTTGAAATCCTTTAAATATAGTATGTTTGGAGATAAAAAGAGGTTATGATGCCGGAAATTTTCCGGATAGAATCTTAATTGCGTTGTTTTCTGCACGGTCAGCTCGTTTCAGGGCTGAGGTAAGTCCTGAGTTATCAAAAGTTTTTTTTATCATTGCCGGAGTCTGAGCCGGAATATATTTTCTCAGATTTTGATTTTGCGTGTTTAAAACAGAATCCTGAGAAGGAATATAAGTATATGTATCATATTCGGACTTTGTTTTAGTCAATGTTGAATCTTGAGATGGAATATAGGTATAATTGTCATATTCAGGCTTTGTTTTCAAAACGGCTGAGTTTTGTGAAGGAATGTAGTTATAATTATCAATTTCTTCAGGTTTGTTTTGATTTTCAGAAGTTGCAGCAGCCGTAATTCCTGCAGCAGTAGCTGCGGTTATTTCTTCTTTTGGCGTTTCTTGTTGAGGGCTGGCTTTTGGCTCCATTGGTTTGTTTATTGCCGGCTGTTGAGGAACCGCAGGTTGTTCTGTCTGGTTAATAACAGGAGTTTCCGGCTGAACAGGATTCTTTTGAGCTTCCAGTTTAGCTATCTGAGCTTGCTGCAGGCGTTCCTGTAAATCTTTTTTCAAGAAGGCTTCCTGATTCTTTTTATTTGTTTCATGTTCTTCTTCTTTTATTTCATCATAATAGTTACCGAAAATAGCTTTGCAGCACTTGACTAGAGTTCCGTCCAGAACTGAACTTGACAACATCATTGCTCCTATGAATCTTAAAGGAACCCCAATTGTGTTTTTCCCAAAGTTTGGCAATTTTTGAAGAATATTTCTGCCTTTAAGATTGCAGTTACCGATATCAATAAAAGAACCGACCTTTTTAAGCATTTTAACAAGTAAGTTTTGAGGTTTTGTTTTTCTCAGTTCTTTTATTTGATTTTTTACGGCATCACGGGCTGTTCTATATGATTTATTATCTTTGAATACTTTATTTGTGACATCGGCATTGAAATTATCTGTGAGTTCTCTGATTTTAGCAACATTTTCTTTGCTGACGCCAATATTTTGCAAACCGCCTAATCCAAAGACGATTTTTACTGCAAGAGGAATTGTGACAACCCAGGCGCCTGCCATTAAAAGACCGTTCATAAGTGTACCGACTTTGGAATCTTTATCGGCTTTTTGTACATTAGAAACAGTATTAATTAAATGCGGAATCATGAATAATAACAAGCCCACCTTGCCGCCGCCGAATGTTGCCATTCTGTGGAAGATTTGCATTGCTTTAGCGCAGACTCTTCCGGTTGTGGTTTTAGCTGATGATATGCTGTGGAACTTGTTGTAGAACTGTTCGGCTGTAATATAACGGCTGAACGGTTGGAAATTTCCTAGCCATCCGATATTACCGCTTGAAATTTTTAATTTGCCGTGAGCTTTTGCAAGAGCTTTTTCCAGTGTAGGAATAGTTTCTCCTGTTGTATCTTTCATGATTTTTTCAAAAGCTGCTCTATCAAGCCCCATAGCTTTCAGAATTTGTTCTTCTACCTGTTTGTTTGCATTGGTGCTTGATACGATATTTCTAATTTGAGTTTCATCAAGTTTAAGGCGTTTTAATCTTATAAAATTAACAATATCATCATCTGCAATTTTTGATATACTATTGACGTTGAAAAATTTCTTAGCAGCTTCTTTTTCTAACTTATCCGGTCTTATATTCTTGCGTTTCATTTTACCTTCGGTTTCAAGACCGATATTACGTGCAAAATCTTTAAAATCTTGCAGCGTTCTAACCTGCTGCGAATGAAGTTCTGATTTTGGCATTTCCCAATCAGGTCTTGCCGGTGTATCAAGAATTGCCGAAGTTATACTGTTTTTATGCAGAAATTTGTTTGCTTTATTGCGGGCATTTCTTGCTTTATCCAGAAATTTCGGGGATAATTTTCCTTGCATTTTATCACCCCAGTTTGCGGCTCTGCCGACAAGACTCTTATCGTATTCACCGCCAAAATGCTCGCCTAAAACATCAAATCCTTTGAAAATACCGCCGGTTAAAAGAAGAGCAAGGATAGGATGTTCTACCATAGGAGAAACCAAGCCCATTGGATCAGCTTGTTTTACGGCTTCTTTAAAATTTTTCGGAGCATGATTATCATTTGGCATATAATACAAGTCCGGAAGCTGGACATACTGAGGCTGTGCAGGTATATTTCCCGAAAGAGCTTGAGGATTTGATATCTGCATAGCAGGAGCTTCATATCCTTGATGATACTGCGAATATTGATAATAATTATTAAAATTGTTTTGATCGATTGTAGTCACAATTAACCTGCCAAACACTAACTATATTTATATAAAGTATTTTATCACCTGAAAATTGCCATGTTTTCATGTGTTTTTGAAGGTTTTGTAAATTTTCTTTACATCATGAAGATACGGGAAAAGTCGAAAAATGAAAATTTTTTCATTTTTCCGTTTCCTCACATTTTTTAAATACAATCTCTTTTTATAATTTCTCAGTTGTTTTCTTGCGGAGCAAAAACACGAGGGTCGTCGATTTTTTCCATAGCTTTCATAATACCGATTTTGCCGGCTTTTTTCTGGATGTTGGTGAGCCATGCATTAACTGCATAAGGCACTGAATACATAATTCCCAGAATCGGCACACTTGCAAGAATTCCGGTATTAATAAGCGTGCTGTAATTTTTGTATGTAAAGTTTAGTCCGAGTTTTTCTTGAGTTTCTTTTGGAATTTTAATATCAGTTTTATTTATCTTTGATTTAACCCATAATTTTCCGCTCTGTGCAAGGAGGTTTCGCATCCATTTTGCAATCGGAGTTTGTTTTAAGTGTTTATTGAAAAGTTCTGAAAATATTTTTGTACTGTCTTTTTCGCTATTACCTGACGTAATTTTACTTAATCCCTGATTCCCGATTTGTCCTATTTCTAACAGCAGGTTATCAATTGCAATTTTAAATTCGGCATTTTGCGGATTCTTTACAAAATCATCCAGACGCCCCTTGATAATGGATTTTTGGAATTCCTGCACGGTTGTTTTATCTGATTTTTTTGCAATGTTATTAATATTATTTATAGCTTTTCTTATTGAGGATTTTGAATCAAATGTCAAATTAGTAAGCCAATTCCCCAATTTTACAATCGGGAATTTCCCTTTTAGCGTAAAAATTGTTAGTAATGCGGTTCCTATGGCGACTGCACAACTCCATAGAGTTCCGATTGTTTCTTTAAAGATTTCGGAGCCGGCTTCAATATCTTCCGAGTATCTTTGCGACATTTCGTCAATCTCATCAAAAGCCCTGAATACGTTCTTTTGTAATTGTCCGGCTTCGGCTTTTTGTTCATCGGTGATTTCTATTTGTTTGAAAGCTTTCTGGAGCTTTTCATTTTTTTTTCTTGTCGTTTTTTTGTATTCTGTATATTCGGCTTTGTCTTTAAAATAAGATTTAAGGAAAGCGAAACTTCCGCCCAGTTTTTCAAAGAAACTTTGTTTTTGCGGTTCAGCTTTAATATGTGCGGCACTTTTCATTTCTTCATCAGAAAAAGCCAGCAATCTCGCCGGATTTTTAAGTATATCCTGACGTGCTTTGTATCTTCCGATTCTTGAAGCTTCTTTTTCTTCAATTGTTCCACGGGTTTGTATCCAAAGAGCTGTAAATGTCGGAACAAGTGTTGATACAAGAGCTCTGACTTTAGGGCTTGTTTTAGCTAGCTTAAGGATTTGATTAATTCCCATACCAAAAGGTATTGCAATGAGCCATGAGAGAGTCCCCAGAGTATCAAAAGCATTCTCTACGTTTTCGGAATATTCTTCGGCTTTAATGTTTATTTCTTTTACTGTGTCAACAATAAGTTCTTGATTTTCTCTTGCTTTTTCTAACTGTTTCGGAGAAAGGTTTACTGATTTTAATTTTTCAATTTCATTCGGGTCTTTTTCCGCTAGCCATCTTTCATAAGCTTTCTTATCTCTGGCAATACCTCTTAGCTCGCTAATCATCTTGAATATACTATTACGTTCTTTTTCATCCGGAATATCAAAAGCAATCTTTTTGGCTTCATAAAGTTGTTCCGGAGTATAAATTACAAAGTTTTCTAAGCCTTTGAGTTCATTTTGTTTTGCCTGAAATCTTCCGATTCTTGAAGCTTCTTTTTGTTTGGAATTGCCCCAGAGAATCACACCGATAGCGGCAGCAAAAGATAATCCTAACAATGCAAACTGGTTGTAAATCTGGATTTTTTGAGGCAGTTTTGCTAGTTTTTTTTGTAATTTTGCAATTTCTTCTGTTTTGGCTCTATATTTAGTTGTATCAGGAGCTAAGCTTTTTATCTCGGTTTGAAGTTTATCAATCTTCTTTTTTGTATTAGTTTTTAGAGTTTTTTCCGCCCAGATAACCATTGGTGTATCTGCTATAGATATTGCTAATATAGGGGCTATCGCAACCAGCTCTGTAAATTGCTCCATATCCTGACAATTATCTTCAGAGCGGGCATCCATAACTTCGGTTGCTCTTACAACCGTTTCGGCTTTCTTTCGGGCTAATTCTAGCTTGTCTTGAGGAATTTCAAGCTTTGCAGCCAGATATTCTTTACGGGCTCTTTCATCTGCCTGCTCTTGTTCCCAAATATCGTATTTTGAATAATTTTTTCTTACATCATTTACTGAATCTAGAAATTGTCCCACTGAACCTTTCTCCTATAAGCTTAAAGTATGGGAATAAAAAAATATTGCGTACAGCGTATAGTAAATTTTACAATTTGTAATATATCCTAAAAATGCCATGATTATTAAGAAATGTAAATCAGGTGTTTAAATTCTATTGTGTTTTTCAGCTCAAATAAGTATCATATACTTATGTGTATTAGCCAGGAGTCTGTTGTTTGAAGATTTTTCCGGTACAACAAAATATTCAACCTCGTCAATTTGTTTCTTATCCATCGGTTAATGATTATAGTGCGGATAAGATAAACGGAGAGTCCTTGGCTTTTGCTTCCGGTACATACGGGAAATCTCAAGTAAATTTTAAAGCTAATTTTTCTGCTATACAAAGTGCTGTAGAGAAAATTCCTCTTGAAGATAAGCTTGCACATGCTCTAAAAAAATTGAGAACCGGTGAGTATATTATTTTAACAAAAGACTTAGCATCTCAGGTAAGCAAGCTAAAACCCTGTATACAAGCTTCACCATTCTTAATAAACAAAATTACATTGCTCCAAGATAAAACTCTTGAACAATCTTTGATATTTACAAAATTTGGAGAAGGGCAGTCTATTTTATTTAATCCTAATACTGAACCGATTAATATAAGCTGGTATCAGCTTCTTAAGCCCAATGGCGCTACTATGGTTGATGAAAGTGATAAGATAGTCCTTTCTAACCAGATTCTTTCGGTTAAAGAGGAACCGGATTCGGCTTTTGATACAGAAAGATACGCTAAATATTTTCTTAAAGAATATGATTTTAAACAGGATGCACGTGATACAGCAGTCAAATATAATGTTCAAAAATTGATGGAGGTTGTTAATCCTAAAAATCAAAAAAAAGCTCAAGGAGTTACTTTTGCTGATGTCGGCGGGCAAAAAGAGGTTATTGATATATTAAAGAAAAGAATTCTTTTCCCTATGTTATATCCCGATATTTTTAAAAATAACAATATGAATCACGGGGTAATATTATTTGGACCTCCGGGGACAGGGAAAAGCCTTCTTGCAGAGGCTCTTGCCAACGAATCCGGTGCTACGGTATTTAAAATCTGCGCAACTGATTTAAATTCAAAGTTTGTTGGTGAGTCTGAAAAGAACTGGAGAGAATTATTTGCAGATGCGCAAACTGCGGAGCCGAGTATTATTTATATTGACGAATTTGATGCTGTTGCAAGACAAAGAGGCAGTATTGATGTTTATGGCGATAAGCTTATGAATCAATTGTTATCGTTAATGAGTAATCTTGAGAAAAATAAGGCAAATGTATATTTAATAGCTGCAACAAACAACTATGAATCGATTGATCCGGCAATTTTAAGATCAGGCAGATTCGGATTGCATCTGGAAGTTAAGGCACCGAACCTTGAAGGGACAAAAGAGATTCTAAAAATTCATACTAAAAAGAAACAGATGGCGAAAGACTTTGATATTGATAAGATATCAGAGATGATGTATTCAAAAAGAATGACCGGGGCTGATATTGCATCTGTTGTTGACAGTGCGTATTCTAATGCTTTTGACAGGCTCGGGTTCTATAAAGAAATGGACGAAAGAAGGTTTACTCCTTCTATGATGGCGTATTTTGAAATAAATAATAAAGATCTGACTAAAGCAATTGAATCTTTTGAAGCAAAGAAAAAGACCAGAAAACCTATCGGGTATAAATAGTAAACTTTTTTTACAAAATATCTGAAAAAACGAGCAATTTTTTATCGTTTACTATACAATGTTCATGTCACATTAAGGATTAAGAAAGATAATGGAAACCTTTGAATTAACCAATTATAATTTTTATTCAAGCCGCCTTGATATGGAATTGATCACAACTATTGTGGATGCGCTCAAGGAAATTCTTGAAGAAGATAAAAAGCAAGAGCAGCCTTTGTTTTTAAAAGTTGCTGATAATTTTATTATGGATATTGCAAGAAAAGTTGTTCAGGAAAAAAAGAGAACTTTTCTTATCGGGATAACAGGCGAAAGTGCATCCGGAAAGACGGTTTTTGTCGATAATACAATAGAAGCTGTTATGAGAGAAAAAAAAGAGGGGATTTACACTGTAATTCGTTGTGATGATTATTATAAAGATACTTCAAAAGAATTACAGGAAGCAGGAAGTTATGATGCTTTATTTAAAACAGGATTCAGTTTTGATACGCCGGATGCTATAGATTTAGAGTTGATGAAAAGGCATTTGATTGCGCTGAAAAATTCAGAAACAGTTGTTTCTCCTAAATACGATTTTGTAACCTGTGTATCGGATCCGAACGGTGATGTTAAAAAACCTGCAAAAGTTATTTTAACTGAAGGTCTATATGTTCTCAATGAAGGCATCAGAGATATTATGGATGTTAAAGTCTATGTATTTACTCCGATTGAAGTTATAAAAGACCGCTGGTACAAACGGGCAGTTTTAAGAGGCAAAACCGGAGAAGCGGCTGACTTGCAGTTTAAGAATGTGAATGAAACTGCTCAGCAATACATAAGACCAACCTACCAGATTTCAGATTGTATAATCAACGGTATGGTTGATAAAGACTATATTAAAGTTATTACTGATAAGATTTTAAATAAGCTAATTGAAATTTGTGCTTAATTGCAAGGAGGAGAATAGATGTTTGAATTAAAGGCTCAGATGTATTTTGCAGCCGCACATCATTTGCTGAATTATGATGGGGAATGCGAAAATCAGCATGGACATAACTGGCTTGTAGAAGCATATGTAACCGGAAATTCTCTGGATAAAAGTAATATTCTTATAGATTATAAAGTTCTCAAACGAGAGTTGAAATCGGTGTTGGATTTGTTAGATCATAAGGATTTGAATGAGCTGCCGTATTTTAAAGGTGAAAGTCCTTCAAGTGAGATGATTTCTATGTTTATTTATAATAAACTTAAGGAAAGAATTAATCTTGTCAGCAAAGTTTCAGTATGGGAAACGCCTACATCTTGTGCCAGCTACTTTGAGGAATAAAATTAACAGATTAATACCTTTTCGGGGAGAAAGATAATAAAGGGGGAGAGTTGGATTTATTACAGTCAATATTAATGGGTTTTATGCAGGGGTTAAGCGAGTTCTTACCTATTTCAAGTTCGGCGCATCTTGTCTTTACCTCAAATTTTTATAAAGTTTTTAAGGGAATAGAAATAGCACAGGAATCCAATCAGGAAGTTTTTCTTGACATTATGCTGCATCTTGGAACTCTGATTGCGGTTTTGATTTTTTTTAGAAAGGATATCCAACGAATTTTACAGGCAATTTATTACGGATTTAAGTATAAAGATTTTAAGAATTCTGAATTTAAACTCGGGATGTATATAATTTTAGGTACTGTAATTACTGTGCTTATTGCGTATCCGCTTCATGAAATTGCCGGAGATCTGGTTTTTAAGCCGGCAATAGTAGGTTTATTGCTAATAGGTACAGGAATTTTACTTTTATCAAGTGAATATTATTCCAAAAAACATTCCCAAAAAAAGCCGGTATCTTTAAAAAGTTCAATTTTTATTGCAATAGCACAAGGTTTGGCTGCACTTCCGGGGTTTTCACGTTCGGGATTAACTATTGCAACCGGATTATTTGCAGGCAATGACAGAACAACAGCGGCAAGGTATTCATTTTTATTATCTATTCCTATAATTCTCGGTGCTTCTATGGTTTATCCGTTTGTAAAACTTGATTTACATGAGGTTGTTACTTACAATTGGGCGGCTATTATTTCAGGAACTCTTGTTTCGGCTGTCGTAGGATATTTATGTATAAAATATTTTATTAAATTTGTTTCAAAATTTTCTCTTGCAGTTTTCGGTTATTATTGCCTTGCGGCGGGAATTTTTACGTTTCTATTTTTTATGTGGAGGGTATAGAATATGGAATTAAATAAATATATTGAACACACACTACTAAAACAGGATGCGACCGGAGAAGAAGTGATAAAACTCCTTGATGAAGCAAAAAAATACAATTTCCTCGGAGTGTGCGTAAATCCGGTTAATGTAAGCCTCGCAAAAGAGTATCTAAAAGATACCGGCATAAAAGTGGTTACTGTTATCGGTTTCCCTCTCGGACAATCAACAAGAGAGGTAAAAGTCCTTGAAACAATTGATGCGGTTAAAAACGGTGCTGATGAGATTGATATGGTAATAAATGACGGCAAGCTTAAAGATGGTGACTTTGTTTATTTAAAAGATGAAATTTCTGCTGTTAAGCTTGCTTGTCAGGGAAAAACATTAAAAGTTATTCTGGAAACTGATTTATTAAACAAAACTGAAATTATAAAAGCTTGTGAAATCTGTATTGAAGCAGGAGCTGATTTTGTTAAGACTTCTACGGGTTTTGTTAAAAACGGAGTCGGGGCAAAAGAAGAAGATGTCAGACTAATGTTTGAAACGGTTAAAAATTCCGGATTAGGTGTAAAAGCATCCGGCGGAATAAGGGATAGGGAAACTGCTTTGAAGATGATAGATGCCGGTGCTGTACGTCTGGGTACAAGTTCAGGTGTAAAAATCTGTACCGGAGAGTAGTTATCAAGCTAAGACTTTATGGCTACACCTTTTATAAGTAATTAGTTTAATGTTTTGATGAGGGTTAAGGGTTAATATTATATAGAATCCTCATCGCTCAAATTTTCCTCTCTTTTTATAAGAGAGGTTTTTTTATTTAAGACTTAGATTAGTCAATAAACATACAGTCGCCGTAGCTGTAAAATCTGTATTTATTATTTATAGCTTCCTCGTATGCTTTAAATATAAAATCTTTTCCTGCAAGTGCGCTTACAAGCATTAAGAGAGTTGACTTCGGCAGGTGGAAATTAGTTATCAAACTGTCTACTATTTTGAACTCGTAAGGAGGATAAATAAATAATTCAGATGCGGCTTTGCAGGCTTTTAATTCTTTACCGTACAAAATTGCAGCGGTTTCTAAGGTTCTTACTGTTGTTGTTCCGACAGCGACTACTTTTTTTCCTTCCGCTTTTGCA
Source organism: Candidatus Gastranaerophilales bacterium (assembly GCA_944324255.1). Lineage (GTDB taxonomy): Bacteria > Cyanobacteriota > Vampirovibrionia > Gastranaerophilales > Gastranaerophilaceae > CAG-196. The sequence goes on along the minus strand of CALUVM010000011.1, from coordinate 23,790 downwards.
AGATTAATCATTCTTGCTGTTTCTTCCGGAATCTCAAAAACTTCCGAATCCATATGATGGTCTAAGATATTGTCACATTTTACGGGTCTGAAAGTTCCCATTCCTACATTCAATGTTACATATCCAATCTTAACGCCCTTTTCCTCAAGCTTTTTTAAGATTTCTTTTGTAAAATGCAAACCTGCAGTTGGAGCGGCAACAGAGCCTTCATCTTTTGCATAAACAGTTTGGTATCTTTCAAAATCCAGTTTTTTTAAGTCCTCATCTGCCATCTTTCTTTCAATATATGGAGGAAGCGGGATATTTCCGACTTTGTGAAGGATTTTAAAAATATCTCCTTCATAAATCATTTTAACAATCCATTTCCCGTCTTCAGGCAGCGGCATCAATACTTCTGCCGTAAGCTCTTCGCTGATTTTTATTCTTGTTCCCGGACGAACTCTTTTAGAAGGTCGAATAAGGACTTCCCATCTGTGGTCTTCTTTTTCTTTAAGTAGGAAAACCTCAATCTTTGCTCCGGTATCCTTGTAACCGTATAATCTTGCCGGCATAACTTTTGTATCATTCAAAATCAGAACGCAATTATTGTCCAGAAGATCAACAATATTGTAGAAATGTTCGTGTAAAATTTCTCCGGAGGTTCTTTTCAGAACCATCATTTTTGAATTTTCACGCTTATCGCTTGGCTTTTGCGCAATTAACTCTTCCGGTAATTTGTAATCAAATTCTGATAATAGCATACTTTACTCTTTTAGATTTATTTTTTTAGCATTATTAACATCATCATCGTCAATTTTAGCTTCTTTGTGCTTATCTTCCGCTTCAAGCTGTTTGTTGATTATAACAGTTTGTATAACCTGGAAAATGTTGCTTGAAATCAAGTATAATAGAACACCTGCCGGAATCGGAATTATTACAAATGTAAACCCTAACATAAGCGGCATAAAGGTGTTCATTGATTTCTGCATAGCTGCTTGAGCCGGATCCTGCTGCATATTTTTGTTCATAGATAACATTGCTTTTTGAGAAAGCACCATTGTTATCATAAAGAGAATTACAAGAGCCAATACATCCCAGTGGAAGGCAGCTTTAACCTCTTTAGTAGGAATTGAGCTTATTAATAACCCTTCTTTTCTGTCGAAGGTCATCATCTCTGATTCTTTTGTCTGAATATCTGTTATTTGAACCTCAGCTTTTTCAATTTTGTCAAGCTTGCTGAACGGGAGGTTCAAATTATCAAGGCTGATTTTGAAATCAGCAGGAGCTTTGCCCGGATTAAGCTCTCCTTGAACTTCTACTGCTCTGTTCGGCTTGGTTATTTTAACTGTTTCAGGTTCTTCCGAATCTTTAAAATAAACTTTAGCAGTTTTACCTGTCATAAATGCGTCATATTTAGAAACCCCGAAAACTCCGTCGTTTGAAACTCCGGCAGAAGTTTTCATTGTAGCATCAAGTCTGTTTATAAATAAGAATTGAGAATCCCCTGCCATTTGGATAAATTGAGGACTCATCAGGGTTGAATACAAAAGAATAAATATAGGCATCTGGATTAGTAACGGGAAGCAGCCTGCCATAGGATTAAACTTGTGCTCTTTATAGAACTCCATCATTTTCTGCTGCATTTTTTGAGGGTCACTTTTATAACGTTCCTGAATAGCTTTCATCTTTGGCTGGAGTAATTGCATCTGCCTCATGGAACGCTGTTGTGAAAGACCTAAAGGCCACATTGCGAGTCTAACAATAATTGTAAGTAAAATTATACCTATTCCGTAACTTCCTGCAACAGAAAGTACCTTTAAAACGTCGATGGTTAGTGTAGTAAAATCCATTTGTTCTCTTCCCTAAATATTTTGTGATACTAATAAAGGTGCGAATATTCGCACCTTCTAAAAATACTTTAAATATACCTCAAAGTCAAGATTGTTCTTCTTTATTTGCACTGTTGGAACCTAAAGAATGTAATCTCTTGGCAGGATCGGTAATATGAGTAATTCTCAAACCGAAGTTATCTTCAATTACTACAACTTCACCATAAGCAATGAGTTTGCCGTTAGCATATAGCTCAACCGGTTCCCCTGCAGCTTTGTTCAAGGTAACAATTGAACCCTTGGTAAGTTCAAGGACTTTCTTGATAGGAAGCTCCGTACGTCCGAGTTCTACTGTTAATTGTAGTTTAACATCTAATAATATATTAAGGTTTTGATTTTGAGGTCCCTGAACCTGATCCAAATCTTCAAAGGATGCAAACTGTACAGGCTGAACAGTAACTGTGGAATCACCATGGTGACCTTCTGCATGTACATGTTCATCAACCTGTTCTTCTGCCGGTTCTTCAAAGCTTTCTTCCGCTTGCGGAACAGTTTCTTCTTGTTCGTCAGGAGACGGCTCCTCATTTAAGCTATCTGTTTCATTGATATCGTCATCTTCTTCAAACATTTTGAGTCCTCTCTAAAAATAATTTCTTAATAATTCGTGCATTTCGTCATACACATCAGTTATTTTAACACAAATCTTGTCTTTTATAGTTCCGGGACGGGCAAAGAATTTCTTTTCTCCGTTAACTTTAACAATTAAATCATCCTGAACCCTGTTATCAAGCTTAATAATATCTCCTTCCGTAAGCTGGAGAAAATCATCAAGTGTAATACTGCATGAACCAAACTGAACTCTTAAATCAACATTAGAAGAGTTTAATTTGCTTATCATTTTCATTCTTTCTTCGTTTGATGCAACAAGCCCTTTAGTCTGGAAAATATGCTGTGTGCTTAAGTGACCGAGAACTGTTTCCAAAACAGGATACGGGAAGCAGATGCTGAACAAACCAAAATGTTTGCCTGAAATCTGAACTTCAAATGTTAACAGGGCTACAATTTCACCTGCTGTTGCAACCTGAATTGACTGGTAGTTGTCATCAAGGCTTATAAATTTACCCGTGACAGGTATAATTGCATTCCAGGAATCTTCCAGAGATTGGATTATAATATTAATTACCTTTTTTGCCAGAGCTTTTTCGATATCCGTAAGCTCTCTTGTCTGAGTATCAATATTTCCAACCCCGCCCAGCATACGATTCACTATGCAGGATAAGACTTCAAAGCTAATGCCTAAAAGAATTTGACCTGATAAAGGTTCAAACTCAAATACGCCGACATTAATAGGAGATGGCATTGAACGAATGAATTCTTCATATGTAAGCTGGTCAACGGATACAATTTCTATTTCGACTCTCATGCGGAGATAGCCGCTCAGGATTAGTGAAATAGCTTTTGAAAATTCACGGTGAATATCCCTCAGTGCTCTGAGGTTGTCTTTGGAGAATTTATCAGGACGTCTGAAGTTGTAGAGCTTATAACTCTTATGTTCTGATTCTTCCAGCTCTTCTTCAAAAACATCCGGTTCTGTATCTTTTAATTCTTTTTTTAGTTCCGCCATTTCAAAACCTTATTGAATAATAAATTGTCCGAAGCTTATTCTTAAAACTTCTCTTTCGCCGCCCAGGATTGAGTTAATGTCATTGGCTATTTGTTCTTTAGCGAGTTCTTTTCCTGCTGCGGAAGACAGCTCGGCAGAAGTTTTACTTGAGAGATTTGTTATGACAGCATCTCTGATTGCCGGTTTAAATTGAGCCATCTCTTTTTGGATAGCTTCCATCGGGTCAACTGCGGCAGGGGCTGCGCCGTGTCCGCCGTGTCCGCCGCTCTTAGCCGGTTCTTCTTCCTTTGGAAAATCGGTATCTTTTTGTGAAACTTCTATTGCCACATTAACTTTTAAGTATTTTTTCTGTGTTTCATCGCAAAGATTAAGGATAAAATCTCCCAAATCTACGATTATTCCTCTTTGAATTTCGTCCTCGGAACCTTCATCGTCTGCAAGTTCTTCCTGATTAAGATTAAGGTTTCCTATCTTTTGAGTAAGGAGGTTTTCCATTACAAGATAGTTCACTCCCGCAAATACTATACAGAGCATAACTGTAGAGAGCAAACTCATTATTAGAAATTTATTTAAATCTTTACCCTTTTCTGAATTATTTTCGTTATCTGCCATACTATTCTCCACTTACATTACATAGTATTATTATATCAACACGATTTAAGTATTTACTACCATTATTTGGTGTATTCTTCGGCGGTAAAAATTCCCCGTATCCGACTGAACTTATTCTTTTCCTTGAAAGCATCCCTGCCGGTGTGAGAACAATTGACTCTATATTATTAGCAATAACAGTAGATAATTCCCAATTCTTAAGATTTGTTTGCTCTCTGCAGGAAGCTTTTCCCGTATGCACTTCTATTATAGCAGGATTTTTTATTTTTGCCAAAAAATATTCGGCAGCTAATATGTTCTTATAGGTGGTGGTGCTTATCCGGTTAAATTCTGTGCATGGATTTTCAATGCGAAATCTTAAAAGAATTCCTCTGGGGTCTTTGAGTACTTCAAAATTCGGGAATTTTTTAAAATATTTAACAGCATCGCTATAAAGGACATCAATACAATCGTCGTTTAAGATATAAAGAAATTCTTGTGCATAACAATCCTTTGAATAAAGAATTAGTATTAGTATAATTATAATTTTTATAATTTTCATAATTTATATTTTCTGTTATTCTTTGAAAGAATTAAATTAGATTTCAGGCTAGGTTTATTGATTCATTCTTTGTTGCAGGATATAATATCTATATGGGGAAGTTTGATTTATTTAACAAATTTAACAGTGCTGTAATTGTTGTTAATGATAAAAGCGAGGTTGTTTTCAGGAACAATCTGTTTAAGCGGATATTTCCGGATTTTGAGAATCTGAAAAAATTTTCACATAAACTAAACTATAATGTCTGTGCTCTTGTGAGTAATGATGTAGCTGTGCACTCCCCTATATTGCAGGCTATGGCATCGCCTCAAGATTTCTGTGCGCATGTAACTTATCAAACCTCTAATAATGATTATTTCTATTACGATATGTCTGCGACAAAGAAAAGCAATTATACAATTATTTTCTTTACTGATGTGACGGCAAAAATCGGACTGGAAAATATGCTTACCAGAAATCAATCGTATCAGAAAAAAATATCATTGCTGGAAGCGGATAATAAGAACCTTTCTAAAATTAAACAACAAGCCCAATCTCAGGCAATGAAGCTGTTATTGCTTAATAATATATCTAATATTATAAGAAGTTCTATTGATACATCCGTTATTCTTTCGTCTGCGCTATCCGAGCTTTCCCAGTTATTTGCGGCTTTCAAGTCATATTATGCGGTATACGTTCCGGAAACGGCTTCATATATTATAAAAGAATCTCTGGATAAAAAAGAGAGGGGGAAATATATAACATTTGATAGAGGAGCAGATGATAAAATTTCCTGTACTTTTTGCATGAAAGAATATAAAGACGCAAAACCTTTTAATGAACTGGTTCAGCGAATAATAATTCCTATAACAAATATGGATACAAAATTAGGCGTAATTGTCCTTTTAACAAGACAAAAAACAAAACTCGATGATATATTGGAAGTTATGGATGGTGTTTCTTTTCAGCTCGGGAATGCAATCATTCAAGCCGAACTTTATGAAAAAGATGCAAGAATGGTTAAAGAGCTTACCAGAACTCTTGAAGAGCTTCAAGATACCCAATTAAAACTCATAAATTCCGAAAAAATGGCGTCTTTGGGTCAGCTTGTGGCTGGTGTCGCTCATGAAATCAATACTCCAGTTGCATCAATTAAATCTAATAATGAAATATTTTCAAAACTTATTTCCAGAATAAAAGACAAAGAAATGAATTCTCTTTTAAAAGAAATTAATGAAATAGATAAAGAAGCAATTGAGAGGATAAACAGGCTGGTCGTTTCTCTGAGAAAGTTTGTTCGTCTGGATGAGGCAGAGCTTCAGGAAGCTGATATTAATAAAGAGATTGATCTGACTCTGGATTTAATCAGGCATGAAACAAAAAATCGTATTAATATTGTAAAGCATTACGGTAACATTCCTCCGGTTAAGTGTTATCCGAATATGCTGAATCAGGTATTTATGAATATACTGGTAAATGCGACACAGGCAATAATTTCGGACGGAACGATAACTATTGACACCGATTATAAAAAAGATAATCTCGTCGTAAAAATTAAGGACGATGGCTGTGGAATTAAAGAACCTGATAAAATATTTTTTGCAGGTTATACAACAAAAGGTGTCGGTGTGGGAACCGGCTTAGGGCTTGCAATTTCTCAAAAGATTATAGAAAAACATAACGGCAGGATTGAAGTTAATTCCAAAGTCGGCGAGGGAAGTGAATTTGTTATTACTATCCCGAGTAAGTAGGAAATGTTAAATTTTGTTAATCGAAAAATTCCCGACTATTACAGTATTATAGGCAGATTGTAATACAAATAATAATTAATTTTTGTAAAAATATCTGGTGGAGTAGTTAATAATATGTAAAAATATGGTATACTATCAAATGCAAGAATAATAAGTGTAAATTTTACCCTAATAAAGGGTATGTAACAAAAACTTAACAAACCGAATGGATAAAGGCAATTTTTTATAAACCCACAACTTTATATATCTGTGTAGAAGTTAGATAAATTTATTTGCATATCGGAGGTAAAGTGTATGGCAATTACTGTGAACAGCAAAAAGAAACAAGTAAAGAAAACATTTTCAGAATTAATTAATGATTTAATGACATCAAGTTCTGAAAAGGTAAGATATAATGCTGCTCGCGTTTTAGGCGAAATGGGTGATTCAAAAGCCGTTGAACCGTTAATTGATGTGTTAAAGAATGATAAAAACGGTTCTGTTCGTTTATACGCAGCTCGTGCACTGGGTGAATTAGGCGACTCAAAAGCTACTGAACATTTGATTCAGTCATTAAGAGAAGACAGAAATGTTGATGTAAGAGTTCGTGCAGCTCGTGCATTAGGTCGTTTAGGCGGTAAGATTGTTGTTGAGCCGCTTGTAGAAGCATTGAATGATGAAAATTCACAAGTTTGTATTACAGCTACTGATGCGCTGATTGAAATCGGAGATGTTGCAACAGATGCTTTAATGAAATCATTAGACCATGAAAAGGTTAATGTACGTTGTGATGCAACCCGTGCACTGGGTGAAATCGGCAACAAAAAATGCGTTGATAAGATTATTAATATGTTATATGACGAATGGGTTAACGTTAGAATTTATGCGGTAACTTCTTTAGGAAAATTAAATGATACAAAAGCAGTTCCAGCATTAATTGATGTTATGAAGAACCGTTCGGAAAATGATCTTGTAAGAGCCGGTGCGGCAGCTGCTTTAGGGGTGCTTAGAGATCAAAGAGCCCTGCTTCCGTTAAGAGAACTTATTATGGAAGCAGAAGAACTCGGTGAACTCGAAGATACTGCTCTTAAATCGTTTAAGAAAATTATGGCCGCCAACTGGCATGCTATTCCGGGGGCAAATCAACAGAAAAAACCTGCTACCGTATAAGCATAAAAGGAAATTAAAAAGGGCGGAAGTTTTTAAACCTCCGCCCTTTTTTTATCTTTATAAAAATTAATAACTCAGGCAATTGTTAAAGCTAAAAATACTTTATTAATATATAGGGGAATAATCAAAAGGGGTTTCTTTGAAAATTTCAGGAACTATACTCAAAATATTTGTACCTAAACCGGGTATTAAAATGCTTGTAAATTATCCAAGATTACAGGCTAAAGAAACATTTTTTGTACTTGCTGACAAATCAGAAAAAGCTGCAGCTGCAGAATTAGGAACGGCAGCAATACAGATATCCGCATATATATCACAAAGATTTGCAGGTGCAAAAACACAGATTTCAAATGCATTTAAAAATCTTTCTACTGTTGAGGGTATTCAAAACAGGGCGAAAAGTGCTCAATCTATACATTCAAAGATTTTGAGAGGATTTAAAGAAGGCGAAGTAACTTCATTTGAAACGGCGCAAAATTTTGTTCTTGACGGTGTTGGGTCAAGAATTATTTCCAAATCGCTTAAACCGGCGGATGGTAAGAAAATTACTCAAATGATAAATGAATTAAAAATTAATAATAAGAACTTATCTCCCGAACAAAAAGTTTTATTAAGAAAATATATATACGGGCAAAAATTAACTCCGGAACAGGAAATTGAAGCTTTTCCGCTGTTTGAGAAATTTGCTCAGCCGCTTATTGAAAAGCGTTCGCAGCCTGTTGTAGATAACTTGCTGCTTTCAATCACTAAAAATCGTATGTTGAAAGAAGGCTTAACAATTGAGGAAATTAAATCAAAGGGGCTATTGTCGGACGAATTAATTCAAAGACTTACAACAGAAAAAATAGAACCTTTAGAAATAACTCTGGTTAATAATTACAGAGGTTTTAACGGTCTTCCGGAATTTAGCAGCAGACAGATTCAGGCAATAAGAAAGGTGACTGATAATAAAGTTATAGTTCGTTCCAGACCTGATCTGGCGGATTATAACAGATTCCCTAATGAAGGATATACTAAAGATGAAATAAAAGACTTTGCGTTAAAAGCGTCAGGATATAGGACTGCACAGGCTAATGTTATTCATTCAAACGGGGTTCTTGGTGAAATTCAATTTCGAGGACCTTTAACAAATCGATTTGCAGAGTATGAGCATCTTGCGTATGATTTAAGGCAAGAAAAAAATACTCTTGGACCTCTTTTTGATAATTTTAAAGAGGCAATATCCAAATTAAGTCCGGAAGAATACGGTGAATATAATTTATATCTTGAAAAGTGTTATAATTATTATAACCGGTTAGAATTAGGCTTACCGGCAGTTAAGCCTAAACTTCCGAAAAAATTTGATAAAATACTTTCTGATGATAGTTTAAGAACCTTGCATGATACGGGTGAAAAAATGCAAAAAGAACTTGAAAAAGATTTTATACCGTATTTTAAAGCGGTTGTTTAAAAAGGAATAGCTATGGTAAAATATGAATTAGCAAAAATTAAGAATAGGAACATTTTTATGGCACCAAAAGAGCCGGGTGGCTTACCGCTTTCCAGTCGAGTTGATAAAATGATATCAAATGTAAAATCCCGTATTGAACGGGAGATTCCTGATAAAGGATTTTTCAGAAGTTTCGCGGAAGATATAGGATTAGATAAAAATGATTTTTATGGAAGAGCAGCTTCTCTTTGCGTAGAGCGTGATGAAAATATTGAAGGGAATGCGCTTTTATTGTTGTCGGTTCTTCATCCGCATATGAATGTAGATGCTTCTGTTATGCTTACATCAGGTAACAGAGATGCTCTTTTAAAGTATATGAACAGAAATGATTTTAAAAATGAAGTTATAGATACAATAAGAGGTTTGTCAGAGTCTTTAAAAGGTTAGGTTGTTGTAGAATAAAAAGGGCGGAATTTCTGAAAGAAATTCCGCTCTTTTTATTCTTTGTATTTATATTTTTATCAGAATCTTTAAACTTTCTTTAGACTTGTTAGCTTCAAAGGCTTCAATAGCTTCATCAATAGAATAGATTTTTGTAATGAATGGTGTGAAATCTATTCTATGATTTTTAAGAAGTCTGAGCGCTGGCGGAAACTGCCCGCAGCGGGAGCCGAGAACAGTTATTTCATCAATAACTATAGGTGCAAGATTTAATTCCTTTCCTGTTGCAACAGTGCTTTTCAGAACAAGAACACCTCTCGGTTTAGTTAGAGCCATTGAAGTTTCAAAACCTGAAGCAGTACCTGTAGCTTCTACGACTACATCATATATTTTTTCTGGTTTGAATTCGCTGAGTAAACAAGTTTTTACCCCTTGAGCTTTAGCTATATCAAGTTTATTTTGATGTTTTCCGACTAAGAGTACATCAAGATTAAGAGCATTAAGGGTTAAGGCTGTAGTAAGCCCCAGTTTGCCATCTCCAAGTACCAGAACTTTTTTCATCGGTTCAATGTGAAGCTGTTCTGAAATCTCGCATGCAGCAGCAAGAGGTTCAACAAATACTGCTTGTTCATCGGTTACGTTATCCGGTACTTCAAATAGAACATTAACCGGCATGCTCATATATTCCGCAAAACAGCCGTCTTTCCTCCAGATACCGAGGGTGTGTCTGTTTGGACAATGACGATAATTTTTAACAGCGCACCATTCACAGTTCGGGTCGTTACAACCGTAGCTGATTTCGGCTACTACTCTTTTCCCGACAAGGGATTTGTCTTCCGAGTTAACTTCTTCAACAATTCCGACAAATTCATGCCCTAAAATTCCTTTATATCCCATATAACCTTTGGTTATTTCGTAATCTGTATTGCAAATACCGGCAAGGGTTACTCTTATAAGAGCTTCTCCCTTCTGAGGAACCGGTTTCGGGTAATTTGTATCAAGTTTTAATCCGTTATCAAAAACAATAGCTTTCATTCTTCCTACCTCTCTTTCAGCTTCAATTTTACCTCAAAAATATTATGAATATTAAATCTTGGGTTTAGATGTAAAAAAGTTGTTACAATTCTTAGCCGGGTTTTGAAAATGTTGTATTATATATCCGTACCTGATTTTGAAACAAAGCAAAAGCTGCGTAGGATAAATTATTCGAGGGTACAGGGTGTACTTTACCTGTATAAATTAAGCCTTTTGGGCTTAGTTTGTTATGCGGATTGCTAATATGTCCGGTATTTTTATTTCCGGCGGGAGGATTGTTGTGCGTCATTGCTGTAAATTTAAAGCGGATGATATTTATTATTTATCAGAAAACGAATTATACACTTCAAGAAAAATGTCTATAGGTTTTTGCCCGATTTGCGGCAAGCCGGTTTGCGAATTAATTGAATACCGTTTTGACGGGATAGTAAACAGGATTTCTGTTTCCGGAATTAAGGCAAATGATTTAATGATTAAGTATTCGGATGAAATAGTTTATTCAATGAAAGAATTTAATTATCTGCGTTTTAAATCCAAACCGTACGGTTGGAAATACGGGGTTAATAAGACCGTAAAGATTAACGATAAAGTGAAAATTAAGCAGTATGCCTGTGATTTTTACGGAAATAAAGAATTAATTAAATCTATGTAATTATTTTCTTACAGGGGCTATATTTATTGTTTCACCTTTCTCTCAATATACTCTATCTCTGCCCCTGTTTTTTTTAAGGATTTTGTAATGGCTAAAAATAAACATGAAAAAGATATAAAACAATTAAAACAGGACGTTAATCAAAGACATATAGATTTTTATGACAAAACTTTATCCATATTAAATTTTATACTGGATGAGTATTCACGTGAGCTTACAAGAGCAGATATTGAATTTCTGGATATGCCGAAAAACAGTACCAATGTTCTGGATTTTTTAATTTCTTCAATCGGGAAAATTCAAAAAGGGCAGCGGCTTGCGCTTGGTATGGATGAAGTTGATTTTGAAGATTCCGAACCGCAAATTAATATAATTGAAGGTGTTGATGCAAAGAAAATTTAGTTGAAAATTCCTTTTAAAAATGATACCCTAAGAAAAAACGGAGAATATATGAAAAAGATTTTATTGTTTGTTTTGGTCGCATTTTTATCTCAATTAACTGCAAATGCGTGGTTTGATAATTTTGACTCGCTAAATCTTAAAGAAGCGGAAGCTGCAGAAAAATATGGAACAACGAATCGTTATTTTGCAGAAGGTGTAGTTCCTGTCAGTAATTCTCAAATGGTTGTTAAAGATCCTAATCTTATAAAATTTGGGGACTATACTGTTATAGATGATAATAAATTTAAAGCCAAAGTAAAAAAAGATGAGGCTGAATATGCAAAAATAAAACTAAATTTAAGAAAAACAAAGGTTGATGATTATAATACACAGGCTTATCCAAAAGATTTTTATAAAGTTTACCGTGTTGCGGAAAGAATAATCAGGGCAAATAACCTAGATTATATAAATTGGAGAATAGCTGTTAAGAAAACTCAGGATGGAGAATTTAATGCAGCATCGTCATCAATGAACTATATTGTTATTTATACCGGTTTGTATGATACTCTTTCCGATAATGAAGATGCCCTTGCTTTTGTTATAGGTCATGAAATGGCACATCAGCTTCTGGGACACGGACAGAGAACTGCAATAATTTCCAGAAATTTAGAAAGGGCATATAGTGCGGCAGGAGATAGCAGTGCAATGAAGCTTGGCGCTCTTATAAATCAATATTCCGCAAACAGTAATTTGCAAAAAATGGAATATTCTGCCGATACAACCGGTGCTATACTTGCTCTTAAAGCAGGATATGACCTTAATAATGCCAGAGAAACTCTTGCTTTCATAAACGCACTCCCTTATGTAGGAAACCTTTATCTTTCTCACCCGAATCCGGAAAAAAGATTGAGAAATTTTAATATGAGCAGAAGATTTTTCCCTGAAGAACAATGGAAAGCTGAAGGCAGGTATAATATTTATAATTCCAACGTTTTGCCTTGTACAAAATCTTCAGACAGAACTTCTATTATAATTTCGCGCGGACCTGAAAAAGACAAAGACTCATACTACAGACCGGAATCAGTTTCGGAAATGCTTCTGAGATATGCATATAAATCATATAAAAATTGTGATTTTAAAAGAGCCGAAAAATACTTTAATAAATTAATTTCTAAAAATGAAAGTAATCCTGCTGCGTATTTGTATCTTTCTTACACATATGAATATTTATATAAGCAAACAGGTAAAGATAAATATTTAGAAAAAGCAAAAAAGACGGCAGAAAAAGGTCTTTTGCTAAAACCTGATGATAAATATTTAAAAGAACAGGTTGAAGCATTATAAAAAGAGGTAATAATGTTAGAAGTTTTTATACCTTCTGATGCGGGGTTTCGTTTTTATGAAACTCCGCTCAGATTATTATACGAAAAAGTTCAGGATAAAATCGGAGATGATAATACCTTTGAGTTTATCCGGAATAATACATTTTTTTATATGTTTATATATAATAAAACCCTTGTGGGAGGAATATATTACTTTATTAAAGAAAATAAATTATTCCTGAACGGGTTTGCAAACAGAAAAATGTTTGAAGTTAATGTTGAGTGTTTGAAATTTTCGACGACATGGTTTAATTCTGATATATATGCAGAAGCTCAAAATAGAGCTTCTGCACTGTGTCTTTTGAAATCAGGATTTCAAAGATTAGATAGAAATCTTTTTGTCCTTAAGAAAAAAGTTTAATTCTTAACAAATTTAAGAGTGTAGTCAATTCTCTTTTTAGTATATTCATCAACTTCTTTATTGTTTTCATCAGGGTTAAGGATATAGAGAAGATTTTCTCCGTCAATTTCTTTTTGATAATCCTTCATCTCATGCATATAGGTTACCAGTTCGTTTTTATATTCTTCATATAAAGCTTCTTTTTTATAGAAGTTCATCTTATTTTTGAGCTTTAATGTGATAGTTTCACCAAGGACGGAGGATTCCAGTTCTTTTTCCGGCATAACCTTTTTACTTCCTCTTTCTGTGTATACTAATGTTTGTTTAGTATAATTAAGAGCTTCTGCAGCGGCAAGAAGTTCATTTAGAGTAAGTGCATAGACTTTAGGCTCTCCGGTTGCGTTATATATAACATCTGCAAGAGTTTGTTCCGCACACAGATAATAGAGATTATTAATGTTATTAAAATAAGATCTTTCCAGCGGAAGGCTGCGGGTGGTTTTAACTTCCGGAAGGATTTTATAATAATCTGTCATTGTATTTTTAAGAGTGTTCAGTGTTCCTTCATCAAGGAAACGTATTGTTTTATCAAATTCATAGCAGAATAAATCCATAATTTCAGCAGGTATATAAGTATTATGTTTACGGATAATTCTGTTTATATCTTTTACAATTTCTTCTTTTTCAAAATCCTGAACACTTGAAAGACTAAAATGTATAATTTCATCCGGAATATTTTTTGGTTTGTTTGCCATAAATTTCTTTATAAAAGCAGCTTTAACTTCCGGCGGATAATTATTGTGCGAGAACGGAATAACAATTGAATGTCCGTAACTCAGAATATATTCGCAGAAATTTGTAAGAAGCTGCAGCCTTTTTGCATCAAGAACTTTTTGCTCTTCAGGGTTTTCTGATTTAGGGAAGTGTACTCTTATAAATTGATCAACAATTGAATTAATTTCATAACTGTCGATAGGTTGTTTATACAAATGATAAAGCTGTTTTATTATATTCTTATCAATAGAATAATTCCTGATAGGAATTTCAAATTTGCGATTAGTTTTTTCGGAAAATAATGCGATTTTACTTTGCTTGTTGATAACTTGTAATAGTGCATATTTAGCATCGGCTTGTGACATTAAAAATACATCAGGGTCACCGGTGCAAAGGTATAAAGTATCTGCAAGAGTTGCTTCCAGTGCTCTGTTCATAACTTTTGCCTGCATAGGTTCAACAGATTTTATTGCATTAACATTATCAATATCTTCAAGAGTTATTTTTTCATCTCTTAGAAATTTAAGCCAGCTTATAATCTGCTCATCCGTCAATGTTCTATCTGCGACGGTAAAATACTCTTGTAGATATTCATCCGGAAGGTATTCCGCCAGATCTTTGATATTATATAAATATGCCGCAGCAAATTCTTTCATTAGAGGGCGCATTTCTTGAGTGTTAATATTAATTTCTTTATATGATGCAATCCCTTCTAAGATATCTTTTATACGTTTTTTCTTGGCTTGCATAATATCATTTTTCATAACTTCAAAATGTCCGCCAAGTACGGAAGCTTTTACTTTCTGGTGAGATTCTTTTATGGAATTTCCCAGTTTTACCGCATAATCAGGATGTTCTTCCCAGAATTTTATCATTGCATCTGACATAAATTTACTAAATTCCATTCCGGAATATAGTTCATCTACAGGTTTATTGATTCTCTGTTTTTTTAGGAAAACGGACATTTCAATAATAATATCCGGATTATTATTCCATGCATCAATCATTGCAAACCTCAAAGGTTCGGTTCCGGATTTAATTCTTGAAATATACTCTGTTTTTTCTGCCGGTGTCATTGACTCCCATTTTTGAGCGGCATTTTGAGCACGTTTGGTCTGGATAATTTTTTTATCAAGTTCGCTTAAGTTAGACATAAACAGTTTTAAGTTGTTAGATGCCCATATTTTAAATAAATCATCCCTGCTTAAAGTTGAAGTTACTCCTGTTTTTTGACGGCTGGAACTTGTTTCTTTTATTTTGCTTTGATTAGCTGAAACTTTTTTAATTTTACCGAAATTTGATTTATTAAATTCTGCGAGAAGCTCCAATTCATCTGCTTGAGCTGCAATTTTTTCAAGCTGCTGGTCCCTTGTCATAGAATTCCACCAGCTTTCAAATTTTTGTACACTTTTTCTGGCTCTTGCCGTACGTTCTTCAATAGGCATTGATTCCCAAAAATCTCTTTGCGCTTGAGAAATCTTTTCTCCGACCAAATCGGAATAGCCGTCACGGGTGTATCTTAATGATTGCAGATATTCAAATTCTGGCTGCTCAATGCCAAGGGCTTTCAGGGTTGAGCTTCTGAGCATAACTCCGTTTTCTTTCTGGTTATATAACTCAAGAAATTCAGGGTTTCCTTCTTTTTTTAAGTCTTCATTCATTTCATCAAGAGTTTTCCCTTCAAGGAAAATCTTTTTAACAAGGTAAACCGTCAGGTTCTCATTATTAGCCAATATCCCCTGATTGCAGAGATTAAGAAGTTCTTTGTTTTCTCTGAATACTCCCAGTATTCCTCTTGTTGCCTTGCTTTGTTCCGGATTAATCAGGTTTTTAAACAATTTTTCATCCGGAAAAAGATTTTTTATCTCTTCAACACAACTTGCGCCGGCGAGTTTTGCAAATGCCAATTTTTGCGCCATAAGAGGAGATAAACCGCTCTTGTCTTTTAAGGATTCAATATAGGTTTTTACGGTTTGCGGCATTCTTGCGGCGTTTACTTCATAAAATCTTTCTAAACCCTTATCAACTCTGGCTTCAAAACTTATTGAAGGAATCGGGTTAGTTATATTATTATTTTCTCTTTTCTTGTTCTCATTATTGATTATTAAATTGCTGTAATAAAATCGGGTGCTGTTTATACTTTGAACTTTCATTTTTTATCCTAATCTTTTATATTTTCTGCTCTAACTTTTTTTTTAAACCTTCTAAAAATTATTTTTGCTACACAAAATGGAGTTTAAACTCCGGAAAGGAAAATTCTATGTCATTTGAGTACATTATTGAAAAAGACAATTCTACAAAACAGTTATCAAAAGCTGAAGAAGAAAATCTTGTAAAAAGAATTTCAACCGGCTTTGTGAATTTCAACTCCAAAAGAGCTTCCAATCTTGAAATGGCATCTAATCTTGCCAATGAAATCTTTTTTAAAAATGATTTTAAATCAATTTCCGACAAAAACGAAAAATGGAAATCAAAAGTAAAAATGTGTAAAACATTTATGTTTTACCAGACCCTAAAGTCATATATCTGGAGAAATACTTATGCAAATGTTAATTCTATGTTCGATGTCTCGGGTGAAAATCACGATTCAAACAACGCCTCAAATAAACAAAAAGCGATGCTTGTTGACATTTTTGAGAAAATGGGTTTCCAGAAAACCTGCGACAAGGTTATTGATTACGCTTTACTTTACGGTGAATTAATTTCTTTTACTGCCTGGAAAAAGAATTATGAAGAATACCGACGCCCGATAGATTTTTTTAAAACCCTGTTTTCACAGGATGTTGTAAAACTCCCGCAGATTATTGATGCAATAAAAAAAGGAAAAAATTACTGGGTCGACTGGAAAAAGAAATATGATAACCCTTATGTTTATTCTGTTAATCCGGCAGATATTGTTTTTGACCCTTCTCAAGCGGATAATTGGGATTCTTGTCCAAAAATTTACCGCTCCTATAAAACCCCTGCGGATATTATAAATAACAAGTATTATACAATATCGGAAGAAGAAGCGCTTGAAATAAATAATATGGTAAGTTCAGCCTCTCATCCGAATTACAAATCCGTATTTTCAAATAATAGCTCGGAAGATGTCGTTAACGGAACAACTTTAGAAGTCCTTGAACACTGGGGAGATTTAAAACTCTCTGACGGTACCCTGCTTAAAAACTGGCATGCAGTCGTGGTCGGAAGAAAATATCTTGTTTCTTTCGGCAAAAATGAAAGAATTATTAATCCGTTTTCTTACGGGGCTTTTGTCCTCGATCCGGAAACTAAACGTGGTATAAGTCCTTTGTATTCAGTGCTTTCATTGGCACATTTTCAGGAAGATTTGCTTAACAGAACCTGTAATTTGCAGGCACTTAACGAAAATCCTCCTCTTCTTGCCCCTGAAGGATTTTTTGATGAGGATGAAATTAAGCTCTATCCGGGTAAAATTATAGAATACGGGGATAATATATCTCCAAATGCCGCTTTTCAGCAGCTTACATTTAATCCGAATGTCTATTTGCAGGATATATCTTTCCTTAACGATTTGATGGCGGAAGTATCCGGGATATTCCCGAATATGGTCGGAGCGGTTGAACCTTCTTCAACCAAAACTGCTACAGAAATTAATACAAAAACCCAGGGGCAGATGACCAGGCTTTCTATGCTTGTAGATACAATTAATCAGGATTATATAATTTCTGTTGTGGAAAAAGTTGCAAAACTCTGTGCTGATTTTAAATCCGGTATAGAAAGAGTTTTTGTGAATAAAGAAAACCAGCAAGAAATGATTGAAATAGATGACACCGTAAGACAGGCGGATTATAAATATACTTACGCTGATTCTTCTATGGCAACACTTAAATCAGAACACGCCGATATGCTTATACAGGCTGTTGAAAGATTTGCTCAACAAATTCCGTTGAATCTTGAAGAAATATTTATCTGGTATTTTGAACAAAAAGGCGTAGACAACCCTGAACGATTCCTTGCCTCAGGGGTAAATGCGGTAAATGGGGTAAATATGGGGGTAAATAATTTGGTTAACCCTCAAATGCCTCCTTCAATAAGCCCTGATATTCTTGCGGCTATGATTGCACGGTCTCAAACTCCGAATGCTCTGCAGCAAAATCCTTCTCAGGATTTGATGAATGAGATTCCGGAAGAAGAGAAGGAAGAAGCTCTTGAAGAAATTATTAAAGAAATAAAAAAACGAAATAAGAAATAGTTAGTCATTCTTCATTTTGCAGTGGGGGCAGCCTTCGGCTGCCCCACTGCCTCCTTAATAAAAAACATTCAGATTTAAATAGGAAAAATAGTTGAAGATGTTAATAATGCGATAATTGTATCAACAGATTGGAAGAAAAAACCGAGAAACTGGGTGATATCGGCATACAAACAAAATAAGTCCGCGCGTAAGCGTTTGATGCCTTCTTCACCCTTATCAAACATTACCCCCGAAAACGGAACGAATTCTATTTCAGGACTTACGGCGAACAATAATATTATAGCTGGAAAGCCCAAAAAAGTCAATTCTGTAATTGAAAATATATTAAAAAGATTCGCGATCGGTAAATAATATTCTATCTAATTAATTCCAAAATACATGAAAAATTTATAGAGCTAAGTATATCAAAGATAATATAAGTATGCGCTTGACATATATGAATATAACTGATAAATTAACAGCATGAATAGAAAATATATTAATAAAAAATATATATTTGAGATTCCTTTTGAACTATTAAATATTATCAGAGAACTAAAGAAAAATCATCCGTGTTTATTTTGGACGTGTTTGATATCTCTAATTTTTGGAGTATTGCCTTTTGCTTATTGTTTAATCGGTTTTGAATGGAAATTTAAATTATTAGGCTTAATTTTTCTAATTCCGTTAATAATAACATTTTTAATAACCGGTGCTGCAGTTAGACTTTTTGAATATGTTCCTAATTTGAGCAGGATTTTGTCTTTTATTTTAAATACATTTGTTATTTTGTTCATACAGATATGTATTGGTCTTTTATTTTTTTATATGTTTATGTTTGCTGATTTGGATGCAAAGTGTAATCAAATAAAACATTATAAACTTGCACTAAGTAATGTAGATTTATCTAATACATCTCATTTCCCGCATAAGATTCCTAACGAAGCAAAAAATGCAGAGCTAAAAGCCAGTACCTATTCTTTTTTCGGAAGTGAGGATTTATATTTAAAATTTGACACAAACAAAGAATATATTGATAAGGAATTAAAGAAATATAATTTTATAAAAATATGTAATCATGACAAATGCAGTGATGGTAGTGATAATAATTATAGATATTATAGCGGGGATATAGATATTAAAGACTTTACTTTTTATGTAATTAATGACAAAGAACACGAAAATCTGCCAGAGCATAGTTTCCCATATCATTATGGTATAGGAGTAAATTACAATACTAGCCAGATTCTGTATTACTATGAAAATCCTGATTAGAGGGTTATAAAATAATAAAGCCCGCACGTAAGCGTTTGCTGCCTTCTGCATCATTATCAAACATTGTTCCCGAAAACAGGGACGAATTTTATTTAAGGATTTGTGGCGAGCAATAATAATACATCAGTGAATTTGAGAAGAAAAATTTAGATAATGAATAAATTAAGCCAATTATTGGGGCGCTCAGAATGAGCGCCCCAATTTTCATGCAAGAAAACTAAAAGATTTAATGGGGAAAACCCGGAAAGGAAATTTTTATGGAAGAAATTCAAAACGAAACACAGATTTCAGAAGAACAGATTGAAGAGCCGGCTAATGACGATAACTCTTCTGATGTTACTGCTGAAACAACAGAGATTCAATCTGAATATGAGGGAGAATCATTAACCCAATCTCCGCAGGAGGAGTTGATTTTAGGTAAATTCAAATCCGTAGATGATTTGTCGAAGGCTTATCAAGAGTTGGAAAGACGTCAGGGTGTTAGCTCTGATGAACTTGGCGCATTAAGAAGGAGTGTTTCCGAGCTTAATGAGGTAAATAAAAATTTTCAATTATTTACCAGAGCAACCAGAGAAATGGGAGAGTATTTGAACCGGTATATGGGAAAATACAACACTCCGGAATATTTTCAAGACCCGACTTTCAAGCAGATTTTCAGAGAAGCTTATACTGTCCTGGGCAGTGACCTTGATATGGATAAGATGGTTAACCTGCTTGATGAGTATGTTTCTGCAAGGATTTTTGCACACGACAGAGCCAATGCTGCCAAAGATGAAACAGAAAAGGTTCTTGATTCAATGACTTATGATAAGAATTCAAAAACCTCGTTTACACCTCCTCAAAAGAGATTTGATGAAATGACCCCGAAAGAGGTTGATGAACTTTTAGATAGACTTATTTAACAACGGAAAGGAAAAATTATGACAACAACAAAACAAATGATTGCAGATGCTTTTTCGAAAGCATTTAACAAGTATTTTTACAATGAGCTTGTAATAGGAAAACTTGCTCATTCAGAAATGAAAAATTCAATTAACAAAGGAGATGAAGTTGATGTAACAATGCCGGGAATGGTTCAATTATTTGACTATGACGGCGGAGACCTGCCTGATGCAGAAGAAGCAACCCTTTCTACCTGCAAAGTTAAGATTGACAGAGGAAAGGCTTTCCATTTTGAACTTTCCGAAATGGAAGAAAAAATGCTTCAAAACTCTCAGGACAATCCCGGCAGAATGGTTGATTTAGCAAAAGACTATACCAACGATGCAATTAAACAGTTTGCTGCAGCCGTAGACAGCGCTTATGCTAATCTTTACACAAGAGCAGGTCATTATCTTGATGACGAAGGTGAAGCTATTGTTCTTACTGCAGATACTGCAAAAGATATTTTTGCATATATGCAGGCAAAATTCCAGAGAGGGGATGGAAAAGGACATACAAACTGGACAGACGGTTCAATGCTCTGTGTCATTCCTCCTGAATATCAGTTTTATTTAGGCAAGCTGGATGAGCTTAAATACACGGAATCAGGTAAAGCTGAGATTGCAAAAGGTTATATCGGAACTCTTTGCGGCTGGGAAATTCTTGTTTCAAATAACATTGCACAGCCGGAAACAGGTGTATTCTATCCGCTTTTCGGGGTTAAAGGCAAAACTCTGGCAGGCGGAATTTCATCTGACTTGAACACAACATTCTACACTCCGGAAAAGAATTTTAACACCTGTTACAAAGGTTACGGACTCTACGGTGTAGGCGCTCCAAGAGCCGATATGTTAGGTACTGTTAAGGTTTCTGCCAAGTTGTCTGTATAAATAGTTAATTATAGAAAGGAATAGTTTATGACAAGAGATATTATTGAAGTTCAGTATCCGAGTCTTGACCATACAGAATCGGTTGCTAATATTGTTATTGAGAAAAAAGCTGTAACTCAAGCTAACGGAATCACAATAAAAGAAGCGTTTTCTAACAAGAATAATTCATTATTCATAATTATAGAAACAACTTCATCAGACTCTTTGTTAACCGTAAAAGCCGGTGATGCTTACCCTAACTCAATGTTAGGCGATATTGTAATAGAATTAACCAAAGGAACTTCTGCTATTCAGCTTCAGGATTTATCCCGTTTTGAAAAAGCTGACGGGTCTATTGATTTAGACTTTGCGGAAGGTTTTACGGGAAATATTTTTGCGGTTGCTAAATGGGCTGGTGTAAGACCTGTTGAATAGTTTGTTATCTTCCTGCTTGGCGGAGCTTAGCTCCGCCAAGCACGGGGGACAAAGTGGTTTTAAATTTTAAGGAGAAAAAGAATGTATAAGATTGAGTTTATTTCAACGGGACATATTTTTTCCCTGCCGGAGGATGCTGCAAAAGAATTAAAGGAGAAATTTCCGTCGGAATATAAAATCCTTGAAAAGAACGGAAAAAAGTTCCGTGACAGGGTGAAAAAATCAGAAAAAGTTCCGGAGGATAAATCTATATTATCCAAGGTTTTGGATGAGGAGGATTAAAAATGAAAACATTTCAGCAATTTTTAAACGACCTTGGAGCAAGAGAATCTGCCGGAAATTATAAAGCTTTTAATAAATACGGTTATGCGGGTAAGTATCAAATGGGAGAAGCTGCTCTTGTTGATGCGGGATATTACAGGAAATACTCCGGAATTTATAATAATGACTGGCGGGGGGAGTTTACGGGAAAAGACGGAGTTTGGTCTATTCAGGATTTTTTGAATAATCCTAAAGCACAGGAAAATGCTCAGATAGTTTTTAAGAAAAAACAGTGGGGATATCTTAAAGCCGTGGGTGCTGATAAATATACAGGTTTGATTATTAACGGATATAAAATTACTCCATCCGGATTACTTGCGGGTGCTCATTTAAAGGGTGCGGGGTCTGTAATAACATATTTAAAAAGCGGGGGTAAAAGTATCAGCAAAGATGCTTTCGGAACAAGCGTCGAAAACTATATGAAGCAGTTTGCGGATTACGATGTTTCAGAAGTTACGGGCTAAATTATCAGTCAATCCCGTAACTCAGGTAAATAAGGTATGCAGCAAGTAATAAGTAAATAATAAGAAAGATACAAAATAGTGTTAAAGCCGTATTTGTAATTATCTTCTGAAATTTTATCTTTCTATTAGTAGGATTATCAAAGAACTTTTTGTCACGGTTTGAAATTACATATTCGGATTTGGAAAAAATTAATGTTTGAATAAGTACTGCAAAAACTGGGAAAAAGAAAATTAAAGTATTTAAAATCCAGTCAATTACAAGTACGACATGCTCTTTTTCACTATAGTGGTTGAGTCTGTAAATGATAAAAGGGACATATACAAGAATACTCGTATAAAAGAGATAGTTAAAGAAATTTATTGTCTTATATTTACTGGTTTTAGGTAGCTACATAATTTATATATTAATCAAGATTTTATAGGAGGTCAATAATAATGTTAAACGATAAGTTTATTACCCAAGAAGAATAAAATAATGTTAGTAATTTTTTGGGGGCGCTATAGTAGGCTTCAATACTGTTCTTCTGAAGAAATGCAAAAACAGTACCAGTAAAAATAAAAAATTATGCTAGATAAAAAATTTAAAGGAGGTTTTATGACGTTAACATTACTTGATTTGTACAACACAGCGGCATCGCAAGAGTGGTCAATGTATGATAACGATGCTGCTTCTGAATCTGAATTTGAAGATTCACTTGTTTTGGCTTTGAATAAAGCTATTGTGGATATTTACTCTTCTTACGATTTTCCGTTCAGGGAAAGAACTCACGTTATACTTACCCTGACCGGTGTGGAAGCTTACGAGCTGCCAAGAGGACTTATTAAAAAAGATTCAAGGGGAAGATATTTGGTTAAACTCAATTCAAAATTTCTGGATTTAATTGAGACCCCGGAAAGCTTAAAGCACAAATGCGGAATGCCGGAGGGGTTTTATATCAAAGGGGATAAAATAGTTCTTTATCCGTCCCCTATAGAGAAATCTATTGTGACAATTGATTATTCAACTCTTACAATAGGTGAAAATGCAGCGGGTGAAGAAATTTATACCCTGAAAAATCAGGATGATGTTCTCTCTGTTCCGCCTCATCTTGAGGTTTTAATGAAAGATGCCATTATTACAAAGGCAATGATAAATTCTATCGCATCCGAAAGCGACGAAAACTATTCTGCATATAAAAAACAGGCTGATAAAGCCTACAGATTGCTTATTAAATATGCAAAGGTTATTGATGTTGATAAGAGAATTGTTCAGTAGCTATAGGGAATACCATCTTATTCACTTATTAACTCAGTCACTACCTCAGTTGCCCCCCCCCACCCCAACCCTGTCTTGGATTATTCCCTATTCACTATATAATCAGCACCCACCTCAATCCTCCCTCACAAGGGAGGAAGATTATCAATGATAAATT
>CALUVM010000010.1 GCA_944324255.1 Candidatus Gastranaerophilales bacterium | reverse complement strand
GGTTTCGTGCGTTCATACTTTTCACGTGCCATGAGATTAATCTCCTTCTTTGATTAAATATACTACGTCAACTTACTCTCTAAGTTTATATACTTTATTTTAGTATCTGAAAAAATATTGTCAATCATGGATTACAGTGACTAAGTGATTGAGTGACTGAGTGACTAAGTGACTAAGTGACTAAGTG
Source organism: Candidatus Gastranaerophilales bacterium (assembly GCA_944324255.1). Lineage (GTDB taxonomy): Bacteria > Cyanobacteriota > Vampirovibrionia > Gastranaerophilales > Gastranaerophilaceae > CAG-196. The sequence continues at coordinate 61,775 of CALUVM010000010.1, read as the reverse complement.
ACTAAGTGATTAAGTGATTAAGTGATTAAGTGATTAAGTGATTAAGTGGTTGGGTGTCCAAGGGGAAGTTCTTGGTTTGAAGATTCTCTAAGTAGGGTGAGGAATAATTCAATTCCGGTTTGGATTTTTAACCTATCTCTCCCGACGGTTGGTCTACGTGCGTAGCTTCTGAGTTACACTTTTTTTGTGAGTTTACTTATGAGGGAGAGGTGTAGATATAACTTCATTTGGGCATAAAATCTATCTCTCCCGACAGTTGGTCTACGTGCGTAGCTTCTGAGTTACACTTTTTTCTGTGAGTTTACTTATGAGGGAGAGGTGTAGATATAACTTCATTTGGGCATAAAATCTATCTCTCCCGACAGTCGGTCTACGTGCGTAGCACAAAAAAAGAGCCCGAAGGCTCGTTGGAATTAAGAATAGCTGGAAGTATGAAAAAGATTTAATACATATATTAAACTTTAAGCATATTTAATAATCTATCCCATAAGTGGCTAGTTTATATTAAACAAAAAGGTGGAATTCCCGCTGCCGGAAATTCCACTCCTCACTGTATAAAACATTTGTATACTAACTATTTTTCGTCATCTTTGATAACAATCAAATTCTTAACAATCTTCATTTTAGTTGTCGGAAACACAACTTCTGCTAAACCGTCAGCAATACTTAAAATACTGCCGGCTTTAAGAGTAACATCTTCACCTTTGTACTGGAAAGTGTAGTCATCTTTTCTGTCTGATCTGATTGTAATTTGGTTGTTCATTTGTTTGTCCTTTTCTTATTTTACTACTTTGTATTAGAGAACATGGGAATGACAGAAATATCCGCCATCCCCATAACACTTACACTGACTCAAAATTAGTCAAAAACATAGTTAATAATTGCAGCTTCTCTGGCTCTTTTAATAGCCTTAGCAATCATTCTCTGGTGCATAGCACAGTTGCCTGTAACTCTGCGTGGAATAATTTTTCCTGCTTCTGTTAAATATCTTTTTAACTTAGCTGCATCTTTGTAATCGATTGATTCTACATGATCTGCGCAGAATGAGCAGGTCTTGCGTTTTTTACGATCTTGATCTTGTTTTGCCATTTTATAATTCGCCTTTCTAGCCTTGTTTTACAATTGGTTGGCAGACACTTAACTACAATTACCGGCTTGTATTTAGACTTGTCCGTCTGCCTCTTGAATTACCCGTTTGCCGGTTTAAAACGGGATTTCGTCTTCGCCGATGAGTTCGTCAGAGAACTCTTCCTGCGAGAACTTAACAATGTCGCTGTTAGAAGAAGATACCGGAGCTGTTGCCCCCATCATTTCTATTGTGTTTGCATCAATCTCGTAAATCTTTCTTTCAGCGCCGTTATCACTTTTAACAGTTGTTATTTGAAGTCTTCCTTCAACAAGAACTCTGTCCCCTTGGGCAATACCGGAAACAACTTCGTCAAGAGCTGCACGTTTTACCACAACTCTGATAAACATTTCCTCTCTTTCGCCAATATTGAGAACGAAAGAAGAAACCGGTACATTGTTTTGTGTAAAACGTTTTTCCGGAGCTCTAAAGACTGTTCCTGTAACAACTGCTTTTGCTAATGACATTTTAAACTTCACTTTCTAATTTGTGCAAAATACTGCCTTGCATCAGTGCTTTTACTACACTGTCTGTGCTTTCTTAGAAACTTCCATAAACATAAATCTAAGAACATTTTCGTTGAGTTTAAGATTTCTTTTGAAATCTACAACGTTTTCACCAGGAATAGAGAGAATCATTGTAGTAAAGAAACCATCTCTATAACCTTGTACATCATAAGCCAATTTTTTACGTCCCATTTTATCAACAGATGCTACGGAACCTTTATATGACTTAATTTCATCTGAAATTTTTTCAACAACTTTGTCTAATTCTTCTGAATCAAGACTTGGTTTGAAAATCGCTAATAATTCATAGTTTTTCATAAATATATCTCCTTATGAAAAACATGCTATCATAAAAAAAAGTACATGCAAGAGCTGTTTTTAAAGATTATAAGGTTATCTTATCGTACTTCTTTCAAGTGCACGGACAAATTTTGTCGGAAGATTTTCGTTAGGGTTTATGGAGCCGACAAGAATTGTTTTGCAGCCGAGAAGTTTTCCTGCAAGTATATCGGTTAGGGGTCTGTCCCCGACCATAACAGCTTGAGCAGGTTTAAGGTCAATTTCTTTTAAATATTCGCCCATAATTTTAGGGTTAGGTTTATTTGCTCTTCCTATAACCCTGCAAGGTGCAATTAGTGAGGCTTTTTGTATATATTCTGAATTTTTATTATTTGAAATTATTGCAACTTCAAAATCCTTAATAAAACTGTTAAACCATTCAATTGTATCCGGTAGAAAATTCCCTGATTTTGAAACCATAACGGTGCTGTCAAGGTCAAACATAATACATTTTATTCCTTGCTCTTTTAATTTTTCAAAATCAATCTCATAAATATTTTTCAAATTATAATCCGGTTTCAGAAACATTTTTACCTCATAATCTAATCTGAACAAGCGCATTTTTGCGGTTCGTTAACCATTCCTTTAATTCCGACTGTACGTGCAAGTGCGTAATGATAATCTTCCGGTGCTTTTGTAAATTTTACCCAGAGTTCATCATTTGTATTTGCAAGTTCAAGAACTTCATCTTTCATATTTTTAATTTCAGTTACCTGAGTAACAAATTTTTCTGTCGGTGAAATTATTTCAATATCTTCGTTTTTATTGAATTTGTTTTTAGTTTTAATCTTGTACCAATCTTCGTTTTTATCCCAGATTTCACATAGAAAGTCCGCACCTGCAAGACCTTTAGAGATATCATAGCTGTAGCCGTTTTTCGGGTAGCCTTCACCCAGATAAAAACCTGTAGTATATCCTCTGTTACCGACTTTTAGAAGCTCGTCATAGTATGGCTGCATATCAGCGTCGGGGTTTTTCATAACTTCATCAATAGCTTGACGGTATGCTTTAGCTGTTGCTGATACGTAATAAAGACTTTTTGTTCTGCCCTCGACTTTGAATGAATCAATTCCTGCTTCAACGAGTTCTTTGAGGTGTTTTACAAGACACAGGTCTTTTGTGCTCAAAATATGGGTGCCTTTTTCATTCTCTTCAATTTCATAATACTGTCCGGGACGGGTTTCTTCAACAAGTTTGTAGCTCCAGCGGCAAGGCTGGGAACAGTTGCCGGAATTGGCTTTTCTTTCTCCATCGGTCATATAATCGCTTAGCAGGCATCTTCCTGAAAAAGAAACACATTGTGCACCGTGTACAAAAACTTCCAGTTCCATATCAGGAACTTTTTGTTTTATTTCCGCAACATCTTTAATAGGGAGCTCTCTTGCTAAAATTGCACGTGTTGCCCCCATATCCTGCCAGAAGCATACCGCTTCATAATTAAGGATGTTAGCTTGCGTTGAAATATGGATATCCGTATTCGGCATATATTTTTTAGCTAATCTCATTATCCCCGGGTCGCTTATAATAAGTGCATCCGGATTAGATTCAACTATTTTATCCATAGCCGATTCGAGAAGTTTTATATCGTTATTGAACGCAAAAATATTAAGGGTCATATAGCTTTTCGCACCCATTGAACGGGCGGTATCTATCGCAGATTTAAGGTTATCAAGAGTAATCAGTTCACCTTTCCTCATAGCTCTGAGGCTAAAATCAACCACTCCGAGATAAACCGCATCTGCCCCGTATTTAACTGCATATTTTAATTTTTCTATATTGCCTGCCGGCATTAAAAGTTCAGGTTTGTTCATAAAAATATTTTATCATAAAAGAGAATGTAAAAAGATTTTCCTTTTCTCATAGAAGCAGACTTGATATTTCTATTAGTTTAATTATTCTTGTACTTTTCTTTTTCTTTATTTACGAAGCAAAGAAAAAGAAAAGTACGAAAAGAAAAAGAAAATACGTATTGTTTTCAATGCCCTTCGGGCATATTGGGGGTTGTGCTGCGCACAATCTCTTACGCTCGCTATTGTGTCCTTCGGACACACGCTCGCAGCAATACCTCGTCCTATCCTTGCCTCCGGCTTGAATTATTCCGGGTATCAGAAATCCCCTTTCCGGATTCTAACTCATACTTTTCGCAAAATAATCCTACCCTCCCTGCTTTCTGCTGCACTTCCCGGGGATGGTTGTAAATAGATATTTTTCGTCAGAAAAATGCAACAGTGCGGCTTTCTCTTTCTTTGGGGGTATTTTATCCCTGTTCAATCCAGCTGCGGATTTTTTCACCGGCTTCAGCTTCGTCAACTCCTTCAAATTCTCGTTTGAGTTCTCTTAAAGCTTCTCTTATTTCTGCACCGGAGGATCTAAGGGCAGGTCTGTTCTGCTGTTCAATAAGACCCTGTTGAAGCTGGGATTGTTTAGCAATTAAATCGGCTGCATTCATACTCAAATCTTTTAATTGTTTTTCCTGAGCTTCGTTTTGTTCTTTCAAGCGTATCATTTCTTCTTCTTGAGCAGCTTTTGCTGCATTAATTTTTTCTGTAAGGATTCTGTGTCCGAAGAATAATCCGCCCGCAAGAAGTGCTATTGCAAGCCACCAAGGGTTTCCGTGTTCAGCTTTAATCGGTGCTTTGACATTTTTGTCTGCTGCCATAAACGGATCAAGAGAATCCGCAAATGCAATTGTAACATTATCAGGATCAGCTTTCGGGCTTGCTGCATGTGCTACAAGTTCTTTTAACTCTTCAAGGGTTAATTCTGTAGGAAGAGCATCTTTTTCAAGAGTTACGGCAATTGAAATTTCTTCCAAAACTCCCGGTGACATATACTCGTTTGTCTGAACTTTAGTTACGCCGTATTGAGTTTCTCTTGCTGTTCTTGAGTAGCTTCTGTTTTGAGTGGAATCAGAGCTTCCTGCAGGTAATCCGTTTGGAAGATAAACACTTACTGCGTTTGTGTTTTTATTAACATCCTGTGTTTGATCTCCTAAACCTTCAGCAAAAGTTTGCTCGTTAACTGCGGTTTTTCTTGTCGGATCATACTCAATTGTGAACTTTTCAACCGGAGCTTGTTTTAAGAAGGTGCTTACTGTTGCAACGTATCTTCCTGAACCGACAAGCCTGTTTAACTGCGCCTGAACTTTTTCCTGCATATATTTGTCATTTTCTTGTATACGCTGAAGCATTTCGGTTTGCGCATCAATAAGACTGCTGTATACATGACCGTTAGTATCTGTTATGGAAATGTTTTCTGATTTTAATCCGGAAACACTTCCCAGAAGCAGGTTAGAAACTGCTTTAATTGTACTCATATTTAAAGTCTGTCCGACTGCAACTGTCAATTGAACGGTTGCTGTAACAGGCTTTTGCATTGAAGAAAACATTGTTTGTTCCGGAATAGAAATAAATACGGAAGCGTTTTCTATGCCGTCAATTCTTTTTATTAAACGGGAAAGTTCCCCGTTCATAGCTCTTACGAGTCTAATTCTTTTATCTTCTTTTGTAGAAGTAAAATCACCTTTATCAAAGACTTCCAGTCCGACATTTTGATCATACAGACCGCTTTCTACAATAACCATAATTGCACGGTCTCTTTGTTCTGTTGTACATTTTTTCATGCCCGGAGTGCAGTCACCCTTTTTAAGTCTTAATACGGACTTAGTCCCATCAACCGCACGTGATGCGACTATATTATTTCTGGCAAGCAGAGCCTGAATTTCAAGTGCTTTCCCCATATTATCCGTAGTAAGTAAGTCAACATCTTCTTTTAAAGGTTCGTTGCTTACATCAATTTCGTTTCCTTTTGAGCCGGAGTTTGAAGCAATTGCTCCGCATATAATAAAAATAAGCAAGAGAAGAACAACGCCGCCGACAACGGCTGCTAATAGAACTTTATTTTCCAGTAACTTTTTAAAATCCATATATCCTTCCCTATATCATTATACACATACTTATTGATTATGAGAATACTTAAATCTGCAATTGCATAATTTTATCATACGCTTGGATGACTTTTCCTGTAATTGTTGTTGCAACAGAAACACTTAGCTCGGCTTTTGCCATTGCGGTCATAACATCGTGTACATCAACGTTTTCAGAGCCCATCATAGCATCTTTAAGTAAATTATCCGGAGCTTCCATCTGACTATTAAGTCCCTCGACAAGTCCTGACATTACACTTGAAAAATCAGCGGTAGAAGGTTCTTCGACTCTGCTCATTCGGGCTGATGGAATATCATAACCCCATGAATCAAGCTTGGAGTGCTGTATTCTTGCTTCTAAATCATATCTTGGTACAAATCCGTTAAACATTTTATCACCGCCTTTGTTATTTTTTATCGGTTATTATCGGGTGTTTTTTAATGTTTAATAAAAAAATCATCCGTTTGTACTAGCTTTTTTAATGATTTCTAAAGTTTTGTCAAGCTTTAGTCGTAATAATTATTGTAATTTATATAAGGAATTTATGCCGTGAATTTGCATGAAGAATGTTTACTTAAATATTTGCTTAATACGACTGATTTATTCAAGTCAACCGAGCTTCTAAAAATCAATAATACTCTTATTGAAAAAGGGTTATTCGGCGCTTCAATTCTTGCAAAAAACGGTAAAATTAACTATACTACTAATAGAATATAGTTAGGGAGAGGAAGTTTTGAAAAAATTCATACAGACCAAGTGGTTTACATATGCAACCTATCTTCTGCTTGTTCTGGCAGTTTTGTTGATAGGTTTTATTCTGATGCAGAATAATAAAACTCTAAACAGTGTTATAACTTCGTTTTTTGAAGTTGCGGAAAACCGCTCTTTTGATTACAGACAAACTCTTCAAGTTATGCACAAACATCCGCTTCCAAATGATAATATAGTGGTGCTTGCTATTGATGACGCAAGTCTGGAAATGCTCTGGGATAAATACGGCGAATGGCCAATTCCCCGGAATGTGTACGCAGATATCATAAACTATATAGAAAAAGATAAGCCGCAGGCAGTTATTTTCGATTTAATGTTTATTAAATCTTTAAAAGCAACGGCGAATGCGGATAAAGCATTAACAGATACTATGAATAAATATAACAATATTTATACCTCAATGAATCTGGATGTTCAGCCTGCCGACTTAAGAAAACCTATAGATTTACCGCAAAGACTTGCTGTTAGTCTTGAAAATAAATCAAATATAGATATAGGAAAAAAATACGGATTTTCTAACTGCCGTCCTATTCTTGAAAATCTTCTTAACGGTAAAGTTTATATCGGTATGACAAATGTTATGCGAAGCAGTGACGGAATTATAAGAAAAGTAGCACCAATACTTGAATATAAAGGTAATTATTATCCGTATCTTACTTTTTTGGCAGGAGGGAATCTTGTTGACAGTGCTCCGCAGCATACCTTTGTACTAAACCAGAACAATGAACTAACCGGAAGTAATTTAAATATACCGCTTACCAAGGACGGTGATGCTATTCTTAACTGGTACGGACAGAGCGGAACTCATATTAATTATCCGATGTACAAAGTTGTAAACTCTATGGAAGGAATTTCACCTTCAACATTCAGCTTTAAAGATAAAATTGTTATTATCGGTACAACGGCAATGAGTCTTCATGATACAAAGAGCGTACCGGTTCAGGAAGGTGTTTATCCGGGCGTAGAAGTTCATGCTACGTTTTTAAATAACATTCTTGATAATAATTTTATTAAACAAACAAGCATATTTGCGAATATTCTTATAATAGCCGCCGTTGTTGCGATTGTCGGTTTTATAGTTATGCTTTCGGAATCAACAATATTCGCAGTTATGTCTACTTTGTTGTTTGGAATCGCATATCTTTTTATTTCGTATTACTTAATGGAACTCAACAATCTCTGGATTCCGGTGGTGCTGCCGGTAATCTCTATAGTTCTGGCTTTTGCACTGTCGTATTTAGCAAAATATATAATTAAGTCGAGAGATTTTGAATACCAGTATAAACTTGCAACTATAGATGGTTTAACTGACCTTTATAACCACAGATATTTTCAGGATACTTTAAGAAAACAAATTGACTTATCAAAAAGATACGGTCAGCCGTTTTCTCTGATAATTGTTGATATTGATTTCTTTAAGAAATTTAATGATACATACGGACATCAGGCAGGGGATGCTGTTTTAAGACAGGTTGCCCAGACCCTGAAAAAGAATTCCCGTACAACCGATTATGTATGCAGATACGGCGGAGAAGAGATGAGTATAATTCTTCCTAATACAACATCGGAAGAAGCTCTTAACAATGCAAGCAGAATTTTACATGCAGTAGCGGAAAGACCGTTCCAGTTGAATGCAACAGAAACCGGACACGTAACAATAAGTGTCGGAGTGGCTACATTCCCTGATAATGCGGAAACGGCGCAGGATTTAATTGAGTATGCTGATAAAGGTCTTTATTACGCAAAAGAACACGGCAGAAATCAGGTCGGAAAATCTGAAGGATAATTTTATAGAGTTACTGCTGATAAAGGACTGATTATTAACTTATGTAACAAAATATTCCAATTAATTAAAGTTTTCTAAAAAATGGTCGTAATACATGCAAAGTACAAGAAGGCAGTGAAAAATGCGTGAAGTAAAAATTATCGGAGCAGGACTTGCCGGCTCGGAGGCGGCATTCCAGCTTGCAAAAAAAGGCTATAAAGTCAAACTTTACGAAATGCGTCCCGAAAAGTCAACAGGAGCGCATGTCGGAGGGGACTGCGCAGAATTCGTATGCTCTAATAGTCTTGGTTCACTGGATATTACTAATGCAAGCGGTCTTTTGAAAAAAGAAATGCAGATTTTAGGGGGTGAACTTATTAATATTGCAATTGAAAACTCTGTTCCGGCAGGTAATGCGCTTGCGATAGCAAGAGAGGATTTTTCAAAAGCTGTTACCCGAAAAATTGAAGAAAATCCTAATATAGAGCTAATAAGAGAAGAAATTACAGAGATACCTGATGGATATGTAATTATTGCATCAGGACCTTTAACCAGTGATAAATTAGCTCAAAGTATAAAAGAATTTACCAGGAGCGAGCATCTTCACTTCTTTGATGCGATAGCACCTATTGTAGAAGTGGATTCAATAGATTTTGATAAAGCTTTTTGGGGTTCAAGATATGATAAAGGAGAAGCTTCATATATCAACTGTCCGATGAATAGGGAAGAATATGAAAGATTTTATAATCTATTGATAAACGCTCCGAGAATTGAGCAGCATGAAGTTGATAAGAAATCAAAATTCTTTGAATCCTGCCTGCCGGTTGAAGTCTTAGCTTCAAGAGGCGTTGATACGTTAAGATTTGGACCGATGAAGCCTGTAGGGCTTATTGATAAAAGAACAGGTATTGAAAATTATGCGGTTGTCCAATTAAGACAGGATAATTCTGCAAAAACCCTGTTCAATCTTGTTGGATTTCAGACAAATTTAAAATGGGGTGCTCAAAAAGAATTACTGCATTCTATTCCGGGACTGGAGAATGCCAGTATTGTCCGATATGGAGTTATGCATAGAAATACATTTATTAACAGTCCGAAAGTTCTTACCTCTGCGCTTGAAGCGAGAGAACGGGAAGGCTTATTCTTTGCAGGACAATTGACCGGAACGGAAGGATATACGGAATCTATAGCAACAGGTATGCTTGCCGGTATAAATATGGCAAGAAGAATAGCCGGAGAAGAACTCCTTATATTGCCGGATGTAACAATATTGGGAGCACTCACCCGATATATATCCGATTCTGCACATACGGATTTTCAGCCGATTAACTCAAACTGGGCGCTTGTGCCGCCGGTCGAACTTCCTAAAAAAGAACGGAAAAATAAGAAACTTAAAAACGAAACTCTTGCCAGACGCTCAATTGAAGCTTTGGAGAAAATGGAGGTTTTTGCGTTATGTTAAGTTATGTAAACAAAAAGTTTATTAAAAAGTCAATTCTTTCCTGTGTAAAAACTTTATATAGGAAAGAGGATTAAAAAGGAGTATATTATCATGGGATTGGACATTTCTAAAATTACTAATGAAGCATTGAAGGCTCTGGCTTTTATCAATGACAAAAACAATGATAACAAGCTTACGGAAGAAGAATTCGGTATATTCAAACAAGCAGCTGCTGAAAAATTGGCTGCCGGTGAATGTACTGCAGAAGAGTTTAACGAAGTAATGGGACTTTATATGTCAGAAGATGTTAAGTCCAAAAAGGCACCAAAAGAGCCAAAAGAAAAGTTGACTCAGGATGAAAAGAATGAACAAATTAGAGTCCGTGAACATGCACTCAGAGCGTTAAACAATATGGTTAACGGTAGTTTGCATGTATCTTCTGAAGAGCTTATCCCGACTCTTGAAAAAATGTATGGTGAACATGCAAAAGAAGCAAAATATGCTGAAATTATTAAAGCTGTTAAAGATGTCCAAGAACTAATGCCTGAATATAAAACATTAAAAGAAATGGATGATAAAGCTCATACAGCTCTTGTCAAAAAGTTGAAAGAAGCCGGAATGAACGATCAATTCCATAGAGATATTCTTGCACTTCTTGAAGATCAAGCAGAGTTTGCTTTAAGAGATCAAGCGGTTGTTAATATGCAATCTTACTATTTTGAAAAACTTAATGCATATGCTCAGAAAGGAATTCAAAAAACTGATGAAGAAATAATGGCTGAAATTAAAGAAGACATCAAAAACGGCAAAATTGTTGTTGATGGTAAAGCAATTGATTTTAAAGATGAATATAAAGATGCATTTAAAGTTTTTGAAAACAGTAAAATAGCTAATGAAGCAAGAAAAACAGTAGTCCTTGCTATATATGGTCAGCTTGATGAAACCAAATGGAGACAGGTAAGCAAAGAAGCTAAAGAACTTTTAAAAACAAGCGGAGATTGGGATGATAAATATGTCCAAAAGGCTTGGAGAGAAAGAATTGGCGATCCTGTTTCCGGCAAAGAACGTCTAAGTAAGACAGCTTCAAAAATCCAAGCTCGTGAAAATAATGTAGAAGCTAAGAAAACTCAAACAAAAGAAGAAATTTTAAAAGTTCTCGGTAATAAAAATGAAGTCTTTGAAGCTCTTGTTTTAAGCGGATTAATTACAGAAAAAGAAGACGGTACTTATGATTTGAGTATTCTTTCCGAACTTATAGGAATTCAAGCCGGTGCCGATAATAAAGTAAACAGACATGCCAGAATTGACAAATTTATTTCTGAAAAATTAAGAACTACCGGTAAATTATCATATGTATCTAAACTTGAAGATTTATCAGAAAAAGAAGCTATGGAACTGGTTAAACTCTGCGGCTATGAAAAAGAAGGGGTTAATTGGGGCAGAGTTCTGCTTGGTGGTTTAATCGGTGCAGTTACAGGTGCAGTTTCAGGTGGTACTGCTGCCGCAACAAATCCTAAACAGGGTATTAACGATTACTATGTTAATGAAACTAATATTGATATAACATTAAAGGGCGGCTCTATTAAGGATTTATCCGGACTGGCAGGAGTCGAAGGCGTTACGGTAAGTACTGTCGGAGATAGTGTTAGAATTTTAATTAACAGTGTTGATGTCGTCCATGCATTGTTTGAAGCTTCTAAGTTTGTTGTTGATACAGCACTTAAGAGTGCAATACTCCCTGCTGTACTCGGTATAATCAGCGGATTTGAAGCAAAAGGAGAAGTTCCGGTAACTGTAACAAACTTTGAAGATTGTTCTATTGAAGAATATGTTGCAAGAGTTAAGAAAGAATCTCCTGAATATGCAAATATTCTTTCAGCACTCGCATTTATGTACTATGATACCGAAACCGGTGAATGGAATCAGAGTGAATTTAAAGCTCTCTTAAACAGAGCAGCAGGCGATGGCGGTAAGTTAAATAAAGAAGAACTTATCGGTGCTATGAAAAAGCTTTATGTCCAGCCTGAACAGGTAAAAGAAGTTGAAGTTCCGGAAGAACCGGAAGAGCCGGAATACTCCGCAACAGTTTCTAACATAAGCACTTTAGATGCTAATATAAAAACAAATCTTACCTATGTTCACGAAAGAGAATATGGTGATACCTGGGCAGGTCTTGTAACAGCTTATTATCCTGAGCTTGTTGAAAAATACGGTTTATATGGAAAAGACGGTGCTATAAAACGTTTACAAAGAGAATTATGTACAGATGAAAATGGTGTATATAATGCCGAATTATTCAAAGATTTGATTAGCAGAACAAATCTTCCTGAAAAAATCAAAATGCCATACGAAATAGCCGGTTTTAAACGAGTTCTCGGTACAGTTGTTGCAGCCACAGCAGAAGAACTCGGTAGTGGTACCGGAAAAGGCGGAATGAAAATCATCGGTCGTGATGAAATCAGAGTCGAAAAAATTCCTGGTACAAATAAATGGAAAGCTGTGGATAATACTCCGGAAGAAGGTGTTGCTCCGGCTTATGGCAATACAAAAGAAGAAGCTATTGCAAACCTTGAAACAGCAACCGGTAAAAAATATGATAAAATAATTGAACAGTAATAAATACAGATGTAAGATAATGGTTGTTTACAAAAAAAAGAGGCAGAAAATCTGCCTCTTTCTGTTATCTTGGGAAAATTTATTATCCTAAAAGGTCGCCTAAATCACCAACAATACCTTCATTATCTCCGCTATCTGCTCCGCAGTTGCAGTTGCATTTGAAGTTTTCAAGCAATTCAATAATTCGGTCTAATTTGTCGGCATATTCAGGTGCGGATAAGTTAATACCTTTAAGCAGTTCAATAATTTCGTTCAGCTGTTTGGTATAATCTTTTAGATTATCCATTTTTATATTGATTTGGTTTACTAAGTCTTCGATTGTAGCAGTTGAGTCGCCAATTTGAATACCAAGGTTTTTGATTAATTCTTTGTATTTGTTATATACGGTATCACCATAGTTTTTAAACAAGTTTTCAAGATCTTCTATTGTAATTGAAGAACCATCTCCGCTGTCTCCGTTTTCAGTAGATTCTTTAATATCATTAATAATAACTTTAAGTTCTTCAATTTGTTTCATTAAGTTATTTAAATATCCGTTAGCAACAGATTGCTGGAATACCAACTCGTTTATATCACCGCTCAGGTTTGTCAACATATCCAGTGCCATACCAAACTGTTTATTGAAGGACTCTAAATATGAATTTACCAGAGCTGTTTGATTATCAAACTTGGTCATCATTTCATTAATTTGAGCTTTAAGCTGGTTAAGTTGTTCCTGAATAGTCTGCAATTCTTCTGTTACATTGGCATTACCGTTATTAACAGCTTCTGTCAACTTATTGAGGGCTTCTATAACAACAGATTGGTCAATACCCGGGAAGTTAACAATTAAGTTAACATCATTATTAATTTTTTGTAATAACTGGATCTGTGATTCTTCAGTTGTGATATATGTTTGTTCAAACTCATCAAGTTTTGCGATAAGTTCTTCTTTTGACATATTTATTGCATCTGTTATTGTAAGTCCGAGGTGTTTGAACATATCTTCAAATTTTTGATAATCAACAGAACCTGCTTCTAAGTTTGCTATTTTTTCAATTAGTTCTTCATGGTTATTTTGAACATTCATTTTGAATTCTTCAAAACTACCTTGAAATTCCTGGAAATTCTTAGTTAATTGAGCCATGTTGCCGTTCATTGCAAGTAAAACCTGGGTATTAATTGTGCTATGTTCATAAATGTTGGCGAGCATGCCCAGGGTTTCTTCTTTGTTTGTATAATAGTCATTACGGAATTCAATAAATTCTTCATAGAAAGAGTTGAGTTTTTCTAACATTCCGTCTAATGTAGTATTTATATTTCCGAGTTCTTCCATGATTTTCTGCATAGCTTCTGCTGCTGTAAGTTGTCCGGTTTCAACCAGATTTTTCAATTCTTGAAGGAACTGCTTAGCTTCTTCTTGGGTTTTTCCATTGTCAATTAAAATATCCATAATTGTTTTCTGGTTATTTTCATGATTAATCATGAACTCATACATTTTTGCATAGAACTCTTCAGCGCTCATTTGACCGTTTTGCATCATTTGCATCATCTGGAGCATATATTGTGACATCTGGCTAACCTCGGCACTGGTTATTTGCTGCTGTTCAAGCATCATTTGCCATATTTCCATCATCTTTTCGTACATTGCTTCCCATTTTGAATTATCATAAATTATTGTTATATTGGTTGTTGAGCCATGTTCAATAATTGTTGTACTAGGTTCAAAGTAGTCTGAACAAGATTGTGTTAAAGGTGCTGCGGCTAATAAACCGAGAGCCATCATTGTTGATAAACCTTTGTTCTTGAGCAGTTTTGAAAGATTTGCACCGCCCTGGAAAGATAATTGGTTGTTTAGACCCTGTGCATAAAGTGCATTCATTCCTGATTCAGGCTTTGAAACAGGAGCCTGCGGTTCCGGGGTCGTTGACGGTTGCGGGGCTGCAGCTTTGAATTTTAATACTTGATTCATAAGCTTGAGTTCATTTGAATTAATGTTCATACTATATACTCCTTTTTGTTGAATAGTCAGATTTATATCGTATTATGCTAAATCTCATAAAAAAAATTTTTGCCAATTTATTTACAAAACTTAACAAAAAATAATTTGTGAACATATTCTTGTAAAACTCGTTCTTTGAATATATAATATTTATTGATTCAAATCAGGTAAAAACATAATGAGAAATATAATAGTTCAAAAGTTTGGAGGAACTTCCGTAGCGGATACGGAAAAGATAAAAAACGTTGCCCGTGCCGTAATAAGAGAAAAGAATCTCGGTAATGATGTCGTGGTTGTTGTTTCAGCCATGGGGCATACAACAGATTTGCTTGTTAAAATGGCAAAGGAGATTTCTGACACCCCATCAGCAAGAGAAATGGACATGCTTCTTTCTACAGGTGAAGGAGTGTCGATTGCTCTTTTGGCTATGGCGCTTCAGGCTCAAGGATGCGATGCTGTCAGTATGAATGCTATACAGGCAGGTATAATGACAGAAAATCTTCATTCCAAAGCACGAATTATTGATATCAAAACAGAAAATATTTTTAAACATCTTGATGAAGGCAAGGTCGTTGTTATAGCCGGTTTTCAGGGGGTAACTGATGAGCTGGAAATAACGACTCTCGGAAGAGGCGGATCTGATACCTCCGCAGTTGCACTTGCAGGAGCATTGAATGCAAAAAGATGTGATATTTATACCGATGTTGAAGGAGTTTATACTACAGATCCGAGAATTGTTCCGTATGCTTCAAGATTAGAGCAGATTTCTTATGAAGAAATGCTTGAGCTTGCAAGAGTCGGAGCTAATGTTCTCCACCCGAGAGCTGTAGAAACTGCCGCAAAATATCATATGCCGGTGAGAGTTAGAAGCACCTTCAAACTTGAAAATTTAGGAACTTTAATGTTAGGAGTAAATCAGATGGAAATTCAAAGACCTGTTACAGGCGTTGCATCAGATCTATCCCAGTTGAGAATAGTAGTGTGTGATGTCCAGGACAATCCGGGAACTGCAGCAATCCTATTTGACGGACTTGCAAAGGAAAATATATCAGTCGATATGATTATTCAATCTTATGCAAGAAAGGCAATGAATACTAATGATATTGCCTTTACAATTGATAAGGCTGATTTGGACAGAACAATGAAAATTCTTGAAAAAGTAAAAGAGAATCTTCATTACAGTAATGTTTTTGTAGATGATAAGATTGCTAAAATCTCAATAGTAGGTGCCGGCATGATTGATAAACCCGGTATTGCAGCAAAAATGTTCAGAACATTAGCAGATTTGGATATAAATATTAAAATGATTTCTACTAGTGAAATTAAAATCAGTTGTCTTGTTGAACAATCAAGTGCAAATGATGCTGTAACTGCTTTGCATAGAGTGTTCGGGCTTGATTGTGATACAAAAGCTGTTGTAAAAGGCGATTTACCGCCGAGTGTTTAGATAAGAAACGGAGATTGCATGAAAAAAACATTATTAACTATTTTTACACTATGCCTTGTATCTTTAGCAGCTCTTGCTGATGATAAAAATGACGCATTACAGTTTTTTAATAATTATGTTAGCGCAGCAAATTCATACAGCCCGACAATAGAATATATGTATTCTCCATCTGCAAAAATTATAAGACAGGTTGTAAAACCGGACGGAACAACAGTTGATGTAAATACTGATACCGCAACTTATATTAAACAGATGAAAATCGGACAGGCCGGTGCAAAACTTAGAAATTATAAAAATACTTATACCAATGTGTCAGTAACACCTGTTTCCAACGGATATAAAGTATCTTCTCTTAGACAGCCAAGCGGGGAAACATATAAACTGAAAACATATATGATTGTTCAAAAACAACCAAACGGGAAATGGTTAATCGTAGAAGAGATGATGCAGACAAAAGTCCAAACATTTCTAAGATACGCAAAAAAATAAACAAAAAAAAAGAGGTTTAAACCTCTTTTTTTTTTGTTTATCTAAACCCCTAAAGACGGAGCTATTTGAATAAATGTTCTGACCAGATCTCTATCCAGCTGGGTTCCTGCGTTTTCTTCCAATATAGAGATAGCTTTTCCAATATTCATACCTTTTCTGTATGGTCTGTCACTAATAAGGGCATGGTAAGTATCTGCGACAGCTACAATTTTTGCCGCAAGCGGAATATCTCCGTTTTTCAGTCCGTCCGGATAGCCTTTTCCGTCAATTCTTTCATGGTGGTATCTTACAATCGGAATTAAATCTCTTAAAGCAGGGTTCGGCTGTAGAACTTTTTCTGTTCCGATGACCGGATGCTGTTTCATAATAGCCCATTCTTCATCAGAAAGAGGTCCTTCTTTTTTGAGTACTGTTTCAGGAATTCCGATTTTACCTACGTCGTGAAGCAATGCCCCGAGAGTGATGCGTTCGACTTCGTTTTCCGGAAGATTGATAGCTCTTGCGAGGGCTTCTGAGTATTTTGAAACAGAAGTTGAATGACCTTTTGTATACGGGTCTTTTGCATCAATAGCACCTGCAAGAGATGTTGCAATATCCCAGATTTTTGTGCCGGAAAGCTTATGATCAGCATTGAATTTCTGGATTAAATCTTCTTCAAAGTTTATACCGAGCTGCGAGTGCCGTTTTGAAACAACTTCAGCATAGGATTTTAAAGCTACATCATCCCAGAAATTAAAATCGGAAGAACTTATAATAGCAGACATGCCGTCTTTGTATCCTTTTGCCTGAGAAATATACATTGCCTGTTCTGCAAGTATAAGAAGTTTTTCTTTATCTTCCGCACAGTCTGGATAAGTGGAAACTCCGACAGAAACTTTTATCGGTCCGACATCATCTATAAAACAGCAGGAAAGAGAATAAGTTATATATTCTGCGAGATACTTAGCCTGTTCAACGTCCGTATTCGGGAGAATTATTGCAATTTCATCTCCGCCGTAACGTCCGGCAATATCTCCTTCTCTTATGTTTTGACGAACTTTTTCAGCAACAAGTTTTATAACTTCATCTCCTTTTGCATGCCCGAATTCACGGTTAATTTTTGTAATGTTACTTATATCCATCATAATAATTGAGGATTTTTGCTTGTTAATTTTTGCACGGTCAAGTTCTCGGGTTAACATTTCCTGGAACCCTCTATGGCTGTATAATAAAGTCAGCCTATCCGTGTTAGCATATTCATCGCTCTTTTCAACCAGATAGAAATTGTGTACGAAAAGAGCCATATAATTTGCGATTAATGAATACAGTACAATATTTTGACGGGCAGAAGAATCTTCAATAATGAAAACACCAATGCACTTATTAACAGAAATTAGCGGTAATATTGCCGTTGAATAATTTTTGTAATATGCAAGTTTTAAGAAATCTTTGTTATCAACAAATATTGGTTTCCGTGTGTTGAAAACTTCTACAATAGGATTGTCGGTATCTTTTAGGAAAACTTTTGTTGAATAGTTATTTCCCAATTTGTCATGAAGTCTTAAGTTAATGCAATTGGATTTATCTTTATAAAGACCTATAGCATAAAAACTGGAATCTATCGCCTGATTAATTATTTCATACATTCTTGAATAAAAACCGGCTGCGGTATCAACAGTAGCAAGCTTAATCAATTCATCTACAATATACTTGTAGTTTAAGGTTTTGCCTTTCTCATTACTAAAAACCATGTTCTGCGGGTTTTGTATCTGAGCGGCAGACGTATTCATAGTCAAAGCATTAACCGTTGATACGAGTTTACCTTGCGCTATAGGAGATGTCACGGGTTTAGAATTGTTTTTGACCGTGTTATTATTATAAGCCGTTTGATTTTTATTCACGCTAGCACCTTTACACTATATAGCTATATAAAACAAGTAAATGATATTTTTTGACAAAATTTTTTAGTTGGTTAAAAAAATTTTACAATAATCCCTTCAAAACATATCCGATTTACTACCCTTTACCACATATTAACATTTTTTCAGAATATTTCTAGTGTTTTTATTAAAATTAAAATATTTATTTACAATTCAAGATTAGACAGAAGGCTGTGATATTTGAGTATAACTTAGCATTGACGGGGATTCTTTTGCCCGTACAGGAATTGTGAATGTAAAGGTGTTGATTTCATTTCCGGAATTTATTACCTTTATTTCTCCTCCATGAAACTCAATAATTTGTTTACAAAGGTTCATTCTGATACCATGCCCGACCGTAGAGAATTTAGAATCTCCGGAAAACATTCTCCTGTATTCTTCTAAAGTCAAAGCTTTTCCTGTATAGCTTATGGAAAAAAGAGCCATGCCGTCTATGTATCCGGTATTTATTATAACTTTTTTGAAGCTCTTTGAGTTAGAAAGTGCAGTAATCAGCAGATTTGTTATAACTTTTTTTATTTCTGTTTTATCTGCCCAAAAAGAATCAATTGTATTTTCTTTTTTGAATATTATTTCAATGTTTTTTTCATAACTATATTTTTTAATTTGATTAATGCAGTTTAGAATCAGGTTCTCGATATTAATTTCTTCGCAGACAAGAACCTTTTCCCCGTTTTCATATCTGAAAGAATTAAGAAGCATGGAAATCATATCCAGTGTGTATCTACAAGATTCATCAATATCAGATAATAAAAGTTTTTGATCATTATTTGAAGTAAATTTGGAAAGAATTTCTACTCCTCTTAACTGTGCAAGAGTTGAAACTCTAAAGTCGTGGCTTAAAACATTTATAAAATATTCTCTCTGACGGATTAACTTTGTTTTTAGATTGAAATATTTTTTCATAAATTTCAAGGCTAAAAAACTTCCGGTAATAACTGCAAGCATAAGGCATATTTTGCTATCGGCTATAACCAGTAATATAATTAAAGATAAGGAAAACGGTATCAGCAAAAAATCTTTAGCAATACTCATCTGACTATTCTCACTTTGACTATACTGTATTATTATACTAACCTATAATTCTTAAATAAAAATTAGCCGGGCGGGTAAATCTTATTCTGCCAGAGTGAGTAATTGTTTATGGAGTTTTACATTATGTACCCTTATGTAATCAACTCCCGCTTTAATCAAAGGATATGATATTGCAGCGGAAAGCGAGTCTTTCAGTTCATTATTGTCACTGTTTATTCCGAGTAGAGATTTTCTTGAAACGCCGACCATAACAGGACAATTCAGGGAATAAAACTCTTCAATTCTATCCAAAATCTCAAAATTATCTTTTTTTATTTTTCCGAACCCTATTCCAGGATCAATAATAATGTTTTTTATCCCTTTAGAATGGGCAAAATCAACTTTTTCAAGTAAACTAAAATAAATTTCTTCTATAACATCATCATAAACAGGGTTTTGCTGCATAACAGCGGGATTTCCTTTGGAGTGCTGAATAATTATTCCAGCTCCGTATTCAGCGGCAACATCTGCCATTTTCGGGTCATACTCTAAGCCTGATACATCATTAATGATTTTTATTCCATAATCAAGTGCAAATCTTGCAACTTCAGAACTTCTTGTATCAATACTCATCGGGAAAGTTATATTTTCTTTCTGTATTTTATCTAATAAAGGCTTTAACCTTTCCATCTGAATTTTTGGTTCAATCTCAACTGCTCCCGGTCTTGTAGATTCCGCTCCGATGTCTATTAAATCAGCACCATCTTCTATCATCTCAATAAAATGATTAAAAGCAGCATCCGGATTATCGTATTTACCCCCATAATATTCACCCCCGTCGGAAAACGAATCAGGTGTTAGATTCAAAATTCCGGCAAGTTTTGTTTTGCGGGTTTGTTTAGCTTGAACCAGCGTTTCGATTTTTTCTCCAAGATTTTTTAAAGAAAAAGGCTGTTCTTTGAGTCTTGCGGCAATTTTTTCGAGCTGAGAAAAACTTCCTCCTAAAATAGCATCTGAAATCTCAATTTTTCCGGTTATAACTTCCCTGTGTACCCCGCAATCGGCGCCTAAGCTTAGCGCAGTTTGCTTTAGAATATTAGCTTGAGCGGGATTTAAGTCATATATTTTTATTGTCTTATATCTGTATTTGTCGGAAGCCTGTCCGATATAGCAGGAATCAAACCCGATTCTTTTGAGTTCGGATTCAATATTATTTGTTTTTAATTCTCTTATTATAAAATCTCTCATAGTCGGATTGTAACACAGACACTTCGGGATTGAAAACCCTAAAAAAGTATGTCATAATATTATTACTTTATATAGGTGTTTATTTTGTTCCTACATTTTTAATAAAAAGGGAGAGTAAGCTCTATAGTTTGCGAAGTATACCCGCCGATACAAAATCGCCAGCGGGAAACGGATATTCTAAGGCACTCACCCACCTGCTAGTCGGCAGGTAACAAAATCGCACTTATATAAAGTTTTTTATTGATAAATTTTACCCCTACAACAATATCTGTGTTCCGACAAGGATTCTATGTGAATCCTTTGCTGCGTCGTTCTGACAGAAAACATAATTCAGGATTAATCTCAGCCCCTGACCTTTAATAAAGTAGTTTAAACCGAGAGAATATTCTCTCTGGTTGTTATGAGCGATGTTTTTATCCGGATCAAATTCGTCATATCTTGCAAGGATTTGAAGTTTTTTAGTGAGCATATAACCTAATGTTGCGTAAAAACCGCTGGCATGCTTGTCTGTTGAGAACCCGCTCGGACCGTTATACCCGTCAGCATTTGCCCATTCAAAATTTGCCATAAATCTTTTGTATTCATACCCGATATAAGCTCCGGCTACACAAAAAGAGTTGCTTCTGTTCCCTGCATCAAGACCACCGCCGATTTTAAGGCTGCCGTACTTTCCTCCGGTTTTAGCAAGCGGTTTTAAATTAACCCAGCCTATAAATTCTGTTCCCGGAAAAAATTCTTGAAAATAAGTGTCAGAACTATAGACACCTAAATCATAATCAATAAAGCTGTAATCTCCCGCAATCCTTGCTCCGAGTTTGCGTATTGTACCGAAATTTCTTGATATTTGAGATCTGGCAATAAATGGCAGAACAAACGGTCCATAGCCGCCTTCCATACCTACAGGCGGTCTTGTATGCCCGATCATAACTCTGTGGTGAGGAATCTTATTTGTTGCAATATACATATCTGCAAACATACTCTGAACAAAGTTTCTTGAAGAATATGGCGAGTCTTGAAACATTATTCTGAAATCTGCGGTATTATTTTTGAATTTACCATCAATCCCGACATTAATAGCATTAAAATCATACTGGCTGTTTGAAGAAGCATCTTCATTCATGTAAACACCAATATTTCCGTTATATCCAGCCCATAAATTAAGGGATTCCAGAGGAGAATCTTCATCAAACTTTTTAGTTAAGACATCCTTGAGCAAAAAGTTCGGGGTATCGTATTTGTAAACTTCAAGATGGTAAACATCACTCAATTTTTCACGCAAAGTTTTTTCATGCGGAACGTCAGATTCAGTATTCTCCGGAGTGTCTGACGGTTCTGAAATTGTTGCGGATTCTTCTAAAATAACTTCATCAAGGTATCCGTCATTTTGCTTTGCAAATGCGGGGCTTGATGTCAGTATAATTGCTATTAATATCGGCAATATCTTTTTCATAATGATATTCTATATTTTTAAAGAGAAAAAGACCAATTTTAAATTTAGTCCTTTTCTCTTTTGCTTGTAATTACTGATTTTGTCTGCGTTCTTCTCTTAAATATGCTGTCCAGAATAAAAGAACAACAAACACAAACGCTCCGACAATATTACCTAAAGTAACCGGAATTAAATTATGTATAAAGAAAGCTTTCCAGGTCATAGTTGCTAATTGGTCAGGAGTAAAACCCGATGCCGCAACTATTGAAGGAAAATGTTTCATTAAAATTCCGTTTGGAATAAAGAACATATTTGCAATACTGTGTTCGTAACCCGATGCAACGAAGGTTGTAATCGGGAAGAATATTGCAAAAATCTTTCCGATAACACGTTTAGAAGTTGATGCCATAAAGATTGCTAAGCATACTAACCAGTTACAGAGAATTCCTCTAAAGAAAGCTTCAGTAAAAGACAGGTTAACTTTAGAAAATGCTGTCTGCATAGCTGTAACTCCGACTGCATCTCCGCCGTTATGCCCCATTCCTGCAAAATAAACTAAGAATGCTAAAAGAATTGAACCGATAAAGTTTGCGATATAAACAACTGTCCAGCTTCTTAAGAGTTTTGCAAGTGATATTTTCTTTTCTAATACAGCAAATGTCATCATAACATTTCCGGTAAAAAGTTCAGCTCCGGTTAAAGTAACTAAAATCAAACCGGTAGCAAAAGTCATTGCGCCTATTAGTTTTGTAAAACCCCAGCCCATATTTGAATCACCGGTCATAACTGTTAAAGAAACCTGAGCACCGAATGCTATAAAAGCACCCGCTGCGATTGCAAGTGTAATCATTTTAGTTTTGCTGTAATCAGCTTTTCCGGTCATAACTTTATCACTAAGTTCATGTACTGTAGCGCTTGGTGTTAATCCGTCTATTGTTGAAATAGCTTTTTCTTCTTTCATTTTTGTATTCCTTTTTTATGTGTATATTTTGACACAACAAAAACAGGGTTAAATCTCTTTATTTAAAAGTTCGGCTGTGTCATAAATCCATAGAGTATAATATCACCTGAAAGTTTTAGTGCAAGTCTTTTAATTTTATAGAATCGGCTTACTTCCAATGATGAATTGAGAAAATTTAACTAAGAAAGCAATTATATATAAAAGGAGGTTTTTATGTATTACAACGTATTAGAATTAAAAGATGTTATTGAAAATGAATCAGCGAAATTTGAAAAGAAAGTTTTAATGGAAAACGGGGATTCCGCTCTTGTAGCAATTGCTTTAAAAAAAGATGAAATTATTGATGCTCATACTTCTGTTTGTGATGCATGTGCGTATGTATTTGACGGGGAAGCGGAATTTCATTTTGATGCGGAAAAATTTAAGGTTAAAAAGGGTGAAATTCTAATGTTTAAGAAAGAGCAGGAACACAAAGTTCTGGCATTGAAGGATACAAAGTTTCTTTTGATAAAGATATAGGTTTTGGTTTGTCAGGTTTAAGTGCCGTAATATCCAGAACAATTTTGCCCTGAGATTGAAGCTGAATTGTTCTTTTAAAATCATAAATATATTTTTTATCAATATTATTCCTATCAAAGACTCCGTTATTTGCAAGTTCTATAAGCCTGTCAACGAACTTCTGGCAATTTTCCGGAGTCTTTGGCATTCTCTTTATTTGGGTTACAAAATCTCTGTTTCCACGTTCGCTATTTTCTCTGTTACATGCTCCTCCGAAGTTTTTCATTGAATCCGGTCCGCCGCAGGATTTTGGCAGAATATGTTCAACAGAGGCGGTAGATGGCCAGAGAAGTCTGTATGCAATTTTGTTTGAGCTTTCTCCTGTTGATTTCAGAATATATGCAGATAAATTTTCTTTTGAAGTAGGAAGTTTCTGGGCAATATCAATGAGCTTTTCTTCAAGCTCAGGTTTGTTCAGTCCTCTCAATAGCTTTGCCAGATCATAAATAAAAGATTTTCTGCTGAATGGCTGGGCTGTATTTTCTCCGTTCAATCTCTGTTTGGCATTACGGAGGAGTTCTTCTATTGTGTCACTGTCTTTGAGGGGTGAATGTTTTTGTATTCTTTCAATATTATTAATAATTTCTTTGTGAATTTCTATATTTTCCGGCGTTAGTTTTTTAGGAAGTTTTTCTGCTTCGTCTGTAAGTTTTAAAATTGCTTTACTTCCTTTCCCTCCTCTGTTTACCATATACTCCTTAATCTTTCCGAGCTTGTATTTAAACTCGGTCGAATTAAAAGGCATAATAATTGGTTTATCCTGAAGTTTCTGGTTTGTTTTAATCATAAATTGTATAAATTTATAATGATAATCTTCCGGAAGTTTTTGCGCAGTTCTCAGCAGTTCTTTAAAAATAGGAGCCTGTTTTTTTCTTAATCTTTTTTGGTACTTTGGTGCTATTGTTTGAAAGATTTCTGCAATAGATTTCTCAGGATAGATTAAGGCTTGCTCCTGTAAAAGATTAAAAACCCGTTTTTCCATTCCTGAAAGACTTTCTTTATACGGTTCAATGAATTTTAGAGATTCAATTGCCGGGGCATGGAGTTTTCTTGAATCAAAAAGTCCGGAAATTGATTTCGGGTCAATCATCTTTTTCCCTGTATACATACAAGGAAGTCCATATTTAAACAAAATCCTCAGGGGTTTTGAATTAGCTATTGCCCCGAAGGATATTGAATCATGTACTAAATCTGTATAATATACGGAATTCGTTGCCGGTTGATAATTTGTTTTCTTTTCCGGATAAGCTCTGTCCGGTATTTTGTACCGGCAGTTACTGCCAGCCGCAGCTGTCATAATACTAATAGCCCCAATCTTCATATTATCCCTTCCGATATTATAATATCAAATTTTCTAAAGCATGGGAAGTAAAGTTATTTTACAATTTGTGTATGTGTAATTTTTTATTTTTTCTGTAAATCTACTTCGCTGCCTTTTTAATTTGCAAAAAAATAATAATTCAAATAGAATTAAATATATGGGGTAAGAATGGAACACTATACAAAATCGTTACCGTATGAATTAGAACTGACATCCAGAGTTTTGCATGAGGTTGCAAAATGTTTTTTTGACGATAATAAGTACCCTGTAAATCAGGATGAGTTTATTATACTGGACTGTTTGTATATGTATCCGGAGATTATTCAAATTGAGCTTGCCAAACTCATGCTGAAAGGCAGGGCGCATACAGGTAAGTTCCTAAAATCACTTGAGGAAAAGAAACTTATTGAAAGAACTCCCGCAAAACAGGATTCCAAAATTGTTATGAAAATAACAGTAACGCCCGAAGGTCAGGAAGTTTATAGAACAATAAGCGCATCTCTGGATAAGTATATTGAGGAATCAAATTCTGAATATGAAATAGAAAAAGTTAAAGAAGTTATTAATATGCTCAGGCTTATAAGAGAAAAGGCTGTTGAGAAATATAACATAAAATTTGATTAAATCCTCATTCTTGCAAAAAAATATTATCTATGATTTAATTGACTGTAGATATTTCTACAGGTAGAAAAAGGAACATGTTGTGGAAGAAACATTAAAATCTGAAGAGTGGCATTTTAAGATTAATCCGTGGATAACGATGATTCCTATTATGCTTTCAATCTTTATGTTTGCTCTGGATGAAACTATTTCTAACGTTGCACTTCCTTATATGGCAGGGACATTTTCTATAAGCCATAATGAATCTACCTGGATTATTACAAGTTATCTTGTAGCGAGCGGTATTATTATTCCGGCCGTTGATTTTTTTAGCAAGTTAATGGGCAGAAAACAATATTTTATGCTGAGTATTATAATTTTTACTCTGGCATCAATTCTTTGCGGGCTTTCGAACTCTATGGCAATGATGCTTTTTTCAAGGGCTTTACAGGGCATAGG
Organism: Candidatus Gastranaerophilales bacterium; assembly: GCA_944324255.1. GTDB lineage: Bacteria > Cyanobacteriota > Vampirovibrionia > Gastranaerophilales > Gastranaerophilaceae > CAG-196. The sequence continues at coordinate 35,859 of CALUVM010000010.1, read as the reverse complement.
CGGCGGCGGAATAATGCCTATTGCTCAGGCTATGATTTTTGAAATTTTTACTAAAGAGAAGCTTCCTACTGCGATGGCAATATTTGGTCTGGGTGTCGTTATGGCACCGATTATGGGTCCGGCTCTTGGCGGATGGATTACGGAAAACTGGTCATGGCCGTTTATTTACTTTATTAATATTCCTTTTGGAATAATAGCTTTGCATTTGACACACCGTTACGTAGAGGAACCTCCGTATTCAAGAAAGCAAAAAAGTGTAAGTATGGATGCCTCCGGGTTCGCATTTCTTGCACTATGGCTTTTAACATTACAGATTGTGCTGGATAAAGGTAATGATGCTGATTGGTTTGGTTCACCATGGATATGTAAACTATTTACGGTTTCCGTAATTTGTTGTATAGCATTTTTCTATATACAGTTTAAGAAAGGTAAAACAAAGACTGCTCTTATAGATTTATCCATATTAAAGAATCATAATTTTTTAATCGGAACAATGGGGCAGATAGTCTTAATGGGTGTAATGATGGCTTCTGCTTCAATTCTCCCTTCTATGCTTCAATCTTTATTAGGTTACACTGCATTCTTGAGCGGTCTGTCTATGGTTCCGCGCGGTGCCGGCTGTTTATTGGCATCTATTCTTTGCGGTATTCTTGTTACAAAAATAGGCATAAAACCTGTTACTGTCATAGGGCTTATTATTCTTGCAATAGGCGGACTTCTTTTCGGAGAAATAAATACTTCGATTTCTCTTGCAAGTATTGCTCTGCCTAATTTTACTTTCGGGCTTGGCATGGTAATGGCGATGGTACCTTTATCTAATATTTCCTGTTCAACTCTGCCTAACGAAGCTCAAACCAATGCTGCCGGACTTCAAAACCTGCTTAAAAATACAGGTGCTGCAATTGGTACTTCTATTGCAACCACAATGATTTCAAGATTTTCTCAAGCTCATCAGATGATGATGATTAAATTCTTAACCGATACGAATCACGTATATACGGAAAAGCTCAGCGCAATAGCTTCCGCTTTTATGACTCAGGTTGATCACTTCACCGCAAATTATATGGGGCAGGCTCAACTTTATAATTCATTAAGGCAGCAGGCAACTTTATGGGGGTATGTAGAGACTTTCAGGTATTTTGCAGTGGCGGCAGTGTTTATTATTCCTTTTGTATATTTCTTAAGTGAAGAAAGAAAGAAAAAAACTCCCGTAAAAGTTGAGCTTAAGGACTAGGTTAATATCCACCAACAAAATGAGCAATACTGTTTAAAAACCTTTTATAATATTGATGTTTAAATTATATATGGAGATTTTTGTATGAAAAAGTTTTTACTGTTTAGTTTAGTCAGTATTATTGCCGTATTTTGCACGGGATGTGTAAAATATTCTTACAATATAGAAATCAATGATAAAGATAAAGTTTCTTTATCAAAAACTCAAGCGATGAATTTATCATTCTTCCAAAATGCAGATCCGAATTTTAATGAAAAATTCTATGAAGGTTTAGCAGAGTCAGAAGCTGAATATAACAAGAAGGGGTATGAGGTTCATGAGTATAATGACGGAACGTACACCGGTATGACTCTGAAAAAGCAAAATATTGATTTTGAAAAGGCTATGGATGATTTAAAGGAAGATTTTGATAATCAAACATCAGTATTTTCTATACAGAAAACGGGGCTTAAAAAACAATACAAAATCCACCTTTCCTATGATTTAAAACAAGCTATGGATAAAATGTCAGAAGGGGATTCTCAAAGCGCTCTTTCTGATAATAATGATTCTAATTATTCAACTATTGATGAAGAAGAAGGTGTTGTCTCAAGAACAAAAGAAACTGATCCTGAAACAGGCGAGGTCGTTGAAACTATTGAATATGAAAACGGGACTGTTGTAACTTCAAGATATAATGAGAATGAACGACAGCAATTTAGTCAGGCACTGGGTGCAGGTCTTGGCAGTGTTGAAGGTTTAAAACCTATTTCCGAATTAACAATAAAAATCCCTAAAAAAGCGACTAAACATAACGCAACAAAAGTTATAAGCGATACTGAATATTATTGGGATTTAGCAGTAGAGAATCAACCGGTTAAAATTATGTTGGAATATGAAAAATTTGATATGGGAACTCTCGGTATGATAATTTCTGTTCTTGTTGTTCTGGCTATACTCGGTATTGTATTTAACAATGCTAAAAATGGTGACCTGAACGGATTTTAAAGACAGCATATTTTAATAAATAAAAAACAGCTAGGGTTTTTTAAAAATTTTAATCCGGCTGTTTTTTATTTTGCAGGAAATATTATCGTGTTCTTTGCAGTTTTCTCCGTCAATATGTATATTAAAATATTTAGATGAGATGGATATACTGTTTGTCTGAAAATATTCCGCTCTGGAGTTATTTCTTTTGATATTTAAGATAATTAAAAGAAATTCTATAAAAAACAGTATCGGGTTTGCTGTTTTTAAAATAAAAACTTCAAATTTTTTATCGTTAAGTTCTGATTTATTTCCGACAGATACAAAATTATGAAACATATTTGGAGCGTTTGCTATAATTATACAGCTTGAGTTTATATTTTTTTCTATTTCAGGGGTTTTAATATTATATTCTTTATTTTTAAGCCTTAAGGCAAATAGAATTCCCGCTGCAAAATAGGCAAAGTAACCGAAATTATTTTTAAGTTTCTGCGGGGTGCGGCAGATAATATTGGAATCATAGCCTATCCCGCATCTCAAAACACAATCTCTGTCGTTAATATTCAAAACATCAGTTTCAAATACAGTTTCCTGCTTTATAATTTTAAGAGCTTTTTTTATATTGGCAGGTATTCCTAATCTGGCGGCAAGAAGATTAGCTGTTCCGCATGGAATTATTCCTAAAACTCCGGTATCGTCAAGATAAGGCAAAACTTTGTTAATTGTTCCGTCGCCGCCCATAATAAGAATTGTGTCATACTTTTTCATATCCTGTGAAGAAAGTTCATCCAGCGATATAAATTTAAATGATTCTGCATTATTCAGCAAAAACTTCTGCACCTCTTTTTTATACTTGAGAGCTTTTCTTCTGCCGGCGTCAAAATTTGAGATTACAATAACGTTTTTCATTCTTGAACCTCAAATTTTTCAAATAATTTAATATAAAATAATACTATAATACTTCCAAGAATGTATGCTCCCAAAACATCAGAAGGGTGATGAACTCCGAGCCAGATTCTGGATATTCCGACATATAAAATCCATAAAATAGAAAACAGAATTCCTGTAAATTTTAAGTATTTGTTTTTACAGTATCTGTTTAAGAAATATATTACGCCGCCCCAAAGGCAGAATGTAATAAGGCTATGGCTGGACACATAGCTAAAACTATGCGGATGGATTGATAGTTGTAATTCCATAGGCGGTCTTTGACGGTGAAGAAGGGTTTTTATTATACAATTCATCAAAAACGGAGCCAGAGGCAATGTGCATAGAATTATAAAATTAATCCTGTTTTTGTTGATAATAAAATAGATTCCGCCCGTTATTAAAGGAAGAGCTATCATTATGGAATAAAGTATACAATCCGGAAGCAGAGCAAAAATTACGGGAATATTTTTCATTAAATTTTGTATGCTTATAATAAAACTCTTGTCCCATAAGGTTATTACGGGACAAAAGTTTATAAGTATTGTAAATATAAGAAAAGCAATAATTAATAAAATTATTTTTTTCATTTGTTATTTTCCGCAGGCTGCACAGTTTCCGGTACAAGAATGTTCCGGTTTTTGAGTTGAACAAAAATGATCTCTGTCTATATAGTATTCACCTTCAAGCGGGAAGATTGTCATCCACAAGTTATTTCTCCAATCTTCGTCAAGGATTTCTTTAACATCGCTTGAATATTTATCGATTTTTGCTTTTATTTCAGGGTTTGTTAAATAATCTGCGGCTTTTGCGTGAGTTTCATAAGGTTTAAACTCTTCATAGTATTTTCTCAAAACTTCCGGTCTGTCAACAATCATACACGGTCTTAGCATGTTGCCGTCTTCATACGGAATTCCATCTCTTATAGCTCTCATAAACGGAGACGCAAGAGCTTCTGTCAGAGTACAATTGTTAACATTGTGGGTTGCAAGGTGTACGAAAGTACAAGGTTCAACGTCCCCTTTAGGGTTAACGTGAATATATTGTCTTCCGCCTGCAATACAACCCATCATTTCAGGCCCGTCGCCCCAGAAATCAACTGTCATCATAGGAAGAGTATTTCTTGCATTATAAACGGCTTTAAGTATGCGCTGACGTTGCTGTGCATCAGGAACTAAATCCACATCAGGATTTTCTCCGATAGGTACATAATGGAAGAACCAGCTCCAGAGGCAGCCTTTATCGGACAACATTTTCATATAATCATCGGAGATAACTTCGTCGCAGTTTTCTTTTGTGACGGTAATTGAGCTTCCGAAGAGGATACCTGCTTCTTTAAGCATGTCCATTTTCTTCATAACCATATCAAAGCAGCCTTCACCTCTGATTTTGTCATTATTTTCTTTCATTCCGCCAAGAGAGAACATTGGCTGAACATTACCTAGTTTCTTGAGCTTTTCAATAGTCTTTTCGGTAATTAACGAACCGTTTGTAAATGTAATAAATGTGCAGTCGTTAAATTCTTCAGCGAGTTCAAGAAATTCTTTGCGGCAGAATGGTTCACCTCCTACTATCGGGAAGATATGGATACCCATAACATCACGGGCTTCCGTAAATATTTCTCTCCATTTTTCTTTTGTTAAGTCTTCACGCACATCGTATTCATGCGCCCAGCAGCCTTTGCAATGGAAATTACAATTTTTTGTAATACTTGCCAGTAAAACTGTCGGCGGGAAGAATCCATGTTTTTTGTTGAATTCTGAACGTTTTCTTAAATTATCTCCGTAATAACCGTTTACAAAGAAGTTTTTAATCCATTTGTTGCGGCAATTAGGGTCAAGTTCTGTTAGAATCTTTTTCCACCACAGAAGATGCGGATGCTCTGATTCAAACAGCCACTGCATACGTTTTGCGTGATTGATTCCGCCTTTTGAACCTGCAATTTTTTCAAATATTTTAGCAAGTCTGATGAGTTTTTCTTTACTAAAATTATGTCCGAGATAATTAATTGTTTGATCAATTATAAAGTCATTAAATTTTAACTTAAGTTTGTCAAAGCAGCCCATTGAATTTGATTGCCAGACTGTTGACTGTTTTTCTACTCTCATTTTATTCCCTTTCTTATATTAAAACTTCTTCTAAGATATTTTTGTTCATTTCCTGAACTATTTTTTTAACCTGTTTATAGAGTTTTGAATTTGTTTTTCCAATTTCTGCAAAAGTTATTATGTTTGAAGAATCCTTTATTCCGTTAACAAATTCGTTTGATATTTCACCCTTGACAAGATTTATATTCTTAAATTCTCTAAACCCTTCAAGTACATTTGCAGGCATTCTTTCAAATAAGATAAATGAGATTTTCTTATCCTGGTTTGCAAGCAATGTTAAGTTTAAATCTGAAATATCATTTTCAAGATTATAAATAATATTATCACCAAGCATAGAAAAAGTCAGCTTTTTATCGGTATTTTCAGCAAAAATTACTGCAAAAAGAGCTGCTATCGCACCAAAAACAATTCCTAGCAGGATATTTGTTAAAAGCTTAGGTGATGCCTGTTCGTAATCCTGTAGTTTTCTAGGCTCTTTCAGGACAATAACTTTTGAAGAATCTGACATTTCATCAACCATTTTTGCCCATTCAAGTTTTGAAGATAATGCGGCAACTTTTGCGGCATCTTCAGTTAGTTCTATTTTTGATTTTGTTCCTTCAATATATTGACCTCTAAGAGTTGACATAGCTTTTTGTGCGGAACTTGAATATGCACTCATGGCGGCAAGAGTTCCTGTCGTCATCATTGCATTTTCAGGAAGCCCTCCGACTTTATTCATATTAATATCCAGAGATTCTTTGGCTTTTTTATATTCTGATTCAATAATTTTTTTGTCGGATTTTGCTTTAGCAGAGTTTATTTCACGGTTAAGTTCCAGATAATGTACTATTACCGAGTTAACTACATTATATGCAAGGTCTTTGTCTTTATTTTTATATTCAATAGTAACAACATTTGTACCTTTTTTGTTTTCAAAAGAAATTCCTTTTTTAATAAATTTGTCTGCGGCTATGTATTGTCCGGTTTTCTTTGTAGGGAAAATACCGAAAAGTTTTTTGTATCTTAAATCATTATCTCTGATAACTTTATCAATAACCAACGGCGATTGCATAAGCTCAATATCGTTAGCCAGAGTTCCGCCTCCGCTCATTATGGCAGCCATTCCCCCGCCGGCTCCGAGTTCGGAAATAACATACGGGTTTAACTCTGCCATATTTGAGTTGTTGGATTTGTTAATATATAAATCCGCATCGACCTTATATTTTTTAGGCAGAATAAATGTAAGAAGTATAAAAAATACCAGTACACATATAAAAACACTTATGATAAGCACTTTTCTGCTCCATAGTGCAAAGAAAATCTTTTTCAAATCAATGGTAAGTTCTTCATCAAGTTCATCCTGCATAGGATAGTAGTTTAGTTGCTGCTGCATGTATTCTCCTTTAGTATGTAGTTTTTAATAGTATAGAATTATTTGCCATATGCCCGATTCCTTCTTTTAAAGAAACAGCAGGTGTGTAATTGAATAGTTCCAGAAATTTTTTATTATCCAGAATGCTGTGTTCAATATCTCCCTCTCTTGGCGGGCAATATATAGGCATTTTTTTGTATCCCAGCGTTCTTTTTATAGTTTCAAAAAGTTCGTTTACAGTTGTTTTAGTATTTGTAGATACATTTATTACTTCATTCTTAATATCACTTGTAAGTGCGCAAACATTTGCTTTTGCAATATCTGCCACATAAATAAAATCTCGGGTTTGTTCGCCGTTTCCAAAAATTCGGACATCTTTATCACGGCTCATAAGGTCAAAGAAGATTGCGACAACTCCTGCTTCTCCGGTGCAGTCCTGACCTTCTCCGTATACATTAGAATATCTGAAGATAATATAGTCTATTCCGCAATATTTTATAAAATTTTCTGATGCCATTTTGGTGATTGCGTATGGAGAAATAAAACCTGTAGGATGTTCTTCATCAACAGGCAGATATTTAGGGTTAGCGTATACTGCTGCTGTTGAAGAGAATACAATTTTCTTAACTCCGTAAAGTTTTGAAAAATAGCATACGTTAACAGTTGCATAGTAGTTATCTTTGCAATCTTTTTGAGGATTTTTAACGGATTCGCTTACGGATGGCACTGCTGCTAAGTGAATAACGTAGTCAATTTTATTATCTTTGAAAATCTGTTCGAGTTCAGGAGCAGAAACATCCATTTGATAGTACTTGCCTCCGGCATAATTATCCGGTTCAGGCTTCCTGTCAACACCAATAACGTTAAATCCTTCGTTAATCAATGTTTTTATTGTATGTGTGGCAATGAAACCTGCACAGCCTGTAACTAAAACTGTTTTATCCATGTCGTACTCCTAAAGCCAAAAATATTGCTTTTATTAAGATAGATATTTCCCATAACACGTTTCTATGTTTGATATAATAAAGATCATATTCAAGTTTGAGCAGTTCATCCGCATCATTAAAACAATGCCCTTGATTAATTTGAGCCCATCCTGTCCATCCTGTTTTAACCCAGTGCCTGCAAAAATGTACCGGAATTTCTTTACTATAGACCTTAACCAAATCTTCCCATTCTGCACGAGGTCCAACAATACTCATCTCGCCTTTAAGAATATTTATCATCTGCGGAATTTCATCAAAGCGTGCTTTTCTTACGAACTTACACCATGGAATAACCCTGTCATCATCTTCCTGTTTATCTGCGAGTTCCAGATTATTGGAGGTTGGAACATAATTGTTAGCATACATTGTTCTTAATTTATAGCATTTGAAAACTTTGCCGCCTTTTCCTACTCTGTTTTGGGTATACAAAGGGTTTTCACCGTCTGTTAACCATACTCTTATTGCAACGGTTAATGTAATCGGTAAGGTTACCGTAAGGATTATGCTTGCGGCTACTATATCATAAATTCTTTTGCAAATATCATAAGCTGCAGAACGATTTTTCATAAAATTAAAGAACAATCCGTTTATTGACATTCTGTCAATAAAATATTTTCCTGTAACCATTTCATAAAATTCCGGCATGGTGTAGAGTTTTACTCTTCTCGGGATTGAGTTTACCATCTCCGTTAAAAGAGTTCCTTCCATTCTGCGGGGAATAGCTACTATTACTATATCAACGGATTTTTCTCTAATAATTTTGGACAAACCGTCTTCTAATGAATAAATTTGCTCGCTGCTATCAGCCAGACAGTCCTCTTCATCAGTTTTCGTATCTCTTACAAAACCTGCAATATGCATTCTTAATGCTTTTTTTGCCAGTATTTCATCCGCCATAAGCCGTGCATTTCTATTTGTGCCGATTAATAGAATATTTTTTACAGGTTTTAAATTAAACAGATAATAATGGAAAAGGCTTCTGTAAATTTTTAACAGCACAAAAATAGTTATAATATTGGCAGCTAAAAATTTAACGACTGAAAGATTAAAACCAAAAAATCCAAATAAGATTGCTGTCGGTATTTGTGAGAATACAACCCCTTCAAACAGTAAGTAAAGGTTTTTTCCGGTATTATTGAACTCTCTTATTTTGTAATTTGCTTTCAAAAATAAGGTAAATAATCCGGTTACAACCACCAGAGCGACTGCCGGAATGAAAAGTTTTTTGTCTAATCCTGTTTTTTCATACCAGAACCAGCTTGATAATAAGAATACAAGCAAATCATATATAAACATTACCAGAACTGATTTTGAAAGACTTTTCATTTTTTATTACCACCTTGTTACGACAAACGCTGTTGATAGAATTGATGCAACACCTCTGAGAGTATCGCATACAGGAGTAATCCAGTCGTTTCCTGCAATTTTTCTAGGAACAACAATGGTATCTCCCTGTGCAATCCTTGTCCAGCTGTGTACTCTTTCCGCTCTGCCGTTAACCCCGACTCTGTAGAGTCTGAATTTTGCAGCATTCGGAGTGTAGCCGCCGACTTCTTTTATATAAGTTTTTACGTTTGAACCTTTTTGGAACATAAAAGACTGTTCATTATAGACTTCACCTATGACGCTTACGTGATTTGTCATTCTCGGAATATAAATTTCGTCGCCGTCTTGAACTTCTATATTGTCGGAATCTTTTATTTTGCTAAGGTTATTATTTTTGATATTTAAAGCAATCTGTCCTGTGTATTTGTTTTTGAACTCTTTCTGGTCCTGCTTCAGCATACCAATCATATTAGTTTTAGCTTCTATATCGCTGGAGGCTTGTTTAAAACCGCCGGCAATACGACCTTCTAAGAGTTTTATGTCTTTTTCATTATTTTTCTGCGCAAGATTTACCTGACGTGCTTGCAGATTCTTTCTTGTATAGACAATACCTCTTAAATCTGCGTCTTTGGTAAGTCCTCCTGCCATTTCTATCATATCTGTAAGGCGTTTTCCGTCAACAAATCTAAACGTAGCCGGAGTTTTTACAAACCCTGAAACTTTTACGTTTTTAATTGTTTCATTATCACGCAGGGTTCTGAAGAATATCTTGTCATACGGTGCAAGATGTATTGATTTTATTGTATCTCCGTTAATCATTATGTCATACAGATAATAAAGCTGAGTAGAGCCGTCAAGTCCTGTTATTTCTACCGCAACATTTTCTGCGGAGATAACTCTGTTGTTATTGGATGTTCCTCCGACTAATGCCGCATCTCCGGATTTATCGGTAAATGATACATTCTTTTCGTTATTATCTTCTATATCTATATTGGATTCAACAAACTGGATGTCAGTAAGGACATCATCCAATCTCATATCTTCCGTATAGGTTATATGTTTAGGAATATTTATACACCCGTATACATCAACGAATTCGGCATTTGTATTTTTATAGATATTAATAATATCTCTTGGTTTTAAAAGCGGGTCATTCATTCCTGCGAAGAATTCTTTTAAATAAACCGGAATGGTTTGTATACTTCCGTCTTCATCAGAGATTCTTCTGATTACCGCCTGAGTTGTGAAAGTTTCTTCAAGCAGTTCTTTTTTATTTTTTAAGATATCTGATAATCTCATATTAGGCTTGTAAGCAAAAGTTGCAGGGTGTTTTATATTACCTTGAAGAACGACTGTGTTTTCCGCAACATTATATAAATCCCTGAATTCTATAATATCACCGCTCTGAAGCTTAGAATGATTAGCTTCTGTCCAGCTTATGTTTTCGGCGGTTCTTTCAAGTGTTTCTGTATTCAAACGAGTAAGGGTAACTTCTGTTGTTTGTGTTCCAGGAAGGAGTCCGCCCGCCATAGAAACGAGCTTTTGTAATGTTTCCCCTTCTTTCAATTCATAAATACCGGAAACTGAGACACCGTTTTTCAGCGCAACTACACTTCCGATTCCCCCGACAAAAATTCTGTCATTCGGTTTTAAGATAATATTGTCGTTTTCATCAGAAAATAAAGTTTTATATAAGTCAACATTTATGGTTTTCTTTCCGCTGGTATATGCTATTTTTCTTAAAGTACCGGATTTTTTAACTCCTCCTGCCGCACTTAAGGCATCTATGAATGAAGAGTTGTTGCTTATTAAAACTTTACCCGGTTTATTAACCTGACCATAAACAAAGACAGAGAATCCTGAGCCTGACATTACATTTATTCTGGCTTTTAGATTGTTGTATTTTCTTGAAGCCATTGTATTGATTTGATTTTCGACTTCTCGTATTGTTTTATCTTCCGCATGGATTACGCCGACACCTTGAATAAAAATATCTCCCTTGGAGTCGACTTCCGTTTGGACAATAGGACTAAGCAGATGAACACCTGAAAGCGCCATTACATCAACAGAATCTCCGTACAGATTTATGCTGACTTTCTCTCCCACGCTCAATTTGTAATCATCGTTAAATTTTCCTGTCGTATTTGAATCAGTTGAGGAGAATGAATTAAATATATCATACCCGACCTGACGCAGCGGAGTCACTGTTGCATCAGCTTCTTTACCGTTAAACAGTTTTTCAACCTGGCTTAGTTCAGGTTTCTTTGAATTAGCAGCAAAAGTCTGGTAATTATTTTCAAAAGCATTCTGGCTTCTGTCCATATACATGTTTTCAAATGTGCGTTCATTCAAACTGTTATGTGTATTCATTTTGTACGGTTCAAGCATACTTGCTCCATGAATCGGACTTTTTCTGTTTATATTAATAATATTCGGATTGATATTATTTGTGCTGGCTCCCGTATTTTGCATAGAATTAAGCATAACCGGAGAAATAGTATTCATATTCTGGTTAGTAGTTGATGCAAAACTTCCTGAGCCTATGAGCAGTATTGTTAATGTAATGATAAATTTTTTCATTTTTCCTTTTCCTAATTTATTGATTATTTGTTATGTAATAGCGATTTCCATTAAAGATTTTATAGCCGGCCATTCAAGTCTCCATAAACCGGAAGCGTCAAGTGCATAGTTACCTACGCAGGCTAATTTACAATCTTTACATTGATTTACTGTTTCTACAAAAAGAGGATCCTGAATTACACTTTTTAACGAACGGTTGCGAACGCTTATGAATGGTTTTCTGTCATAGCATCTGAGCATATCTCCGTTTGAGTAAATAACAGTTGCAATTCTTGGCCAGTGGCATTCGTAGTATGTTTTCTTATTAATAATGTAATCCATAAAGTAGTATGAATTTCTTATAGGATAACCCTGTTTTTTTAGTTCTTTAATTTTTATAAACATCTCTGCTAACTGATCGTTTTCAAGTTCTGTTTCAATAACATTTTCAGCTTCTTCAGGTCTTGAAGCAGCTTTATTAACAGTGAAGTATAATAAAATATCAGCATCTTTGCAGTACTGGGCAACTTCTTTAATTTGTTCAAAGCTGGTCTGGGTTGATACCGTACAGCAGATATATATTCTCATTTTCGGAGAATGAATTTTGTGGTATTCAATCCCGTTCATAACCTTATCGCAGATTCCCGGTAAGTGACGGATGTCATCATGAGCTTTTCCTATGGCATCAAGCGAAATAAATGACAGGTCTGTATACTTTGCAAAATCAGGATTAGTTTCCAAAAACCAACCGTTTGTAGCAATTTTTGTATATAATCCCGCATCATGCGAAGCTTTGCATATTTCTGCAAAATCTTGCCTTAAAAGAGGTTCACCGCCCCAGAGGATGCTGTCTAAATATCCTATTTCTCCTGCTTCCGTCAGAAGTCTTACGATTTCTTCTGTCGGCATATCATCCTGCCCTTTTTTAGATTTCCAGAAACAAAAATCACAATCACAGTTGCAGGCACTGGTTACCATTAAAGAAAAACATAACGGTTTAGGGTTCTTTGATAATCTGCTCTGAATACATTCCAAAGCCCCGCCGAATAAATGTCTATAATATTTCAAACGTTCAAACGTCATTTTGTTTCGAGATTCTTTTAACATGCGACCAAACTCTCTCCTTTTCTTTCCTTATTCTTTGTCTTCATTTTTTTTCTTTTTACCAGATCAATAAAAGCTTCAATTCTGGTTATATAACCTGCTTTTCCTGTCTGCTCATCAAAAACGAGAGTCAGTACTGGAATATCTTCTTCTTTGCTTACTTTGGATAATATATTTTGAGAAACGATTTCCGGCATGCATGAAAACGGCATTAAATGTATAACTCCGTCAACTTTGTTTTTTGCTGCAAAAACAGTATCTCCGATTGTTTCTATGCATTCTCCGCCGATTGGCCGCTTCATATATTTTTCGGCATATCGGACGCAGCGTTCTCTATGAGATTCTTTTTTGTTAAGTATGGACGGTTTAAGAACTCCTTCAAGCCATTCACTAAACCATATTTGACGTTGGACTTCAATTCCCATTTCACCGAGTGTCTTTTCTATATCCTGATTTATATAAGGGTCTAATAACACAAAAAACTCTCCGAGTAAATAGACAACTGGTACATCTTTGTTTTTATCTATCTGAATTTTTTGGAAATCTTTTCTGATTTTTTTTACAAGCTGCTTGCCTTTCCATATAGAATTGGTTTCGTCAATTATTTTAAGCCATTTATTATAAAGTTTTTCGGAATCTCCTTTATGGATTTCTCTCGGGCGGCAGTAGAACAGAAGTTTTTGAGCTTCATCTATTGCAAAGAATTTATTAAATCCCAGACTGAAAGCCTTATAGTAGCTGAACGGATTCAAACAATGAGTAACATGCCAGAAAGCTTGCAGAGTTTGTTTCATTTTGCTCTGGTACATGTCAAAAATGACCATATCAAATTCATATCCCATTTTTTTTAATGTTTTTTGAGCCATTTTGGTATAGTTCCCGAGCCGGCATGAACCCGGTGCCTGAAACATCATTAAAGTGTTAGCTCCGTTTTCTAATGCCATAATATAGTTTGCAAGGTTTAATTTATAAGGCAGGCAGATACCTTCAATACTGTTTTTAACTCCGAGTTCAAGAGCTTCATTACTGTTTGCAGGAGGAATAATGTATTTTGCACCGAGATTGTGTACAAGAGCTTTCAGGGGAATATCAATTCTGCCCATTCTCGGCCAGGCGATAACCCTATCTTTTGCAGCGATAGTGTTATCCATATTTTTGGAATATCTATTTAATTGTTCTTCGCTTATTTTTGCTTTCACAATCTTTCCTTTTAATAAACTAATACGGGATTTGAGTATGCAAACCCTTTATTTCCTATTTTTATTTCTACCCTGTATTTTCCTGCTCTATCAAGAATAATTTTGAGTTTGTCCGAAATGTTATGCATAATTTCTTCTCCGTTATGGAAAACTTTGATTGAACATTTCGGCGCTGCCTTAACTGTAAGGATAGTGTTATTATCCAGTTCAATACTTTCGCCGGAATGCGCTTCTCCTGTTTTATTTTTTATTTTAAAAACAGGAATGTTTTTGGACACTTTTCTGTTTATAACAAAATTGTTTCCGCTTTTTATTGCGTTTAAAATCTGTGATTTTGCGGTTTGAAAATCTCCCGAAAGAGGTTCCTTTAATGTTATAACATTTGTTATGGTTTTAAACATGGACTTATAAGGAAATACCGTAACCGGAAGAATGTAGCCCGGAATTTTTAAAGCGTGAGCATCAATTCCGCCTATTGCAGGAATAATATTGTTATTTATATTATTAAGTTTATCCCACCAGTTTATAGTCTGCGGGTTAGCTCCTTTTACAAGATTATGTTTAAAAAGATATGCGTATGCTTTGCTGAAAATATTTTTGCTGCTAAAATTATCAGCCCATTCAGAAAACCAATTCCAGATTTCAACACCGTCAGGCAGAATATTTTTATCAGTCCATCTTATAGGGACATAAGGATTTTGTCTGGTTTCAGATTCGTCAGGATGCGCAGCAAACCCGAACCCCTGCTGGCTCCTTACTTCTTCAATATAACTTGAAGGATCCGGAGCTGTTATATTCTTTTCTATTCCTAAAGCCAGATAATGATTTGATTTTTCAGGGGAAATTTCCTCTCCTTTTATTGCCAGAATGCCGTTGTAAAAACCCTCCTGAATATCCATTGAATTATGGTCTGTTATAATTATCCAATCCAATCCTGCACTTTTTGCGGCAAGACTTATTTTCTCAATATCTCCGGAGCCGTCAGAAAACGTTGAGTGGATATGTATTCCGCCCAGATAACTGTAACTTTTTAGTTTTTTTTCGCTTAATGTCGGCATTATACTTTGGTTAATATCCTTTCCGTTTCTGCAGGAGTAACTTTTATCGGTTCCTTTTGTTTTAATTTTTGTTTTTGTTTCATTTTTTTTCTTGAAAGCATATCAATGAAGGCTTCCAATCTTGTAACAAAACCGGCTTCTCCTGTATGCTCATCTATTGTCAGATGTATCATAGGCATATTTCGTTCAGCGGCGTGATACTGAATTTCATCTACCATTAAAGAGTCAGGTCCGCAGCCGAATGCAGATAATGCAATAATTCCGTCTACCTCGTTGTTTAAAAGATAATAAGCGGCTGTTCCTGTTAAATCAAGTTCGTTTGCCCAGTATTGAATTTCTCCGAGTTCACGAATAGAATTTAGCTGTTCCTCTCTTGTAATATCCAGTGAAGTATAAGCTTTTACTCCCATGTTTTCAAGCTTTTTAAGCAATCTCATAGAAATTCTTTCATCATAAAGATTATAACCGTGAGCCATAATAACAACGGATAACGGCTTTACAAGCTCCATCTTTTTTAAAGCCTGTTTGTTATTTATTGCACTTTCAATTGCAGATTGTTGTGAAACACCGGAGTGTGCCATTTTAATAAAA
Organism: Candidatus Gastranaerophilales bacterium; assembly: GCA_944324255.1. Taxonomy (GTDB): domain Bacteria; phylum Cyanobacteriota; class Vampirovibrionia; order Gastranaerophilales; family Gastranaerophilaceae; genus CAG-196. The sequence goes on along the minus strand of CALUVM010000010.1, from coordinate 20,447 downwards.
TTGTTATAGCATTCCCAGCCGGATTTTATAGATTTCTCAATAAGTTCTTCGTCATAAATTCCCAGCTGACGGGCAGTTTCATAACAGAAATCTTTTATTCCCAATCCTTCTGTTTTATCAAGAGTCGGTTCAATCATTCTAAAAGGTCTGTCAATTATATTTCTCATAATTTCGGGCAGACCTCTGATTTTACTGCAATTGTTAATTTTATAATCAGTGGATTGAAGGGATGGAACAAAAATAGTATCCACTCCTTTATCAAGTAAATTTAATAAATGTCCGACATAAACTTTTATAGGTAAGCACGTATCGGAAACAACACGTGATGCGCCGTCATTAATGAGTTTAGTTGTCGTTTTATCTGAAAGCACAATTTCAAACCCCAGAGAGGTCAGAAAACCATGATAGAACGGGTAATTGTTATAATATGACAGAGCTCTTGGCACTCCTATTTTTTCGGTATTAGCGTATTTCAATTTTAATTCCATCACTTTGTAAATTAATAATTTCAGCTCGTTTGTATTGAGTTGTAATTGGATTTTTTAAACTTAAAATAATTCTATCATAAAGATAAATAATAGATACAAAAGTTATAAATTTTTGATAAATTATCTTAATATTTGTTTAGAATCATTTGCAAGAAATCTGAAAAATCAAGCAAATATTGATGAAATTTTTTGCAAATTTTTATTTAATCTTAATATGATTGCCCTTTACTGAAATAAACTGTTGTAATATAATAACCTTATTAAGAAGGAAAAGAGAAGGTATGAAAGAACAAAAAGTCGCAGTAATTGGTTTTGGGATGTGGGGACGAAATATTGTCCGTAATTTTTATAATTTAAATGTTCTTGATATTGTTTGTGATTTGGACGATGAATCTTTAAAGACAGTAAAAGAACAATATCCCGGTGTAAAAGTAACAAAAGATTTTCACGATATTATAAATGACGATTCTATAACCGGAGTTGCAGTTGTTACTCCAAGCCATACTCATTTCAAGATGGTAAAAGCTATGCTTGAAGCGGGAAAGAATGTTTATGTTGAAAAACCAATTTCAACAGTAGCCGAAGAAGCAAAGGTTTTAACCGAATTGGCTGAAGAAAAAGGCTTAATTTTAATGGTAGGACATTTACTTTTATACCATCCTGCTGTTAACAGATTGAGAATGCTTATAGAAGAAGATGTGTTAGGAGATCTTATTTACGCTCAAAGTGATAGACTCAATGTCAATTATCATAAAAACGACAGAAGTGTTATGTGGGATTTGGCACCTCATGATGTTTCAATGATTGCTTATGTAACAGGTAAAAATCCGGTAAGAGTTATTTCTGCGATTGGTTGTTCTTCGGAGAAAAACTCTATAATGGATATAACACATATCGGAGTTGAATTTGAGGATGGACTTGTCGCTCATATTTCTGACAGTTGGATTACTCCTCAAAAAAGAGTTACATTACTCGTAAGAGGTACGAAAGCTACTGCTGTATTTGATGATACGGCTCCTACGGATAAGTTAAAAGTTTATGATAACTTTATTCCGGCAAATACACAGAACTATCCGCTTGATTATCTTGAAATTGAGCCTTTGAAGCTTGAGTGTCAGCACTTCTTAAACTGCTGCTCATCAGGTCATAAAGCCCGTTCAGACGGAGAAAACGGTTATACTGTAGTAAGTATTCTTGAAGAAGCAGAAAAAATTATGCTTGGTTCTAAACTCGAGGATTTGAACAAAAAAGACTTTGCGCTTTCAAGAATGAAGGTGTAAACATAGTTATTCCCTCTCCTGCGGGGAGGGTGGGGGGTAAAATGGCAAACTTTATTTCAATATTCAGAATTTTTGTAATGTTTTTTGCAGTGTATTTAATTTATACCTGTCAGGGCAACGCAATTGCTTATACCTGGGCTTTAATTCTAACTATTGCGGCATTTGCTCTTGACGGAGTTGACGGTTATGTTGCAAGAAAACTCCACGAAGAATCAAAATTCGGAGCTTTACTTGATATAATGGGTGACAGAATTGTAGAAAATACTTATTGGATTTTATTTGCCGTTATGGGATGGCTAAGTATTTTATTCCCGTTAATTGCTATTACAAGAGGTTTTATAACTGATACAATAAGAAGTGCTGCAATGGAACAGGGTATGACTGCTTTCGGTAAAACAAGTATGCAGAGAAATCCTGTTTGTTTGTTTATAACGAGTTCAAAATTTATGAGAATAAGTTATGCTGTTGCAAAAGTTTTAGCCTTTGTTTTAATAATAACAGCTCAAGTTCCTGTATGTCCGCACAGAGAAATTGTTGGTGCCGTCGGCTTCTGGGCTGCGGTGTTTGCGATTGTATTCTGTGTGGTAAGGGGTTTGCCTGTAGTCATTGAAGCTAAATATTTATTTGAACCAAAGAAGGCTGAAGAGGATGCCTAAGTTCAATATAGTTTTGTATGAACCTGAAATTCCGCAAAATACGGGTAATATCGCAAGATTGTGCGCTTGTACCGGAGCATCTCTATACCTTGTCGGTAAATTAGGGTTTTCTCTGTCCAGTAAGTATACAAAAAGAGCCGGTTTAGATTACTGGGAAAGTGTTGATTTGCATAAAATTAACTCTATGGAGGAATTGTTTGAAGAGTTTCCGGAGAGTAGATTTTATTACCTAACGACAAAAACTAATAAGAAATACACTGATATACAATTCCAGGAAGGAGATTTCATTGTCTTCGGACCGGAAACAAGAGGTCTTCCGGAAGAGTACGTAAAGAAAGATACAGCTCTTACTATCCCGATGAAGGATGGACAAAGGAGTTTGAATCTTTCAAATTCAGTTGCAATAGTAGCTTATGAGATAATAAGACAGATTGGTTTATAATTAACCCTTCTTTTATATTATAAGAGGGCAGGAGTTGATTTTATGACAGAGTACAAAATGCCATTAAGAGAACAGCATTCAAATAAAGGAACTTTCGGAAAAGTCTTAAATATAGCAGGTTCAAAAAATTATATCGGAGCTGCTTATCTTTCAACAGTCAGTATACTGAAAACAGGCGGCGGATTTGCAGCACTGGGTACTGAAAAAAATATTATCCGTTCGGTTTCTGCAATGTTACCGGAAGCCGTATATCTTGAAAGAAAAGAAATTTTAAAAAATCTTGATAATTTCTCGGTTTTTCTAATAGGCTGCGGACTCGGGGTGAGTAAAACTTCTGAAAATTTGTTTAAGAAAGTAATCGGAAGATTGCAAAAAGAAAATGCACCGGCAGTAATTGATGCTGACGGGTTGAATATATTATCCAAAATCAATATAAAGCTTCCTAAAAACACGATTATAACACCACATCCTCTTGAAGCGGCAAGACTTTTAAATAAGAAATTGGAAGAGATTCTTACTAATCTTGAGGATAGTGCCAGAATGCTTTCAGAAAAATATAATTGTGTTGCAATCTTAAAAACACATAGGACGATTATCAGCGAAGGTGAACAAATATTTGTAAACCAGCACGGAAATTCAGCTCTTGCAAAAGCAGGTTCCGGTGATGTTTTAGCAGGAATTATAGCCGGACTTTTGGCACAGAAAATGCCTCTTTTTGAGGCTGCAAAACTTGGTGTTTATCTTCATTCAAGAGCCGGAGAAATAGCATCGGAAGAGTTGACGGAATATTCTGTTTTAGCATCTGACTTGCCGAAATATTTACCGGAAGCTATTAAAGAAATTAGTCCTCACGATTTTCAAAAATAATTCTGCCTGATTGGTTGATAACAATAGGTTTGTCAAGATATTTAATGTATTCGCAGGTCATAACGTCTTTATCGTAAGGGTAAATTTTTAAACAATCCTGTAGCTCTGCAATAACGGGGAAGTCTGCACCTGCTGACATTACAAATTCATCGGTTACCATTTTATACTTTTTATCTTCTCGAGGGTTTTCAATATCAATAGATTGTTCGTTTCCGTTTTTGTCAATATAGGTTAGGAAAGTAAGTTCACCTTCTTTTTCATCTACTCCGTATTTAAGACCAGAAACTGCAAGTAAACCCGGTTTGTAGCCTTTTTCTGCGTTTTCGTAGGTGTCTTCTACGGCTCCTTTAAACAGGTCAACGAGAGCTTTTTCTGATATGTATGCAACACAGATTCTATCCAGAAACGGGGCAATATCTTTGATATCTCTTGAATCAATATTTCCTTCATGGAAGAAATTTCTTATTCCGGCATTGTTCCATAAGGCAATATCAGAATTCGTAATATGTTTCATTGCATCACAAACAAAGTTTGCATGCGGATTTTCTTCAATTAATTTTGTTGGAGGCGGCGGAGCTTGTTTTATAAATCCGATATCTTCAGGTTTTCCTAAAATTTCATCAAAGATATACTGGTTTACCATATTTTTGTGGAAGTTTCTTGCTTCACCGACGTTATTTTGAGCTTTTTTAATAACCCCATTTTTATCAAAGGTAAGATTAAGCTGTCCGAAATATGCGCCGTCACGACCGGCTTCCGTAATAATTACCGGCTCTCCGGTTTTGGAATAGAAAAGGTTTTCACCTTCTTTAATATCTTTAAAGAGTTCGTGAGTGTGCCCGCTGATGATAACATCTATACCCTCAGTTTTTTGAGCTACTGCAATATCATTACTATGTCCCAGATGAGAAAGCAGAATGATTTTATTAACCCCTTGTTCTTTAATTTTTTCTATTTCTTTTTGTATTAGCTCAATTGTATCTTCAAGATCGTTAACGTAACAATCTTTATGATAGTTCGGGTGAGTTGTTCTTGCAAACATATCAAGCGGGCAAGTTCCTATAAGTCCGATTTTTTCACCCTTGACGGTTGTTATCATAGAGCTGTCAATGGCTTTATCAAGTCCGGCTCTGCCATATTCAGGCTGAATATCATTTCTTTTTTCCCAGTTTTCTTCTTTGTTAAAGTTTATGGCAAGAATTTTAGTTTTCATAAATTTCAATGTATCCATAAAATCGGACTGAGTTGTATCAAGCTCATGGTTGCCGAAAGCGGAAGCTTTGATGTCTGCAAGATTAAGGAATTTGGCTGTTGCATGGTGAATAGCCTTATTTTTTTCATCCCCAATATCGTTGTCACCTGCTGAAAGTTTTATATCACCTTTAAGTCCGGAGAGAATCCTCATCATATTGTTAACCTGTCCGTGAGTATCATTAATATATCCTATTGAAAGCTCAAAGGTATCTCCTTTAGAGTCATCGGATTTAAATGATGGTGATTGATAATTATACTTAGCTCCGCGGAAGATTTGATTTGGAATATTAAAATTAATTTTTGGAATATTTAAATTCATAGACTAAACCTTTTCTATGATATTAAAATCTCTCAAAATAAAATTTGCCATCAAATTTACAATATTTTACATAGAAAGGCATGTGAGAGCTTTTCTTAAAATTTCTTCCGGATTAGTGCTGTCTTCTACGGTATTAATAACTTTACTTAAGGCATCTTCAATTTCTTTATCTTCGTATCCCAGAGAAAGAAGTATTGCCTGTGTGTCGTTCATCGCCGGAGTTTGCGGCAGGGATGAGGCGGAACTTCTAGGCAGCTCTGTTTTCATAAGCTTGTCTTTAAGTTCAAGAATTATTTTTTGTGCGAGTTTAGGTCCGACGCCTTTGGCTCGGGTCAGTTCTTTGTAGTTTCCGTCAATAACAAAAGATATCAGGTCGCATGTATCAAACTCGTTAAGCAGAGCAAGAGCCATTTTTGCACCAACACCGGATACGGACAGGAGGATTTGGAAAATATCCCGGGTTTCTTTTGCCGAAAAACCGTAAAGGGTCATTATATCTTCTCTGTGAATAAGTGAAAGATAGAATTTTTGTATATTGGTATCTGAAACAGAAAAGTTTATGAAATCACGTTCAGTGGCTTCAAAAAGGTAGCCGATACCGGAGGTTTCAATTGTAAAATAGGTTCCTTTGGAGGTTTTTCTTTTATCGGATAAAGTTCCTTTTATATAATCAAACATTTTAAATCTTCTCCCCTGAATAATTATATAATAAATGTTTAAGAATAAAAACCTCTTTACAATAAAATATGTTTTGGGTATTATTAATAAGCGAACCAGCAAGGTGCTTCGGAGGAGTGCCAGAGCGGTTGATCGGAGCGGTCTTGAAAACCGTCGAACGTGCGAGCGTTCCGTGGGTTCGAATCCCACCTCCTCCTAATAAAAACGGGCTGACTATTGTCAGACCCGTTTTTATTTTGTGCGGTGTGGATTACATTTAAAGTTCAGTAGATTTTAATGTCCAGTTTACTTGGGAGTCAAATCTTAAAATGTCATCCTGAACTTGTTTCAGTAGTAGGGTAGACTTTAGTCTACCCTACCGCTACCGCTCTTATTTAGTGTCTTTTTATGTTTCTGATGTGTTCTATTGTCCGGTATGTCCATATTCAGTAAAAAGTTACCGGGCATACTTGATGTTTCTGCCAATATGTTAATTAATAGTTATAATTTTTTAATTATGATTATATGATTTATTTAATTAACTCTATAATATTTTTTAATTTTACTTTTGTTTCTTTTGGCATTTTTATTATCATATCAAATATTTCGTAATCAATCGGGGTATATTTAATTCCATCATCATTTGTAAATCCAAATAAGAAGTTAGGCTCAATATTTGCTTTATTAATCATTGAATGGATTGTAACCATATCAGGAAAAGTTTTACCATTTTCGATATTAGATAAATTAGATTGATCTAAGCTAATAATTTCACAAAATTGCTCTTGGGTATATCCCTTTTTATTTCTGAATGTTCTTATTCTGTTGCCTAGTTGAGCTTTGAGTTCGTTAATATCCATAAATACTATTTTATAGCAGGTTTAAAGATATTATTATTGTGCTTGCGCAATAATAATATCTTTGATAATATTGTGACAATACAATATGCTTTGCGAAAAAGATTCTATAATAAGACCGCTTGCAGCAAGGTATAGCTTATATAAACGCCTTAATTATGTTTATCAATGAAGTATTCGTGGAGGTTATTTTGCAATTGAATCATACTACTGATTTTGGGAAAGCTTTTTCGATAATAGTTCCGGTTTATAATGTGGAAGAATATATAAAAGAATGTTTTGACAGTATTATTAATCAAACATTTTCAGATTTTGAAGTTATATGCATAAATGACGGTTCGACGGACGGCTCTCTTTCAATACTTGAAGAATATGCCGCAAGCGATAATCGATTTAAAATAATATCACAGCAAAACCAGGGGCAAGGTATTGCAAGAAATAAAGCTCTTGAAATTGCCCGGGGTGAATATATTGTTTTTGTTGATCCGGATGATTGGATTGAAACAAATACTCTTGAAGAATTATACAAATTTTTTCAACAAACAAACGCAGAGGTAATAGAATTTAATTATCGTAAATATAATGATTATTCAGGAGAATTCCAAAATAAGAGTCATAGGGCATTTATGATGAGTAAGTTTAAATATGATTTGCTTGCTAAATCATATTACACTTTGCGGGAAGTTAAAAAAGGGTGTTTTTCCAGATTAACTGCGGCTGTTTGGACAAGAGCCTATTCAAAAAAGTTTTTAGATAGAATTAATGCGGAATTTGCTCCGACAAAACATGGGGAAGACCATTTCTTTACTCAGGTGGTCGTATTAAATGCAAGTAAAATATTTTATTTAGACAAATATTTATATAATTACAGATGGCGGAGAGGTTCCGCTGTAAACAGTATTTCAAATGATAACTTCGGAGTTTTTAAAAATATCGAATACTTAAAAAATTATCTTATTAAAAATGATTTTTATAACGAATTAGAAGAAGAATTTAGAAGTTATCTGGTTAGAATAATGGCATATCATTATAAATATATACCTTCAAATAGTATTGATAAATATCTTTCAAAATGTCAGGAGTATTTAACTCCGAAAGAATACAAAAAAATGTTGAAGCGTGTAACAAACCGCTATAATTCTATATTTGAATTAATTTTTTCTTTAAAAAACGATGACCAGCTTGGTATTAAACGAAAAATTATAACAATCTTTGGTATAAAAATTAAGCTTAAACCAAAACAAAAGAAAGTCGAAGTTTAATTAAGATAAATTATTTAAAATTAGTCAATATCAGAATAAGTATTGTTGTGTTTTTCCAGTAGCCCGAGATTCTCTCCGAATTTTTTATACAAATCCGAAAAGAATTTTTTAACGGGATTAATTGTTTTTAGACTTCCTCGCTGCATGGCTAATTCTGCCTGTCTGTCAAACGGAAGTCCCATTAATTCTTCTTTTGTTAATTTTGTTGATTTAGATGCGCATTTAATAGTCTGGTCGGAAAGTTTGAATCTGAAACTCTGGATTTTATTTATAGCTTCACATTTCATAATTCACCTCAAAAATATTTCCTGGAGGATAGTTTACTATAAAATAATACATGTTTCAAGAAATAACCATTGGATTATTAAGGATACTGCTGTTTATTTCCATGTTTTTATTACTTTTTTTATGCGAGAGAAGGCTTCATTAAAAGTATAGTTTGGCAGGGGCTTTTCATTAATATGTTCCATCGGCATATCAATAATATCGTCAATACTTCTGGCTATAATAACCCTATTAAAATGTTTTTCAAACCATCTGGTAAATCGTGTTATAAAGTTATTTCTCTTAACTGCACACCTGCTGTCTAACAGATAACTTTTTCCGTTATAAATCCCAACCTGATCAGTCCTGTGATTCCCAAAATCTGCAGAAGAGTCATATCCTGCCCGTTTCATTTTTCTTTTTACTGCTAATACGTTTTTTAAACCAATATTTTTTGTATCGGCTTTTGCTTGAATATATCCGTAAATTCCGTCATAATGTTCGACATTTCCAATGAGCGGAATATCAAATTTCGGATTAAATTTTCTGTATTCAAAAGGGTTTTCTTCGGAAATCTTAAGAACCCTTCCGTTTCCTATGTCAAATACGGTTGTTAATCCTCCAAGTCCTATTATGCCGTTAATTTTTTCGTTACAGAATTTTTTGCTTCCTTTAATAAATTTTAAAGCTGTATCTATCCGGTTTTTCCAATTTAAATCGGTTTTGCATTGCTCCAGATCTAAAATAATACCTTGAGGTTTATTTATTGTATATTTGACAAAAGAATCCTCTCCGTCAACCCAATTTATATATTTAACAGCATTCGGGTAATTTATTTTTTCTATGCTTTTAAAGCTTACAGCACTGTTTATTGGCAAAATCATATTTTTTTAAAACGGATAAAAATATTTTTTGCTTATTCTTTTATTCATAGCATTTTAAAACTTAACTTTTACAATAGAAAACATAATTTATCTAAACATTTTGTATAATAAACCGAACTGTGCTATTATAAGCCCGGGAGGATTCCTATGAGAGTAAACAAGATTACTAATAATCAACCGAGTTTTCGTCGGATATTGTCTTTTACCAGATACGGGTTTTCGGCTTATCAAACCAAGTCTACACAGGCGGTGGAAGAAGCTTTTAAAAATTCAAAAATATTGCAGGATTTTTGTACCAAAAACGATGTCAAAATAACCCTAAAAACAGATTCTGTCCCTGATTGCTTAAATAATGGGATGTCTTATGCTGCATTGACAATAAGGAAAATTCTTCCCAAAGAAAGTATAGGTGATAAATTATCAGGACTTTTGAACAAAAAAACTTCTAATCCTAATACATTCCATCTGTATACTCAGGGGTACGGATGTCCGAATATGGAATATGAATTAGCGGAAAAAATAAGCTCAATTAATACTTTAGACGCTTTTATGAAATATGGCAGCAGCAGCGCAAATGTTTTAAAACAGATAACGAAAAAGTGTAAAAACTGCCTTCACCATGATGAGTTTTAGACGTTTAAACCTGATATTTATGTATTTACCCAAAATTCCACATATTGTATAGCTTCTGATGTCTATCTGGCTGAAAATATTCTCAGCAGGGTGTTTTAACCCTATTGAATATGGAAGGAAGATAGTATGAATGTCGTTGAACCAATCAGGAGTAGAAAAGATTTAAAAAAATTAGAAAATGTCTTTAGAAAGCAAAATACCCGTGACCTATTGTTTTTTACGCTCGGAATAAATTGCGGATTGCGGGTTTCGGATATTTTGAATCTTAATGTAGGAGATGTTAAAAACAGAGATTATGTTTGTATAATTGAAAAGAAGACCGGAAAATATAAGCGTTTCCCCCTTAATTCAAAATTAAAACCAATGCTCGAAAAGTTTACAAAGAACAGGAGTCTGGAGGAACCTCTTTTTTTATCGGTTTTTCATAACAGAATGGAGAGGACGCAGTGCTACAGGATAGTGAATTCCGCCTGTAAAAAAGCCGGAATTAATTGCAAAGTCGGAACTCATACTCTTAGAAAAACTTTCGGGTATCACCACTATCAGAAATTTAGAGATGTTGCGATGCTTCAAAAGATTTTTAACCATTCCTCACCGCAGACAACTTTACGCTATATTGGAATCGAACAGGATATGATTGATTACAGCTATAATAATTTTATTCTGTAATGTTTGTGATATTATGTTTTTTAATAAAAGAAAGGTCATTATGTCAAAACAAATTCTTGTAACAGGGGGCGCAGGATATATTGGAAGTCATTGCGTTCTGGCATTAATCAAACAGGGATATAAAGTTGTAATTTTCGATAATTTTTCAACCGGACATAAAACCACGGCAGAAACCCTTATGCAATACGGGGATGTAAGCTTGTATGAGGGCGATTTGCTTGAGTATACATCTTTAAACGAGGTTTTCAAAAGCTTTGATATAGATGCGGTTATTCATTTTGCGGCATTTTCACAGGTCGCAGAGAGTGTAAAGAATCCTCAAAAATACTATATAAATAATGTTTGCGGAACGGTTAATCTTTTAAAATCAATGCTTGAAAACGGGGTTAAAAAGATTGTTTTCTCGTCAACTGCTGCTACATATGGAGAACCCAGATACACGCCAATTGATGAGAATCATCCGCAAAACCCGATTAATCCTTACGGACAAACGAAGTTAACCATAGAAAAGATTATGGATGACTATGATAAAGCGTATGATTTGCGTTCTGTAAGACTCCGGTATTTCAATGTGGCAGGAGCAGACAGTGAAGGAAGAGTCGGGGAGTGGCATGAGCCGGAAACCCATTTGATACCGAATATTTTGAAATCAACTTTTGTGGGCGGGAAAACCTTTGAAATGTATGGCACGGATTATAATACAAAAGACGGAACCTGCGTAAGAGATTATATAAACGTGGAAGATTTGGCAGATGCGCATATTCTGGCACTTGAGTATTTGAATAAAGGCGGCGAAACTAATTTCTTTAATTTAGGAACAAATGACGGGAATAGTGTTAAGGATGTGTTTAGAACCTGCGAAATTGTGACGGGAAAGAAAATAGATTTAAGAACTTGCCCGAGAAGAGATGGCGATCCGGCGGTTCTTGTAGCGGATAACACAAAAGCCCGCCGGATATTACACTGGCAGCCCAAACGTGATTTGACCCAAAGCATCCAAACTGCTTATGATTGGGAGAAGAAAACCTATAAAAGCTTTTTAGATGTTTAACTGAACGTTTTTTTATTAAATAAGTTGTATTTCTTTACATAATATACTCTGTGCAAGAACATTAAAATATATGTAATCATAAATAAAACCGAAACAGAATATATATTTAAATAGTTGAATATATAAAGACCAATGATTCCGAACAGATGAAATAATCCTGCATAAATCCAGCATTGATTTGTTTCTTTTGTATATCCAAAAGCTCCTAAGAGCGGAAAGGACATTATATCAGCTAATATATGGAAAGGAATAATAATTGCAAATATTTGTAAAATATGATAACTTTCAATCAATTGTTCTCCATAAAATATTCTGACAATAGGTTTTGCAAATAATAACAGAAATACAAGCAAAAATATGCTAAAGCATAAGAGAACCTTGAAGACTTTTTTAAAAAAATTAATGTCTTTATTCTTTGACATATAAGGGAAGAAGGCATTATAGAACGGGTAATACATAAAATAAATCGCCAGATATATTTTTTGAGCCGAAACATAATAAGCTACCATATTTGTAGAAACGCATAACCCCAGAAAAAAAGTATTTGTACTCTGGTATAATGCAATTGAGATACTGCTTAAGAAATATTCGCTGCTTTCTTTTAACTTTGAATATATTTGTTTAACCTCCGGAATACAAAGTTTTATATTGAATTTTCGAATGATAATGCCAAAACTGATAATACCTGCCAGCAATATTCCTAATGAATTAAATAATGGTACCCAGATATAATCATTAGATTGTTTTATGAATAAAAAAATACAAATCAGAGAGATGCTTCTTGTGATTATATTATATATGGTAATATATTTCATTCTTTCCATTCCCTGATAAAACCAAGGTGAAAGCAGAATATTTCCCGGTATAAATAAAAAAGTGAAATAAAAAATTAACCAGTTTGCACGGAATTTGCTCAAAGAAAAGATAATAACGGATAAAAAGATAAAAGCTATTATCATTAAACCGGTTTTTGCTGCTAAAACCGAATTATAAATCTCATTTCGTTTTTCAATATTATCTCTTTGAATTGCCAGTTCTCTAACAGCAGATTGATTGAAACCGAAATCAACAAATCTTGAAAAATAGTCTATGGTTGCTTGAGCAAAGAATATTAATCCGAATTTCTCAACATCAAGAACTCTTGCAAGATATGGCAATGTAATAAACGGTAAAACATAATTAAGAATTTGAATAATTCCCATAGCGGTGAAATTTTCAAATATTTTTTTCTTCTCGTATGATATTGATTTTATATTTTTTTTTATTATTTTCATGTCCAATTTTGTTAAAATAATGGTGCTATATATTTTAAATAGGATCTTCTTAATGATTGTTCAAAATTAGGGATTCTCTTTATTGGATCTAATTCTGCATATCCCCAATAAGCATTGTCAATATTCCTTAGTTTGTTAGAAGAACCTTTAAAATAGTTTATATCTGGAACATTATTCTTGACATCACAAACAGGTGCTAAAATATCTGCCCAGAATTTTGGATTCCAATAATCTTCAAAAATGCTTATATATGAATGTTCTTCAAATGGTACATCAACATTAAATAAAGGTTTATACAAATATTCTATTTCTTTGTCAAAATATTGTGCTTCATAAAGTACAGAAGTAGAGATTCCTACAACTTTTTTTATTTTATCCGATGCTAGCAAACCATAAGTGGAACGATTTGTTAAAAGTTCAATATATGGAGAATTTTTTACCCAGTCATAAATCAATTTTCTTTTTTTACCTAAATATGGATGTGGTAAATAATAAATTTTAGAATAGTTTTGTGATAGTTCTTTAAGTTTTTCTTCAAAATCAATAACATTTAAAAATTTACCATCCTTTTCAACGGATTTATCAATTAGAGTTTGCCCAACAAATAGTACGGAGTTATCTGCTAAATCATTGTCATTAACTAAACCATTGTATTCCATAAAAACTTTCCAATAGTTAGCAAAATAATAAAATTGATTTTGTGAAATTTTATATTTTAACAAATTGTTATAAATACATTTATCATTTGAACTAAATCCAAATGCAAGATCATCAAACAGTTTGTACGGATGAATAGCTATATCAATAACCTTTGTATTTAAAGAAGTTAGTAAATCTACCATGGTTCCATACAATTCAAATCCAATGACAATAGTATCTTCATTAAAAAATTGTTTTAAATATCTAATTTGTTTTTCATTAAATTCTTCCGGTTTATACAATTGATAGCTTGTCTTAATTTTAGAGGTTCCTGCATATTCAAAAAATTTTTTTTGAGAAAAAAGATTATTATTTTTGTCTGTTAAATCCATAGCGATTACTACGTCATCTGTAGTAGAGGCTTTTATCATTGGTAAAAATGTTTTAAATATCCATAAAATTTTATCTTTTTTAGAATGACTAAGAAAATCATTTGTAAAAATTATTTTTTTCATTTTTCCTCCAAACATTTTTTATATTGTGTTTTTATCCTGTAAATAAGAGATATAATTAGAATATATAAAAATAAATAGTCAAGTCTTAAGAGTGATGATTCATAGAAAAGCCATATTGTAATGCCAATCCAACATTTTTTTAATCCTTCTATAGTAATACTTAATAAAGAATCATTGCTTACATATTTTGTTAAAATTTGCATTGTTTTATATAATTTGAAGTGAAAATATAAAAACATTCCACCTAGTACAATACCATTTTCTGCAAGAAAATAATATATTAATCCTTGATTTATTAATAATTTTGATTTTCCGGTTAAAGCAAGTTGTAATTTAGTAATCATTTCACCTGTCAAAGGTAGTGGAGAATTAATATACTGTTCTATCATTTTATAACCAACATTTCCAAGTCCAACTCCAGTAAAAGGATATTTTAAAAATAGCAAAAATTGATTATAAAAACTTATAATTCGTGTTGCAAGAGAGGGTTCTAAATATATAAATGTATCAATAGAGCCTATTGATACAAAAGTATTAGCAATTCGAGATAAATATGTATTAGAAAGAGTTATATTTGATAAGACATGTATAAAAAGTGCAATAAGTAGGAATATAATTAGAATTATAATAACAAAATATTTTTTGATATATTTAAAAATTTGCTTTATAAAAGTAAGCAGAGTTATTATTAGTGACAAGATCAAATAGATAGGTGATTGAGTTAAAATTATATTAATCCACACTAGAGCAATCATTGTTTTTTTAATGACGATTTCCATTTTTAAGGAATTATACATTCTAATTTTTAAATTAGTTAATTTATAAATTAATGGCAGGTATAAATAAATAAAACAAGCATGGGCACTTGGTTCAACTGCAAGACAGTCTAATCTTGGGAGACCAAAACTTGTATAATTCGATGTAATCATTAAACTATATTTTAATGTTTTTTCAAAATTAATCTTTCTTGCATTAGATAAAAAATCAAATACGCAGTTAATAAATTCAATTTTAAATAACATCCCTAAATACGATAAAATTCCTAAAATCAGATATACCCAAAAGGCTGTATAAAAAAACTTTATTACTGTTTTGTAATTTATATATGAGTCTATAAGATATAAAAAAATTATAAAAGTTGGTAGAATATACATGAATATTTGTAGTATAGTAGACCGGATTGTTAAACTTAAAGTTGTAATGCCTATAAATGATAAATATAAAGAATTTATAACCATTAGACCTAATAATGTTATAAAGATATGTAAAGGAGTTTTTTTTATAATATCTACTATTTTAAATATAATATTTTTATTTTCTTTTATTATTAATAATATAAGAGTCATGTAGGTAAAAATAAAAAATACTAAATATACACCATTCAAACCGGGCATATAAAAAGCAAATGCAGGGAAAAATAATAATATTAACGGGATATACAATATATAATTAAATTTCATTACATCCTCTTTATTTCTAATATGTATTAATAGAGGTGTTAATAACATCCTCATATACTTTCATTAATGCTTTGTAATACCTATCTTCCGTATACTGTGTTATAGCCTTCTGATATCCGTTTTTGCCGTGTTCTACCACAAGCTGTGGATTATTCCGGTATTTCAATATACATTCTTTTAACTGTTCAACATTACCCGGTTCGAACAATAAACCGCTTACATTGTGTTCAACAATCTCCGGAATACCACCGATATTACTTGCAATAACGGGTTTACCATTTATAAATGCTTCAATATTAACCAGCCCGAAAATTTCAAACCAGTTAGAAGGAACTATAACTGCTATGCAGCGTTGATACTCTTCTTTTAATTCTTCTCCTGTTTTGAACCCTAAAAACTCTACATTATCTAAATTATGCTCATTTGCGTAATTTTTTAAACTCTCTTCTTCGGAACCTGTTCCTACAATATGAAGCTTGATATCTTTAGGCAGGTCTTTCAGTGCTTCCAGTAAATACTGAACACCTTTTTCTGGTGACAATCTGCCCAGATACAGAAAATAGCCTCTATTTCTATAATTTGGAATTGTATTGAATGTATTATCTGGTAAGAAATTCGGAATAGTTGTTACATTAGAAGAATTTATTCCAACATTTGATTTTATTACATAATCTTTCAAAGCATTTGATGGTGTAATAAAGTAATCAACATTTTTAAAATTTTTTACATCAATTGATGCAACAACAGCTCTTCTTATACTTGCTTCTAGACTATTCTCCACGCATTTATTAATTATGCAAGGTAAAAAATTGCCATTTTTACAATATTGTTTTTTGCAAAAACAACTATTTTTATACATAAAAGTTGTTGCAGGACAACATCTTGCGTCATGCATTGTTAAAATTTTGTAAGCATTAGTTTTTACATTAAAAATTGCTGATGACAATCCCCAAAAGCTGTGAAAATGAATTACATCAGGTTTAATTATATTAACAAATTTTTGTAAATCATTAACAGCCCTATAATTAATATAATATTTTATCGGATTCTTAAGATAATCTTTTATGCCAGAATAATATGGGGTAAAATATTTTGAACATTCATATCCAGATATAAAATAAGGTTCCTTTATCATTGCCCAATAAAATACTTCATGACCATTTTCTCTTAAAATTCTATACGTAGCATATGCAATTTTTTGACCTCCCCCAAAGGAAGTAAACAATGAATCAACTATTATTATTTTCATTAATTTTTCTTTTACCATTTCTCTACCAACATATTTCAAAGTCATTAATAAGTACTACAATCAAGAGTTTTTGCAATTTGTTTTTTTATTACATCTTTTGAAAAACGTTTAACATTTTTATAACCTGTTTTAATTAATTTATTCCTGACTTCCGCATTATTAATTATATATTTGATGTTATCTTGGAAAGTTTTTAGATCCAAAGCTGATAGCATAGCCGAATTATTACAAACTTCTCTATATATGGGAATATCTGAACAAATAACGGGAACCCCAGAATATTGTGCTTCAATTAGAGGAATTCCAAATCCTTCATCTTCACTTGCACTGATATAGCAGTACGCATGTCTATATAAAACAGCAACTTCCTCATCTGCAATATAACCGGTAAAAATAATATTTTTGTGTTCTATATAGTCATTGTCATTGCCAGCCTTACCAACGAGTACTAATTTAAAATCAGGGTATTCATCTGAAATATTTTTAAAAGCATTAATAATTAAAGGCATATGTTTCCATTTCTGTCTTGTTGAAACTGTTAAGATATACTTTTCTTTCTCTATGTTATATTTTTGTAAAAAATTCAAATTATCATTAAAGTGATAAAAATGTGTTCCTATAGAATTGTATATAACATTGATTTTATCTCGTGGATAAGAGAAATATTTTGCAACCTCATTTTTTACGGTTTCAGATACGGTAATGATTTTATGAGCTCGCTTCATTGCTTTAAAAACTTTTCTTTTCTCATAATAATTAACAAATTTTGACGATGATTGTTTAGGAATTTTAAATGGTCTCAAATCATGAACAACTGATAGGTATTCAACATTTTTAATTTTAAATACGGGAGTATTTGTATTTGTAAAAATAACTTTTTTCCTACCTTTAATAAGTATTAATTGTAAAAGAAAAATAGTATTCAACCATAATGTATAGAAAAAACGTCTCAATTTAATTTGCGGTATCTTAACAATATAATTTTTATTGATAAGATTTACATTAATTTCCATCTGTTTTAAACAATCTTTGAGCATTTCGGTATAATGCCCTACTCCTGTTTTTCTTATTGTACTTAATCCGTCTTCTATAAAAATTTTATATTGCTCCATTTTTTAACCTCAAAATACTTTTTGCTTCTATATATACAACATTTGCTAAAAGTGGCAGGCTAACACCTGCAATTACATAAATGATAGTTGAAAATATATCATTACCAATATATCTTTGATACAAAAGTTCTGGAGATAAATGGAGCATCTGAATTTTTATAATATTGACAAATTTAAATGCACAAAGATGAAATAATAATATTACTATTGTATTTTGACCGATATAACTAAATAAAACAGAGAGGGGTTTTATTTTTTCAATGGTTTTAGCAATATAAGTAATGAAGACAAAACCCAATAACAATAACAATAACAATAACAAAGGATTATAATAGAAATTATTCGCAATGGAAATTGACTTCAGTAAATAAATATCAAATCCAATCAATAAAACAAATGAAAAGAGAAATATATAAAAATCAATATCCTCTATTTTAACATATTTTGCAAATAAAAAGCCAACATAATATGCAGAAATTGATGAAAAAATTGTTCCGATATATGCAATATTAAATTGATATTCATAACAATGATATCCAAGCAATAAGAATAATAATACAATTATCAATCTTGTTAACTCAGTGTTATGCATAATTTTTGATACAAATGTAGATACCAGTGCAAAAATTACAGATACAAAAAATAAAACATATAAAAACCAAATTGGTTGTATTAAGGGTTCTACATGTAACAGAAGAGCTTTTATAAAATCTGTAAGTGTATTGTAATATGGAACAATACTTTTAGAATAGGAAATATTAGTTTCTGCAGCTTTATACAAATTTATATCAATAAACCAATTGTGTAAAAAGATAAATATTAATTGAAAAGCAAAATATGTACACAGTAATTTAATAAAATTATGTTTTATAAAATCGAATAGATTATTTATGTTAGTAGCAAATTTTTCTTTAAAAAAATAGCCGGAAACAATAAAAAATATTGGCACATGTATCAAATAAACAAAGTTGCTCATATTTGAACAATGACCATAGACAACCATAATAATAGCCAAAGCTTTTGATATATCAAATATTTTTATACGATTAGATTTCATCTTTTATAAAAACCTCAATAACCTCTTAAACGCTTTGAAGTTTCTTTTCATTTCGTCCAAATTAGTCATACTCTGGCAAGCTTTGTAGATAAGATATCTTGGACGCAAATAAAATTTATGTCTTGCATAGTTGCAAAACTCTACCAGTTCATCACTTGACAAATTCGGCAGGTTTAGCACACACTCGTGATTGCCATCCTCTTGCAGCCATTTTGAGTAATCCAGAGTCTTTATATATCCGTTTTCTTTTGCCCAGCTAAAAGCCTCTGTACCAGGATACGGAATCAGCGGGAAAAATTGAGCGCTGTCAGGATTCAGTTTCATAGCAAATCTTAATGTCTGCTCCATTGTTTCTCTTGTTTCACCCTTGTTTCCGACCATAAAGCAGCCGTGAACCAACAAACCTGCTTTTCTGGCATTCTTCATATACTCAATTGCTTGTTCAATCTTTGTTCCTTTTTTGATATTGTTCAAGATTTCTTGCGAGCCTGATTCAAATCCCGGAATAATTAATCTACAGCCGGCTTTTTTCATTAGTTTCATAAGCTCTAAATCAGTTCGGACCCTTGTATTTGCCCACCATTTAACTTTTTTGTTTATTCCTTTTTTAATAAGCATTCTGCATATCTCTTTTGCCCGTTCAGGGTCAGCGGTAAAGGTATCATCTTCTATACCTATTGATTTAACTTCCGGTAAATTCTCAACTATCCATTCAAACTCGGAAACTACGTTTTCAGCACTTCTCAGACGATATTTATGCCCATGGAAGGTTTGAGGATAAACACAGAAGAAGCATCTGGACGGACACCCACGTCCTGTCATTATCATTACCATCGGCAGAGTTGCGGCTGAAAAGAAGTAATTATTTATATTCAAATGCTTTTTGTAAATCTCTGAAACAAATGGTATTTCATCCAGATTCTCAAGATAAGCCCTATCTTTGTTGTGTATATGTTTTCCATTTGATTTGTATGAAATGCCATCTACGCCAGATAGCTCACGACCCTCTTCCAAGGTTTTAGCTAAATCAACAACTGTTGCATCATACTCGTGTCTTGCAATGCTGTCTATACTATCTGACATATTCAGAACTTCATCTGTTAAAACTGACGGATGTGTACCTACTAGACATATATGAGTTTTCGGAAGAATTTTCTTTATCTCTTCTGCGCATTTTACATCGTCTTTAATACTTGGTGTGCTTGTATCCAGAATAACTAGCTGTGGATTGTACTCTTTTACTCTTTCCAATGTCTTTTCTAAATTTATCTGGTCTGCGCAACTATCAAGCAGCATCGTTTCTTGATTATTTTTTTCAAGATATGCACAAGCATAAGCTAACCATATGGGATTATATATTGTTCCGCTTTTGGTGATTGCGGGTGAGCGTGAAGCACGGGAAAATTTTCCCAGTTCTGTTTTATATGGCGGGTTTAATAATAATACTTTCATGTATTTCTCCTTATACAGCTCTCTTTCTCAAAAACTTCATATAAATCCAGGTTCTTAGTGCGGATGGGATTATGCGCAGCAAAAACTTAAGCGAAACATTCCGGCT
>CALUVM010000009.1 GCA_944324255.1 Candidatus Gastranaerophilales bacterium | reverse complement strand
AGCCGGAATGTTTCGCTTAAGTTTTTGCTGCGCATAATCCCATCCGCACTAAGAACCTGGATTTATATGAAGTTTTTACGGAGAGAGGTATGAGGGTATTATTAGTTAACCAAAATTTCAATTTGCAAGGCGGAACAGAAGTTATTGCAATTAATACTTATAACTTGCTAAAAAAACACGGTCATGATGTATTTTTCTTTGCAACAGATAAAAAAGATTATTATGAAAAAGACTATCCGTATATCAAATACTTCCCTCATTGTGTCTATAGTGCAAAAGAGTATTTAAAGAATCCTTTAGCTTATTATTGGAACTTTAAAGCTGAAAAATTGTTTTCACAAATGGTAGAAGAAGTAAAACCGGATATTATTCATATTCATAGTTTAATTTCTCCATCAATTTTAATAGTATGTAAAAAGAAAAACATACCTACAGTAATGACTTTACATATGATGCCGACAGTGTGCCCGTCAACAAAATTTTTATATAAAAACAAAGAAATTTGCAAAGATTTCAAATGTAAAAACGGAAATTATTTAAACTGTCTATTTAATCTTTGCAGGGATGGCTCGCTGGAAGCCAGTTTCAGAAAGACTATATTAAGCTATGTTTTTGCTAAAACTAATGTTTATTCTGCAATTTCATATTTTATATGTCCAAGTGATGCGTTAAGAGATTACGTAAGACTGTCGAATATTGGTGAAGATAAGAACAAGATTATTACTATAAATAATTTCTTAACAGATGAAGAGCTTGAAACAAAACCTAATTATACAAATAAAGGCTATTTTTTATATCTGGGCAGATTGTCACCAGAAAAAGGTGTTCAGTATTTACTGGAAGCAATGAAAGACTTGCCTAAAGATATCAAGCTTCATATTGTAGGAACAGGAAAAGAAGAACAATCTTTAAAAGAATATGCAAAAGAGCATAATTTAGATAATGTTGAATTTTTAGGGTTCAAGAACAGAGAAGAGATAAAAAAAGAGTATCAAAACTGCATATCGACAATTCTTCCGTGTAATTGGTTTGAAATATTTGGAATGACTAACGTTGAATCCTTTATTAATGGAAAACCTGTTATTGCAAGTAATATTGGCGGGATTCCGGAGATTATTGAGCACAATGTAAATGGTGTATTGTTTGAACCAGGAAATGTTGAACAGTTAAAAGAATGCATATTGAAATATTGGAATAATCCACAGCTTGTGGTAGAACACGGCAAAAACGGGTATAAGAAAGCTGTGACGCAATATACGGAAGATAGGTATTATGAGAATCTGATAGCTATTTATAACAAAGTATTAAAGGAAAATAATAAATGCTTTTAAAATTAAATAAACTATATATTAATTTACCAATAATACTATTGTTTTTCCCGGCATTTGTTATTTATATAAATCCTCTTCATAAAGGTTTTTTAATTTATAATATATTACTTTGCTTTATTATTGCAACATTTTTAATTTTTAATTTTGAGCAATTTAGTAAGAAAATTATACAAGTTTATAAAATAACTCCATTTAAATATTATATATGGACAATAGTAGCAATTGTAATTAATATCTTATTGCTTTCTGTGTTAACTTTTTCTATACCGATTCATTTCTTATATGAATTTATACTGTTTGTTTTATTGTCAGTATTTCCATTAATATTATATTTACTGTTTATTATTGATAAACATATATCAATTTATGATTTTATCAAATTCTTTATGCTTATACTATGGATAAATTTGATATCAGGGTTAGTTTCTTGGTTAGGAATGTATTTTGATATTTCTTTTATTAATAATATTTTTGATTTTTTTTCAAATATGAGAATTCTTTGTGATGCAGGTTCAAAATATAGTTTAGGAACTTTAAATAGTAATTATGCTGCATTTGGACTTCCACGCCTAGATAATTTATGTGAAGAACCTGCTCAGTATGCTAGTTTTTTATGTATTTATTTCCCATTTGTTTATTCATTTTCTCTAACAAAACTAAAAATTTTTAACAACAAACAATTAAATTATATTATAAAAATATCATTTATTCCTTTATGTTGGTTAAATTTGTTATTAACGTTTTCTCCAATAATGTTGCTCTTTTCTATAATTATAACTGCTATATATTTTAGAGAACGATTAATTAATTTATTAAAAAAACGGTTTATTTTTTTAATAATTATATTACTACTATTATTATATATATTTTGTAGTATAGATTTTTCAGAAACTTTTATTTCGCGAATTATTAATGTTTTAACAAAAGTTCATACATTTGATGATTTTATTCTTGTAGAACCTAGTCTTGCAACAAGAGTTATTAATTATATTAATGAATTTATTATTTTTTTTAAACATCCTCTTACTGGTGTTGGTTTAGGAAATATGCCATATAGTATGCTTGAACAGTTGAGCAATTCTCCTGTTAGTTTAACTAAAGAAATTAATTTTAAATTGCAAGCTGCAGTACTAACAAATACGAAATTAGGGTATAACAAAGCTTTTATATATCATTTTTTGGCTGAAAATGGTATTGTTGTTTTTTCTATATTTATCTTTTTCTATTACAAACTATATAAAACATTAAGTACATATTTGAAGATAAATAGTAAGCAGACATTTAACTATATATTTCTAAAGGCTTGCATCGTATCATTGTCATCAATATTTTTATTAATGTTTTACTCTTTGAATTTATATAGTGAGCATTTGTGTATAATGATTGCTGTCTCAATAATGTTAATTTACCATTTGAAAAAAAATAATTATTTTCACACAAAACTGGAGGCTTTTGATGAAAATACTGTATGCTAATGGGTTATTTACAAACGATTCCGGTTGTGGAATTATTGCAAATAATACTTATGAAATCTTTAAACAACGAGGTTTTGATGTAGAATACTTTACAACTAAAGAGTATTGTAACAATCAAAATTACAAATTTTACAAATATTTTCCCAATACAATGAGTACTTTATCCAAATATTTGATAAATATTGGGGTATATTACTATAATTGGAAATCTCAAAAAGGAATCGAGCGAGTTTTAGCAGAATTTTCTCCTGATATTTTTCATGTCCATAGTTTAAGATTTGCGTCAATGTCTTATTCGGTTTTAAAACCTATCATAGACAGAAAAATTCCAATCATAATGACTCTTCATGATGCATATTTAGTTTGTCCAATGATGACATTAATAGATGGCAATGGTAAGGACTGTATAAAATGTAAAGGATGGAACAAATTCCATTGCTTCTTTAATAAATGTGCACCCAAAGGCTATGAACAATCTTTTCGAGTTGCATTGCAATCATTTGTAAATTATATGACTGGATATGATAAGCATATTATGAAGTTTATTAGTCCTTCAGAAGCTCTAAGAAATTTGATATTAGAATCTAATATTGGAATTAAACCCGATAGAATTATTATTATAAATAATTTTCTGGTTAAACAAGAACTAAACACAATACCAAATTATAATAATCAAGGATATTTTCTTTATATAGGGCGTTTGGATAAAGAAAAAGGAGTTCATTATTTACTGGAAGCAATGAAAGATTTGCCTAAAGATATCAAGCTTCATATTGTAGGAACAGGAAAAGAAGAACAATCTTTAAAAGAATATGCAAAAGAGCATAATTTAGATAATGTTGAATTTTTAGGGTTCAAGAACAGAGAAGAGATAAAAAAAGAGTATCAAAACTGCATATCGACAATTCTTCCGTGTAATTGGTTTGAAATATTTGGAATGACTAACGTTGAATCCTTTATTAATGGAAAACCCGTTATTGCAAGTAATATCGGTGGTATTCCGGAGATTGTTGAACACAATGTAAGCGGTTTATTGTTCGAACCGGGTAATGTTGAACAGTTAAAAGAATGTATATTGAAATACCGGAATAATCCACAGCTTGTGGTAGAACACGGCAAAAACGGATATCAAAAAGCTGTGACACAGTATACGGAAGATAGGTATTACAAAGAATTAATGAAAGTATATGAGGATGTTATTAATGGATACCAAAAATAAATATATTTTAAATTACTGGTGGGCGGCGAATTATGGTGCAAATTTGACCGCTTATGCCCTGCAGCAAATAATTGACAATTCTGTTTTAGTTGATAATTCAGACTGGTCACAATGGATGAATGATAAAAAACAAAAATTTCATTTAAAGTTTTCAAGCAAATATCTGACTATAACCCCTGTTTGTAGATATATATCCTCATTGATGAATTTAAATAAAACTTGCGATACATTTATAGTTGGTTCAGATCAAATATTTAGACCGCAAATTAACAAAAGAACTTTTGAAACCTTCTTGTTAGATTTTGCAACTTCTGATAAGAAAAAAATAGCTTTTTCAGCAAGCTTTGGCGTTGATAAAGAAAACTTTTTAAAAGAAACAGATAGCAAAGTTATTCAACGAATGAAAGAATCTTTAAAATCCTTTGACTGTATCTCAGTCAGGGAAAAACAGGGGGTTGAAATTTGCAAAGATTTATTTGGTGTTGATGCGGAATGGATAATTGATCCTGTGTTTATACTGGATTCATTTAAATACAAGGAATTAGCGGGAATATCTAAGAAAAAGAAGGCTCCGCTAATTGCAAGTTGTATGTTTATGAAAAAAGATAAAAAAATAGATAAATTTTTAACCGAAAAATATGGTTACAGAGTCGTAGAATTACATAATTCTAAATATACAATAGAAGATTGGCTAAATACTATTAAGACTTGTGAATTCTTGATAACAAATTCTTACCATGCAATCTGTTTTGCAGTTATATTTAATAAACCGTTTATTTGCCTGTCAAAAGATATGGGGGCGGCTTCCCGCTTTGAATCTTTGTTTGAGATGTTAGGGATAGAAAACCAGAGCATTGATTCAATAGAGGAGATTTATAGCAAGGACTGTATATTTAAAATTGATTATGAAAAAGTTAATAAAAGGATTGCAGAAGAACGGGAGCGTGGTTTAGTGTTTTTGAAAAAGGCTCTTGATGCTCCTGCCGGAAAGTATGAAGAAAAACAGAAAGTAAGAACACGGTTTCTGGAAGAAAAGCTTTGTCAACTGGAGCAGCAGGCAACGTTAGCTTATCAGATAAAGAAAAGTTTATGGAATTTATGGCTGATTATTTTCTATAAATTTTTACCGGAACCGTTAAAAACCATAATCAGAAAATTGAGGAATATGACAAAATGCAAATAGTAGAAAGTAAAAAATGTACAGGCTGCGGGGCTTGCTCCAATATTTGCCCACACGGGGCAATCAAAATGACGGAAGACAAATATGGTTTTTTGAAACCAGTTGTAAATACCAAACTCTGCATAAATTGTAATCTCTGTAAAACAGTTTGTCCTGTTATTAACTCTAAAATATGTTTAGAAGAGCGTTTGCAAGCGTATGCCCTTATTTATAAAGATGATATTATACGTTTGAAAAGTGCTTCAGGTGGTGCATTTTATGCTTTTGCAAGTAAACTTATTGCTTCCGGCGGTGCTGTTTATGGGGTTGTTTGGGATGAAAATATAAAAGCTTTTCATAGCCGTGCGGCAACTCTGGAAGAACTGGAACAAATGCATGGTTCTAAATATGTTCAAAGTAATACAAAAAATACATTCAAAGAGGTTAAAGTTGATTTAGAAAACGGTATAAATGTCCTATATACCGGTACACCTTGTCAAATTGCAGGGCTAAAAGGGTTTTTGAGAAAAGATTACGAGAACTTATTTACAATTGATTTGATATGTAATGGCGTACAATCCAGATTGTTGTTTGAAAAATATAAGCAAAATTTTATGCTGGACAAAGATGATGATGAATTTATTACAAATATTAATTTTCGCTCAAAAATAGAAGGATGGGGAAAGTATTGTACAGAAATTACAACAAACAAACATTCTTACAAAATCCAAAATGATTTATATCCTAAAGTAATGGATTTTAGTGCAAATTATTGCTGCGGCGAGTGTAAGTTTAATAAAATTCCGAGAGCAGGTGATGTAACGATAGGTGATTTTTGGGGAGTGGAAAACTTTAATCCAAATTTAAATGATAAAAAGGGGCTTTCAATAATTTTGGTCAATTCCACTAAAGGTAAGAAGATTTTGAAGCAAATTGAAGATATTTGTGTCTTAACTTCTGTGTCGCTGGAAGTCGCAATTAACGGAAATCCTAATATCACAGGACGAATAAAGTCTAAAGGAAAACAAGAAGTATTTTTAAGTAAGATACAGAATCCGAATATATCATATATAAGGCTTATGAAAAAGTATACAAAGCTGCCATTTTACGTAATTGTATATAGAATATTACCCAATTTTATTAAAAGTTTTATTAAAAAGAAGATATTAAAAAAGAATTAATGAAAAACATAATAAAAAACATAATAAATAATAATTTATATGCAATCTCCCTCTACGCAAGACAGATGGCGGGAACAATTGTATTGTTTGTTATTGCAAGATACTTATCGGTCTATGATTACGGATTGTTTTCAAGCTACAAAAATATTGCGGGTTTTTGCTTTATGTTTGCAAATCTCGGGTTTGGAGAATATATTCTGGTATCTTCTCAGGCGAATGTAAAAGAGGTTAAGCTGAAAATATCTCTGTTTATGCTCAATGCGGTTATGATAGCTTTTTGGATAGGATTCTTTTCTATATTTTTTAAGCTGGACAGTCATTTATTATTCTGGCTGGTTGTTATAAGGACATTTTTTGATAATACCTTCTTTGCACTGGTTTTACCGTATTTCCAGGCTGCAAAGAAGTTTAATCAAATTGCCGTGATTAATATAATCTATGCTGTCTGTATTTCACTTATTGCAGTGATTTCATTTATATTTAAACTCTCATTAATCAAGTTTTTAATCTTGAATATTATTTTAGGGTTTATAAATTTTGTTCAATGCTCGTTTTTTGCAAAAATAAATTATCTGCTGGTATTTAGCTATATTAGAAGATTTATTAAAATGGTTGATAAAGGAATTTTTGCCTATATGGGTGTAACAGTCGCCTATTTTTTGTATGCCCAGATTCCATCTCTGTATGTTTCCACGTTCTTAGAAAAAACGCAAGCCGCTCTGTACTTTTCAGCTTTTACAATTGCTAATGTAATAGGGCTTTTGATTGCAGCTCAAGTACAAAAAATGGTGCCTGAAATGATTAAAGGATCAATAGAAAATATTAGAACTATTATAAAAAAGAATTTAATTTTTATTCTTTTAATTACATCCGGAGTCTTTATTTTTATAGCAATATTCGGTAAAATTATTCTGCTCTTACTCTATGGACAAAGTTATTACACAAACGCATACTGGATGCTTTTGCTTTTGACTATAGGAAATATTTGTGTAGGAGAGGCGGGTGTCTACGGCGCTTACATAACGGCAAGCGGTAACCAGAAAATGAAAATTCCGATGCAGCTTGAAGCAACTTTAGTCACTATCATATCATTGTCTGTTTTTCACAAGTTTAATATTTATGGTGCAGCTATTTCGTACTTACTTGCTGCAGCATATATTTCTTACAGATACACAACTTTTACATATAAATTGTTGACTCAAAAGCAGACTCCTTAATCATATAGGCTTTCTGTTTCAACATAAAATAACTTCTTTAAATTTCTCTATGCTATAATTTTTTTGAGGGTTAAGTTATGAATAAAAGAAGATTTTTTGAAATATTTTTGTCCGTTATTGTGATTTTAGTTGCTTTATGGACGTTGTTTTATTTAGTAATATTGCCAAAAACCGTTATGAGCGATTTTGGGATAAATAAGGTAAAAGAAATTACTTCCAAAACTCTGGGTGTGGATTTAGTTCTTGAAAAACCGCTTTTAAAAACAAGTATTCTGCCGAGGCTAATTATTGGCTGCGATAATTTAACTCTCAAGAAGGGTGAAGAAACTCTTCTTGTAATAAAGGATTTTAAAACCGATTTTACTTACGGTTTGATTTTCGATAGAAATATTACTTTTAAAGAGCTCGGAATTGATTCTGTTTATGCTGATGCCGATAATCTGATGAAACTTTTCCCTGCAGAAGAAAAGAAAACAGAAGAAGTAAAACCGCTTCCTTTCAAGATTAATATTTTTGATTCCAAGCTATATATAAATAATTGCGAAGTTTTAACCTCTCTTTCTAAAGATGTTAAACTAAAACTTCTCGGCAAGAATATGCTGATTGAAGAAAAAAGAAATCCTAAATATGTAAGATTCAATATAGATGCAATCTTAACCAAAGGAAACCATACTACAAAAATAGCTTTGAATGATAATAACAGTTTTTATACGGCTAAAAAACGCTTAATAATCAAAGATTGTCCTATAAATATTAATAATTCAAAAATTACGCTAAAATCTATTGCAGGCAAAAAAGGTTTTGCGGTCAAAGCCGAATCTAAAAACTTTAACGTCCAGGACGGTGCAGACCTTTTAGGGCTAAATCTTATTCTTGCAAACGGGAGTGATATTTTAGCGGAAACTCAGAATCTTAAAGGGTTTGTTGACTTTGATATTTTAATGACTAAAAAAGGTCTGGATGGGGATATTAAAGTCAAGAACGGGTTCTTTAATATGCGCTCATTATCAATGATGCCTGTATATGCAGAAAAAGGTTCTATAGAGATTACCCCTGAACTTATTACGCTTAAAGATTTTGAGGGATATTACGGTTCAAATAAGAATAACAAGCTTAAATTATACGGTACTGTTACGGATTATTATAAATCCGTTGATACAAAAATAACTGTTGATACGGTTATGACGGATGATTTTACAAGGAACTATCTTTCCAAACTTGCCGGAATTAATATAACGATGACGGGTGAAAAGCCTGCCGGAACAAGGATTGAAATATTATCAAAATATAATAATATTGATGTAAATTATATGGCTCTTTTGACTAAAGGGAATGATATTTTGCTGGAAGGCTCTTCGCTGAGTCCGGTAAACTATGACAGAGCTATTGTCTGCAATATGCATGTAAAAGGAAATATTCTGAATATTGAAAATATTAAATACTATATAGCTTCACAAATAAATAAAGACAGTAAAATTAAACCTATACTTACATTAAACGGAAATGTTGATCTTGCACAAAATTCCAAAATCCTTGATTTCGGGTTTGATATTCCAAAACCTCTGCCGAGTGAGTTTTTGAACGTATTTTTAGGACAGAGGGTATTTAGAAAAGGTTTAATTTCGGGTAACTTAGAATGGATTGACAGAGGCAAACATCCTGTTCTTAAAGGAAATCTTAAAGCGGAAAAGGTTATAATCCCGTCTGCCAGATTATTTATTAAAGAAGGCAACTTTAAAACAACAAGAAACAGACTGCTTTTCTATTCAAAAGGAAAATTCAGACGCTCAAACTATACCTTTGGCGGAAGTATTCTTAACGAAATAACTTTCCCTATTGTAATTGAAGGAGTAAAACTGAGCATAGACCAAATTGATATTGAAAAACTTCTGGCTCCGCCTCCTGTAAAACAACCTGCTGCAGCAGAAGCCGAAAAGACTAAAGCGGAAGAAGATTTTGTAAAGGCAATGGAAAACGATACTGATACAGCTTCTGATGAAGCAATGCCGGCATTTGTTCCGGGGCTTGTAGTGCTCAATAAGGCCGTGTTTACTCTTGACAGGGGTAAATACAAAGATATTGAATTTGGTAACTTAAAAGCTACAGCTTCTTTAGATAAAGACGGAAATTTGAGTATTGATTCAAACAGATTTGATTTTGCAGACGGGCACTCGTCAGTAAAAGTACGCTGTGACCTTGTTAATTTCTTGTTCCATTTTGTACTCGGAGTAAAAGATGTTGACTCTGATAAAATTGCGACGGCAATCCTCAGCCTTAAACGGGAAATAACCGGTAAAGCAAGCGGTATCATTGATTTAACAACTGATAAAGATATGAAGCTTGATGGTATGATGAAATTTGCTATCAATGACGGAACAATACAAAAAGTCGGATTGGTTGAATATGCTCTGAACTTTGTATCTTTGTTCAGGAACCCTATGGCAATGATTAGTCCGTCTACATTGTTTGACCTTGTTAATATTCCGGAAGGAAGGTTTGATAAGATTAGCGGACAGCTGGATATAAAAGACAATGTTATTGAAAGAATGATGATTAAATCTTCTGCCGATCAGCTTGCAACTCTGATTATGGGAAGATTTGATTTGGAAACAAGAGATGCATCTTTAAGAATTTATACTAAATTTACTAACAAAAATAAAGGTATTGAAGGCTTTTTAAGAAACTTCTCGCTAAACAGTCTTGCTAACAGAAGTTCTCTGGGGAATTCTAACGATGCAAACTATTATGCGGCAGAGCTTGCGCTTATACCGGAATTGACTTCCGGAGATGAAGAGAATGCGCAGGTATTCTTGACCACTGTTGACGGTGATGTTGAGCATTTCAACTTTATTTCGGCATTAAAGAAAATTAAATAGAAAGAATCTAGCTTTCAATAGCGATTTTCAAACAAGGCTCCGGTCTTGTTTCAAAAAGCTTGTACCCTTCTTCAATTCTTTCAAGCGGATAAGTATGCGTGATTAGAAAATCGGTGTTAATTTTACCTTCGGATATAAGATTCAAAAGCTTTTCCGAATGGATTCCGTCTACGCCTCCTGTTTTAAAGATGAGGTTTTTTCCGTACATTTGAGGAAGCGGAAGGATTTGATTTTCTTCATACATTGCAACAACTGCAATAATCCCGTTAGGACGGGCGATTTTCCAGGCTGTTTCAAAAGTGTTTTTGCCCCCTGCAGCTTCTATGACTTTGTCAGCACCTCTGTTTGATGTTATAGATTTAATCTCTTCTTCTATATTGCAATTAAGCGGATTAATCGTATAATCGGCAAGGTTCCGTTCTTGCGCTAAATTAAGCCTTACTGGGTCGGTATCAATTGCGATAACTTTCTCTGCTCCTAAAATTCTGGCACATATCATGGAGCATAGCCCGACAGGTCCGGAGCCGATTACTGCAACAGTATCGCCGGAGGTTACTTCGCAGAGTTCTGCTCCAAAATAGCCGCTTGCGAGAATATCTCCGGCAAAGAGTGCATTTTTGTAGCTAAGATTGTCGGGGATTCTGGTTAAACCGTTGTCTGCATAAGGAACTCTGATATATTCTGCCTGACATCCGTCTATAGAACAGCCCAGCAGCCATCCGCCTTTTTCGCAATTATTAATAAATCCTCGTTTGCAAAAGTAACATTCTCCGCAAAAGGTTTCACAATTCGCACTTACCCTGTCGCCGATTTTTAAGTTTGTGACTTCATTTCCAATTTCGACAACTTCTCCCACAAATTCATGTCCCAGTGTAACCCCTTCATGCGAAGCCGGTACAAAACCGTTTTTTATATGCAGGTCGCTGGTGCAAATACTTGATAAGGTTACTTTTACGATTGCATCTTTAGGGTCAATAATTTTCGGAAATGGTTTTTCCGAAAGTTCTACAGTTTTTTCTGATTTGCTTTTCCAGATAAGAGCTTTCATAATTTTATTATACCATTAATGAACAAATTTACTTTTCTGTCGTTAATATTATGTATGGTATGATTATATAGATAGTGAGAAGGAGAAAATTTTATGAAAAAGACATTAATAGCTATTACTGTACTAAGCTTATTTGCCGGCTGTGCGACACTTTCAAGCCAGGCTGTTACTTTAAACAATCCGGAGAGAGGGTACGTTTCAGTTAACACAACTGCAAATACAGAAGTTGCTCCTGATGTAGCAGAAATATCCTTTGCGGTTCAAACATCGGATACTAAGTCAATGCAAAAAGCTACAACACAGAACAAGGAAATTTCTGATAAAGTTTTTGCCCAGTTAAAATCAATGATTGATACAAATAACGGAGATTATATTAAAACTGCTGATTTCAGCGCATCTCCTATTTATACTTACACAAATTCAAAGAAAAACTTTGACAGATACGAAGTATCAAACAGAGTAATTGTTCATACAAAATCTATTGATAAAGTAGGGAAAATGATAGACAGTGCCATAGCTGCAGGTGCTACAAATGTTGATAACCTTACATTCTCTGTTTCTAATTATGAAGCGCAATGTAATGATTTAATTTCAATAGCATCTGAAAAAGCTCAAAAAAGAGCGGGAGTTATCGCTAAAACTCTTTCAACAACGGTTGACGGTGTAAGAACATTTGATGTAAGCTGTAATGCTAACAACTATTCTGCGCCAAGATTTTATATGGCTAAGAATATGTTAGCAGCTGTTGCAGAAGACACTGCTGCTTCTGAAGGAAGTGCAACAACTATATCTAACGGTGTTGTAAAAATCAACGCAAATGTTAATGCAACTTTCTTTGTAAAATAACCGGTTGACAGCCAGAATAATGCGAACGGGAATAGCTCCCGTTCGCATTTGGTTTTGTAATATTCCCATTTGAGCTTCACCAATCAAAATTGTTTTTTTCTTAAGTTTAGAGTATAAATATAGTATGAAGAAGAGTTTGTTGGGGAGTATAGTTTTATCTTTATTACTAATGCCGGCAGGGTATGTCTTTGCATCTTCATCTGATGTGGTTACTCTGGATAAAACTGATTTAGAAAAGCCCCAGTATATGAAATCGGAAGACACTACAACCTTGAAAGGTACACTTCTGATAAATGATTCGGAAACTTTAGCGAATATTATAGAAGAACAGAAAGAACACGATTTAAAAGATTTGGAAAAACTCTGGCAGGGCACTGTAGAGAATAACAGAGTTATAGAATTTGCGCTCAAAAAGTTAGCCACCCCTGAATCTCAAAGAAGAATTCATTCGTCATTAATGGCAAAAACTCTTTCTGCAGTTGTATCAGGAGCATCTTTCGTTCCGTATTTAATGGGCGCAGACCCTACGCTTTCAACCTCGGCTTTTTCGGCAGGCAGGCTTGCAATGGGACTTCTTAACAGAAAAAATGTACCGCAGGAAACTCCGCTCACTGATACAGAGCTTATTGAACTTGCTAGTATGGTGGAAGAACTGCAGGATTCTCTGGTCAGTTCTTATTATAACTACAAAAATACATTGACCCAGCTAAAAGCTACAAGAGCTAAGATGCTTTTGTACAGCAGAAATTATTCAAAAGCTGCAAATAGTTCCGATGTGCTTGAGCTTGCTATATCTTCTTCTTTGTATGATTCTATGAGGCTTCAGGAATATAGTCTTGAGCAGTCTGCTAAAAAGTATCATATCCAGCTTCAGCGGCTTGCCGGTAAAAAAGCGGTAGATTCTCTGGATATGTATCAATATGACTTTAATTCAGTGTTATATAAAGACGATACTAAGCTCCCTGAGAAGAAAGGGAAGAAAAAATGAAGAAGTATATTGCTTTAAGTCTAATATTTTTAATGACTGTCCAGTATGCAGCGGCTATAACTCTGGAGGATGTTAAATCGCCTAAAGATATTCTATACCGTATGGGGACTACTGATACGCCTGAAACAAAATACAATTATGATATAGAACCTGTTATTAAACCAAATATTCAGAAAGAAGAGCAAAAAGAAACGCAAAATCTGACGTATGCGGATTTAAGCATAAAAAAGATGGCGATGGAGATTTCAAAATCTATCGACATAGACTATAACGAAATGCAAAGCGATTTATCTCTCCTCTGGCAGGGTGCCGCTATGAAAAGCGATACAATAAAATTTGCTATATATAAGTTATCAAACCCTGATAGAGATAAACCGGACAGCGGAGCAGTTAAAAAAGTTCTTACAACAATTGCCGGAATGTCAACCTTTATCGGCGCAGGTATGGGAAATCCGGTTCTTGCGAGTGCGGCTCTTATCGGCGGAAATACTTTAGGCATAATGTCACAGGATTCAAAAGCTTTGAATTACAAGTATACACAGGTTACTGATGCCGATATGATTATTCTTATCAGAAAAGTTGAAGATTTGCAGCAGAAAGTTGTCGATATGTATTATGATTATATGACCTCAAGGCAGCTTTATGATATGACGTCCGAAACAGTTGAAAAATGCTACAGAAACTATAAAAATTCTCAGAAGCTTTCAAAGGAAGTAATATTGATAACGGATACTTTTTATAGGGATGCTCTTGATGAACAGCAGAAAGCCAGAGGTCAGTTTTTTGAAAAACGCTCAAGACTCGAACAATTAGTCGGCAGTGATGTTTTTAGGGATTTTGAAAATTCGGTTGATAAGAGGCTCGGGACAAGTACTGAGAATGGTTGATTTTGACTCCGGTATCCTTTACTTTTTGCCTAAAATATGATACTTATAAATTATTAGAAGGAAGAGAGATGTTTGAAAAAAACTTGGAGTATATAGACAACCTGGCTTTAAAGCGGCGTCTTTCCCGGATTTCGATTGAACAGTCGAGGGCCGGTATTTCTTATTATATTACACCTTCTAATGACTACATTCTCTTAAAAGACGATGTTCCTTCTGATGATTTAAATAACCCTCGTGAAGCAATTCGTGAGATGCTTAAAGCGACCATTAAAAATGAGATGCATAGTAACGATATTATTATAACATTTGGTATCGGACTGGGGTATTTATTGGATGAAACTTTTAATACATATCCATCCAGAATATTTGTGTATGAGCCGGATGTTAACTTTTTGCATTTTGTATTAAATAATGTGGATATTTCTCAGCATCTGGCAAGCGGCAGGGTTTATATTACCAATGATTTAGATGAGCTGCTTGCGAAACTCAATACTGTCTTTATTACTAAAGACAGAGTTGAGATTGTTTATCTAAAAAATTATTCAATTTCACATAACAGAGAGCTGCTCCTTCTGACACAAAAAGTCTATGATACTTGCAAAAGCAAGATGGTAGATATTAATACTATTACAAGATTTTCAAAAAGATGGCTTATAAATACCGTGGCAAATATTGCTGCCGTAAATGAAACAACCGGCTACAAGCTGTCAGATTTAGAAAAGAAGTTTTCAGGACAAACTGCATTGATTGCGGGAGCGGGACCTTCTTTAGAAGAGAATATTGAGTATATTCAAGCGAACAGGAACAGTTTTATAATTTTTGCTGTAAATAAGTCTTTAAAATTCCTGCTGCAAAACGGAATAACTCCGGATTTTGTCGTATGCCTTGATGCCGCTTCAATTAATTTAACACTGGGCGGACTTGAAAACTATTTTGAACGTATGAACTGTATTATGGATATCAGAACGGATTCTGCCATAATGGACAGCGGGTTTAAAAAGGTATTTATTAATTTTTCTAATACAGATTTTCTTATGGATAAAATATCCAAATTTAATAACGACCTGATTTTCTATGAATCAGGGGGTTCTGCAACTATACTTGCGCTTATTTCCGCTATTAAACTCGGTTTCTCCAGAATTATACTCGCAGGTTTGGATTTGGCATTTAAAGACAATTTAGTCTATGCCGATGGTGAAGTTATGAACAGAATTTCTCCCGAACAGATTCTTGTCGGAACTCAAAAGAAAAATGTTGTGACTGTAAAATCGGTAAATGGCGGCAGGGTTTACACAAGAGAAGATTATGAAGTATTTATTCATCATATTGAATCAATAGTAAGAGAGCTTGACTATAAAGAGATTTATAACCTTTCTTCATTCGGTGCATATATAGATGGTGTTAAGCACTGTTCTTTTAAAGAGTTAAATCTCTGGGGTAATTCCTCAACTTCTCCGATTTCTAATGTCGAACCGTTTAAATTTGAACTAAAAGAGTTTATTCAAGATGAATTTCATCATATTAACGATATTATTGCTATGCTTTCAAAAGGCGTATTTTCTCCGGCTCTGGTGTCCTCTATTGTAAGGTCGGTATTTGTTTATCAATATATGCAGGCGGATGTTCTGAAAGTTTTGCAGCGAAATTTTGACTCTTCTCTGGCTGAAGATTTTATTGATAAAACAAAAGCTGCAATCAAAGCGGTTGTTGAGTTATTACAGAAATATAAGCTCATTTAATGTATCATATAAAGTGAATTCGCCCCCAGAACTTTATCTTTCAGCCGCTTAAAGCCTTTGCCGTAGATGTATTTCATCTGCTCAACGAGGTTTTCTTCTACATCAATTAAGTACATATCATGAACAATGAATTCTTTTATAATAAAAACGATACTTTTATTTTGAGTCCAGATTATATTTGTATCAAATAAGTCATTTTTAAAAGATGAAATCTTACCGACAATACCTTCAGAATCATCAGCGGCTATGATGACCATCCTGCCGCCGAGGGACATTTCTATATCTCTTGCAAAAGCGTGTTCAAAAATAAGACCGAATTTTGAAGAGAAGTTATCATATCCTACAATTCTTATTTCAACATTTCTGTTATATGCGTTTAAAAGTTCCTGTTCAAAAATCTTAAAATCCTGTGACCAGATTTCCATATAAATTTCTCGCTTAGCATTCTGGATAACTTCGAGGATTTTATTTTGAATATTTTGTTTTCCT
This sequence comes from Candidatus Gastranaerophilales bacterium, assembly GCA_944324255.1. Classification (GTDB taxonomy): domain Bacteria; phylum Cyanobacteriota; class Vampirovibrionia; order Gastranaerophilales; family Gastranaerophilaceae; genus CAG-196. Next base: position 49,960 of record CALUVM010000009.1, on the reverse strand, counting down.
GAAATAGTTATAATTGGCTCATTATAACTGTCTTTAACTTCCGGCAGGTGCTTCTCCAGATAGTTTATAGTGGAGTTCATTTTCCGCTGGTAGCTTGACAGCAATTGCTTAGGCTTAAGAGGTGTATAGGTTACAGGTTTTGTATTTGCAGCAGCAACAACTCCTTTTTCTTCAAGAGATTTCAGGGTGTCATAAGTTCTGGCTTGCGGGATATTGGCTAATTTTGATGTTTCATAGCCTGTCATAGGATATTTTTTAAGAAGGGCAATATACACCTTTGCTTCATATGAATTGAAGCCTATTTCTTTAAGTTTTTCCACTAAATCTGCCATAAGTTGATTTTATCAAATTATTCTTCTTGTTGCAAATTAGAAAGACTGCTCTTGTATTCAATCAGTTTCTTAAATTTTTCATTCATTTCGGTTCTGAGCTTATTAGCCTCGGAATCTTCTTTAAGAAGAAGTTGATTTACAAGGTCAAGAATAGTTGCATTTGAGTTTAGAATAAGATTTAAATTATTAACCTTAGTGGTTGCAAGACTTGTTGTTTGTTCTTTGGCACTCATCATAACTGAATCAAACAGAACTTGTCTGTTTCCGTCCGGATGGTCTGCATAGACCTTTTTAATGGCATCTAATGCATTGATAAGCGGGAGAATTTCTTTGTTGTTAATTTTATGTTTTTTTGCTGTTCTGAGTATTTTGTTTTTAGCAAGGTCAAGAATTTGTTCATAATTTTCTTCTTCAATAGAAAGTTCTCTGGCTTCGTCAAGATAAGTTTCCGATTCCTGTGTAAAGGCGTTGAAGTTGTTAGCGGTATCAAAAGCTTCTTTGAGTATATTCTTTAGATTATCAAAGTCTATCGATTCTGAAAGATATTTGATATAATCTTCTCCTATGCCAAGTTTGTCAATGAACATAAGAGCGGTTTCTCTTTCGTTATCAATGATGAGCTTATGAATCATCTGTGCAAGAATATCCTTAGAGTTCATAGATGTTTCTTCACCATAGGCATTGTGAAGCTTGTAGTTTTTAAACATATCTTTTACACTGGTTTCCACCCCTTTTGAAACTGCTCCCATTAATATATCTTGAATATTTGCCAGCTGTGCATATTGCAGCCCCCTTGTCATGAGTGTCCTGTAGGTTTCAAGATACTTGCTGTCAGGAGAATCTTTTGCAACTGACAGAATATAAGCTTCCAACAGTTCTTTCGGGTTTCTTAAAATATGATATTTAGAGAAAGCCTCATAAAGTTCGTCAGGCAGGGTTTCTATATCTTCGTTTTTGTATTTAATAAGTGCCTGTATATATTTATTTGCAATAGAAATTACATCATCTCTGTATTTTTCTTGAATAAGGCTCTTTGCAAAAACTTTTATAGTTTCGTGCAGCGAATTTTTTTCAACTCTGAGAGCATTTTCCAGAGCTTCTTTTGATGTTGTATTTTTAAGTTCTTCTATTGTGGATATTATTGTATTAATATAAGGCTTATATTCATTAAATAAAGATCCTTTTCCCAGTTCCATTGCCTTTTCCGCCGCATCAATCAGCGGTTCCATTACCGGGTCATTGTCATCGGCATTCAAAATGAGGCTGCCGAAGATTAGGTTTAAATTCCTGTATAGAACTCCGGTAACGGGTTTGCTGTTATCATATTTCTTTAAATAATTTAACAGCTGATTTGCAAGTTCATAAGATTTTATCTGGTCTTGCAAAGCTTTAATAGCTTCGTATTTATAGTCAAGGGAGTCTATGAAGGAGTTATATGAGTATCCGAGAGAATCTTCATTTAAGTATTCAAGTTTTGGATATGCTGGATAGGCGCCGTATTTATCAAGATTGCGGTCTTTATATTTGTTAAAGAGTTTAGGCAGGGTTAGATATGATAAATCATAAGCCATTTCTCTGTATATTGAGCTGACATTATATTTATTATTATACATAGCTTCTCTTGCGAAGCGTTTGTAACGATAAGCTTTTTTGAAATCGGTTTGTCCGTAGTTAGCGTAGAATGTATCATAATAAATGGTATTCATAAAAGCTGTATCGGCACTGCTTTCATAACGCTGCAGTTTTTTCAAAATGTCATAGCCCGTATAGTTTTTAATTCCGAGATCTTTATTATTAACCTTGGATAAAACTTCTTTTTTGAATTCCTCTGTGGTCATGTCTTGAAGTTTTCTGTATATATTTACTAATTCTTCATCATCATTAGGAGAATATTCACGATCAATAAAATTAATTATATTTTTGAGGTTTCCGTCAGCAATGTCTTTGTTATTAAAATAAGCTGTTTTTTCAAAGAACTCTTTGTAGATATTAAGGATTTCTTTTTTAGCTTCTTCATTAGCAACTACTTTATCCAAATCGGATTTGATACTGTCAAGGAATAGTTTAACAGTATTTTTAACACTTCCGTCAAAATCTTCCGTTCCCAGCTCGAAATTTGTCACGATTGAATAAAGTTCTTTATTGGTCAATTTAATGTTGTATTTATCAAGAATGTTATCGATTTTATCGTATTCGCTATCTCCAAACTCGTTGCAGACAAAATCTATAGCGTTAATATCCTTAAAAAAGGCATATTTAAAACTATTAATAGCTCTGTTTTTTTGTGCAGAACGGAACTTTGATAAGTCTTTGGTATTTTTTACTTTTGCAAGTTCATTTTCAAGCCCGTTTATCTGATAATTCCATTTAAGTGCGACTTTTTCAAGCACAACTTTTAAATAGTCATTATCAGGCAGTTTGTCATAATCTTCTTTTGTTTGAATTTTCTTCTCAAAAGGTGAATACAATCTCTTTTGAAGGTTATTATAAGTTTTTTCCCATCCTGTAGCAGCGGTTTCGGTTTGTTTGATTAAATTTTTTACTTCTTCCGGAGAAAGTTCTTTTGCAAGTTTTTCCAATTTCCCCATCAATGAAAGTGACGGAATAAACATTGCATCGTGGATTTCTGCTGCAATTGATTTTGTATTCGGAGAATATCCTTCCAGAATAATGCCTGACATTTGAGGAAGGTTATTAAGGTTGTTATCGACATGTTTTAATTTTTTGTATATTTTATTTCTGGTCAGGTCAGGTTTTTCTTTTAAAACCATATCATTCAAAATTCTGTCGGTGAAGTTTCCGTTCTGGAATTTATTATTTGTAATATACCCGAGTGAGCCTCCTCTATTATCGCTGTAGTCTGTTCTTGTAAGTCCGTTTGAATCAACCCAGGTGTTTTCGTATTCGGAGGCTCCCCAGCTGTTGTCGTGGAACAAGACTTCTTTTTCTTCTTCCTTGCCTTCCTTATTCTTTATTTTCACCGGTCTTATATCTGCTATATATTGAGCGTGCCATCCCATTGCATCATCATAGACAGAAGAGCTGGAAATTCCTGAATACGGGGAATTCTTAATTTTTTCCATAGCAAACCTTAAGTCTGTAGTTTCATAATGCGGGCGTCCTGTCATGTATTCAAGAACCCTAACTTCTTCTTCAGAAGTCAAGCCGGAATGCCCTTCTTCTCTAACCCAGTAGCTTCCGTTATGTAAGCCTACTATGCGTTTGAGTTCTTCTAAAGGTTCTTTTAATTCTTTCTGTACTGCAGGTATTTGTTTTTGAATATAGGAAAACATCGGGTTGATGTTCTTTTTAATTTCATTAAGCGTAGCTTTTTCATTGCTGGAAAATTGATACAGACTTTTGTCGTGCAATTTTCCCTGCCTTGTAGAAAATTCATCCTGCGAACGGTCTTTTGATATTTTAGTAAAGTGTTCTTGCAGTTCTTTCAGGTCTTTTGCAGGGATAATAGTTTTTTCATTTTCCCATTTTTTTATAATTATATCTTTAGGGTTAGGTGAAATAATAATCTCTCCGTCTTTATCCGTAACAGTAAAAACTTTATACAAGTTCTCAATAAAGTTTTTGTATGTTTGTATTTGAGTTCCGATTTCATTAAGTATTTGATTTAATAAATCTTCGCTAAGACCTTCTGCTATATTATTAACTTCCGCAAATCTTGAAATAATTTCTTGCTGATTTTCCCCGTTCATTGCCTGAATAAGATTGTTGAATGTATTTTCAATATTTTCAATTTGTGAAACATTGTGTAAATTGTCAAATATTTCTAAAAAACTTTCGTCATCACAATTAGAGATATCTGTTTGCAAATCTCTGACAGCTTCTTCAATATCTGAATGCTTTTTAATATTTAAAATTTCTTTCAGTGCATAGCCGGATTCTTTATCTCCGGCGAGAGCCTGGTTTTTTATGCCTTCAAGCTGGGTAATTAAAGCACCCCGTCTTCCCCCGGGGATTGTTAATTTTTCATATATTGAATCAAGTTCATCAGTAAGAATAGTATTTATGGAATCTTTTAATTCGCCAAGTAATGCCAGAACATTTTCTTTAGAAGGGTTTTTAAGGTCAAAAACAGTCAGAAGGTTTTCTATTATAGCATTTGAATCCTCTGAGTCGGTGTCAATCTTATACATCGCCGTATCAACTGTATCAAGCAGAAGAGATTCTTTATTCTTCAAACCTTCACTGCGGATAAAACCCGCAAGCATAGTTTCTTCATCTAAACCTTTTATCATCTGGTATCTGAAAGCTGCTGCTGCATTATATAAACTTCTTGCTTCTGTAATAGCTTTATTTTTGTTCGCCGGATTGCCTTGAAGAGATGAATGAAATTCAACAAAATCATAAATTTTGTCCAGAATTTCATCGGGAATATCTTTTATTGAACTGTTTTCAATTATATATCCTTTAATTTTATTTTTTTTGACAGATGTTTCTTCATTTGGAATATATGAAAATTTGTCGTCAGGGTTAATTTTATCTGAAAAGTGTTTGTTAAGTTTTAAAATACCGGATAATAAAGTCTGGATTTCATTGGCAGACAGACCGGTGTCTAGTGAGGCGATATTTCTGCTCAGACTTTCGTTTATCTGACGGAGAGTTGAAATTCTTTTGTTAAAGCGATTTCTTTTATCACTATTAATTTCTTCTTTTTTTAAATAATTAGCTTTTAAATCAGCGAGTACAGATTCAGCTTTTTTTAGCGCCTGAAAATAATTTTGGGTCTTTTGGAGCTTTGGATCATCAAATCCGACATTATAAAAAGCATCTTTATTTACATCAAAATTTTCTTTATCAAACGGTCTGTATTCATCATACGCAAGACTGCTTGAACCTGACATTTGAGCGACTTGCATCCAGTGCATGGTTGAAGCATCAATAATCCTGTATCCGTTTGCAAGAGCTGTTTCAAAGTCTACCGGAACTTTTTGAACCTGTATTTTTTCTTTGCTAAAAAGTTTATTTCTGTCATAGACAGTAAGATAAGGGGTTGAATCCAGCTCGGAAAGGATTGCGTCTATGTAATTAGGCTTATCTTCATATGCAAGTTTTTTCCTGACAATTGAAATTGCGGCACACATACCGTGTTGTTTTTGGTTAACAGCTTTAATATTAGGGATGTTTTCTTCCGGTGAGTTAAGAGCCATATCGTTAACTATTTCAGCCAGAGCAATAGACTTTTTATCTTTTAATTGAGGATTAATTTGATAATCATCACTCATAAAATAATTGAGCTTTTCAAGCACATACTTTTTATGTTCTGTTGTTGTTTCACTTGATACTATAAAATAATCAAGATTGGCTTCAAAATCTTTAATAGAACCTACGGTTTCTTTTTTTATCTGTTTCAGGTCGGCTGATTTTAAAAGATTCTTTCTAAGGTTTAAGATTTCTTTTTCTTCATTGCTCAAATTTTTATTATTTTGAATCTCATTTATCTTTTTATTAAAAGAGTCTTTTAATATAGCCGGAGTAATAAGTGCGGCAGTCGTTGCAGCAGCAAGAAGCAAATTCTTCCAATTGTGTTTGGGAGCGTTTTTAAGTTTTATATTCGTAGAATATTTAACTTTTGATGCTGTATCAAGAAGAAAGTTTACATTTTTTTCTCCCGGAACCTTTGCGAGTTCTTTTATTGAGTTTGTTATTTGTCTTTGATTAGGCTCTGTTAAAGAATATTGATTATTTTTAGCCAGCTGCTCTGTTATATTTCTTGCGGTTCTTTTGCTTCCGAATTTAATATTAGCTTTGGAATGTATACTTTCAACTTTCATTTATTACCTCTTATCCTATATTTTTAATTAAATAAGGTAAAAATTTATTTTGTTAGATTGTTAAAATATCTTTACAAAAAAGTCAATTTTTAACTGGGATAAAACTTTATATATATAAGGTTAATTATTTTATAGGGTTAGTTAGGTATGGTAGCACCAATTCAATCACTCTTAAATATGGAAACAATGCTTTACGGAGCACCTGGATTGAATATGTCCGTTCCGAATTATTTTAATAATTATACAGGCGTACCTTATAATTCTTATGACTCTTTAGCTAATGCATACGGATATCTTAATCCTGATATGTATTATAATTCAGCTTATGATTATAATTCAGCAGCATTAGCAAATGCACAGGCAGAACAAACCTCCGCAAACCTTCAAAACAATAAAGATATGCAGACTCTTGCAAATTATTACGCTAAGTCTTTAAGCCCTTCTGAAAGCCTGGGCAGTGCGATTATGGGCATGGGTGTTATGGGTGCTGTTATGAATAATCCCCGCTATTTAGCACACCCGATAAACTCTTTAATAGGAAGCGGAGATGTTCATAAAATGTTCAAAGATCCGAATATTAAAGCTCTCTGGGATAAGAACTATCAGGTAATGCAGGAAGCATATTTCCAGATGCATAAAGCATCCAGCCGTAAATACTGGAAGCTTGGATTGTTCAGAAAGAAATATTCAGCAGAGGAATATAAACAATTAAAAGAAATAATGGAACGAGCTTTAAAATCAAATAATATTGATGAAATAGCAAAAGCTTCCGAAACATTAAAACATGCTTATGTAAATAACGGCGGCTGGTTCAAATTCACTAACGGTGTTAAAAACTTCTTCACCGGTTCAAAAAATGAACTTCCTTCAGTAGCTTCAAGAATAGCAGATAAAACAACAATTGCTAATAATACTAAAGGTCTTCTTAAAACGCCGCTTAACCCGACATTCAAACAGGCTTTGAAAAAAGGCGGTATTGGCGCATCTCTTCTGTTTGCAGGAATAGAACTCTTCTTCGGTATGGGTAATATTAAAACTGCATTTGCAAAAGATAAAGAAGACAAGGCAGCAGGTAAAGCTTCCCAGAACTATGGTATGAAACAATTAGGACAGACAACCGTAAAAGCTTTAGGCAACGCAGCAGGTTGGGCAGCAGGTGAAGCAGCCGGTATCTGGGCAGCAGGTGCTCTGGGTGCTAAAATAGGAACATTCTTCGGCCCTGGTGTAGGAACTGCAATAGGCGGTGTTATCGGTATGGTAGGCGGTGCAATTGGTATGTGGCTCACCGGAAAAGTTACAAAAGCTCTTGTCGGAGATGATATAGCTAACCAGATCAACGTTAATAATAAATTAAAAACCGAGCAGGGTCAGCAGGAACTTCTGTTTGAGGTTGGTCAAATAATTAAAAAAGATAAAGATGTCAACCCGCAGGTAGCTTCAGCTTTTAATACAATTATTACTCAATATGCATAATTATCATTTTAACATCTTTTAGACAACTAATCACTTTCCCCTCATTTTGTGCTATTATACGAGATGAGGATTTACTTTATGCGAAGTGACAATATAAAAAAAGGGATAGCCAGAACCCCTCATAGAAGTCTTTTAATGGCAACGGGAGTTAGTAAAAAGAATATGAACTCGCCGTTTATAGGGATAGCTAGCTCTTTTTCGGATTTAGTCCCCGGTCATATCGGAATGCACGACCTTGAACGCCAGATAGAAAAAGGAATACATACCGGAGGCGGACAGTCTTTTATTTTTGGTGTCCCTGCCGTATGTGACGGAATTGCTATGGGACATGACGGGATGCGCTATTCCCTTCCTTCCAGAGATTTGATAGCGGATTGTATTGAAACCGTTGCTAATGCGCATCAGCTTGACGGACTTGTTTTGCTTTCAAATTGTGATAAGATTACTCCCGGCATGCTTATTGCAGCTGCAAGAATCAATATACCTGCCGTAATTGTAACAGCAGGTCCTATGCTTGACGGGGAAAGTAAATGTGAAAAATTAACCATGATTCGAGGCGCCTTTGAGTCTGTAGGTAAGTATCGTGACGGGGTTATAAATGAAAAACGGCTTCTTGAACTTGAAGAAGCTTCCTGTCCGTCAGCAGGAGCTTGTCAGGGAATGTATACAGCAAATACAATGGCATGTTTGACAGAGATTATGGGAATGAGCCTGCCTTTCTGTTCAACTTCAGCTGCAGTATCTTCCCTTAAAAGAAGAATAGCTTTTGAAAGCGGTATCCAAATAGTTGATCTGGTAAGAAAAAATCTTTTACCGTCAGAAATTATTACTAAAGATTCATTGAGAAACGCAATTATTGCCGATTTAGCACTGGGAGGCTCTACAAATTCATTCCTGCATATTCTGGCTCTGGCTAACGCAGCGGGAGTTGATGTAACATTGAAAGATTTTGAAGAATTAAGCGCAAAAATACATCAAATAGTAAAGCTGGAACCTTCCTCCACTATTACAATGACAGGATTCCATAATGCAGGCGGTATAAGTGCTGTTGAAAAAGTGCTTCTTGACGGTGTGAAAGATTTTAAAGACTTGAAAGGTGTTACTCTAAAGAAAACTTCAGAGCTTGTAAAAGATACATATATTGATAAATCGGTTATCCACGAATACAGCGAGCCTTTTACCACAAAACCCGGACTCGGAATTTTATACGGCAATATTTCTCCGGAAGGCTCTGTAATAAAAATTTCGGCTGTAGATGAGAGTTGCTATGAATTTAAGGGTAAAGCAAAAACTTTTAACTCGGAAGAAGAAGCAATGAAAGCTCTTGAGAATAATAAAATTAAAGAAGGCGATGTTATTGTCATTCGCTATGAAGGTCCTAAAGGCGGACCCGGTATGAGAGAAATGCTTGCTCCGACTTCTCTTCTTGTAGGAAAAGGTTTAGGTACAAAAGCCGCTCTAATAACTGACGGAAGGTTTTCCGGCGGTACAAGAGGAATCTGTGTCGGGCATATATGCCCGGAGGCGGCATCAGGCGGGGTAATTGCGTTGATTGAGGACGGAGATATTATAGAAATTAATATAAATAAACGTTCTCTCAATCTTTTAGTTGATGATATGACTCTGGAAGAGCGCAGAAAAAATCTTAAACCTTTTACTCCTAAAATAAAATCAGGTTATCTTGCCAAGTATGCAAGGACGGTTCAAGACGCATCACATGGAGCTATTGTCTGATGAAAGATGATTTAAGAAGATGGGCAAAAACCTTAAGAGCCTCTCTTGATATGAAATCTATCAGTGCTGAACTTGTTGAAAAACTGTTTCAATCAGAAGAATATAGCAGAGCTAGAAATATAATGATTTTTTATCCTAAAGATAATGAGGTGAACTTGCTCCCTATACTTGAAGATAAAACAAAAAAGTTTTACCTTCCAAGAATTGACGGTGATAGCTTGCAGTGTTGTCCATTTACAGAAGATACAATTCTTTCAGATTCTGTCTTTAATACAAAAGAACCTCTGACCGAGGAGTGCAATCCGAATCTTATGGATTTAATAATAGTTCCCGCTCTTGTCTGTGACAGAAATAATTACCGGTTAGGCTACGGCAGGGGATTTTATGACAGGTTTTTACAGGATTTGAAAGCTGTAAAAATCGTTTGCATCCCCGGAGAGCTGATTGTTGAAACAATCTGTCCTGATAAATTTGACATAAGAATGGACAAAATAATCAGTTCTTAGAAGAACATGTGCATTTCGTTCGGCAGGTATTTGTGATATTTATCAATTATCGGAAACAGAATCTGGCTATATGTGGAATGGTCATTATCAACCGATACAACTTCATCATGCAAAATTCCATAGTTAAAATCATAAGCCGATTCCATTGCTTTTTGTGACGGTTCCAGTTTGAAATAATTATTAGCCCCGATAGTATCATTAATTTCAAGCCCGAGATTTTTAAAATCAGGCATTTTAGCGGATAAATCACTTATTGATGTTCGTATTTGTTCAACTGTACTGTGATTAATATGATCATATATAGCTATATTGTTGTTTTTGTTATAGTATCTCAATGGAGCAGCATTTCTGCATTTATTTTGTGTTAAATAAGTATCAACCAGACTCAGAGTTCCTAATCCGGCTGCAAGATTTAATCCGTTTTGAGAAGGAGAAGCCATCTTGATAACGAATTTTTCTCCATCCGGAGTATCAATTCTAAATACATTTTTATCTGATTTTCCGTCAATATATTGTTTAAATTTGAAGCATTTACCGTTAATATTTAAATCCGGAATCTCTTTTTGGACTTTAAATCCTATTGTACAATACTTACGCAGATGCTCTGCCAGTTGATTAAAGTTTTCTGCTCCGATACTATCAGGAACGAATCCTAATTCAAAATCATTATTATGATACAGTTCTCTGTGTTTGTTCAGCAGAACGTCTTCTCTCCAGTCGGGACGAATTTTTAGTAGCTCTGATACGGATGAAGCATTTTTATAACGTTCATCCATATATTTTTCATAAGCTTTTAAGTACAAACTATTTGGAGAATACATATCAAGAATATCTGCATCAAAAGGTAATTTTTCATTGAGTTGTCTGTAAATTTGTGAAATATTTCTTGGCTGGTTGACAAGACTGTCAATAAACTCATAGCTTGTATCATTATTAGATAAAATATATTTTAATAATTGGTTTAAAGATTCTTTAGGGGCTTCAATTTTCAAAAAAGAATTAATTGCCGGAAGTTTGTCATTATTAATAAACCACTTATAATCATTAACCAGACTGGTTAAAGGTATTCCGCCCCGAAAACCTAAATGGCTTGAAAATACTTTCTGGTGTGCTTCATTTCTCGAATTATTGCACACCGGATTAGCTGCGGTCTTATGAAAGCTTGTTTCTCTATTGTTGTGAGTCAAGCTATAGTTATTAATGACATTAATTTTCATTTATTTCCTAAAAATGATAGCTGAAAGAGTTTTGTATACTTGAATCTACTGCACTCTTACAGGATTGGAGTTCTGCATTAACCATGTCTAATCTTGTCTGGTATTCCTGCATTTGAATATCTAATTTTTTCTCCAGTACAGTTAAACGTTCTCGTCTGGCTTCCAGTTGCTTAACAGCCGGATTGTCCGGATCAAGATCGTTTCCTAATGACAAAATTTCATCGGAAGATGCAACCAATTCCATTTTTGCAGTTGCTATCCACTGAAGCTTTGATTCCAAAGTCAGCTTGTAGGCTGTCAGGTACATCATTCTATATGTTGATGTAATTAATCCCATACACTTTTCCTTCCGGTTTGGTTATCTGGTTTCGTTTAAGTTCTTACCTTTCAGGAATGTGTGTTCATTACTTTCTGCTATCAAGCTTTCCATTTTATACAGCTGGTGCTTGTGATAGTTAACCCTGTACTTTGCCATTTTCAGCTTTTGTCTGATTGTGAGCATTTCCTTGAGGCTTGAAATTAAACTTACAGCCAGTGCCTTGAATGGATTTTTCCGTACAAAAAACGAGCGGGCAAAATTCATAAAGTTCACTAACCGTTTTATATTTGTTTGTATTTCCTCACGCATAGGCTTTTTCTCCTATACATAAAGAACCTACATGTATAATAAAACATGTGAACGTTAATAATTGCCGTATATTCAGTTTTTTTGTTACAAATGTTAACATCTTATTTAAAGCTTGCTCCGGAATGTTTTGTATTATTAAAGATAAACTTCTTTGAATAAACACTATTATCTTTAATATTATTTAACGGCATTTTTTTCAAAAACTTTAATTCTTTTCTATTATAATACCTCTGTTCGTTACAAAAATTTACGAAAGCGGACAATGCCCGGCATAAAGCATTGTTAACAAGCAGATTGTCAATCATTATTCTAAAAAAAGTACGTCCTTGCATGGTATTAGAATTATAAGTTTTCAATTTCCTGACTGTTGCTTTCCAGATCGTCTTTTAACATTTTTCTTACAATATCACTTTGAGTATCAAGCATTTTTACAACAGTTTCAATGTTTGCAACTTTTTGAGAGAGAATTGTATCAGCATTTGATAGTACATTTTGAGAAACAGATTGGTATGCAGATAAGGCAGCAGAGGTAGTTCCTTGCATTAAGTTTCCCATAACAACTGCCGGCAGACCAAATTCACCTAAATAAGGCGCAGCTGCTGTCATAATTCCGCCCCATCCTGAAACAAGTCCTGCTAATGGCATTAAAATGTTAGCAGCACCGACTCCGTAACCGTTTGCGGTTCCTACTCCGTATGCTGCAGCGCTTGCAATGTCTGCAATACTTCCGATTCCTGAAGCATATCCGGTAGCTGTTCCGGAAGAAGAACCATAACCGTACAGTAAATCTCCAATTGAGGATGCTCCGCCTGTTGTATATCCGCTAAGGCTTGAAGCATAGCCGCTCGGGAAACCAGAGTAATTACCAAGACTGTTAACCCCGAAAGATGAGTAAGAGCCGGTAAGTCCGCCTGTGCCGCCTGTATATTGCGACCAGTATGATGTTCCCGGAATGTTCATTGCGGTTGTTCCGCCTAAAGTTGTCATAAAGGCTGACGGTGCAAATAAACTGGCTAATTGATATAAAAAGCCGCCTGCAGCTTCAAATCCCGTACCTGTTCCAACAGAACCTGCAACAGTTAAATCCCTTAACCTGTCATAAGTTTCATACAGCATAGACTTTGCATCTGATGATGCCGAGCCATATCTGTTTGCTATTACAAGGTATCCGTCGTTTTTGTATGCCATAGTAGCCTCTTATACATTTTCTAATAAATTTAATCAGACTATCCGTTAAAGGTTTTAAATGAACTTTCAACGTTATCATCAACAACTTTCTTAACAGCTTCCATTTCTGTAGACAGTGCGCTTTGTTCTGTATCAAGCTGTTTAAGTCTTAATTCAAGTTGTAAGTCTTGTTGTTGAATTAATGAAGTTTGTGCATTAATATCTTGTACGGTTTTATCATACACAGCATTATCATAGTAATACTGGTTCATTGCATCCTGATATGCATCTTCATCAGTAACCGTTTCCATATTTAAGGTATAAGTTACAGAATCATTTTCAAAGCGAACACTTGTGAATCTGCCGTTTCCGTCAGTTTCTAAAAGTGCTTTTTCTGTTTCTTCTATTCTTGTAGAAACATAGCTGGCGTTGTAATAATTCAATTTTGCCTGTCCGTCAATATGATTATTTCCCGTTCCGCTTGAGTATGAATTTAACAGGTCTTGATATGTCGTATAATAAGTTGTACCGTTAAGCTGGAATGAATAAATACCGCCCTGATATCCGCCATCCTCGCTGTAGCAGTTTACAATATCGGCATCAATGCCCTGTTCTTTTAAATCTGCGACAACCTGCCTTATTTCAGCTTCCTGATCTTTTGTTAAAGAAGTCAGCAATGTCAACTCGCTGTTTCCGATATAAGTAGGACGCTGTAAAGATTCATAATCAAATACGGCTGCATCATAAGCGCCTTTGGCTGTCTCTTCAGCTTCTCTAAGGGCATCTATCTGGTCATCATATTCATTAGCTATATTGCCAATAGACTGAGCTCCGGTTAGATGAAGCACCGGTAATATTGTTTGCGAACCGCCGCTCGTGCCGCCATAAAGGCTTGAAAGATCAGAGCTGAATGCAATGTCACCTGTTTCAGCATCATAATAAATTTCTGTTAAGTCAGGATTTTCTGGATCTAAATCCAGTGCGCCTTCATCAATAAGCCTTTGAATACCTGCAAGCACCAAAGCTTGATCATCAGGGTCAAGAGAATTATAGCCGGTATAGTTATGGTATTCACCTGCGGTCATATCTCTTGTTCTGAATGAATATGTATCTGTTTCGGCATTATAGGTGCTTTCGTTAATGCCGGTATACGTTGTTCTGTCTGTATAATTTGACAGTGTTGCTGCTTGAGCTTCCATATCCTGACGTGCAGCTACGGCATCTTCATAAGCTTGCTTTGTTTGTGTAACAAGGTTTTGAGCAGCTGTAATTTGCGCAATGGTTGCATTTGTCCCGCCGGAGAATTGGACTTGCGGGTCTGATAATCTTTTCATGGAACCGGTATACCGGTCTGTATAGTAGTAATGAGTTACTACATAGTTGTAATCAGGATCAGCACTGGATAATTGCTGCCAGCTGTCTATAACTGAATCATTTGACCCATCTGAATATGAGTATTGTACTTTTGTATAATCTTGAGTACTAGGAGGTACAGGTACTGACAATCCTAACATCTGGTTAAACAGATTTGCACTTTGATTAGAAAGCACAGTCCGTGCCTGGTTAATTTGCTGTCCTTCATATTCGCAATTGGATTTTCTAGCAACCAGAGCTAAGTATCTGGCTTGAGATGCTGCCATTCCCATAGACTTATTCTCCTATTTAGTATTTGTTGTTAATATGGTTTTTAATAATCTTTTTTTTGAAGTCAATATTCCTACTATCATTATATATTAGGGAGCTGTAAATTTATTATGATAAAAATGAAAAATCATCCATTTAGTGTAGAAAATTTTTAAAAATACTCTGTATAGAGCAGGGATTATGTGGTATAATTTGTATTCAATGAAGAAGTCCGTTTTTTTAGTGTTTTTTATATTGATAATATTTGCCCTTCCTGCATTTTCCATAGAGGAAGTTATTTTGAAGGTTGATGATGAATTTTTGAGTAATAAACCTGATGGGAAAACGGAGTATTTGTTTGAGGAAATTTTAACAAAAAATTTCGCAAAATCTCCTGTTGAGAGTATGCATTTTTTTGGTTTGTACAGGGGGGAACTCGGCTTTTATCCGGGAGAAGGGGATGCGGATTACGGGTTTAGTGAAATCAGTGCCGGTGTCAATGGCAGATTCAGAGATGGTAAAACTTATTATGAAACTAGGTTAAGATTTGACCCGCAGAATAATTATTCCTTCTGGCAATATTTGCCGAGTGATATATATATTGCTAATACAGCAATTCCCAATCATACTGTAATATTAGGTAATACAAGAACTCCGAATGGTTATGAAGGAGCACAGTCAACAGCTTTAATTCCGTTTGTAGCCAGATCGCAAATCGGAAGAACTTTTGGTAATACAAGAAAATTGGGGCTTCGTGTAAAAGGAAAATATGATTTTATAGAATATGATCTGGGCGGTTACAGCTCTGATACGTATTTTAGAAAATTCTTCCCCGGGGCTGAATTTGCAGGTTGGGCAACCTTAAAGCCATTGGCTTTTACAGATGGTAAATGGGGAAGTCTAAAACTCGGAGGCGGAATAACTGCCGGACAAAATGAGATTGATTATTTTGTATCCGGTGCTTATGCAGGTTATGAATATAAGAATTTATCTCTTGATTTTGAGTATGCAAGAGCTAACGGATATAACGGCGCTTTAGCAATATCTTCGGATGAAGCGGAAGGTTTTTACACAACTCTCGGATATAAAATTACTACCAAACTTCAATTTTTAATGAGATATGACCAGTTTACCCCTAATCTTGCGTATTCTGATGATATAAGAAGAGAATATTCGTGCGGGTTCAACTATTTTATTAAGGAACAGGCACTAAAACTTATGCTAAATTATGTATATTGTCAAAATGATTTGTTCGATGATTCACACAGAGTGATTTTAGGTACACAAATTCTTCTTTAAGCAAGGGTATCTATTTTTTCAAAGGCACTGCTTGCAATTTGGACATCAAGGTGTGCCGTATCCCCGTCTTTTTCAACATCGACTCTGGAGAATAAGCCTGTATCATCTAATTTCTTTTTCAATGCTTCTGCCGCAGAAAGGCTTAAGCCGCCGCCGAAATCAAGTTTAGGATTTTTGCTGTTATAGTGGCTTGCCTCGCTGGTTCCTTTTGCGTGCGGTGAATCTTTTGTTCCGAGTGCAGATGTTACAACAAGGGTTTCTCCCGTAAGCTCTGCAGCTCTGGTTAGAATTGTACTAACGCCTTTTCTGGCATAAGGTATATCATTTATAAAAGAACTCTCACTGATTGACCAGCCCTTGCCGCCTGTTAATTTTTCCAGATTAGGGTCTTTGGCTGCGGCTTCCAGTGCACTGCTCCTGCTCAGAGCTGCATAGTCTGTATCGCTGCTTTTTTTTGTGCCGGAATTCCATATTGCGGCAGGTTTAAAGTTTTCCCATGAGAAAGAAAATAAAGAGGGGTTTGTTGAATTATTGTTACTGCTTACTGCTTCCCATAACTTGGAGAAATCGAATTTTTGCGGCTGTTCAGGGTTATATAAATTTTCCCAATTAAATATTCCTCCGGATAAATTCATGGTATTGCCGAAAAACATTGGAGAGTTATACCAGCCCCAGTTTCCTCCATAAAATGGGGTTGAAACAGTAGTAAAGTTGAACTTGAATTCCGGTAAAGAATTACCTGTAAAAGTTATATTGCTAAAATCTATTTTATCTAAGCTCATAATTTCTCCTGTAAATATATAAAGTATATAATATTTAAATAATTGACTTTTTGTTACAAAAGTTTAAAATTTATTAACTCTCTACATTTAATAAAGGATTTCAAATTAAAAATAATGGTTTATTATGTATGTTAGTAATTTGGATATAAGGAGAGATTTAATGAAAAAAATAATTTTTGCTTTAAGTGCTTTATTGATTCTGAACGGTGCCGCTTATGCTGACGGTAATGCGTTTACTCCGTTAAACTTTAATGATACGAGTTACGGAAAAACAACCGATACTGCATACGGAAGAGCTGCTGTTGATGCTGCAGCAAGTGAAGCAGTTGGAAACGGCAATATTCAAAATGCTTTGACCCAGCTTGAAAATGCTCAGGTTGATATACGTAACGACCTTCTTAATTGCAAAACAAAATATGCTGATGTAGATGCTCAGTATAAATTGATAAAAAACGAGAGATCTGCTCTTAAAAAACAAGTAAAAGCTGTTGAAAAACGAATTAAAGAAATTGATAAAGCAAAAGAAAAAATCAGAAAGAATATGCTTTAATAAAAATTTTGAAGAAAGAAGAGATGCTGGGTTATGGATTTTATCCATAACCCAGCATCTCTTTGTGTGTTACCTGTTTTGAAACAGTGTATCACTTCTGTCTTGCAGACACATTCCGAATTGACAACTTGAGTTATAGCTGTAATCACTATTTTGCGTACGGAATTCTCTTAATTGTTTTTTGGGCGCTTCATTTTGTGCAGGGTTGAGTCTGGCTTCCGGAGAATCTGCGTATTCCTGGATCATAGGTTTAACATCATAAGTAGTTGCCATGGGTGTTCTCATTTGTGCAATAGAACAAGCCTCTCCTGTTCCGTCAATCGGACAGGCTGCAAAAGCAGGGATGGAAATTAAAATGGCGGTTAGTATTAAAAGCTTTTTCATAATTATACTCCTTGGTTACTTCTTTATTGTAAGAGGTTTTTGTTAATTAACATTAGACATTCGGCTTAGTCTAAACTGTCGGGTTTTTAACTTTATCTGACAATATTCAACTATTTGAAGGATGTTACAAAACTTAATATAATGTTAGCATACTGATAGAAAGGGAGCGGAGGGCTGTTTTTTGTACGCATATAATCAGCAACGAGAAGTCCGAACCTTACGTGTTGTCCCTGAAAGACGAATTGTAAGGAAGAGAATTCAACCGAAAAAGATTAGGGTTAAAAAGGTTAACCCTATTGTTGCGTTGTTTAGATTTGTTGTTGTAATTTCTTTTTTGACAGCTTTTGGCTTGTTTATATTTCCTGTTAGTTATCACAGGTTGATTAAGCAGGTGTTCTTCTATTCCGGCGTGCCTGTAAGAACTTCATTTGTCAATAATATGAAAACTCAAAATCCGGCTTTGGATACAGCGGTTAATCTTTATATGCTGGCTAATCCGATAACAAATTATATAAATAATGATTTATATAACAATAATTTACTTTTAACACCTACTATACAAAAAATGCATAGTGAAGTAACTACAATGTATCATACTTCTGAAATGTCAGGTTTAAAAAAACAGCTCCTGAACTTAATGCTCCAATATCCTTCTATTAAACCTGCGATATATGTATGGGAGTATGATAAAGGACAATATGTTGATATTAATGCGGATAAAATTTATCCGGCTGCCAGTATTATAAAGCTTCCGGTTCTTGTTCGTATGTTTAAGGCGATTGAGGCAAATCAATTTACTATTTATGACGAAATGAAGATGCTGGAGCAGTACCGCTCGTCAGGTTCAGGAAATCTCCAGTACTCTCAGGCAGGCAGAGATTATACAATGGACTACCTTGCTAAAATTATGATACAGGATTCGGATAACACTTCCACAAATATGATAATGGCAAAATTAGGCGGAATGGATGATATTAATATCGGACTTAGAGATTGGGGTATTTCCAAAACTTATGTAAGAACATGGCTTCCGGATCTGGGCGGTACTAATAAAACAACGGCATCCGATATTGCGAAAATTTTGTACAATCTTGATAACCCCGGATTTTTGAATATCAATTCAAGAGAAAGCATAATTGATTATATGAGTCATGTTAAAAATGACAGACTTATTCAAGCCGGGCTGAGTGATGATGCTTTATTTATTCACAAAACCGGAGATATAGGTACAATGCTTGGTGATGCCGGTATTGTATATGCTCAAAACGGTAAAAAATACATTGTGGTTATACTGGCAAATCGTCCGTATAATTCTCCTCAAGGTAAAGACTTTATAGTGAAAGCTTCCTCTCTTATTTATAAAGCTATTGCAGGATAAGTCTTTAATATCCAATAGTAATTTTAATTTAATGATAACAACATTTTTTGCGCACGGATATCGTAATTGTAAATTTTTGTTAAATATTCTTTATGTTTAGCGCAAATATTTTTATTTACGGCTTTTTTAGCAGTATAATGAAGTTTGCCGAAGGAGTAAGTGTGTATGAATAAAAAAAATATCTTAAACATTCTTAACAAACAGGCAATTTCTACAAGTATAGATTTTTTATATAAGTACATAGGTAATTAGAGGATTGAAAATTATGAGAAATTTTGCAAAAAAACTATCAGCCATCGCGCTATGTACAATGTTCGCTACAATGCAGATTTCATTTGCTGCAATGGATACAGGTTTAGGCGGCGGAATCGGCGGTGCGGTTATTGACTCGACACAGGGCGGATTTGCCGGTATGAACGGTGCCGGTACAGGTAATGTAGATCTTAATTTTAATGGTAATGCTCATGTTAACTGGGGTTCCTTAAATATTAATAATGGTGAAAGTTTAAACTTTAATGCCGTAAACGGAGCAAACGATTTAACGGTTGTTAATACTGTTAACGGCGGGATGTCTCAGATTTATGGTAATATTAATGCTAACGATGGTATTGCAAAATTAATTATATCTAACCCGAACGGTATGTTATTTGACGGGGCTAAATTTACTACAGCCGGCGACTTGATGTTAACAACTCAAGCTCTCGGCGTAAACTATGTTAACGGTCAGTTAGATATTTCAAAATTAAATCAAGCTGCAATTAACGGTGTAACAATTCAGAATTCAGATTTTTCAGTAGGCGGTGAATTCAATATTCTTTCACCTTCTGTTAATGCTATAAAATCAATTATTACAGCTGAACAAGGATTCAAACTCGTTACAAGAAACGGTCAGGACTATTTAGTTGCTCCGGCTGACGGTCAAAAAATTGCTAATGCCGGTGTTAAATTAGAAACCGTAAGTGTTAACGGGGATGTTTACATATTATCAGGTGAAGATATTGTTAAAGTTGTTAACGGCGGAACTATCAATGGTGATTTAACGATTGATTCACAGGGTGTTATTGCACTTAATTACTCAAATCCTGATAAAAATGTTTTTGAAGTCAAAGGCAATTTGGATGCTAAAACAACAGGAAGCGCTTCAACAAATATTATTGATGCGGAATCCGGCAACAACCTCGGCAGCATGGTGTATTTAGCAAATGCAAAAGTTGACGGCGATGTTAAATTAGCAAATGCCGGCGGTGTTATGGAAGTCGGTAATTTAACAACCGGCGGAAATGTATCTTTAAAAACTACAACAGGTGTAAATGACCATATTAAACATTACGTTCACCTTGTTGGAAAAAATAATATCGGTGGTAATTTAAACATTGATTCAATTCATAATATTCATATCGGCGGTTATAACTTTGAAGAAGGACAAATCGCAGCAGGCAGTTTAAATGTAGACGGTACTATTGATGCTTTGGCAAGAGAAGGCAGCATCGGTATATCGGTTGATACTACAGCTCAAGCAATTGCTCTTGAATCAGGCACTTTAAATATTATCACTGACGGAAAAGCAACCTTGACTGCCGATGAATACAGCTTCATTGCAGACGGATATGTCGGCGGTTTAGATTCAACTGAAAAATTCATCGGAACAATGGAAGGATATAAATTACTTCCTCCGACAACATTATCTCTTCTGTATGTTGATGGCGGTACAATCACAAACCTTGATACACAATATGCAGCTATCGGTTCTAAATCAAATCTTGATGTAACAGGTGTTAATGCCGATAAAGTTTACTTGGAAGCTGAAAATGATATGAAAATCACAGGTAACGATGTTCACGCAAATCAAATCAGAGTAGGCAATAAAACTGATAACTTAACAGTTGAAACAGCAAGCAGAGATTATGACTTGAAATACACAAATATTCGTGACGCTCAAGAAATTGTAATCAACGGTAATACAGAAATCACTTATGATATGGCAAACGGTGAAAACGGATTAAACGTTAACGAAAACGGCAGACCAAACAACACTACATACCTTGTAGTAAACGGCGGCGACCAGCCTGGTCCTGACCCTGAACCGCTTCCAAATCCGGAAGATCACGATAACGTTAAAATCCTGAATAACCTTCAGCGAGATCAAATCAACGCAGCAATTGATGCAAACTCAGTATACACTCCGGTAGCATTCGCAGCTGACCTTGATGAAGAAATTGATAAAGGTGTTCGTAAGAACGTTGACGGATCTGTAACAGTTGTTAAAACCTACGCTATGGGTAAGTAGTAATAGGTAAGGGAATTAAATAAGATGGTAAGATAAAGGAACCGGTCATCAGACCGGTTCCTTTTTGGATTAAATCTAAGCCTCTTTACAGATACAGATATAAATTTTATAATAAATTCTGGAGGTTTTATTTTGATTATTTTAGAAAAACCGTATGTTTCGGAGTTTTTAATTGATACTGTTGTTCAAAACAACTGGCTTGTTCTTGAAAATGAACCTGTTATGATGTCAGGGTTTGAGGAAGGTGCGCTAAATTTGATTACAACCGGTAAGGCTGTTGAATACTTTAGCGATATAGAGTATCCGCTTATTTATTCTAATTCCGAAAATTCCATAAACTGGGTTATAGAGAATCTTCCTGACTCAAATTTGAGCAGGTATATCAAATTATTTAAGGATAAGATTGAATTTAGAAAAATGTTAAGTGAGCTTTATCCTGAATTTTTCTTTAAGGAATCAAATCTGGAGGAGCTTAAAAATATACCGCTTGAGGAGTTAAAATATCCTTTTGTAATCAAACCTTCCGTCGGGTTCTTAAGCTTCGGTGTGCATACAGTGCATGATGATAAAGATTGGAAAACTGTAATAGCTGTCCTTGAGCGTGAAATGAAGGAAGCGCAGGAACTATATCCGGAGAACGTTATTAATTCTTCTAAATTTATTCTGGAAGAATATATTTCAGGTGATGAGTATGCTGTTGATGCTTATTATGACTCGAATGGTGTTCCGGTCATATTAAATATATTCAATCATCCGTTCTTAGATTCAAAAGATGTGCGTGACCGTATTTATATTATGTCTGCACAAATTATGATGAAGTATATGGCAAAATTTGCCATTCTTCTTAAACAAATCGGTGATAAGAATAATATAAGAAATTTCCCTCTGCATATAGAATTAAGGATTACATCAGACGATAAAATTATTCCGATTGAAGTTAATCCAATGCGTTTTGCGGGCTGGTGTACGACAGATGTTTCAAAATATGCCTGGGGAATAAATGTTTATGAAAGTTTTCTAAATCAGACAAAGCCGAATTGGAATGAAATTTTAGCTTCTGCAACAAGCAAAATTTATTATTTTTCAATGGCGGAAGTCGATTCTAATATTGATAGGACTAAAATCAGGGCTTTTGATTATGACGGTTATCTGGCATATTTTTCAAATATTCTGGAACTTAGACGTATTAATCCTAAAAAGAATCCTTTATTTGCTGTTATTTTCGGTTCAACGGATAATGAAGCTGAAATTCAAACTATTTTAAAACTCAAAACAAAGGATTTTACCAGATTATCGTAAGATAGTAAATTATGTGATAAAATATTTCTATGGATATTTTAAGAAGGCTTCTGAAAAAAATACGTGAAATGGATAAGAAAAAAAGGTCTTATCTTATAGCGATAATAGGGGTTGTTATGGTAATGAGCTGGGCTTTTATCACAGCCGGAATTATCACCTGCAATTTTAATCGTTCTCAGCTTAGCGGAGCCGAAAATGAACAAAAAGTTGATGCTTTAGGTATTATTATTACGGAAACTAAAGACGGAAAGAAATATTTTGAAATCTATGGCGAAAAAGGTAATTACAGTAATGAGGAAAATGTAGCCACCCTTCATAATGTTGTCGGAAATTTCTATAAAGATAACGAAGTCGCAATGAGTTTTCAATCAACGAAAGGTACTTATAATGAAAAAACCGGTGTAATTACTCTTTATGATAATACTTATATAGTTTTAAAAGATAATACATCTTTATTAACTGATAAGCTGACCTGGGCAGGTTCTGATAAAGAAACTATAGCTGACGGAAATGTAATAATAAAAAAAGACGAAGATATGTATGCTGTTGCTGATAAATGTATTATTGGAGCAGGGTATGATAAATTTAAAATAGTTGGAAAAACTCAAACAAAAATATATGAGCATAAGGAGAAATAATGAAAAAAATACTTATAATCTCATTTTTAATACTAACAAGCTTGTCGGTTTTTGCTTCAGATCTTATTATTGAATCAAAAACCCAAACGTATTCCGGTAAAGAAAAGAAAATCAAACTTGATGGCGGAGTAACGGTTAAGATGGATAACCTGACTGTTCAGAGTCCGAGAGCGGATGTTTCGATAAGACGTAATAATAAGCTTGATACTGCCACATTTTATGACAAACCTTATGCATATGAAATAAACGCAAATAAAAAAAGAGAGGTAAAAGCGAATATCCTGCAGGTGTCCTTGATTAATAAAGTTGTAAGAGCTGAAGGGGATTCCCAATCAATAATAATGGAAGGTAATACTCCAATTGTTGTTATTAATGCGGATGAACAGGAATATGATACAAAAAGCAGTGTGATGGTTGCAACAGGTGCTGTATCTATAAAATATAAAGATATTGAAAGCTTTTCTGATAAAGCGGTAATTATAGCGGATGAAAAAGGCGGGTTAAGAAAAATTGATCTTATCGGGAATGCAAAAGTAAAGCAGGAGAATAATACTTCAGAGGGACATCACTTTGTGTATAATCCTATAACTGAGGATATGAGTGTTTCCGGTAATACTAAAACAGAAGCTTATTCGGATGACGGTAAAAAACTTGTTATTCATTCAGATTTTCAACAATATAATAAAAAACAGAATTCTTATATAGGGACCGGACATGTAAAAATCTGGTTTGATGAGTATTATGCTCAAGGTCCAAAAGTCAGTGTATTCCCTGATGCTGCGACTGGAAAACCTAACGAAGTTTATTTTGTCGGCAGATCTAAAATAGTTCAGGCTGATAAAGATATAATTGCTGATAAAATAAAGATGACAATGGAACCTAAGGATTTTGTTGCCGAAGGTAACGTAAGAACTATTATCCATAATATTGATACAAAGGAAGAGGATTTGTAATGTCTGAAAAGATTGATAAGGCAATGAGCCTTTTTAAAGAACATAAATATGAAGAAGCTATAGATGCGTTTAGTTTAGTATTAGAAACCGAGCCTGATAATGCAGATGTATATAACAATTTAGGGGTGGCATATTCCTGTGTTGGAGATTTTGAACATGCTGAGTATTATTATGTAAAAGCAATTGAACTCGACCCTCAGCTTGCGCAGGCATATATAAACCTTTCTGATTTATATTATAAGGCAGGGGATTTAGCTTCTGCTGTAGGTACGCTCCAAAGAGCAAGCTATGAAATAACTGATAATATGGTTATAGCTCACCTGTTAGCAAGAGTTTATATAGAAGATCAAAGATGGGATGATGCTATAGAAGAACTGGATAAAGTTCTTGAAGATAATCCGGAAAACTATGATGCTTTTTATGATTTAGGGCATGTATATTTTGAACTCGGAGATTATGAAGGCGCTATATCATGTTTTGAAAACGTAGTTGCCTATAAAGAAAATAATGAACTTATTTATTATGCTCTTGCGCAGGCTTATGAAGCGAACAATGAAATTGATAAAGCTATATCAAATTATTTAAAATCAATTGCCGTAAATGATAAATTTACACTTGCGTATAAAAAAGTCGGAATACTATTTATGGCAAGAGGCGATTATGAAGATGCAATAGAGTATTTTGAAGATTATATTAATTTTGATATTCCGGAAGAAGAAAAAGATAGTGTCGGAAAGCTGATTGACAGAATCCGTGTGAAGATTGGTTAAAATAAATAATATTTTATTGAGTATACTTATCCGATAAAAAAGATTTATTTATGCTATGATAAAACAATGAATACAAAGTATTGGATAGCTTTATCATCAATTGAACAACTGGATTCTTCTTTTATACAGAGATTGTATAATTACTTTGGAGATATTGAAACAGCTTATAATGCTCCGATATCTGAATTCCGTCAGGTAGAGGGGTTGAGTATTAAAAAAGCCGAAACTTTTATTGAAAAACGCAAATCAATAGATTTGGATAAAACAACAGATTATGTACTGGATAAAGGTATTAAGGTGTTGACTTTTGATGATGAAAAGTATCCTTATATGCTGCGTCAGATATCAGATCCGCCAGCCTGTCTTTATTACAAGGGAGATTTATTCAGCTGCAATCTGGAAAGAACCGTAGCTTTTGTCGGTTCCAGAAAGGCAAGTTTTACCGGAAAAGATAGTGTAAAAAAAATAATCTCAGATTTATCAGGCACAGATATTTGTATTGTGTCAGGACTTGCTGCGGGAATTGATTCAACTTCTCATGAGAGTGCACTTGATAACGGATTAAAGACAATAGGGGTTATTGCAAGCGGTTTAAATTATACATATCCTGCCTCTAACAAAGATTTGTATGAGCGGATTGAGCAAGGCGGAGGGGCTGTTGTTACGGAATATTATCCGACTTTTGAACCGTTAAAGTTTAGATTTCCGCAAAGAAACAGAATTGTTTCAGGTCTATCATACGGGACTGTAATTGCGGAAGCTGCTATAAAAAGCGGAGCTTTAATAACTGCGAATCTTACTCTTGAACAGGGCAGAGAATTGATGTGTATTCCGGGCGCAATTTCAAATTCCAATATGGAAGGTGTTTATAAGCTTTTGCGTGACGGTGCTTCAATGGTTACATCAGGTAATGATATCTTGAATGCTCTGGGATGGGAAATACAGCAGAATAAGGCTTCTGAGCGTAAGATTGAGATGGACATGAATGAAAAAATAATTTTTGATATAATAAGTGTTGAGCCGAAAGGTTTTGATGAACTCCTTGCTGTGACGGGACTCTCTTCAGATGAGCTTCTGGTATGTTTAACCGGCATGGAGTTAAAAGGTTTAGTTGAGCAAATAGCGGGAGACAGGTATAAGAGAGTATGACAAATACAGCAGCAGCGGAAAAAAAAGCGAAACCCAAAAAAGAGAAAGCTCTTGTTATAGTTGAGTCTCCTGCAAAATCTAAAACTATAAAAAAGATTCTCGGGGATGGATATCAGATTGAAGCAAGTTTCGGACATGTAAGGAATCTGCCGGAAAATATTCTGGGGTTTGATGTTCACAATAATTTTAAGCCAACCTATGTTGTAATACCAGAA
The DNA here is from genome assembly GCA_944324255.1 of Candidatus Gastranaerophilales bacterium. Classification (GTDB taxonomy): domain Bacteria; phylum Cyanobacteriota; class Vampirovibrionia; order Gastranaerophilales; family Gastranaerophilaceae; genus CAG-196. The sequence continues at coordinate 23,787 of CALUVM010000009.1, read as the reverse complement.
AAAAAGAAAGTCGTTGCAAAATTAAATGAGCTTGCCAAACATTCGGATAAGATTTATCTAGCATCCGACCCTGATAGAGAAGGAGAAGCTATTGCCTGGCATGTAAGAGAACTTTTAGATGTGGATGACAGTAAAGTTTTCAGAATTGAGTTTAATGAGATTACTCCGAAGGCTGTCAAATATGCGGTTGAGCATTACAGACAAATAGATATGGACAGAGTAAAAGCCCAGCAGACAAGACAGATTTTGGATAAACTTGTAGGTTACAAGTTATCGCCTGTTTTGTGGAAACAGCTGGGTAATTATCACCTGTCTGCCGGAAGGGTTCAATCTGTTGCTCTTCGCATGATTTGCGAAAGAGAAGAAGAAATAGAAGCATTTGTTCCAAAAGAATACTGGTCAATCCATGCTCTTATGGATAAAGACGGGAAAACTTTTGAAGCAGAACTTAATAAATATAAAGGGAAAAAAATAGAAGTAAACAACGAAGAAGAAGCGCTTAAAATAAAAGAAACTCTTCTTTCGCCGGAAACTGAATTTAAGGTGGAAAAGGTTACTAAAAAAGAAACAAAAAGAAAACCTACTGCTCCTTTTATTACTTCCACTCTGCAAAGAGCTGCAAGTTCAAAATTAGGGTTTGGCGTATCAAAAACAATGCAAGTTGCCCAGAAGCTTTATGAAGGGATAGATATAGACGGTACTCCCATAGGTCTTATTACTTATATGAGAACCGATAGTGTGAGGGTTTCGGATGATGCGCAGTCTATGGCGAAAGATTTTATTCTGAATAATTACGGCGAGAAATATTATCCATCAACCCCGAACATTTATGCTAAAGGAAAACAAAATGTTCAGGATGCACACGAAGCGATCCGACCTTCATATCCTGAAAGAACGCCCGAAAGTATAAAACAGTACCTTTCATCAGACCAGTACAAACTTTATAAGTTAATCTGGGAAAAATTTATGTCTTCACAGATGGCACCGGCAAACATTGCAAATAAAACTATTGATATTTCTGCGGGCGATTACTCGCTTAAAGCCGGTACAAGCAAGATTCTGTTTGACGGATTTTTGAAACTTTATAATGACTCTGAAGAAGATGAGAAAGAAGCAGACTCAAAGATTCCGGATTTAGAAGCCGGCGATAAAGTTGTATGTAAAGAAATAACACCAAAACAACACTTTACTCAACCGCCGCCACGGTACAATGAGGCTTCACTTGTTAAGGCTCTCGAAGAACATGGAATAGGTCGTCCGTCTACTTATGCAACTATTATAACGGTTATTCAAACCCGTAAATATGTAGAGAAAAAAGACAAAGCTCTTATTCCTACCCTGTTAGGCAGAACGGTTTGCAAGCAGCTTGTAAGTCAGTTTTCCGAAATTATGGACTATAAATTTACAGCCGGTATGGAAGAAAAACTTGATAAAATTGCCGAAAAGAAAGCTGTCTGGAATGTAGTTCTGCAAGAATTTTATACTCCGTTTATGGAAGTTGTAAATTCAGTTATGAAGAATCCGCAAAAAGTCGTTATTGAAAGTGATAAATTATGTCCTAACTGCGGAAGGAAAATGTTGGTCAGAACCAGTCGTTTTGGAACCCAGTTTCTGGGCTGTTCCGGTTATCCTGAATGTAAAACAATTATATCTTTGAATAACTCTGTAGAACTAGAATCTGCAAATGATAACGGCGAAGGAAACACTGCACAAACAGTTGATGAAAAGTGTGAAAAGTGCGGCGGGGCAATGGTTATGAAGACCGGTCCATACGGAAAATACCTTGAGTGTGTAGAATGCAAAAACAGAAAAAAATATGTGCGCTCAACCGGTGTGCTATGTCCTAAATGTGGTGAAGGAACTATAATAGAAAAGAAATCAAAACACGGCAAAATCTTCTATGGATGTAATCGTTATCCGGATTGCTCTTATGCATTATGGGATGAGCCGACTGGAAACAAGTGCCCTGAATGCGGGGAGCTTCTTGTTAAAAAGAATACAAAAAACGGTTTATATGAGGTATGTTCAAGCAGAACATGTTCTTATAAGCAGGAAATAACTCAGGACAAGCCGGCTGAATAACGTATGTAAGAAATCTTTGATTTTCCAGCCGCTGTCTGGTTTAGAGAGGGCTTAGCCCGAACAAACAAGGGCATAAAAAAAGACCTACTTTTCAGTAAGTCTTTTCTTAAATTTGCCCTTGGCCAGACTTGAACTGGCACCGAGGGTGAACCCCGATTGGATTTTAAGTCCAACGCGTCTACCGATTCCGCCACAAGGGCATAAGCAAATTTATTTAGTTTTCAAGTTCTGCCGATTAACTGTCGGAGGCGTCTACCTCCCCTCTCCGTGGACGTGACATTTAGTCACCTCCCCGTCGGCAGAGTGCCACAAGGGCATAAGCAAATTTATTTAGTTTTCAAGTTCTGCCACAAAGCTTAAAGAGCTTTCTCTTGCGAACATCAATTATAGTAATATAAACTAAACCAGAAGTCAAATAAAAAGGAGACTGCTTCTTGCAATCTCCTTTTCAAGCTTGTTTAAAAATATTCTAAGCTTCAGCTCCGTCTTTTTGTTTGTTCAACATATCCTGGAGTTTTGACATAATTTCTTCACTTTTTTCTTGTACATCAGAAACAATGTCGTCAGCTCTTTTTTGAATATCTTTTACTGTTGCATCGGTTTTCTTTGCCATATCAGAAGCCATATCACCGAGCATTTCTCTTGTTTCTTCACCTGATTTTGGTGCAAGAAGGATTCCTGCTACTGCACCGAGTGCTGCTCCTACTGCAAAGCCTGCTAAAAATCTCATTACTGACATAATATTTTCTCCTTCTTTCGTAGTTTAACTTTTGTTGTAAAAATTTTTATCGGTAAACAAGGCTAAATAATTTGCTTACTTTTTCTTTTTGGAAAACATTTTAAAAGCCATGCACAAACCTGAAAAGAACCCTTTTGTAGCTTTACCGGTCAGGGTTGTAAGTTTGCCTAAAAACTTAAGCGGAGTTTTGGACATAAAGTTTTTAACCTTGTTTATACCTTCATCGGTTTTAATAATTAACCCGCTTATAATCTCAACAGACTTATTAACGTTCTTTAGAGTAGGTTCTAATTCTGTTTTTACAATAGTTGTTGTTTCATCAATATTTCGTGTAAGTTTTGACAGGTCAAAAAGAACTTTTACAAGCATCGCTCCTACAAGTATTACAATAATTCCTGTTGCGTATGACAGAAAAGTTAATCCCTGATATAATTGTGCAATCTCCATTTAGTCCCCTTTTAGTTAAAATCGTAGTCGTTAATTTCTTCTAATTCTTTTGCTTTTCTCATCTTTGATGATTTTAACATGTTCCCGAACTTTTTATATTGCCTTTCAAGCTTATATTTTAAAAGGTCGATTGTTTCAAGAGCCTGTTTTTTAGCTTCATTAACAGCAGGCGAATGCTTTTCTGCCAAATCGCAGACTGTTTCTTTAACTTTTTCTCTCATTTCAGAGCCGGGAGCCGGTGCATAGAGTATTCCGGCTATTATTCCGCCGACAACACCTGCTAACAGCCCGAGTCCGAATCCTATTGATGATTTATCCTTACTCATGGTTCTACCTCTTTCTTTTGCTTATATATTATACCATAATTTGTAACAGCGTTAAACCCTTGGCGAGGGTTTTTGTGATTTTGGATTTTCTGATTTTTCTTATAAGTTTTAGGTTTATTTTCCAGAGCAAAATCCCGGCAAGAAGTTTTGATATAAGTCTTACGGACATTTCTTCTCTTCGTTTTAAAACTTCATCTCTGTATTCAGCAGCCATTTCTTTTATCTGGAAAGATATTGCTTTGACAAGCTCGCAAACTTCTTCTAACGATGGCTGTATAAGAAGCAGGTCTTGATTCAGTTTGTTTATTCTGCAATCAAATTTTATGAGATTCATAATAAGAGCAAATCCGATTATGAGTTCTGCTATAAAAACTATTGTTATTAATATTGTAAAAATCATAGGCTGTAGTTCGTATTTGTATTATTATATGATTATATTTTATAAACTCTAAAAATAAAATACGCTTGGAGGATTATTTTGGGGAAATTGAATTTTTATTTTTCGGTTTGTATTGCTAAGATTTTATATTTCGGGCTGAAAATTACAAAACTTTCATCAGGCACCTCTTTTATCGGCATGCTGGTATTGAAAATTTGCCCTGATTTTTTGAGTTTTGCAAATGAGTATATAGAAAAATCAAAAATTAATGTAACAGGTACAAACGGCAAGACAACTACTTCGGGGTTATTAACCCATTTGATTAAGGCTTCCGGAGAGACAGTTATTAATAACTCTATGGGCGCAAATATGCTTACAGGGGTTGTTAATGCATTAGCGCTTGATATAAATCTTTTTAAAAAGGCTGGTTATTCGGTTATAGAATCGGATGAAGCTTATCTTGAAAAGATTTATGAAAAATTCGATGCTGATTATCTTCTGGTAACTAATCTGTTTCGTGACCAGCTGGATAGGTATGGCGAACTTGCAACAACAAAGAAACTTATCCAGAGAGGAATTGATAAGAAACCTGAAATTCAGCTTTTTCTGAATGCTGATGACCCTCTTGTGTCTACGTTTTCTTCTCCTAAACAACCTCTATTTTACGGTATAGAGGAGGTAGTTTATGCTGATGATACAATGAAACAGCATTCATCAACGGAAGAAGTTTTTAACTGCCCTCTTTGCGGAGAACCCTTAAAATACTCTAAAAAGTTTTTTGCCCAGCAGGGACATTATTATTGCGACTGCGGCTATAAAAGACCGGAGCCGGAGTATAAAGCGGTTGTTACTCTTCATAAAAACTGCTCTGTTTTGAATATAAACGGAAAAGAATATACTGTTCCTCTCATCGGGCTTTTTAATGCTTATAATGCTCTCGGGGCGATAGCTCTTGCGGAAACACTCGGGATAAAAGATATAGAAAATAATCTTTCTTCGTTCCGTGTTGCTTTTGGCAGAAGTGAAGTCAAGTACTTAAACGGACGCAGAACCTTGATTCAGCTTATAAAAAACCCGATAGGGGCTAATGAAGTGCTAAAGACAGTCGATTTGGATTCTAAGATTCTTATTGCAATAAACGATAATTACGCAGACGGGCGGGATGTTTCCTGGCTTTGGGATGCAGAATTTGAATTTTTAAAAGGTGCAAAAAATGAAATTATTGTATCCGGAATTCGTGCTAATGATATGGCTTTAAGATTAAAATATGCGGGAATAGAGAATATAAAAATTATTCCGGATATAAAAAAAGCTATTGATTATGCCGGCAAAACGGCAGATAATAATATTACAATCCTTCCGACATACACAGCTTTGTTGAGGATTAATAAACTCAGGAGGTTAAAGAAATGTTATTAGGAGTAAATATAGACCATGTCGCAACTCTCAGAAACGCAAGAGGCGGAGTAGACCCTGATGTTATAGCTGCGGCAAGAATATGCAAAGATTGTAAAGTCGCTTCAATCACAACGCATCTAAGAGAGGACAGACGGCATATAAAGGATGCCGATGTAGAGGCTATAAGAATGCTTCCAAGAGTCAGATTAAATCTTGAGATGGCAATGACAGACGAGATGCAGCAAATTGCGCTAAAACTTCGACCTCATGCTGTTTGTATAGTACCGGAAAAAAGACAGGAACTGACAACCGAAGGCGGACTGGATGTTGAAGGACAATTACAGCGTGCAATAGAGTTTACTAAACCGCTTTTAGAAAAGAATATTGAAGTAAGTTTCTTTATTGACCCTGATGTACATCAGATTTCTGCGGTATCCAAAACCGGTGCTCCGTTTATAGAACTCCATACAGGGCGGTATTCAGAGGCTTTTGGCACCGCTGAAGAAGAAAAAGCTTTTGAAGATCTTAAAGGAGCTGCAATATTTGCCCAGAATTTCGGGTTAAAAGTTAATGCGGGGCACGGACTAAACTATAGAAATGTATCCAGAATGCATGAGATTCCAAATCTTGTGGAGTTGAATATCGGACATTCAATTATAGCACGTGCGGTTTTTGTAGGGCTTGAGCAGGCTGTTAAGGAAATGAAAGTTTTGTGTGAAGGAGTATAAAATGCCTAAATCAAAAGAAGAAGTAATACAGGAAATGCAGCAGGTTGTTGAGCAGATGAGGCTTGACGATATTGAAGAAAATCCGGACTGTGAGCACGAGTTCTTTGTATGTGATGCCTGCGGCAGCACAAAAGATCTTGCCGGCTCCGTTCAATACGGGGATTACAGGCTCTGTAACGATTGCGTTTTGTACGCCGAAGTCGGGTTTGAACTCGGACAGATAAAAGATATTAAAGAACTTATTGATGCTATGGAAGATAAAAGATTGGAAGCTGATTGCGAGTTTCTAAAAGCCGAACAGAAACGATTGGAAAACTAGGGGGGGGAAATATTTAGGGGTAAATGAAGAAATGCCGGATAAATATTTTCGGTTACTTATCTTACCTCTTTTTGTAGTAAAATAATAGTTATAAAATTCAACTTACACGAGGAGAAATATAATGTGGGAATATTCTGAAAAGGTTCTGGAACATTACAGAAACCCGAGAAATGTCGGCAAAATTGATGATGCGGATATTATTGGAGAAGCAGGCTCACTTGCTTGCGGCGACTCATTAAAGTTATATATAAAACTTGACGGAAACGTTATTAAAGATGCAAAGTTTCAAACATTTGGCTGCGGTTCTGCTGTAGCAAGTTCAAGCATTTTGACGGAAATGATTATCGGAAAAACTCTGGATGAAGTTAAAAAGATTACAAATAAAGATATAGCAGATGCTTTAGGCGGGCTTCCGCAAGAAAAAATGCACTGTTCGGTTATGGGACAGGAAGCTCTTGAGGATGCGCTAAAGAAATATTATAAAGAAGACGGCTGGGAAGAAATTGAGTTCCCGTCAGGTAAAAAAGAATCGGATAAAGTTATCTGCACCTGTTTTAATGTAACAGAAGGGCAGATTCTTGAGGCTGTTAAAATTAACGGACTGAAAACTGTTGAAGAAGTAACAAACTATACAAAAGCCGGCGGCGCTTGCGGAAGATGCAAAGGGGCTATTAAAAATATCCTTGAGGAATACTGGAATAAAACATCTTCAGCAGAAGAACTTACTCCGACTCAAAAAATTCTTAAAATAAACAAAGTTATTGACCAGCAGGTTTCACCTCAGCTCCAAAAAGACGGCGGTGATATTGAACTTGTTGATGTAGAGGGAAATACGGTTAAAGTTAAACTAACCGGCATGTGCAGCGGATGTAAAAACGCCTCTATGACGATTAAAAGTTTTGTTGAATCAATCTTGAAAGACAAAGTTGACTCCAATCTGACTGTAGAGCAGGTTTAGGGGTAAAAGAGGTTAAAACTATGATTTATTTTGATAATAATGCCACTACAAAAATAGATGAGAGGGTGCTTGAGGAAATGCTTCCTTATTTTAAGGAGGATTATGCAAACCCTTCAAGCATGTATGATTTTGCTAAAAAGCCTGCCGCAGCTATAAAAGAAGCCAGAGGTAAAATGAAAGATTTTCTCGGCGCAAATAACGAGAAAGAAATCTTTTTTACTTCCTGTGGTTCTGAGTCTGCTAATATGGCAATTAAAGGGACTTTGAATTGTAATAAAGGTAAAAAACATATTATTACAACAAAAGTTGAGCACCCCTGTGTATTAAATCTTTATAAATCACTTGAAAAAGAGGGGTATGAGGCTGATTATATTTCAGTCGACTCGGAAGGTCAGCTTGATATTGATGAATTAAAAAGCAAAATAAGAAAAGATACTGCGCTTGTATCCGTAATGTATGCAAATAACGAAACAGGAGTTATAAATCCCGTTGAAGAAATTGCAGATATTGTTAAAACAAAATCTCCGGAAACAATATTTTTCGTAGATGCGGTGCAGGCAGGGGGTAAAATCCCTATTAATGTAAAAGATACCCAAATTGATATGTTAGGGGTTTCCGGTCATAAATTTCACGCTCCGAAAGGTGTTGGTGCTCTATATATAAGACCGAGCGTAAGACTTACTCCGCTGATTAACGGCGGACATCAGGAAAGAGGATTAAGAGCCGGAACAGAAAATGTTCCGTATATAGCAGGGATAGGAAAAGCCGCAGAACTTGCTTTAAATTCTCTTAACTACGAAATGACAGAAGTAAAAAGACTCAGGGATAAATTGGAAGATGGGATTTTAAAGAATGTTTTTAATTCCAGATTAAATTCTTCTCTCAAAAACAGAGTTCCTAATACTTCTAATATAGGTTTTGAGTATGTTGAAGGAGAATTAATCCTTCTTCACCTGAGCGATATTGGTGTTTGTGCAAGCTCCGGAAGCGCCTGTACATCCGGCTCTCTTGAGCCGAGCCATGTTCTTAGAGCTATGGGAATACCTTTTACTGCACTGCATGGCTCAATAAGATTCAGTCTTTCAAGATTTACGACTGAAAAAGAGGTTGATTTTGTTATAGAAAAACTTCCTGGTATAATGGAGAAACTAACTTCAATTTCACCATATCAAGATGAATTAATGAAACTTAAACAACGGAGAGGATAAAAATGATAGATAGAATGCTGGAATGGATGGGAAAATTTGCGGCTACTCATATGAAATTTATTATAGGAGTTGCTATAAATATATTCTTAATTTGGGGGTTTTGCAAGCTTATTGATGCATTTCAGCATAATCTCGAGAAAAAACTCTTAAGGAAAAATTCAGATTCGCCGCTTTTAAATTTGATGCCGGTTTTGACAAAAATATTAAAGGCACTTGTGGTTTTTATATTGCTGGCGGGATTCTTACAAAGCTTTGGTTATAATGTTGCTTCTCTGATTGCCGGATTCGGAATTACAGGTTTGGCAGTAGGTTTTGCCGCTAAAGAGGCTATAGGGAATATTTTTGGCTCTTTTGGACTTTTAGCTGACAGGGTTTATAAAATAGGTGAATATATCAAATTTAACGGATATGAAGGAACTGTAGAGAGTATTAATTTGAGATCAACTACGGTTCGCAGTTTGGAAGGGTTTGCAATAAATGTTCCTAATAACCTGCTTGCAAATGAAGAAATTACCAATGTTTCTCAAACCGACAGAAGAAGAATAGATATTACTGTTAATATAGAATATGGAACTTCTAATGAGAAAATTGACCGAGCAGTAGAAATTTTAAAAGAAATTGCTAGACGGGATGAAACAATTTTGGAAGGCGAAACTGCTTTTATTGAAAACCTTGCATCAAGCTCAATTGATGTAAGGCTGGTTTGTTATACTACTAAAGCTTCCTGGGGTGATTATGTCGTAGAAAAAAGCAGAGTGATTCGTGAAATTATTCACCGCTACCGTGAAGAAGGAATTGAGTTTGCATTCCCTTCTACAAGTGTTTATATGGCAAAAAATGAAAATTAGAATTATTGCACTTGGAAAAATTAAAGAGAAATTCCTGAAAGAAGGGATTGAAGAGTTTTTAAAGAGGCTTACTCCGTATTGCGCTGTTGAGATTACTGAACTCTCTCCCGTTGAGATAAAAGATGAGCAAATCGATAAGGCATTAAATGAAGAAGGAGAAAAGATTTTATCTCATATAAAACCGGACTCTTATGTAATAACGCTGGAAATCGGAGGGAAAGAACTCTCTTCGGAGATGTTTGCACAAAAAATAAATGAAATAATTGTTTCTGGCAAATCAGAACTGGTTTTTGTAATAGGTTCTTCCTGTGGATTATCTTCTGTTGTGTCAACCAGAGCTGATTTTAAACTAAGCCTTTCAAAGATGACTTTTCTTCACCAGTTTGCAAGACTGCTTTTAGTGGAACAGATTTACAGAGGGTTTAAGATTCTAAAAGGCGAAACTTATCATAAGTAATTATCCTTGCAAAAATTTAGACCCTTCCGTACATGTCTTCATATCTTATGATATCTTCTTCAATAAGCAGGTCGCCTTTTTGGACTTCAATGATTTTTAGAACCTCTTCAAAAGGATTTTGCAAAGAATGTATAGCTTTAACCGGAATATCAACACTGTGTCCAGGACTCAGAATAAGTTCTTTGCCCTCAAGAACGACTTTTGCTTTACCTTCAAGGACTACCCAGTGTTCGCTTCTGTGGTTATGTGACTGGACGGAAAGCTTTTGTCCCTGATTAACTTGAATCATTTTGGTTAAAAATCCGTTACCCTGCGCAAGAACAGTATAGAATCCCCAGGGTCTGTAAACAGTTTTGTGGACTTTATGGGTTTCATCATTTTGTTGTTTTAGTGTTTCATAAATCTTTTTAACATCTTGAGATTTATCCATTTTACAGGCAAGAATAGCATCTTCTGTTTCTACAAGAATGGTATCTTCAAGCCCTATAGTGGAAACAAGTTTGGAGGATGAATAGACAAGGGAGTTTTTTGAACCTTCATCCAGAACATGTCCTATCATAACATTCCCGTTGCTGTCTTTTTTGCTGACATCATAAATGGATTTCCAGCTGCCTAAATCGTTCCAGTCGCTTTTTAATTCTACAAGCGCAATTTTATCCGATTTTTCCATAACCGCATAATCTATTGAAATATTAGGCATTTTATCAAATTCTGTGAACGGAATGTCGGAAGATTTTGTAAAATCAAAGTTCTTTAATAACTCATAAATGTCAGGAGCACATTTATAAGTTTCTTTTAAGAGGGTGGAAGCTTTGAACATAAATATTCCGCCATTCCAGTAGTAATGACCATCAGCGAGGTATTCTTCAGCAAGTTCTTCGCTTGGTTTTTCTACAAACTTATTAACCTTTCTCCCGTCAATTGAATTAATATAACCGTACCCGGTTTCAGGATAAGAAGGTTTTATGCCGAAGGTTACAATATAACCTTCCTGTGCGAGTTTTTCTCCTTCTGTGACAGTTTCTGAAAAAGCTGTAATGTCTTTTATTAAATGATCAGATGGCACTACAAGAATAACAGGATCTTCTTTTGAAGTTTCTGTTATATATTTTGTCGCCAGAACTATTGCAGGAGCTGTATTTTTAGAAATAGGCTCAGATAAAACAACAGGATTTTCCGCCGCAAAAGAAAGCTGATACTTAACATTAGAAAAGTGTTTAACGCCCGTAATACTTATAATGTTTTCTTCCGGCATGCAGGCTTTTAGTCTGGAAAAAGTCGATTGAAGCAGACTCTCCGAATCCTGAATAATATTCAAAAGGTGTTTTGGATAAAGTTCTCTTGATAAAGGCCAGAGTCTGCTGCCTGAGCCGCCTGCTAAAATTATTCCGTACATTCTACCCCCTTTAATTACACCTTTTAACTATACTTCGACGCTGCTTCCGAATTGCATTTCGTAGAGATGCTTATATCTTCCGCCGGCTTTGGATATTAACTCACTATGTGTTCCGAGTTCGACAAGTTCTCCTTCGTTAAGTACTGCAATTCTATCAGCATTATGAATTGTAGAAAGCCTGTGGGCAATAACAAAAACAGTTCTGTTTTCCATAAGGTTATCAATAGCCTGCTGAACAATTGCTTCGGATTCATTATCCAGAGCAGAAGTCGCTTCATCAAGAATAACGATAGGTGCATTTTTTACAAGCGCTCTTGCAATGGCAACACGTTGTCTCTGCCCTCCGGAGAGTGAAGCACCTCTTTCTCCGACAATAGTATCAATACCGTCAGGAAGTGTACCTAAAAATTCATCGAGATGCGCTAACTTTATTGCATTAAATATCTCATCTTCTGTCGCATCCGGTTTTCCCATAAGAATATTTTCTTTTATAGAACCGGAGAATAAGTAATTATCCTGGAAAACAAAAGATATAGCATTTCTTAAACTTATTAAATCATAATCTCTTATATCAATTCCGTTAATAGTGATTGAGCCGGATTTAACATCGTAAAATCTTGGAATAAGATTTACAACAGTAGATTTACCGCCGCCGGAATTTCCGACAAGTGCAATAGTTTCTTTAGGTCTTACAGACAGGTTGAAATCTTTAAGTACCGGAACATCCTTTTCGTATTCAAAATAAACATGGCTAAATTCAATACCTCCGTCAACGTTAGATAATATTTTAGCGTCAGGTTTGTTCTTTATTTCAGGCATAAGATCAAATAATTCAAAGACTCTTGCCATTGATACAAAAGTTGATTGAAGGTTTGTAAGAGTTAACCCTAAAGATTTTGTAGGTTTGTACAGTAGAAGAAGTGAAGTAACAAACGATGCAAAACTACCTGCCGTCATTTCTCCGGATAAGATAAGGCTGTTGCCGTAGTTCATAACTATGGCAATACCGATGGAGCATATAAAGTACATTATAGGCGACATCCAGCCTACACGTTTTGTAAGAGCCATTGCAAGGTCAAACTGTTTATGAATCTGACCGTCAAATTTACGGTTTTGATTTCCTTGCAAATTGTAAGCTGTAATAATTTTATTTCCTGCAAAGGTTTCATTAAAATTAGTTGTCATATCTCCGCCGACAACCATTGTGGCATTAGAAACCGCTTTAATTTTTTTTCTGATAAGAGTAACCGGCGTAATTGCTATAGCCATAACCCCGACACCAATAATTGCGAGTTTCCAGGAGTTATACAGAAGAACAAATACAAGTGCAACAAGTTCAAATGCTGCAAGGATAAAGCTTTTTAAGGTTTCTATAAGTTTTTTTGAAGCTTGATCCGGATCGGTTAAAAACCTGCTCAAAACAAGTCCTGATGAATTGATATCATAAAACTTAGTGTCCATAGAAGTCAGTTTTCTGAATAAATCAATTTTTAAATGGTTGGACATTTTATTCCCTGTCCATTCAGTCAGGTAGTTGCAGATATATTTTAATAAACCCTGTACGAGAGCAAAAAATATGATTGCAAAAGGGATAAGCTTTATAAAAAAGGCTTGCAGCCGGATTGTATGACCCATTAGTTCAAAGGTCTGAGCCTCATTGCCGTTAACAACAAAATCCATATAAGGTCTTAATGAAAAAGCAACAACACCATCCAGCAGCCCTAAAGGAATTGCTAACAGTATTAGTAATATTGATCTGCCCAGTACGGTTTTTATATAAGGGTACATTTTATTTAATAAATAGCTATATCTGAAAGCGTCTTTTGTGTTTGTATTTTTTAGCTTTAATAATGAATCTTCCATTCAACCTCTCTCACTGATGTCCACTATTACAGTCTATCATAAACATATTTATTTATCATATTTGAGATAAAAATATTTTAAATAAATTTAATCTCTGGTATAATTTAGAAAAAGAGATGAGATGAAGATATATTATAAAGCAACTTATACTTATAAATTATACAAACTTCTTGAAGCAGAAATAAAAGAATTTATTTCTACTTTAGGTGAGATAATGACTTACGGTATAGAAGTATTAAAAGGGCTTAAGAACTTCAATACATCTTTTAAAGAAATTATAGATCAATGTTCCCGCTTTGGAGTTTCATCCTTACCGATAACGCTTTCTATTGTCGGTATGACATCAATAATTATCTCAATGCAGGTTGCGGGGGAAATGGTGAAACAGGGCGGCGGAAATTATGTCGGAATGCTTATTGCAATTTTAATGGTAAGAGAAGAGGCTGTTATTATGGCGGGTTTTGCGATAATTTCAATGATAGGTTCATCTCTGGCATCAGAAATTGCGACAATGAAAGTTACCGAGCAAATTGATGCAATACGGGTTCTAAAAGTAAATCCTGTACAATATCTTTTTACTCCGAGAATTATAGCAGGAACTGTTATGATGCCGCTTGTTGTAATTGTATCTGCTTTATTTGGTATTTTAGGTGCGGCTGTTGCTTCCAATGTTACATCCGGTTTGACTTATAAAGCATATTTTGATTCTGTATGGTTTGGATTAAATATGCATGATTTAAATGTTTCCGTTTTGAAATCACTAAGTTTTGGATTTGCAATATCTTTAATCAGCTGTTCCTGCGGTATGGGAGCAAAAGACGGAGCAAAAGGCGTTGGTATTGCAACAACAAAAGCTGTTGTCTGGTCTTTTGTTGCTATTGTAATACTTGATTTAATTTTTGCAGCGGTTTACTTTTATTAAAGGATAGATAAATGAGTATAGAAGTAAAAAATCTTGTAAAAACATTTGATAAAAAAACTATTATTGATAATCTGTCATTTAAAGTAGATGACGGGAAAATCCTTTCAATAATAGGTTTTAGCGGCTCCGGTAAAAGTACGGTGTTGAAACTTATAAGCGGACTATTGGAGAAAGATTCCGGAGAAATCAATACAACAGGCGGAGATATTGCAATGGTTTTTCAGTACTCTGCTCTGTTTGATTCTTTGAATGTTTTTGACAATATTTCTTTTGCTCTTCAAGAGAGAAAAGATTTAAGAAAAAAATATACAAGGAAAGATCTGGAAAGAATCGTTGCAGAAAAATTGGAACTTGTGGGGTTATCCGGTATAGAAGATAAATATCCCTCAGAGCTTTCCGGCGGTATGCAAAAACGTGTAAGTTTTGCCCGTGCGATAGTTACTGAACCTAAAATCATTCTTTATGATGAGCCGACAGCAGGTTTGGATCCTATATCATCCACGCTTATTGAGGATTATATCGTAAGACTTAAACATGAAACAAATGCCGCATCAATTGTGGTTACGCACCAAATGTCCACAATAAGGAGGACGTCAGATTCGGTATTAATGTTGTATAATGGAAAAGCAGTTTTTGAAGGTACGCCGGATGAGCTTTGTGAAGAAAAAACAGAGTATACAAAACAATTTGTGAATGCTTCGCTGGACGGACCAATGAAAATGAATTAATGAGGTTATAATATATGAAACTTTCATCATCTTTTAAAGTCGGGGTTTTAACTCTTGTAGCATTAGCAATCTTTTTATTCACGGTATTGTGGATAAAAGGGCGTTCTTTTTCTTCTGCTGAAAGAATAGAAGTCCATTTTAAAGATGTTAACGGTATGCGTCCCGGCTCAGGTGTACAGATGATGGGGTTGAGAGTCGGACAGGTAGAAGAAATTACTCCTGTAGTAGAAAATGAGTCCAGCTATGTAAAAATGAAATTCGTTATAACAGAACCGGGGATAACTATTCCGAAAGCCTCAATGCTTTCTATTCAGCAATCGGGTTTAATCGGAGAACAGTTCCTCGAAATTACGCCTCCGAGAATACGTTCGGTGTATATTCCTGTTACGGGTAATAATATCCTTTCAAAAGATGCTGATGTTGAGATTATGCTTGACGAAAAATATTATGATGTCGGCAAAGTAAAAAAATCTCAAATAATGTCTGCCAAGCTGACTCCGGATTCAGTTAAAGAGCTTATAAATACAAATTATGCATACAAGGTTGATTATGTTGTTAATCTTCCGGGCTTGATTTTACCTAAGTTTATGTCCGGTGAAATTATAACAAAAGACGGGGTGAAGAAATTAAGAATAAGACCTCTTGACAATACTCCGCTTCCATACCCGAATCAAACATCTCCTTATACAATTATTGAGCCTATGAGGATTGCTGACTTTATGGAACTTCAATATGAAGCGGCAGAATCTCTGACAGAAACCAATAAAATTGTTAATGAGTTGTTGAATGATCAGATGATTGCAGAAATTACTCAGTCTGTAACTAATTTCAAAAATTTAACAGCTCAAGCAACAACTACATTAGAAAAAGCTGAAAAACTTATAGATTCTTCAAAGAATGATCTGGATGCTCTTGTTTGGATGATGACAGATGTTTCCAGCAACTTCAATAAACTTGCAGTTAACATTAACGGTATAATTACTGATGAAAAATTCAAACCGACTATGTATGAAACAGCAGAAGCAATTTCAAATATGTCCAAGCAGCTAGCTCCTATTATAGGTTCTATTAATGCAGAAGAGTTTGCCGAAGATTTGAACAGTATTATGAAAAATCTTAACGAGCTTTCTACAACCGTTAACAGAATGAGCAAGGATGAAAAACTTAAAAAGAAATTTGTTGATTCTGTCGACAACTTTAATGCTACTATGTGTCAGGTTAATACGGCTCTTGAAACCATTAATGGTGAAGATAATGAAGAAAACCTTAAACAGATAGTAGAGGATACATCAGATACAATTGCTAACCTCAAGAAATTCTCTGAAAAACTTAATAAGAGATTCCTATTATTCAGACTGATGTTCTAGTTTAGATTTAATACTTCAAAGCAAAAAATAGGGGCTATATAAGCCCCTATTTTTTATCCGAATAATTTTTCAAACCGTTCCATAGCTTCTTTTGTATTTTCTTTAGAGCCGAATGATGTAAGCCTGAAATAGCATTCTCCGTTCTTACCGAAGCCTGCCCCCGGTGTGCCGACAATCTGGGCTTCTTTCAAAAGATAGTCGAAGAATTCCCAGGAATTCATATTGTTCGGGCATTTAAGCCAGATATAAGGGGAATGTTTTCCTCCTACATGCCAGATTCCGCATTTTGTAAGTGTTTCAGATATAATTCTGGCGTTTTCTTTATAGTAATTTATATTCTCTTTAATTTCTTTTTGTCCTTCTTCGGTAAATACAGCTTCTGCCCCTTTTTGGACAATATAAGGAACTCCGTTAAATTTCGTTGTTTGTCGTCTTAACCACATTTTATTTAAGATTCCCAGTGCTCGAGGTACAATTGTATATCCGCATCTTGTACCTGTAAAACCTGCTGTTTTAGAGAGCGAGCAGAATTCTATTGCACATTCTTTGGCTCCTTCTATTTCATAAATACTTCTCGGTAAGTTTTCGTCTGAAACAAAACATTCATAAGCGGCATCAAATAGAATAACTGCTTCATTTTCTTTTGCGTATTTAACCCATTCTCTTAATTGTTCTTTGTCGTAGACTGCTCCGGTCGGGTTATTAGGCGAGCAAATATAAATAATATCTGCTTTTACCTTTTTGTCCGGCATAGGTAAAAATCCGTTATCTCCGTTAGCATCTGCAAAAATAACCTCTCTACCTGCCATAACATTTGTGTCTACATAAACGGGATAGACAGGATCCGGTACAAGAACTCTGTTTGAGGTGTCGAATAAATCCAGAATATTTCCGACATCACTTTTTGCCCCGTCAGAGATAAATATTTCATCAAGCTCCAATTCTACATTTCTTTTTGAGTAATATTTTTTTACTGCTTCTCTTAAGAAATCATAGCCCTGTTCAGGTCCGTAGCCCCGGAAAGTTTCCTGAACACCCATTTCGTCCACTGCTTTATGCAGTGCTGTAATAACAGCTTTACAAAGAGGTCTTGTAACATCTCCTATTCCAAGTCTTATAACTTTTTTATCAGGATTATTTGAGATATAGTCATTAACTTTTTTGGCTATAGTTGAAAAAAGGTAGCTTTGTTCAAGATTTTCGTAATTGCTGTTAATTCTCATATTTTTCTCTTTCTTATATTTATTTTTATACAGTGTTTTTTCCCTGTCAGGTATGCTTAATTTGCTGTTCTTCCGTTTGCCTTTACTGGTCGGATTCTTCGTGTTTACCTTTCATCATTTTTTCAAAATCGGATGGTTTAATATTCTGGATAAAGTCTTTAAATTCCTGCGCTTCTTCTTCATCTTTAGCAGAGTCTGTTGAAACGGAGCCGTTCATAAGTACATTAGCAGTTACATAAATCGGAGCTTCGGCTCTCATTGCTATTGCAATAGCATCGGAAGGACGGGCATCTATTTCAAGAGTTTCGCCGTCTTTAACGAGATAAAGCGTTGCATAATATGTATCTTTTTCAACATCGTTAATCTCAATTTTTTCAAGCGTGTAACCGGTTTTTTCAATAATATTTGTTATTAAATCGTGTGTCATAGGACGTGCTACAACAAGTCCTTCAATACATCTTATTATTGCACTTGCTTCTGCAGAGCCTATCCAGATTGGAAGGGCTTTTCTGTTATCTAAATCATGGAGTACAACGATGGGTGAATTTGTTCTGACATCAAGAGCTATACCCATTACTTTCATTTCTATCATAAATTCTGCCTCTTATATAAACTGATTAAGTCCCCTATATTATACCATTCATAAAGTTTTTGTAAAATCGTTTTGTATGATATAATTCTTGTATGAAAATAAACGTTGTTTTTAATAATGATATCAAGGGGTTTGAAAAGGTTTTGTCCGATGTGGAGAGAACACTTTCTAAAAACGGAGTTGAGTTTGAGTCTTTTGAACTACTTGAGATGAAGAATTTCGGGGATTTTACTATCGCAATAGGCGGTGATGGTACTCTTTTAAACTCTGCGAGATTCTATTCCGCAAGCTCGGTTCCTGTGTTTGGTATAAATATCGGAAGATTGGGTTTTCTGTCACAATCCAGTTCAGAGGGGACAGAGGAGCTTGTTAGGAATGTTATAGAGGGTAAATATGTTCAGGAAGAGAGGTTGATGCTTCAAGCAGGAGAGGAGCTGGCTCTTAATGATTTTGTAATAAAGGGCTGCAATCCTGCAAGAACATCTAAGTTCTTTCTTGAAATCAACGGTAAATGTGTTTGCGACTATATAGCAGACGGGCTAATTATTTCAACGCCGACAGGGTCAACTGCTTACGGACTTTCAGCAGGCGGTCCGGTAATTTATCCGACTCTTGATGCAATAACCATTGTTCCTATATGTCCGCATACTCTAAATGCCAGACCTCTTGTTGTACCTGCAACTGAAGTTATATCCGTTAAAACTCCGGATGGATTTCTGTCTGTATCTCCGGACGGATTAGAAGCCGTGCAGGTTCAGGATATTTGTATTAAAGCTTCTGATAAAAAAGCTAAACTTGCATTTATTCAAAAAGAAGGTTTTTATACAGTTTTAAGAAATAAATTGCACTGGGGAATTTCTCCACGTCCGTCTTAAGATATTTCATACAAAGAAATGAACCTATTTTTATTACAGTCGTTTAAAATTATAGGTAAGCGGATTCTATATATAGATGAAAAGAATTAAAATTTTACTGCTTTTATTCTTGTTCTTAACGGTTATAAAAGCGGATGCTATACAAGATATAAAAATAGAAGAAAATGCGTCATTAGGACTTAATGACTGTATTAAAATTGCGCTTAATAACAGCCCTGTCGTAAAACAATATATTCTTAATATGAATATTGCAAGCAGCAGTGTAGGAATTGCAAAATCTGCTTACTTTCCGACAATTGGCGTAGGTGTATCATATGATCAGCGCATTGGCAGACGACGTCACGCCGGATATGATACAAGAACATTACCGGGGTTTGATGCTTCTCTTTCTCAGCTGTTATGGGATTTTGGTAAAACAATGGCTGATGTAAGAATGGAAAAATTCAATAAAATAGCCGCAGAATTCGATTTTGACGAAAGCGTTTTGAGTACGATTTTCGAGGTAAAACTTAAATATTACGGAGTTCTTGCTGCAAAATCTTTAATGGAAGTTGCAAGGCTTAATGTTCAGATGAATGAAAGAAATTATCAAAGAACTCAAGCATACTATGATGAAGGTATAAGATCCAGAATTGATGTTGTTAATGCTGAAGCTAATTTAAGCGATTCAAAAATCTCTCTAGTACAGGCTGAAAATACTTATAAAAATGCAATTGTCGATTTAAATAACTCAATGTATGTGGCATATGCCCCTGAATACAGCATTCAGAATACTGAAACTTTTAATCTGGACAACCCTTATGTTCCTATGAGTTTAAGAAATATTGATAACTATACAAAACTTCTTGAACTTCCTCCGGATGTTTCAGATGCTGTTTATTCAACCTCGGTAGAAAAAAGTGATGTTTTAAAGAATTATTCGTTCCAAAAGTATCCTTATACTTTTGAAAAATCTGTTACAATTGCTAAAGAAAACAGACCTGATTTAAAAGCTTTAAATGCTACCGTTAAGGCAATGAGGCAAAATGTTCTTTATACTAAAAGACAATACCTTCCGGAATTAACAGGAGGAGTCGGTTATGGCTATTCAAACTACAGAGGATACTATGATTCCGGCATGAGTATCGGGTTAAACCTCAGTTCTAATTTTAATATTAAACAGGTAAAACACCAGATAGATATTGCAAATTCTAACCTTCTTCTTGCAAAGACTCAGGTGGATTTATTGAATCAGAATCTTTATTTTGACATACAATCTGCTTATGTGGATATGATTCAGCTTGAAAAACAAATTCCGCTTCTGGAAACAAAAGTCCGGCAGACATTAGAAAATCTTGAGCTTGCAGACGGGAGATACGAAGTTGGCTTGGGCGATTATATACAGCTTCAGGACGCTAGAATGAATTATAATAATGCTCAGAGCTCTTATGTACAGGCTATTTATAATTATAATGTTGCAAGAGCAACACTGGAAAGAGAAATTGCTCTTCCGCAGGTAGAAACACTTACTGTTGAGGATGTTAAGGATTATCAAAAAGAAGAACTCAAACAGGATAAAAAAGACCAAAAAACGGTAAAGAAATTAAAAAAGAACTCTAAAAAGGAAAATGTTTAGATGAAAATTGAGGATTTAAAAAAGAAAAGATATATTATACTTATTGGATTTATACTCTTTATAGTTCTAATGGTAGCGTTCACAAAGTTCAAGAACAGAGTGAGATATATTACAGCACCTGTTGAAAAAAGAACTATTACACAGGTGGTGGAAGCATCAGGTACTATTAATCCTGTGAATACAGTTAGTGTAGGTTCTACGGTTTCCGGTCTTATCAGTGCAATTTATGTTGATTTTAATTCTAAAGTTACAAAAGGACAGTTATTAGCAGAGATTGACCCTAGAACATTTCAGGCAACCGTTGATCAGAACTATGCCTCAATGATGTCTGCAAAAGCTGATTTAGCAAACCGTCAGGCAACTTTAGAGATGGCAACAAAAACATATAACCGTTATAAGAATCTTTATGCAAGAAACTTTGTGCCGAAAAGTGAACTTGATCAAGCAGAAAGTGATTACAAATCTGCACTGGCTCAGGTTAATGCGGCAGGTGCAAGCATAAGACAGAGAGAAGCTCAATATAATCAATCTGTTGTTAATCTGAATTATACAAAGATAACAGCTCCCGTAAGCGGAATGATAATTTCACGTGAAATAGACTTAGGACAGCCGGTTGCTGCCAGCTTTCAGGCTCCGGAATTGTTTACGATTGCTCAGGATTTAGAGAAAATGCAGATTGAGGTAAATGTATCAGAGGCTGATATCGGTGATGTTAAAGAAGGTCAGAAGGTAATTTATGTCCTTGACGGGTATCCGAACAGCGAATTTTACGGAACAGTTACTCAGGTAAGAATTTCCCCGACCACGGTTTCAAATGTTGTAACCTATTCAGTTATTGTAACTGTTGATAACAGTGATTTAAAACTCAAACCGGGTATGACTGCAAATGTATCAATAATTACTGCTGAAAACAAAGACGTACTCTGCGTTCCGAATCTTGCGCTTAAATTTACTCCGTATTCAGACGGACAAAAATACAAACAGCAAGGTTTGTGGATTAAAAAAGGCATTAAGCCTGTACGAATTAATATCCAAACCGGCGTGAGTGATGATTCTTATACGGAAATTAAGACAAATCTCCTGAAAGAAGGCGATAGAGTCATTGTGTCAAAGCGAGGTAAAAGCCCGGCTTCTAAAAAAGCTGTAAGACCGCCTAGATTATAATTTTATTTGTTTCTCTGGAAGAATTTTGCAATTTCTTTATGCTCAAAGAACTTGGAAATTGGTCTTCCGTGCGGACATGTATGCGGATTTTCGCATGTGCGCCAGTTTTTGATAATTTCTTCCATCTGGTACTGGTTAAGATAAGTATTTGCTTTAACCGCCGCCTTACAGGAGGTTGTAATAAGAATTTGTTCTTCAATATTATTAATATCACCGTTCATATTTTCTAGAATATCAGACAGAATCTCTTTTGGCGGAACTTTTGAAAGAATTTGCGGAACTTTCCTGAAAATTACTTCATTTTCTGATACAAAATCTATTTCGTAGCCAAATCGATTTAATTTGTCCATATTGTTTGATAAAAGTTCCTTATCAGATGGCGAAACTTCCATAACATCAGAGATAAATAGTATCTGGCAGTCAATGTTTTTGTTTTTCTTTAACTGTTCATAAATATAGCGTTCTTCTGCTATATGCTGGTCAACAATCTCCAGACCGTCTTCTTTTTCTATAAGGATATAAGTTTTTTTATACTGCCCTATAATAATATCTTCTTGCTTAAATTCCGGAGTTTCAATGAATTTTGTTTGTGCCGGTTTTTCAGGTTGAATAATCTTTAGAGCCGGTTTCGGAGCAGGTTCTTTTTCTTGGGGAGGATTAAACATTTGAGGTTCATTCAGGTTTACCCAGATAGTATCATCCGGTTCGTCTACAGATGGTTTTTCCTCCTTTACCTCTTCTTGCAGGGTTTTTAGAGGTGATGATGTAGTAAAGAATTTTGCGGGAGCCTCCGGTCTGGATTTAAGCGCCATATCAACAGCGGAATATATAAAATTAAAAATCTGGTTTGGATTCTTGTATCGAACTTCTTTTTTTGTCGGGTGGACATTGACATCAACTTCGGAAGGCGGAATCTCCAGATTAAGAATAATAAACGGGTATCTGGAATTCCCTGTAAGGTTTTTGTAAACTGTATCAATAGCTTTTTGGAATACGGAACATTTTACAAGTCTTGAATTTACATACATATAGTAATCTTTTTTGCTGGCTCTTGTATAATCAGGAGTGCTTACATATCCGCTTATCTTCAGACCGGAAAGCTGGTCTGTTTTAAGAACCTCATTAAAATGCTTAGCTGTATCATCTTTGAAAACTTCTTTAACAGTCTGGAGCAAATTCCCTTGCCCTGTTGTTTTGAGCATTGTTTTCCCGTTATTTTTAAGTTCAAAAGAGATTTCCGGATGGGCAAGAGATATAGATTGCACAAATTCGTTTATATAAGAGAATTCAGTTTTAGCAGATTTTAAGAACTTGAGTCTTGCAGGGAGGTTGTAAAAAAGGTCTTTAATATCCATAATTGTTCCGACAGCGCAGCCGGTTTGGGTTTGCTTAACCTCGGAATTCTGGCATTCAACTTTTGTGCCGTAATCGAATTCAGAAGTTCTTGTTATGCAGGTTAGTTTTGAAATAGAAATAATACTTGCAAGCGCTTCTCCTCTAAAACCCATTGTATGAATATCAAAAAGGTCTTCACTAGTATGGATTTTGCTTGTTGCATGCTTAGAAAATGCAAGCATAATATCATCCGGATGGATTCCGGAACCGTTATCAGCCACTCTTAAATCTCTGCATTCGTTGGATGCTTCAATGCTTATTTTAGAAGCTCCTGCATCTACAGAATTTTCGACAAGCTCTTTTACGACGGAATAAGGACGTTCAATCACTTCTCCCGCTGCAATCTGATTTATAACATTTTTTGAAAGTTGAACTATTCTCCCCATATTTTTATTATACCAAAAATTGATTTAATAGAATTTTTATAGAATGTTATTCGTTTTTTTTGTAAATAATTGTAACGATATTTCACAAAAGCGTTATTAAAATTCTAAAATGTGGAATATAGATAGTATACGGATATGTGCGATAAATTATACGGAAAGAAGATGCAGGGCAGATTTTTAAAGAAAATAAATGGGTCTGAAATCCGCTCCCCAAGATTGTTTTGCCCATCGGGGGGGGGGGGCTAAAAGCCTTGCCTCCGGCTTCATTACCCTGATATTTCAGCCTGCCAGTTTAAACTTGCTGTTGTGCAAGATTCTGAAACAAGTTTCACTACTGTCCATAATAAATTATTTTGTCATGCTGAATTTATT
>CALUVM010000008.1 GCA_944324255.1 Candidatus Gastranaerophilales bacterium | reverse complement strand
AATAAATTCAGCATGACAAAATAATTTATTATGGACAGTAGTGAAACTTGTTTCAGAATCTTGCACAACAGCAAGTTCAAGCCGGCAGGTTGAAATATTAGGGTAATGAAGCCGGAGGCAAGGCTTTTAGCCCCCCCCCCCCCCCGACGGGCAAAACAGTCTTGGGGAGCGAGTTACAGACATTTGCAACATATCCGACACACGCTTTAGCACGATACGCATATCCTTATTCTTAATATTCAGGTTTCCTTACATGTTATATATTCCACATTTTGGGATTTTAATAACACTTTTTCGGAAATATTTAACAATTATTTACAATAACTATCCCTCGTATATATTTTATCATACATACTTAAAAAACCCAAAAACTTAACAAAGTAAAGAACTATCTTCCCGTATTCCGGTTAATAATATCAGAAACCCACGGGATATAACTGTAATAGCCCATAAATGAGGTAATTGCCAGATATAGAATTACTAAAGTTGTAAAAGCCTGCACAATAGAGAGGTTAAACAAAAAAGGCACCGGCATTGCAAGCAGATACGGTATCGCATTGACAAACGGTATCCGGTATAAAATTACAAATAATAATTCGCCTAAAATTGATACTAAAAAAAACAGTATTGAAAGAAATATTGACTGCAAAATATGATACATTAAAAACGGAGTTACATGCTTTTTTAAAAAAGCCGCTATTATAAGCCATACAAACCCCACGCCACCTGCCGTTAAATACGTCGCAGCTGACAGAATTCTTTCAATTGCATAAGGCTTCTTAGAAATTGGCAACTATAGCATCCTTTCGTGCATTTTCCATATAATCTTCTAAAACCTGAATAAATACCAGTTTGTATTCATCATTTTCAGGTCTTAAATTAACTGCAGCTCTGTATGAGTAGATGGATCTTTCAATCTGACCGCCCATATAATAAACATTGGCAATAAGTACAAAAATACTCGGATCAAGTTTATTAATCTTGAGAGCTTCTCTATACTGAGCTTCTGCCTCTTCGTAACGCTGCTGGTTTGAATAGAGGTTTCCAAGCAGTATATAGGCATTAACCTCTTTAGGATTTATTTCAATTGCTTTTTTATAAAGTTCAATCGCATCTTCCGTATCTTTAAAATCAGATTTCGCAATTGCATAACAAATATAAGATTTATAATTATCTCCATCAAGTGCAATTGCTTTATCAAAGTATTCATAAGCTTTTTCTTTATCTTTCATAACAGAAAGAGTATTTGCTATGCATAAAGCAACTGTTTTATTATCCGGCGCAAGCTCAAAAACTTTATAGTAGTATTCAAGAGCTTTTCCGTAATCAAAAAGTTTGTAACAAACATTACCCAAATCCACTAAAGCAGTTAAATTGTTAGGGTCAATGGAAAGAGCTTTTTCATAATATGCTCTTGCTTCAACAAAATCATCAAAATCATGATATAAAAGCGCAATTGCATTATATATTTCCGGATCATTTGAATTAAAATCAAGAGTTCTTGAATAATAATGAAGAGCCTTTGAAAAATTCTTCATCTCGGCATAAGTATTACCCATATTGTAGTAAACAAGATAATTGCTTGGATTTACAAGCATGGCTTCATGGAAATATTTAAGCGCTTTTTTATACTCTTTTGCATAGAACCAGATACTGCCAAGGTTTAAAAGTGTCTGCATATCCTTAGGGTCGATATCCAGCAAGCTTTCATAAACAGAAATTACTTTTTCATACTGATTATCCATTGCATAATATTTAGCAAGCTCATGGTAATTCTCTGTATTATTAGGTTCCAAAGCCATTTTTAGAACGGTTTTTTCAATCGCTTTTTCTAATTCTTTCTTATCCATTTTACCTTATTACCTTTACTCTTATTTTACACTTTTATTTTCATATTCGGAGTATTCCTCAGATTCCTTCAGCCAGGTTTCTTCCGGAATACTGAACGCATGGTTCCAAAATTTTTCTATCGCATAGGTTTCTCTTTCATCCTGATGCAGAATATGCACAACTACATCACCGTAATCTATAAGATTCCACCGGTTTTTAATATCGTTTTCCCTGCCGATTGGAAGTCTTGAAAATTTCGTTTTAACTTTATCAGTCAGATTCTCCGTCAAAGCCTTTACCTGTGTATTTGTCTGTGCTGAACAAATTACAAAATAATCAGCAAAAGAAGATACATTGCTTATATTCAGAATAGAAATATTTTTTGCAAGTTTCTCATCTAAAAACCTTGCCGCAATACATGCAAACTTATAAGATGTAATTTCTTCCGTCATTAATTTCTCCAAACCTAAATCATATCTATCCTGTTTTTATGTCTGCCGCCTTCAAATTCCGTACTCAGCCATATATCAACTATATCAAGCGCCAATCCGGTTCCGGTAATCCTTTCACCCAGACATAGAATGTTTGAATCATTGTGCATTCTAGTCATTCTGGCAGAAAATGTATCTGTACAATGCGAAGCTCTTATTCCGTCAAACCTGTTAGCTGCAATAGACATGCCAATCCCGGTTCCGCAAACAAGGATTGCTCTTCCGGATGTGTTCAAAACATCCTTGGCAACCGCTTTCGCAATAACAGGGTAGTCGCAGGACTCTTCCGAATAACATCCTTTATCACAAACTTCAAAACCCTGTTCCTTTAAATGTTTTATTATCTCGCACTTGAGTCTGAAACCGCCATGGTCAGACCCGATTATAACTCTCTCTGCCAAAGTTATTCCCTTCTTGTATTATATTGAATAATTGTAACATATTTTAAGATAAATTAGAAGAGCCTCGCTGACGGAGACTCTTCTTTCAGACTATTTTAAAGCTACGGTAATATCAGCATCAATAGCTACTTTGCCATCAACATAACCGGTTCCGTGGCATTTGCAGATAGGACCTTTTACCTTGGTAAGTTCAATATGCATATCCAATCTGTCTCCAGGTCTTACAATATTTTTCCATCTTACATTATCAGCACCGGCATATAAAGTTAATTTGCCCTTGAATTCAGGAAGACACATCAATACAGGAGCTGAACATTGCGCTAAAGCTTCCAGCTGTAAAACTCCCGGCATAATCGGATTACCCGGGAAATGCCCCTGGAAAAATTCTTCGTTCATTGTGAGATTTTTGTACCCTTTTGCATATTTACCCGGTACACATTCCGTGATTCTATCCACAAGCAGAAACGGATATCTGTGCGGAATCATTTCCATAATCTGCATAGTATCAAATGATAAAACTTCTTCTGACATAATATTCTCCTTCTTATATTTTAACCAACTTATTCTTTAATATATTTGCAACCTTTGTATGGACAGCATGACCGGCCTCTTTAACAAGTATCTGCGCCCTCATATTGAGAGGAGAAACTCCTGTTAAATACAAATCGCCGAACAAGTCCAAAATTTTATGCTTAACCGGTTCAAGCTCTGATCTGAGTTCGGTTGTATAACCTTCATCTTTCAAGCCTACCGTGTTATCAATGGTTACGCCTTTCGCAAAACCGAGCATCTGGAATTTTTTCAAATCCTTATAGAACCCGAAAGTCCTTGCCTCGATTATTTCGTTAAGATTTTTGAAATCAACACTCACCCACCTTTTTCTTAAATCAGGATGGTCATAATTTACGGCATAAGAGATGTACAAATCTTTATCCGGAAGTATAACCATACTTGTCTTACCATTCAGGTAATAAACAGGCTCACTCACGGTATAAAGTTCGTTGTTAACCCCTTCTATGCCGGCATTTTTAAATAACTCAACCCAGACTTTAGAACTGCCGTCAAATACAGGAAATTCCATCTCTGAAAGATAAACATCTATAGAGTCAATCTTGCAGATAGCACAGGCAGCCATAAAGTGCTCACAAAGCATTGCTTTATATTTGTAATCCCCTAAAAGAGTCCTGTGCTCTTTGCTGCACAAAGTTACGCAATGGTCTGTAGAATGAAGATTCTCAATCTCCGCATTAAAACAGACATCAGCACCTTTTGAAAAGATTCTGATTTTTCCTCCCCGTGAAGGTTTTATAACAACTTCACAAGGAAGATTTTTCATCAAAGATCTGCCCGATGTTCTAATCTCTGTCTTAATTGTTACCATTCTTAGACCTCTGCATGTTCATGTCCTTCTTCAAAAGTCTTAAGAAGCGGTTCGTATTTCTTAAACTTAGCAATCAAGTCACCCGCATCTTTCATAATCTTGAGCTGTTTGATAAATTCTTTTCTCGGAACAGCAGGAGCGCCGACTACAATTGATTTTGCAGGGAAACTCTTTGTAACACCGGCTTGCGCAGCAATGATTGAATCCTCTCCAATCTTGATATGGTCTGCCAGACCTGCCTGACCTGCAATTACTACTCTGTCGCCAATTACACAGCTTCCTGCTATACCAACCTGCGAAACTATCATACAACCCTTACCGATACGGCAATTGTGACCAATCATTACAAGATCATCTATTTTTGTATTATCACCGACAATTGTATTTTCAATAGTACCTCTGTCAATTGTTGTATTTGCCCCGATTTCTACATTATTACCGATTTCTACGGAACCGATTGACGGAATCTTAAAGATAACCTGCTCAACATCGTTTTCTCTGATTTCACCGTCTTTGCGTGCCTGCTCAATATTATTAGGATTTTCTGTTACAAAGCTGAATCCGTCAGCACCTAAAGATACTCCGTGATGTAAAATTACATCATTGCCGACCTGAACTCTGTCACCTATATTAACTCCCGGATGGAAGAAGCAGTTTTTGCCTATAACAGAACCTCCGCCGATATAAGAATTTGCTAAAACTTTTGTATTATCACCAATCTGAACATTTTCTCCCAATACTACATTTGGACCGAGAGAAACATTTTCACCCAATTTAACAGATGCCGGAACTATAGCGGTAGGATGAATTCCGGAATTTACATGAGGAGCTTCATAAAACATTGAAATCAACTTCATCATTGCAAGACGAGGTCTTTCAACCTCTATTGTCGTAAATCCGTCAATATTTACCCCTAAAGGTACAAGTGCAGCTTTTGCCTTTGTGTCAGCTAAATGTGCAATTTCATCTTCACCCAATGCAAGAGCCAGTGTGTTTTCATCAGCCAACATCGGCGGAGCAATTCTTGTAATTGCGGCATCTTTTACTTTTGTAAGCATTCCGCCAGTAATCTGTGCGATTTGTTCCAATGTAAATGTCTTCATAATACACTCCTTATATTCACTAATCAGTTTGCGTTTATCCTATTAATAATATTAGTAGTCGACTTTCCCTGTACAAAATCTATAAATTCAACTTTTATATTATTTCTCTCTACTACATCTCTTTCCGGAAGAGTTTCCAGTGTATAATCCGCACCTTTTGTATATACATCCGGTTTAATTCTCTCCAATAAATTTGCAGGGGAGTTCTCATCAAATAATACCACATAATCAACACAGCTCAAAGAACTTAATATTTCAGCTCTGTCCAACTCGTTATTTATAGGTCTTGAATCCCCTTTAATAGCTTTAACGGAGCTGTCAGAATTTAACAAAACAATCAAATAATCCGCAAAGCTTTTTGTTTTCTTTAAATACCTTACATGCCCTACATGCAGAATATCAAAACAACCATTGGTAACAACAAAAGTCTTACCCTCTCTATGCCCTTTATAAACTATATCAATTATTTCAAGCTGGCTTACAAGTTTACCCATCTAAAATAACCCCATCTCCGTTACTTTTTTACAAATCCTTACAGTATTCAAAGCGGCGCCGATTCTTAAGTTGTCTGCAACACACCAGAGAGAAATACCGTTTTTGAACGCTAAATTCTTTCTTATTCTTCCTGCAAAAACCGGATCAACACCATCCGCATCCCTTGTTGTAGGATACTCAAAGTTATCCGGATTGTCTATAACTTTTACCCCGAAAGATTCAGAAAGAATTTCACGAACTTCATCCGGCGTAACCCCATTTTCAAACTCAATATCTACAGCCTCAGAATGACCTCTAAAAACAGGAACCCTGACAGCTGTACATGAAATTAGAACATCTTCAGAAAGGTGAAGAATCTTTCTCGTTTCATTCACAACCTTCATTTCTTCTTTTGTATATCCGTTTTCGCAAAATACATCTATTTGAGGAATTACATTAAAAGAAATCGGTTTTTTGAAACATACATTTTCAAACTTTTCCCCTTTAAGCCTTGCAGCCGTATCATCCCTTAATTCATTCATTGCCGCTAACCCGGCTCCTGAAACC
Source organism: Candidatus Gastranaerophilales bacterium (assembly GCA_944324255.1). Taxonomy (GTDB): domain Bacteria; phylum Cyanobacteriota; class Vampirovibrionia; order Gastranaerophilales; family Gastranaerophilaceae; genus CAG-196. The sequence goes on along the minus strand of CALUVM010000008.1, from coordinate 64,411 downwards.
GACTGATATGTTGACACTATCAATCTTTTTATACCGAATCTTTTTAGAGGTTCCAGAACAAGCATTAGTTGTGAAGTTGAGCAGTTAGGGTTTGCTATAATTCCCTTATGCTGCCTTAAATCTTCGTCATTTACCCCTACTATTACCAGCGGAACGTCTTTTTCCATTCTGAAAGCTGATGAATTATCAATCAAAACACCGCCTCTTTTAACAATCTCCGGAGCAAACTTTTTACTTGTCGAACCTCCGGCAGATGCCATAACAATATTCACCCCGTCAAAAGATTCGGGTTTTGCTTCTTCTACCGTATATTCTTTACCTTTAAAAGTTATTTTAGACCCCGCACTGCGAGCACTTGATAAAAATTTTATTGAATTGTATTCAACATTAAGCTCTTCTGCTATCTGAAGGATTTCTCTTCCGACAACACCTGTTGCCCCCAGAACTGCTATATTAGGTTTCCTCACGCTATACTCCTTAATCCATAATCTTTTCTAAACCGTAAACAAACTTTTTATTTTCGTTTATATATCTTACAGCCATTAAAACACCAGGCATATAACATTCTCTGTTCATTGAATCATGTCTTATTGTAAGAATTTGACCTGATGAACCGAACAAAACCTCCTGAGAAGCAATATAGCCCGGAAGTCTTACCGAGTGTATATGGATATTATTGTAAGCTTCCGCCCCTCTTGCTCCTTCTATAGTTTCTTTTTCAGGACAATTTCCGGTTGTAAAAGATTCATTTTCCTCTGACATCATCAATGCAGTTTTAACAGCCGTTCCCGATGGAGCGTCTTTTTTCTGATTGTGATGCAGCTCAATAATTTCTGCATTCTTAAAATATTTTGATGCCGTTTTTGCAAACATCATCATCAAAACAGCTCCGGTAGAAAAATTAGGTGCAATGAGGCATCCTAAATTGTTTTTCTCCGAAAGATTTTCCAGCTCTTTTATCTGTTCATCATTCAGACCTGTAGTTCCGATTACGAGATTTATCCCGTTATTCAAGCAGTAAAGAGCATTCCCGTAAATTGAAGCTGGCTGGGTAAAATCAATAAGAATATCAATATCTGCAGCCTTTTTAGCTTCTTCAACAGAAGCAAACTCACCATTTACAATATCTATTCTTGCAGCAAGCTCCATATCTTCAGCAGCACTAACCGCTTTGATAACTTCCTGCCCCATTTTTCCGTTAGCTCCGCAGACGGCAATTTTTATTTTACCCTTATTCATATATTCACCCCTCTTATTCAGGTTATAAGTTCCGGACTGTTTTCCGTATCCTTTCCCCAATTACCCGTTAATTATACCTCAAACAAAAATATTAATATACAAGGTTTTGAGGAGTTAATTGTAAAGATTTGTAAAAATTTTATATAAAAGCGTTATAAAAATTGCATAATGTGGAATATATATAATATAATCTCTTTTCTTTATTTTCTCCTCCACTCCTTTATCTAACGAGAGTTAATGCCGCAACGATTGCGGTTTTTTCTTTTTTATGGGGAGGATACAGAGATAAATGCGAGAAGGTATGTAACCGATAAGAAAAAATTTGGAAGAAAAATTAAAAAAAGCCCGGAGGCTAAAACTTTTAGCCTCCGGGCTTTTGTCTTCTATTAAATAGGTTATGCTACTGCAATAGCTCCTACAGGGCAAGCATCTGCTGCTTCTTTTACGCAGCTTTCGTTACCTGCTATACCTTCTTCTTTTACGGTTGCTTTATCTTCTACCTGAAATACTGCGTCGCAAATTGATTCGCAAGCGCCGCATCCGATGCATGAATCTTCAATAGTTACTTTCATTTGTTTTCTCCTTATATTTTTATATTAAAACCACCTTACAGGTGTGTGTATTTATTATACAACTTAATCCTGAAAAATAAAACTGCTAATTATAGAGCCACTTATCTATTCTATCAGCAATAGAATCGAATCCGAGAGTAAGCCCGAGATCTTTCGGCTCAAAACCTTTAGAATAATATAATACCGGAACAAATTCTCTTGTATGGTCTGTACCTTCTACTGTCGGGTCACAGCCATGGTCTGCTGTTATTACAAGAAGGTCATCTTCGCCTATCAGAGGAAGAATTTTTTCCAAATAGGTATCAATTTCTTCTATAGCTTTACCGTAACCCTCCGGATTATTCCTGTGTCCGTATAACATATCAGTATCAACAAGGTTAGTAAAAATTATTTCTCTTGTTTCGTCCGTTATATTTGTCCCCGGATAAACCATTTTTTCAAGAGGAAGCTCATCTTTTACCGCTTGAAGAGTCAGTTCAAGACCTTCTTTGTTTGAGCCGGTGTGAATAGCGTGAGTAATTCCCGCTTTTGAGAAAATATCTTCAATTTTACCGATACCGATAACTTTAGAGCCGGAGTCTTTAACCTTATCTAAAACAGTTTTTTTAGGAGGCGCCATAGAATAATCTCTTCTGTCTTTAGAAATCCTTGTCGGTTTTCCGTCAATAACTTTATAAGGTCTTGCAATAACTCTTGCTGTATTATAATTCCCTTCATCAAGTAAGCGTCTTGCAATTCTGCACCATTCATAAAGAGTTTCCAGAGGAATCATATCAGTATCAAGTGCAATCTGGAATACACTGTCTGCAGATGTGTAAACAATCGGGAATTTTGTTTTGTGATGTTCTTCATTCAGCTTTTCTATAATAGCGGTTCCGCTAGCCGGTATATTAGCTAAAACTCCGCCGCAGCCTGTTTCTTCTATAAACTTATCAATAAGTTCTTTCGGGAAACCTTCAGGGAAAGTAGAAAAAGGTTTTTCGCTTACAAGACCAGCTATTTCCCAGTGCCCTGTTGTTGTGTCTTTTCCTTTTGATTTTTCCTGCAAAGTTCCGTACTGCCCTATTGGATTTGAAACCTTATTTATCCCCTCAAAATCCTGAATATTTCCTAAGCCGAGTTTTTCAAGATTAGGAAGATTAAGTCCTTTATTAAAAGCACAAACATTTTTTAAAGTGTTGCACTTTTCTGTATCTCCAAACTCTCTGCAATCAGGCATTGCGCCGATTCCCATTGAATCAATTACAATTATAATTGCACGTCTTTTTTTACCCATAATATCCTCCTAGATAAATTATTTTTCTTAATTATATCATGTTTTTATGATATTATTATGAAAAAAGATAATAAATTTTAGGAGATAAAAAATGCAGGCAAGACGTGCAGCAAGAGAATTAGCGCTTATATTATTTTCACAGTTTGAAAAAGAAATAACTCATTATTCAAAAAAAGATTTCGAAGATATTATGCTTAAATCAGTAAGGATTCTTTCAAATTCAGCCTCTGAAGAATTAAAACTTACAGTAGGTTCATTGATTGATATAAAAGAGTTTCTTGATACTTATGAAGCTGAACATGAATCAAACTTATCCCGTCCTATCGGAGCTAAAAACAAGCCGGTTCAGATTCCTATGACTGATGAGATGATAGAAAAAGTCGATACTATGCTTGATGTGGCAGAAAAAGCTATTATGGCATTAGAAATCGCCGAATTTACAACTCTGGAAAACCAGAGCGAAGTAAAAGATTACGCAAGCGAAATTGCAGAAGCATACAAAGATAACCACAAAGCAGTTGATGAACAGATACAAAGATTTTCAAAAGGCTGGGATATTTCAAGACTGGTTAAAATGGATAAAGATATCTTAAGAATTGCAATTACGGAACTTTTATTCACAAAAGGCGCCCCTGTAAAAGTTGTTGTTGATGAAGCTGTTGAACTTGCTAAAAAATATTCAACTGAGGATTCTTCATCTTTCGTAAACGGTATTCTCGCAAAAGTTATAGTAGAAAACGGACTCAAGGGTTAATTTATGTTTAACTTTTTTGATAAGCTTAAATCTACTGTTTCAAAAACCGCTCAGGCGCTTGTCGGGAATGTGGTGGATACAGTAGGGGATGAGGAAGAATTTTCCGAATTTGTACTTGATGATATGGAAGACCTTTTGATAAGTGCAGATTTGGGGGTAAATTATGCTTCCGAATTAACGGATAAATTGCGCAACCAGACAAAAATTAAGCCATCTCAGGTAAAAGAGTTTTTGCTAAATGAGTTTAATAAAACTCTTGACGAAGCAGGTGCAAGCGAGCTTAATTATAAAGATAATGAATTAAATATTTATTTTATTACAGGTGTTAATGGAGCCGGTAAAACTACTTTAATCGGGAAACTTGCATACTTTTTTAAAGAAAAAGGCAAGAAAGTTTTAATAGCGGCAGGAGATACTTTCCGTGCAGCAGCAGAAGAACAAGTTGATATCTGGTCAAAGCGCTCCGGTGCAGATATTGTAAGAAGAGATAAGGCGGATCCGGCTTCTGTTGTATATGAAGCAATCCAGAAAGCAAAAAATGAGAATTACGATGTTATCCTCGTTGATACAGCAGGCAGGCTCCAGAATAAATTTAACCTTATGGAAGAGTTATCCAAAATAAAAACAGTCATAGATAAAAATGCGCCGGAAGCTCTAAGAGAAAGTATTCTGGTGATTGATGCTAACACAGGACAAAACGGACTCGTTCAGGCAAAAGTTTTCAAAGATTGCGTTAACCTCACAGCTGTGGCGCTCACAAAACTTGACGGCTCTGCAAAAGGCGCAATCGTTCTTGCGATTGCTAAAGACCTGAAACTTCCTGTTAAACTCGTAGGGGTCGGAGAAAAAATGGAAGATTTGAAACTCTTTGATTCCAAAGAGTTTATTCAAGCTTTATTTGTATAAAATTAAAAGACGGGGCGGCTTAATCGGAGGGATTGGCACCGGAGCATTATTTATCGCAGGAACAAGTTTAGTCGCTGATGCCGGAATTGCTCTTACACTTTGCTTAGCTGCACCTGCTGCAATAATTGGCGCAGGTATTGTTGGAGGCATTGCCGCCGGCATAACAGGTTTAATTATTGCAAAGAATAAAACAAATGAAGAAAAACATCGTCAAGAAGAAATCTTACAAATAAATGAGCAACTTGAAAAATTATCAAATGAAATCAATATCCTCCAATCTAAGTTGGCTGTAAAAATTTAACTATTGCCCAAGCCGTTAAGGATAGTTCATTATATAAAATACAAATAAACAGAGCCTCCGCAAAAACTACTGCCGGAGACTCTGTTCTGTATTAGCGAACGATTAAAATTTACCGTTTGCCGATTTTATGCCGATGGTCTGAAACACATCATTTTTCTTAAGCATTGACCCATAATAGCGGCGGAATATACAGATTTAAACCTGTAATTTTGTATTTGCCGCCCGACTGCAGGTCTACGTGCACAGCTCTATTCGCCGCTGCAGCCGAAAGCTATAGTAATATGTTCTTTCGGGTTAACTGCAGAGATTTTGTATCCCTTGGCATCTACTAAGTATGCAACTTCATCACCTGTAGACTGGAATAAGCCCATTGTACCTGACAGAGCTGTTCTTGTTAAGTCAATCGGAGCTTTAACCGTGTCTTTAACAACATCCATTGTGCTTCTGCCTGCTGCTGCAAACTGACCCTGGAATACTTCGCCTAATGCAATACCGGTACCGGATGCGACGTCTTCGCAAGCATTACCCAGTGTTGTTAACATACCGCCTGTAGTTCTGCCGACTATACCGAGCATTGAACCGCCCCATGTAAGAGGTGCTGTAACAATTCTTGAGATTATATTCGGTGTATTTGACTTATCAACCTGTGCTGTAAGTATTTGTCTTGGCAATGTTGCCCTGCATCCGCAGTTTTCAATTTCTGTAAACGCAAGTTTTAAAGCACCCTTCTGACATCCTGAAGGTCTTATAACTTCTACAACTTTACCGTATACTTTAGATCCGCACGGGAATAGTTGACCGTTAATCGTTACATCTTCAAGTGTTTTTGCTGCAAATCTTTGTCCTACGTGAGATGATTTTGCGCTGACCTGATCTTTAAACTCTAGCTGTAATGTAGGAATCTGAACGATTTCTTCATTCTCAACAAATGCTTGTTTGTTATCAGGGCAAATCGGACAGTCATTGTTTGCGGTTACAGGGTTTTTATCAATACCTGCACCAACTCTGATATTTTGAAGCATTGCGGCTATATCAGCTCTTGTTGCATCCTTAAACGGTGCGATTTTATCCGGATTAGGTGAATTATTTAAAGCACCTTTGTCTAAAGCAATTGCAATAGGGATTTGCGCCCATTCAGGAACGGTATTTCCGTCACAGTATTTTGACAGGATTTCCTGAGCCTTGCATTTATCCATTTCAGGACATTTTACCCCTTTAGATAATGCACATAAAGCCTCTGCTCTTGTTACATTATGATTAGGCTGGAATGTTCCGTTCGGATATCCTTTTAACAGGTCTTGATGTACAGCAACAGTGATAGCTGAATTAGCCCAGTGGTTTTCCGGTACATCAGAGAAAAGTTTTTCAGGTGTACAAGAGTACATATCTTTGTCTAAACCTTTAACCAGCATAGTTGCAAATTCGGCTCTGGAAATATTTCTTGAAGGTTTAAACAATCTGTCCGGATAGCCGACTACAACATCATTTGTTGCGAGTTTATCAATTTCGCAAGAAGCCCAGTAACCGTTCGGAACATCAGGGAACATCTGTAAGTTAGCGGCAGCACCGGTCATTTCATTAAACGGAGACAAGTCAAACGGAACAAGAGTTTTCTTTATTGCCTGAATAGAATTTGCTGTTCCCATCTGGATAGGGCAGCCGTTTCCGTCCATTTTGGATTCATCCCTGATAATAGGAATACCGTTATGTCGTGTCATTTCGTTAAGGCACGGGATGTCAGCTGCAGCACCGGTGACAGCACCTTCTGAACTAACTGTCGTTCCCATGGTTGCAGAGCTGAGTTTTGAGTTGTCCCTTGTAACGGAAAAGCCTTCTGCTGAATAAACAGAGTCAGCATTTGTACCTACAAAATTATTATACCCGTAAATAGCATTCGGGTATGCATAAACTTGTTTCATGTCACTTTTTTGTAAGTCCTTAACACCCGGACAAAGTGCACATGAAGGAACCGGATCCGGTTCACATTTTGGTGCGACATCACATCCGCAAGGATCTGGCTCTGCTTCACACGGGCAGGCAGCACCTGTTACCGCAGGTTTTTCGGTGTCACACGGACAAGCCCCCTGAGTTACGACAGGGCGCTGGTCACACGGGCAGGCTGCCATTACCGTATTGAACGAACACGTTGCTATACCAACGGCAATTGCAGCTGCCACAGTAAGTTTTCTAATCGTCATTTTAACCTCCTTTGTTAGTAGGCGGAGTAGATTTACTTGTTCTACATACCGTATTACTTTGTGTCTTAAAGAGTACTACTCGTTTCGGGCAGGGGAGATTTTTTTTGTTCTTTGAGTCGGGATTGTTTTTTTTCATTATTTACAACCTTTTGCCCACTCCTCCCTGAAACATTCTCCTAAATTATGCAGTTTTTCAGAATTAAAAACATTGCCAAAAAAGGGAGTCCAGTCGGGGGGTAAATGGAGGGAAAGGAAGTAACTCTTTGTCACTCAATTACTTAATCACTCCCACCTATTTACTAATCACTACTCACAATCTATCCCCGGAACTTTTTTTAAAAACCCGCGTCTTAGATATTAGAAACGATGGGAAGGAGAAAAAGAGAGCCATGAGTTATATTGATTTTATTGACGACACGGAAATGGATCCGAATACGCCAAAGACATTCAGTGCTGTTGTAAATAATGATGATATTTTACAAATGTACTTAAAAGAAATCGGAAGAAAAAAGATGTTAACAAAAAGAGAGGAAATTGAGCTGGGGAAAAAGATTCAGGAAGGAACTGAAGAAGAACGAGAAAAAGCTAAAGAAAAACTTATTCAAGCAAATTTAAGACTTGTTGTCAGTATAGCTAAGAAGTATATAGGACAAGGAGTTTTATTCATGGATTTGGTTCAGGAAGGTTCATTAGGACTTATAAAGGCCGCAGAAAAGTTTGATTACAGAAAGAATTTCAAATTCTCAACTTATGCAACATGGTGGATTAAGCAGACTATAATACGAGCTATTTCTAATCATTCAAGAACAATAAGAATTCCTGTACATATGCTGGAAAAGATTCGCCGGTACAAAAAAGCCTGCGCTGATATTGTCTGCAGTAATATTCTGGATGTCGATGATGAAACTATTTCTAAAATATCCGGGCTTGATTCTAAAAAAATAGAAGAAGTCAAAAGTGCGATAAAAAAAGAACCGGTAAGTTTAGACACACTGGTCACGGATGATTTATGCATACAAGATTATATCGAGGACACAACCTATATTTCTCCGGAGATAAGTGCTCAAAATAAACTTCAATCCAAAGATATCGGAAGATTAATCGGAATTTTAGATAAAAGAGAGCAGGAAATTATTAAAAGACGGTTCGGAATAGATAATAATGAACCTAAAACCCTTGAACAAATAGGAAATGCTCTTGGATTTTCTAAAGAAAGAATACGGCAGATAGAAAATATTGCGATACAAAAATTAAGAAAAGCTAATAATGTTGAATGTTTGCGAACTTATCTTGACTGCGGATAAATCATGCCGGCTGTTTTTCAGCCGGTTTTTCTTTTTTATGAGAATGATATTTCACCGCAGCCAAAGTTACAAAACAGATTGCCAGAGCAGCAGCACTGCCCGCAAGAATTCTTTTTATTAAAATATTTTTTTGAGGTTCTTCCAGAATTTTTTTATATTTAACTATTTTTTTATACAATTCAGGTTCTTTTTTATCCAAACCTTCAGCTTTAAAGGCTTTCTCCAGCGCATCCATCGGATTATATCCCTCACCGTTTTCAAGAGCTTTAAAGTATATGTCCTGATAATCAGAACGAATTTTCAACCTGTAATCTTTTGTGCGATCTGTATTATCCTTATATCTGCCGTCCAGATTTAATGCATCAACAAAGAATATAAAATTATTTCTTGCTCGCATTGGTTCTGCAAACTTTGCTTTTATAAACGATTTTAAATCAGAAAGTTTCTCTTTTGGAATCTTTAAAAGAGTTGAAAGTACTTCTGCTTGAGCTTCTCTTTTTGCACTTGAAGCAAAATCTATTTTCATCGGGATTTGGTCATGATTTGCCGTACCCAGGGTATAAAGAGTTTTACTCCAGCCATAATTTTTAAAACTTTGAGTCGACCCCCAGTGATAACTTAAATCATTTGCACTATATATTTTATTTTTGTTTTTCATTAAAGGATTGGTCATTCCATTAGAATCTATTGCCCTGAAATCTTCTAAAGCGGCAATAAATTCGTACATTATATTTTCAGGATTATAATCTTTACCTTTAACTGATTTTATTGCCTCCTCTATTGCATTCAACCCTTTTTCACCATAATAATTTTTCATATGAATCTTTTTAGAGCCGACAGACTCAATCGGCTGATTAACATATGTCCATGCGGCATCAACTCTTAAAGCGTCATATCGTTTAGCATAAAGAGAAGCTTTTTCTTTCAAAAGAGAAATTCCTTCTTCAGAATTCAAATCCGGAGCCGGAAATCCCCACTTCATTCTGGTATCATCAAGAAATGCTTTCGGCCTCATCCAAAGTTCATCCCAGGAAAATCCGCAGATAAAATCTCCGCTTAATTTTATACCTCTTTTATTAAGTTCACTTTTTGCAAGTTTTAAATGTTTATCCGCCAGATACTGTTTGAACTTATAATAATCAATATCAAAAGAATGGTTTTTAGTTATCTCCGAGATTCTTTTATCTCTTATGTCCAAAGAAACTTTTTCCGGATTATAAAGATTTTTATCCGTTTCGCTCCAGACTCTGAAATTTTCAGTTCCGTATTGATTCTTTAGAGCCTGAAATATAGATTTTGGTTCAAGCCAGGATTTATTTTCTATATTAAAAACTTCCAGTTCTTTTAACATAGCCCTTTTAGGTTCTGTATCAGCTTTCAATAGACTATTATAAGCTTTTTTAAGAACTTTCTCCATTGGAGAGTCCTGATTAAGTACATTTTCAAAGTTGACTTTATCCTGAAAAAAATTTTGACTGACAACAGAGTTTAAATCTTCTTTACTGATAAGCTCTTTTGTCAGTAATTCAAGATTTATATTTTGAGAACCCAAATCCATAGAGCTTCCGGAATATAACCGCCAGTAACCGTTATAAGGAATATACCTTCCGTTCGGTAAATCCTGTATACAATTAATTCCCCAGTATTTTTTTGCAAAATCAAAAAAATCGAGAGCATCTTTGTCTAAAAGATTTCCGACTCCGGTATTTATATCTCTGCCTTGAGGTAAGGATGGGGACGGAACAATTAATATGGAATTACCTGTATTACCGGCAAGCTCTTTCCCTCTTTTTAAAACAGTACAATAATCGGCTTCTTCCGAAGGTTTAAGCCGGCGTCCGAAAGTTGGTGATGATAATAAGCTTATTTTCATATTCTTTGTAACATTCCTGAAGCGTGCTTTTTGCCATTTTATGTAGAATTGTTAAAAAACATTGCATAAACTCCATATTTAATATAGCATAGAATATAAGGAGTGGTATGAGAAGGAGGACTCTTAATGTTCAAGAATTTAATTAAGGGATTGTTTGTGTTAGCTGCTGTTATTATGATAAACAACCCTGCTAACGCTTTTTATTCTGATATGGCAGAAGATCACTGGGCATATCAGTCAATCAAGTTTTTAACAGAAGTCGGAGTTGTTGTGGGCTACCCTGACGGTACATATAAACCTGACATTCCTGTAACAAGAGCTGAATTTGCATCTATGGCTATCAAAGCTCTGGGTCAGGAAAATGCTACTGTTGAACAGGAAATCCATTTCAAAGATTTATCTCCTGAATTCTGGGCATACAACATTATTCAAAAAGCTGTTTATTTTGATTTGATTCCGGATTCTAAAGGAGAAAATTACAGACCGTTTGATTCTGTAACCAGAGCTGAAGCTATTAATATTGCAGTTAATGCGCTTACAACCCAGCAGATAAGCGAGCAAAAAGCTCAGGACATTATTTCTAAAACCTACACCGATTATGAATTAATGCCTGCATGGTTCTTAATGGCAGCTGCAAAAGCTCAGGTTCTTGACCTTGTTGTTACAATGCCGGGGCATGAAGGTAAACTTGAAGCAGACAGACCTGCTAACAGAGCAGAAGTCGCAGCTATTCTTTATAAAATGATGCAGGAAGCTAAACTTAACCCTAATGCTAAATTAGCAGAAGTTATGCAAAAAAGAACTGCAGAAGGTTTTATCGTTGATAACGTAAAAGTCCAGGGTTCAATAGGTATAATTCCTGCCGGAACAATTCTTCCTATTAGACTTGAAACTGTTGTCGGTTCTCAAATATCAAGTGTAAGCGATATTTATACGGCAAAAGCTCCAAAAAATTACGTTACAAAAGAAAAATACCTTTTAATCTCTGAAGGCAGCGATATGAAGGGTCAGGTAAAATATGTTCAGCCGGCAAAACTTTTCAGAACAAATGGACAGGTAATTATTAAAAACGAACTTCTTGTAACTCCTAATGATCAGGCTGTAATGGTTTATGGCGTTGCAACTCTTGATCCTGCTAAAAAAGGTAAATTTATGACCTTTATAAGAAAAGTATTTAAGGGTGATAAAGTATTAACAATGCCTAATGAAGAAGTTAATATCAGACTTCTTGCTCCTATCAAGATTGACCTGACAAACGGTTATATTTACGAATAAAAGCGGGAAGTATAAAATAAAAAAAGAGCCTGTTAAAAAACAGGTTCTTTTTTTATTAGTTCTAAATTTATTTCAAAGATTCAAGAACTTTTGCCCTTTCTACTGTTTCTTGTTCCGATGTTTCAAGATTTTTAACAGTTACTTTATTGACTAAAAGTTCATCTTCGCCAAGAATTAAAGCATATTTTGCAGTTTTGGAAGCTTTTTCTAACTGTTTGACAAATTTCTTGTTTGCCAAATCCATCTCGCAGGAGATACCGGATTTCCTAATAGTTTCAGCAAGCTTTAGTGCTTCTGCAGGAATATTGGAAATTATAAATGCAGTTGTTTTCTTATCTTCCTTATTCCCTATCAAGCTTGCTAATCTTTCCATACCCATAGCAAATCCTATCGCCGGAATATCTTCTCCTCCTAAATTTCTGACAAGGCTGTCATATCTTCCGCCGCCACAGACAGCGTTTTGAGAACCAAGGTTATTGGATTTTATCTCAAATACAGTTCTGTTATAATAATCCAGACCTCTTACAAGAAGCTTATTTATTGAATAATTAATCTGTAAATCATCCAGATATTTTTTTAATTCATTAAAATGCTCAGCACATTCTTCACAGATAAAATCAGACAATATAACTTCCTGAATTTCCGGTTTTGCAAATATTTCCTGACATTCAGGGACTTTACAATCCAGAAGTCTTAACGGATTTTTTTCATATCTTGTCTGACAATCTTCACATAGGTCTTTAAGATACGGTCTTAAAACAGCCTTCAAATGAAGCTTAAACTCATCTCTGCACTCAGGGCAGCCAAGCGAATTAATTTCTACGCTCAAGTCGTTTAATCCGAGAGCCTTAAGATAATTAACAGCCATCAAAATAACTTCTGCATCTGCCGCAGCCTGTTTGATGCCGAACACTTCAACTCCAACCTGATGGAATTGTCTTTGTCTGCCTGCCTGAGGTCTTTCATATCTGAACATTGGACCTTTATACCAGAGTTTTACAGGCATCGGAAGCCTATGCATACCATTTTCTATAAACGAACGAACAACGCCTGCCGTATTTTCCGGACGCAAAGTTAAAGAACGCTCACTCTTTTCAAATGTATACATTTCCTTATTTACAATATCAGTTGTATCTCCGACACCTCTTGCAAAAAGTTCGGTAGCTTCAAATATAGGAGTTCTGATTTCTTTTGCTCCGTATTTTGAAAAAACTTCATTTGCTTTTTCTTCCATCAAATGCCAGACGGGCATATCAGCCGGAAGTATATCTTTTGTACCTTTTTGTGCTTTTATTATTGTCATAATCCTTATTCCTTTATATAATTATTTTACTATAAAAATTTATAAGAGGATTTTATAAGATGGGAATAAAAATAACCAAGATGCAAGGTTGCGGAAATGATTTTGTAATCCTTGATTATGAAGAATATAAAAAAGGTAAGTGGACTGATATGAGCGAAGCTGCACTCAAGCTCTGCGACAGACATTTTGGAATCGGAGCCGACGGGCTTATTATTCCTAATCTTAATACTGATGATACGGATATCGGCTGGTTTTTTTATAATTCCGACGGTTCAACCGCTCAAATGTGCGGGAACGGAATGAGATGTTTTGCGAAATATGTTTATGATAATAAACTGGTTGATAAAAAAGAATTCACAGTAAAAACTCTTGCAGGAATTATTGCTCCCAAAATATTAGAAGATGGACAGATACAGGTAAATATGTCCAAACCTGTATTAGAGAGCGATAAAATTCCTTTTATACCTCAAAACAATTTAAACTATAAAATCTCTGTTAAAGACAGAATCTTTGAAGGAAATGCCATTTCGATGGGGAATCCGCATTTTGTAATCTTTATAAAAGATGATGAAGATTTACTTTCTCTTGCAAAGAACTATGGTCCTGAAATTGAAACAGCTGCGGAGTTTCCTGAAAAAACAAATGTAGAGTTTATTAAAAAAATTTCTTCTTCACAAATAGAACTATGTGTATGGGAAAGAGGATGCGGAATAACATTAGCCTGCGGAACCGGAGCCTGTGCAAGCGTTGCTGCCGGAATACTTAACGGAATTTTAGATAATTCTGTCGTTGTTAAACTGCCGGGCGGAGAAGTAAAAGTAAAATGGCAGGGTGAAGGGAATGATATCTTCCTTACAGGTCCTGCCAAATACGTTTTCAAAGCTGAAATATAGAACTTACTCTTTTAAGATAGCTGAACATTTATCCAGATTATCCAAAAGTTCTTTATTATTATTTGCAAAATCTTCTCCCTTATGACGGATAGCTGTTGCTATAGCTTCCGGAAGATTTAATGCTGTACCTTCTTTAACATTTTTGTAATACAAATCTTCAAACTTTTCAGGAAGTCTTAATGTCCAGCAGCCCTGTCTTTTTCCCGGAGTATTATATGTTTTCGGAATACCGAAGAAATCTGTAAAGAAAACTTGAATACGTTTTGCCGGACTTGTAAATAATTCCGTGAAAGATGCTGAAATAAATTTCTTCTTATCCTGTCTTAAGTCATTTAAATAAGCATCAAAATTTTGTCCGTATGGAGCGGTATCCTCTGCCAGAAATTGAGTTTTCTTAGTAAATCTGTCTTTACCGCCTTCGGTTTCTGCACTCTTGAATAAAGTATCAGTAAATTCGAGGAAAGATGTATTATCATGTGAGCCCAGCATAAGAATTTTTTCTGGAGCAGTATCACGTCCTCTGTAATCAAATTCCGTTACAGCAATTCCGGATAGCTTCAAATCCTTCATTGTCTTATCAACAGGTGGTGTTATTGTGCCTAAATCTTCGCAGATAATATCATCTTTCGTAAGTCCGTATTTTTCTGCAGCAGGAATAATAATTTTGGTCAAAATTGCTTCGTATTCTTCATCAGATTTTTTTGCATATTTGCCCAAAAGCTCACTATCCGGAGAAGAATACAATCTGCCCGAATTTTTATCTGTCATTTTAGGTTCTTTTGTAGAATATACAAACGGATCAATCAATCCGATAATATGGTCGATTCTTATTCCGCCCGGAGCTTCGGAAAACATTTTTTCATATCTTTGTTTTAAAAATTCTCCGCCTTTTCCGAGAGTTCCGTCCGGATTAAAGATTGTTTCCGGTTTTAAAACAGGGAAACCCCATCTTTGCCCATTCGGTGAAAAATAATCAGGTCCAACACCGAGCGCCATATCTTTCATAAATAAATTCTGATTCTTCCATGCTTCTACAGAACTATAGGCTACAGGAGAATCTCCTATTATGGTTATACCGGCTTCTTTATTCTTAGCATTAGTGTTTTGAATCTCTTTTTCAAGAAGCATCTGCTGGAAGAAATAAAAATCTATCTCATCACTATAATCTTTCCTTAATTCATCAATTCTTGCCTGAGCTTTCTTTTCCTGAGCGGGATTTTTAGGACAATATAAACTTCTATCCAAAACCGGCCATCTTTTCCATTTGTCAGTTCCGTTAATTTTTGACAAAACCTGATATATAGCACCAGCTTCTAATTCATCAATCTTTTGGGCTTTAAACTCATTAAATTCAGCCATATCACCCTGTTTATAAGTCTGCCAGGCCTCATACAAGGCTTTGGGATAGTTTTCTCTTACATATTTATAATCTGTTTTCTCTTGATTTTTCGGCGCATTAGCTACAATAGCCGCATATGTACCCGCAGAAATTAAACCGACAAGCTTCTCCAGCGGAGTCATTAATATATTTTTTGCCATATCAACAGGAGCATAAGGAGAGGCATCTTTCGCACTTCTTAAATTGTTTGGTTCCTGTTGAATTGTCGTTACGGCATGCTCTTTTAAAAACGGTATTAATTTCTTTTCTGTAGTTTCTGATAATAAAGAGCCAATGCCCGTATTCTGGCTTCTTACAGACGGGGCAGAAGAGTTATGTAATATCAATCCTACCTTTTTATCCAGAACTTGTAATCCTTCATTAATCGTTTTAGTATAAAGCTTCATTTCCGAAACATTCGGTCTCCTCCCGAAGCCAGGGCCATAATTTGTTGTTATTTTCATACACACTCCATCAACTGACTTTATACTATCATAAAAATATAAAAGTAAAAACAAATTTTTTTTTGCTATATAATTAAAAAAATTCGAATATTTTTATATACTTGCAAAAGCACTATTTGCGCGGGGTTTGTATGGATTTTGAAAGATTAAAATATTTTAAGCAGTATTTAAATACTATAGATAGTGTGCTTAAAGGATATTTCGAAGAACAAAAAGAATATATCTGCTGTAAAAGAGGATGTGCTTATTGCTGCGAAAAAGGGCAGTATCCTTTTTCCGAAGTAGAATTTGACTATATCATGCTCGGCTTTTTTAAGCTTTCTAAAGAAGAACAAATTAAAGTCCTTGAAAGAGTAAAGAGTATTAAAGAAGAATATGAAAAAGCAGACGATAAAAAAGCTTTTATGTATCGCTGCCCGTTTTTAAATAATGAAAAAGAATGTTCCATTTATGATTTTAGAGGAATTATATGCAGAACTTTCGGACTATTAACCGTAGGCTCTAATGAAAAACTAAAAGTCCCATTTTGTCAAAGTCTCGGACTTAATTTTTCTAAAGTAATTAATCAAGAAGAGAAAAAAATAGATGAAGAACTTGTAAAAAAATACGAATATAAAAATCAGCCAAAAGCTTATTGTATTGATTTAAAGAACATGACCGACCCTGAAATTTTTGCGGGTAAAGCCTTTGAATTTGGTGAAATAAAAAAACTTATTGACTGGTTTTAGATATTAACCTTTAAAGGGAATGATTTATTTTAAAATTGAACTATAATTATACTAAAAGGAGTAAATTATGATTATGTTACTTGTAAAATGGGCAGCTTTAGCACTTTGTATTATGTTCGTAAGCTGGATTATTCCGGGAATTACAATTTCAAGCTTTACAACCGCACTCATTGCAGCTGTAGTTATTGCAATAGTTAACGTCGTAATAAAACCGGTGCTTATTCTGCTTACTCTTCCGATAAACATTCTGACTCTCGGAATATTTATTCTTGTTATAAATGCTCTTCTTTTTATGTTTGTTGCATATCTTGTACCGGGAGTGGAGATTGACGGATTCTGGAGTGCATTTTTAGGAGCAATAGTGCTTTCAATTCTTTCAATCGGAATTTCATGGTTATAAATTAGTGAATAGTAAGTAATTATTAATTAACTTCCCTCTTGACTTAGAGTAACTCTCAAGAAATATAATTAAGAAAAGGAAGGGAAGTTTTTTATGTTTTTTAAAAAAGCTATAATCACAACAACCATACTCGCAGCCGTAGTTTGCGGAGTTAATGCTGCTGAAAAAGGAGAAACTATAATGAAACAAAGTCCGATAGATACAATATTTGCACAGGGAGAAGCTAACCCGTACGGAGAATTCTTTACGGGGCAAACTTATTTAAACAGACTTAACCCGAAAGAAGAAGTCTGGAATTTACCTATAGGGAATGTTACTTTTGAGCCTGGAGCAAGAACAAACTGGCACAAACACAGCGGAGGGCAAATTCTTCTTGTACTAAACGGTGAAGGAAGATATAAAGAAGATGGAAAACCGGTAAGAGTGCTTAAAAAAGGCGATATTGTCACAATTCCGCCGGAAGTCAAACACTGGCATGGTGCCGCACCGGATAGCTGGTTTGTGCATATATCACTTGAACCGAATGCCGGAATCAACAGAACGACCTGGCTTGAACCCGTAACTGATAAAGAATATTTGGGAGAGTAGTATGAAAAAAATTATACTTGCAGCATTTATAATGCTTGGCGGATTCTTGTTAATGTTTAATACAGCGGAGGCAAAGAAAATGGATAGATTAACACCAAAAGAACAAAGTATTATTAAAATCTCATCATATACAGCACAAGGAAACCTTCCGGAGCTTGAAAAAGCTCTAAATAGCGGCTTAGATAACGGCTTGAGCATAAACGAAATAAAAGAGATTCTTGTTCAACTGTATGCATACTGCGGTTTTCCGAGAAGCTTGAATGCTATAAATACTTTTATTAAAGTTACTTCTTCCAGAAACGGAGATACAATAGGAGAAACTCCTGAAACCATGCCGGAAGATATTAACAAGTTTGAAGTCGGAAAGAGAAACACTGAAAAAATCTTCGGCAAATCAGATGCTAAAGCCCCTTATGAAGAATTTGCGCCGGCTATAAATACTTTCTTAAAAGAACATCTCTTCTGCGATATCTTTGAGCGTGGAGTGCTTTCATACAAAGAAAGAGAAATCGCAACTGTTTCGGCTCTAGCTTCAATAGAAGGTCTTGAGCCTCAATTAACAGCCCATCTTAACGGCGCTATGAATATCGGTTTAACTGAAGATGAGGCAAAAGAATTGTATGAAACAGTTAAAACCTGTCTGCCGAAAGAACAATCTAAAGCCGCTGAAAAAGTATTTAAAAATGTAATTGAGCATAGAAAATAATCATATTCACAAGATGAAAAGGGTTTTATTATGTATACAATAAAAGAAGTTGCCAAAATTATGGAGGTATCGGAACATACACTCAGATTCTGGGCAAAATCAGGTTTTTTCCCGTTTGTAAAAAGAGACAGCAACAACATCAGACAATTTTCCGATAACGACCTTGAATGGGTTAGAATCGTTAAATGCCTGCGTGCTGTCGGAACCGAAAATAAAGCAATAAAAAAATATATTGACCTTTGTGTAGCCGGAGATTCTACTATCAAAGACCGCTATAAAATTATTCAGGAAACAAAACAAAAAGCTCTGAATCAAATGAAAGAACTAAAAAAACAGCTTGATGTTCTGGATTTCAAAGAAAATTTTTACAGAAACCTTATAGAACACAACCTCGAAGATACCTGGAATCCGATGAATAAAAGAAAAACCGGCGCAAAAACCGTTTAACCTTATTCACAAACGTGTTCAAGCGCTTTTTCAAACACCATTTGAACATGATGGTCTTCCAGAGAATAATAAACATTCTTCCCGATTTTTCTTGCCCGTACAAGCTTTGCGGTCTTTAGCACTTTTAGCTGATGAGATACTGCTGACTTTGTCATATTCAAAAGCACAGCCAAATCCCCCACGCACATTTCGCTCTGCTCCAATGCCCAGAGAAGTTTAATCCTTGTTCCATCTCCCATCACCTTAAAAAACTCTGATAAATTATCCAGCAACACCGCTTCCGGCATCTTTGGCAAAATCTCATTAACAAGTTCTATATTAATTGCTTCGCAGTCTGAACGTTTAATATCCATAATAAAATTATACCATAATTGAATAATTGTTCAACTAATGTAACAATATCTTTACATAAGATTGACAATTGAACAACTATTCAATTATAATATAAGTACAGTTGAATACATATTCAATTATGAGGTAAAAATATGTGCGAACATCATCACGAACACAAATCAAATCCGCTGATAAGAATAGGGCTTGCCATTGTCGTATTCTCAATTGCCTGGACTATGCATAATACAATTTTATTCTTAACGGCCTATCTTATTGCCGGATATGATGTTCTGCTCACAGCTTTAAAGAATATTATTAAAGGACAGGTTTTTGACGAGAACTTTTTAATGGGGCTTGCTACTCTTGGAGCTATCGGGATAAAAGAGTATCCGGAAGCCGTTATGGTTATGATACTTTATCAGATAGGAGAATATTTACAGCATAGAGCCGTACATAAGTCTAAGAAATCAATCTCCGCACTTATGGATATAAGACCTGACTATGCGAACCTTGAAAAAGAGGGTAAATATATAAAAGTTTCTCCTGATAAAGTCAATATAGGAGATATTATTCTTGTAAAAACAGGAGAAAAGATTCCGCTTGACGGAATCGTAGAAGAAGGAAATGCCTCTGTCGACACTTCTGCCCTCACCGGAGAATCCGTTCCCGTAAATATAAAAACAGGAGATAATGTACTCAGCGGATGTATTAATAAAAACGGAGTTTTGAAAATTCGTGTAACCAAACTCTTTAGAGAATCAACGGTTTCAAAAATTCTGGAGCTTGTAGAACATGCGGCATCTAAGAAAACAAGAACAGAAAACTTTATAACAAGATTTGCCCGTATTTATACTCCGGTAGTTGTTATAATGGCTCTTGCTCTGGTTTTAATTCCGACTCTGGGTTTTGGCGGGGTGTTTAATATCTGGCTTGAAAGAGCTTTAACCTTCCTCGTTATCTCCTGCCCGTGCGCTTTGGTTATCTCTGTACCTTTAGGATTCTTTGCCGGAATCGGAGGGGCTTCTAAAAAAGGAATCCTTGTTAAGGGAAGCAGTTATCTGGAACTTCTTTCCAAGCCTTATGCCATAGTCTTTGACAAAACAGGGACTCTCACTAAAGGAGTCTTTAAGGTAACTAAACTTTCTCCTGCCTGCGGAGTTGACGAAAATGAACTTCTTGAAACAGCAGCTTATGCAGAATATTTTTCTAACCACCCTATTGCTCTATCCATAAAAGAAGCCTGGGGAAAAGAGATTGACGAGTCCAGAATTTCTAACCCGCACGAAATTGCAGGCAAAGGAGTTTGCGTTGAAATTGACGGAGTAACAGTCCTTGCCGGTGGGGTAAATATGGGGGTAAATCCAGGGGCAGGGGTAAATACGGGGGCAGGGGTAAATATTGAAAACAACTCTTCGGTACAAAACTTCAACGGAACTGTTGTAAATATAGTTAAAGGTGGAAAATATTTAGGCTCTATTGTTATCTCTGACGAGATAAAAGAAGATTCATTCAGTGCAATAAAGAAGCTTAAAAAGTTTGCCAAAATTGTTATGCTTACGGGAGATAATAAAGAAAGTGCTTCTCACACGGCAGAAGAACTTGATATAGATGAGTTCTATTCATCACTTTTACCGGAAGATAAAGTTACAAAACTTGAAGAAATTATTTTATCTAAAAAAGGCTCCGTAATTTTTGCAGGTGACGGAATTAATGATGCACCTGTTCTTACAAGAGCAGATATTGGAATAGCAATGGGCGGATTAGGCTCGGATGCGGCTATTGAAGCAGCTGATATTGTTATTATGGATGACAAGCCCTCAAAAATCTATGATGCTGTTTGTATCGCTAAAAAAACAATGAGAATTGTTAAACAAAATATTGTTTTTGCAATTGGTGTAAAAATTTTATTTCTGCTTCTCGGAGCTTTCGGCTTTATGACAATGTGGGGAGCTGTTTTTGCAGATGTCGGTGTAACCCTTCTTGCAGTATTAAATTCTCTAAGAGCTTTAAAAGTTTAGTCCGAAACTTTTGACATACTCCAAAATCTATAGAAGTAAGCCAATTCTAAATCCGGCTCAACATCACTCCTTTAAGCATACATATACGAGCCACAATCTGCATAATGAATATAAAAAATCAGGAGGTAAGCACCCTCCTGATTATATAATACTACTTACGAAATAGTTGTATTTTAAAACTACGTTTTTGGGAAAAATCTTTGCACCCATTTAACCATTGCAGGATTGCTGCCATATTTTCTATCGTTTTCGTTTTCACCTACCAAATCACCGTTCCCTAATATTTACAAAACCCGCTTCTTAAGCTAGTATTTTAGTATGCTGAAACAAGAATACAGACTTAAAAAACGCAGTGCCTTTAATGCAACTTACAGAACCGGTGTTTCATTCCACAGAGATGGAATTACAATGTTTTGCGGAAAGAAAAAAGATTCTGAAACTCCTGCTAAAATCGGTTTTGTTGTAAGCAAAAAAATCCACAAGAGAGCCGTTAAAAGAAACCGGATAAAAAGACTCATGAGAGAATCCGTAAGACTTTATATAAAAGAAAACAGCTTCCCTTCAAATTATATATCTGTAATCTTTGCTGCATCGTCGAAGGTTTTAAATAAAAACTTTTCGGAAGTTGATTCGGGAATAAAAAAACTTATAGGTTTACTATGATAGACGGAATTGTAACACCGGCACTCAGAGATATTGATTATCTTGCACCGTGTGCGCCATACCCTGCAATACCATCAGGGGTTACGGCAGGACAAGACAGCATTTACAGATATTCCATACCCTCAGATGAACAGCCGACTTTAACAATTAAAGACTATATACCTGACTATAACGGGAATTTTATTAAACCGGGTCATTATGAACTTGCCTTATCAAACGATAGAGAGTTCTTATATATTACAGAGTCCAAAAACCTTATTGCAGTTATTCCTGTTTTTAAACTCGCAGAAAACGAAGAAGAATTAAAAAAATACAGAGATAAAACCAGAGAATTAACAAAAGCAGAAGCAAAAGAAGTCCGCAGACAAGAACGTGCGGAAAGACGTAAAAAAAGATTCAACGATATTATTGAGAAAAAATATGCTCAAACCGGTGCAACTTTACCAGAAAAAAATTATATCCATATGGAAGCTTCTATAGAATATATTAAAGAAGGCGGATACTATCTCATTTTTTATGAAAAAGGCTATATAAGAGCCTGGGGCGCAATTAAGATTAAATCTTAACTTTCGTAATATTTATGTACAAATACTCCTTTATATGGTATGATAAAAACATAGTAGTAGATAAAATTTTTTGAAAATATATGCGATAAAAAGACTGAGTATTAAAAAATAACTGTTGCCGGGTAGGATATATGTACCCGGATATCGTGTATATATAAAAAAATAGAAAAGGAAAAGGTGCTAAATGAGTGCATTACTGACCGTTGCAGTTATTGTATTGGTTATACTGGCTGCTGTCATTGCAGTGCAAAGAGTTAAGTACAAAAATCTTATGCTGCAAACCGAACAAAGTATGAAAGACTTGCAGGAAAAAGAAGCTATCATACACAAAGAAGCAATGATTAAGGCAAAAGAAGCTCTTCATAACGAAAGAGAACAGCTTAATGAAGACGAAAGAGAACGAAGAAGAGAATTCGCCGCAATAGAGAACAAACTTTCAAAACGTGAAGACCAAATTGAAACAAAACTTCAAGAAATAACAGATAAAGAAGTTGAACTGGATAAAATGAAAGACCAGCTTATTGAAAAAGAAGATTTTCTTGATGAAATAGTTCAAAAAAGAACCCTTGAATTAGAAAGAATAGCAGGGATGTCAGCAGAAGAAGCTAAAAAAATGCTGATGGAACAATTAAAAAGCGATCTTGCTCAGGAACAGCTTCAATTAATAAGAGAGAACGAAGCAAAAATCAGAGAAACTTCTCTTGAAAAAGCAAAGGAAATTCTTTCTACAACAATGCAAAGATGTATGATGGAACAGGTTGTAGAATCTACAGTTTCTGTTGTTTCACTTCCTAATGATGAAATGAAAGGAAGAATAATCGGAAGAGAAGGGCGTAATATCAGAACACTTGAAACTCTTACCGGTGTTGACTTAATTATTGATGATACTCCGGAAGCTGTTGTACTTTCATCCTTTGACCCTGTAAGAAGAGAAATTGCAAAAATCGCTCTCGAAAAACTTATACAGGACGGCAGAATCCATCCGGTAAGAATAGAAGAAACTGTTGAAAAATCAAGAGAAGAAGTTGAGCAGAAAATAATGAAAGAAGGCGAAAATGCCGCTGTAGATATGGGAGTTATGGGGTTAAATAAAGAACTTATTAAAAACCTCGGACGTTTATATTACAGAACAAGTTACGGACAAAACGTCCTTAAACATTCTCTTGAAGTGGGTCATATAGCAGGAATGCTCGCTGCCGAACTCGGAGCAAATGTTAATGTTGCCAAAAGAGCAGGGCTTCTCCACGATATAGGAAAAGCTGTTGACCAGACTCAGGAAGGCACACATATCCAATTAGGAGTTGAGCTTGCAACCCGTTACGGCGAAAAACCGGAAGTTATTCATGCAATAGAAGCTCACCATGATGACGTTACCGCAAACACAATAGAGGCAGTTCTTGTTAAACTTGCTGATGCAATCTCAGCCGGCAGACCGGGAGCAAGAAGAGATACCCTTGAAATTTATATCAAACGTTTACAGAAAATTGAAGAAATAGTTAACAGCTACGAAGGCATCAAACAATCCTTTGCCGTTCAGGCAGGAAGAGAAGTGCGGGTTATTGTTCAATCTGAAATGTTTGACGATTTGGCTTCCCAAAAACTTGCAAGAGATATTGCAAAGAAAATAGAAGATGAGCTCGATTACCCGGGACAAATAAAAGTTACGGTTGTAAGAGAATTCAGAACTACAGAAATCGCAAAATAGGCAAAGGGTATAAACTCCTTTGCAAAAAATTTAGAGTTTTGGTATGGAAACAATAAAGATATTATTTTTCGGAGATATTACTGGCAGACCCGGAAGGTCTGCCGTAAAATCTTACCTGAACTCTTTAGATAAAAAACAGGATTTTGTTATTGCTAATATAGAAAATGCATCTCACGGATTCGGGCTCACAAAGAAGAATTATGAAGATTTAAATTCTTCCGGTATTAATTGTTTTACCTCCGGTAACCATATCTGGGATAAAAAAGACATCTACGATTATATAGAAACAGCCGAAAATCTCATAAGACCGTTAAACTATCCGCAAGGTACTCCGGGCAGAGGCTCGCAAATATTTGAAGTAAAAGGTCATAAAATCGGAGTTATTAATGTTTTAGGAAGAGTATTTATGCCGCCGATTGATTCTCCGTGGGAAACTGTCGCATTAGAGATTGAAAGACTTAGAGAAAATGCTGTGGAAAGTATTTTTATAGATTTCCATGCAGAAGCAACTGCTGAAAAAATTTGCTTTGCAAAATATCTGGCTGAAAAATATAACACACAAGAAAACGCTCTAATAAAAGGTTTCTTTGGAACACACACCCATGTTCAAACTGCAGATGAAACCATTCAAAACGGAATGGCATATATTACGGATGCCGGATTCTGCGGAGCCTGTAACAGTGTTATTGGAATGGAATTTGCGACCTCGCTTAAAAGATTATCAACCAGTCTGCCTGAAAGATATGAAATTGCAGCAAGCAGCGAAGCTCAGATTAATGGTGTTGAAGTTCTTATTGATAGAACAAAAGCAACACAGATACAAAGAATTAATTTTATTGTTAATACGAATGAAAATGAAAAGGAGGTCAGCCTTGATTCCGGCGGATAATATCGGAGGTGGGTCATGAAAGGTGATTACCACATCCATACATACTATTCAGACGGGGTTTTTTCGCCTGAA
The DNA here is from genome assembly GCA_944324255.1 of Candidatus Gastranaerophilales bacterium. GTDB lineage: Bacteria > Cyanobacteriota > Vampirovibrionia > Gastranaerophilales > Gastranaerophilaceae > CAG-196. The sequence goes on along the minus strand of CALUVM010000008.1, from coordinate 39,560 downwards.
AAAATCGTTGATTTGGCATTGGAAGCCGGTCTGCAAGCAATATCGCTTACGGATCATGATAATGTCCTGTCTTACAATGTTGCTCTTGATTATCTAAAAACCAAAGAAGTCAACTTGAAAGTTATACAAGGTATTGAAGTTAATACTCTTTACAAAGAATATGAAGTCCATATTTTAGGATATTTTCCGGATGTAACCAAAAGTGATTTTAAAAACTTGCTAAAAGTCCAGCAGCAGGCACGTATCAAGCAAACAAAAGAAATTCTGGCTCTTCTAAACAAAAAAGAAGGAATAAAGATTCAGTTTGAAGACGTAAAAAATATGGTTGCCGAAGGCGGAAGTATCGGACGTCCGCATATTGCAAAAGCTATTACCAATGCGGGCGGAACAAGCAACGTTATGGAAGCATACAGCAAATATATCCATAGGGCTTCACCGGTTTATGTAGAGAGAAAAACCGTATCCCCTTTTGATGCGGTAGAAGTTATATATGATTCGGGCGGAATACCTGTAATAGCACATCCGTATGATATTGATATTGCGGAAAAACTCATAAAAGATCTTATGAATTGCGGACTTTTGGGAATTGAAGCATACCATAGAAAACATTCTCCGGCTATAGTTGAATATTTCTCATCCATGGCAGAAAATCTCGGACTAATTGTTACCGGCGGTTCCGACTTCCACGCACCAAATATTATGAACGGACAAATTATTCTGGGGAAAAACTTTGTTCCGGAATGGATTTACGATACACTCATCAAGGAAAAGAAACGCCTTGATATGGCTCAATCATAAGAAGTTAAGAGAGGTTTGTATATGAAAAAAGGATTTACAATTATTGAAGTATCTATCCTGTTTGTAATCTTTATGATTGTTGCAATACTTGTTGCACCATTGTCATTGGATGATACAATTCAGGCTAAAAATACTTCAAGATGGAGAAATGTCCAATCCGATTTTTCTAATATTTACTACTCTTTGAAAAACCGTATGGATGAAAATCATACTGATTTTGGTGAAACTTTTTTCTCAATAATGGATAATGAAACAAAAACCGGTATTCCGGCATACAGAATCACTTATCTTAACGGAAGTCTGCCTGATAAAAACTATATATTTGAAAATTATAAAGCAACATATTCAGGTGCAGTCTATGCCGCAAAAATATTTCCAGAGCCGGAAGAGAATAACTTAATAGGCTATATTATGTATGACGTTAACGGGTCAAAAAAACCAAACATCTGGGGAAAAGATGTTTTTGGACTGAATATTTATCCTGATAAATTTGAACCATTCGGCAAAGGAGATTCTGTAAAAGACCAGAGAGAAGACTGTTCCAAAAACGGAACCGGATTAAGCTGCTCAAACTATTACCTGATTGGAGGAAACTTTGACTAACGGAATTAAAAATATATGTGTTTTTGCTTCCTCATCAAATGATTTGGATGAAAAATTTTATCTTGCAGCACGTGAACTCGGATTATTAATGGGACAGGCCGGAATGAATATTGTATACGGAGGTAGTAGAAGAGGACTTATGTATGCCTGCGCCGGAGCTGTAAAAGAATCCGGCGGGAAATTAATCGGAATCATGCCGGAAAAACTTGCCAATATGGGATTTGCTAACCCTGATGACTGCACGGAATTTCATCTTACAGACGGAATGAGAGAGAGAAAAGCTAAAATGGATGCCCTTTCTGATGCTATTATAGCAATTCCGGGCGGTTTTGGGACATTAGAAGAAGTTTCAGAAATGATTGTACAAAAGCAGCTCGGTTATAATAATAAGCCCGTTATTTTCCTTAATACCTCCGGTTTCTATAACAAATTAATTGAATTTTTTGAAAGTACAATTGAGTTAAGATTCGCCAATGATAATGCCAGAAAACTTTATTATATAGCTCAAACGCCGGATGATGCAATAAATTACCTTAAAAACTACACTCCTGTAGAAATCGGTTCAAAATTTGCGGTTAAATAACTTCTTCAATAGAAATTATACCCTTTGATGCTGCAAAAATAGCTGCTTGAACCTTATTATTAACAGAGAATTTTCTGTAAATACTTTCGATATGATATTTTACAGTATGAATAGAAATCGATAATTTTTCAGCTATCATCGGCTTGCTTATACCTTTCATCAGCAAAAATAAGACTTCTCTTTCTCGTGCGGTTAATAAATTTTCGTATAATTCGTTCATATATCTATCATACTACTAATCCCGCCGGGAAATTTAACATATTTTCCAATCATAAATTTTTACATAAATTTACAATTCTACAAGCTTATGTATTGAAGATTCTATCCCCCGCATCTCCCATGCCGGGTACGATATAGCCTTTTTCATTCAAATGTGAATCGACTGCCGCTACTATTAATTTTATGTCAGGAAATTGTTCAAATACTGCCTGAATACCTTGAGGCGCAGAAATCATACATACACAGCAAATATTCTTTTGCGGTATGCCTTTTTCGGTATACAATCTTATAGCTTCAATCAAAGAATTTCCGGTAGCCAGCATCGGGTCTGTTATATAAACATAGTATTTAACCGGATCCTCAACAGGCATTGGGACTTTGTTATAATACCATACAGGTTTTAGAGTCTTTTCATCCCTATACATACCTATATGTCTTATAGCTGCCTGCGGAAGAATATCAACGGCTTCATCCGTAAAAATTAAGCCTGCTCTGAGAATCGGAGAAATTATAATTTTTATATCCGAATCAATTGTCTTTGTCGTGAATACGGTAAGTGGTGTTTCAATCTCAACATCTGTCTGCGGAAGATTTTTGGTAGCCTCGTATAATAATATTCTGGTAAGCTTTCTTGCCGCAAGCCGAACACCTTCCGTATCGGTATTTTTATTTCGCATTATACATAAACTTTGATTAACAATCGGATTAGAGATAACTTCCAAATTCTTATAATTATTTTCCATTTTTCTGCCTGCTTTCCAATTTATCACCTAATTTTGACATCCTTTCCTGAGATTCATCAATTAGTTCGTTTGAGTAGTTTAAAAATTCTTCTACATCAGCACCTTTACCAAAATCCAGATTTAGAAGATTAACCTTATTACTAAAAGATGATGCTGAATAAATAATTGTCATAAGCTTATTATACATATCATTCAAAAGTCCGACTGCATCATGCAAACGCTTAGGGGGCATTACAACAAGAAGGGAGGTCGACGGGTCAGCAAGCTCTTCATCTTCCGGAAGATACAGCTCAAGAGATTTTGAACCTGCCATTCCGCTAAATTCAACAGTTACAACCGTACCCTGCGGAATATAAACCTCCGGATTTGTTAGCACAAATTTTACATAAACCTCATCATTTGTCGGCTTTATTTTTGTAACATGCCCGACTTCAATCCCCATCATCCTGACTGGAGAACCTACAATTAAGCCGTCTACATCATCAAGAAAGATTTGATAATCATTTTCATCACTTTTCTCTTTGAAATAAAACCCGAGAATAAAAAGAGCCAAAATTATAAATAGAACAAAAAGCCATATTAATAACTCTGCACTATGAGTTATATAAAGAACTTTAGACTCTTTCTCCTGATTTTTCATATTAAAAGTATTATACACCAATATCTGGTTTTGCAAAAGATTGAGTTTTTAGCGAGGGGTAAATAACAGATTGGGAAACATCTTTACAAATGTTAACATTAGAGCAAAATACCGAAATAAAATGTTTTTATATATATATATGGTTAGTGTAAATTTTCAAAATGTAAAGGTTTATCCAACGGGCGGTGCGACAGAAAAAATTCAAACCGCACCTTTCTCTTCGCCTGTTGAGCAGCAGAAAGTAAAATCTCCGGCGTTCAAGGCAGAGGCATATCAGGATGCAGTTACAATAAGAACCCAGCTGACCACAGGAGATGAAAAGAAAAAATATAACGAAATCTCAAAAGATTTGAGTTCCACTTATAAAAAGAAACTTAACTATGCTCTTAAATCAGGAATACTTTTAAAAAACAACTCTGATGATAAGAGTTCCGTTCTGGATAATTTATACAAAATCCTAAAAGAAGAACGAGATCCGGGACTTGACGGAAGAACAATCGTTCAGGAATGTCTGGATATTATTAATAATCCGTATGTAATTACGCAAACCTGTGAAGACATTCCGAAAGAATACAAGCTTCCTGTTATCGGACTTATCACTAACCTGTCCGAGAATCTGGAAGAAGTTAAGCAAACAAGTCAGGCTCTTGACAATATGCATACGGGAACCTGCCCTACAGCAAGTATAGAGTTCGACCTTGCGACTAAAAACCCTGCAGAATTTTTCCGTATTGTAGAAGGATTAACTTCTCCTAAAAATGAAGCTTTCAAAATAATTGATATGGACAGTCTTTCCGAAAAGACTCTTGATGCAGTCTGGCTGCTCAATAAGTTCAAGACTCCGCATGAAGTAATAAACTTTGATAAAGCAGTAATCCAGCTTAAACCTGATAAAAATGCAATCATTAGAGCACGGATACAAAATAACCACCGTGACCCGGGAGAACGCTCCATAATTGATGTTCTTATGCAATCAACTATGATGCAGCTGGGTTCTCAACAAACATACGATTCCCTAACCGATAAAAGAGAACCAAATGCCTGGACAGAAGAAGACGGAGGGTTAATTGAGTTTGAAAAAACTTACGTTGAATCCGTTATGGAAAATAAAAATACTATCTCTGTAATCTATCAATCCGTAGATGAAAACGGAAAACTTAAGGGATACGAAAAAGACTTTGATACAATAAAAAAAGAACTTCTGGATACCCTCAATATGGGTCATAACGTAATTATAGGATATACCTGGCCGGATCCTGAAAATGATAACAAACTCGCCGGACATGAAATAACAATTGTAGATTACAAAAAAGCTCCTGACGGAGAAATTATTTTCATATGTCAGGATTCTGATGACGGACTGGATGCTCCTATAGAAATGCCTGAATCTTTCTTAATCCCGAGTATACACCATGCCGGAATTCCGGAAGAAATAGCTACAAGAGATTTTGAATACAAAGACAGCTGGGAAGTCGGGCTTCAAAATTTTGAACAAATGCAGCAGGATAAGAAAAATCAAAACCCATAAAGTCTTTGAGCATTATTATACAAGAGATTATTTAAAAGGTTTTCATCTTTAAACTTTTCAAGAATTCTTTGTTTGAAAATAGCAAGATTATGAGAATAGCTCTCTTGAGTGTGATTAAAAGCACCTACCGGAGCATCCGAACCCCATAAAATACGGTAAGTATTGTCCCCGCAAGATGTGGTTTTTAAAGCTTCAATCAGCATAAGAGTATCCTCCATACTCTCATTTATTCTCTCAAACATAAAATCTATCCAGGAAATATCAACATAAAGATTTGCCCTGTTGTTTTCTATTGAATCAAGAAGAATTTCTATTGCCTGCTTATGACAATCATTAGGGCCGGTAGATAAATGTCCCAGAATAACAGGAACTTCAGGAAACTCTTGAGCTTTTTTATAAATTAAAGCAGGAGAAGAAAATCTTGATTTTATATGTCCGGAATGATATAGACAAGGTTTGTTAAACTCCCGTGCAAGCTCAAGATATTTATCGTATTTTTCACTATCCGCAGGAAGCCGCATGTATTCCGGATGTATTTTTAAACCGATAAAATCCGGATATGTTTCTAAAAGAGTTCTTACTACCTTATTATTTTCAGTAATGTTAGGCTGACAAACAGTCAGCGGCTTTAATTTGGGATATTTCTTAGATATTTCAAGCATTTCTAAATTACATTCATACTCATCCTTAAAACATCCGGCAGAGTCAATTCCATTAAGGTTTGAACAAATCGCACAGTCAACATCTTGAATTATCTCCAGTAAATATTCAGGTGAGAAATTCCCCCATTCCGAGTTCCCTATATGTACATGTGAATCAACTATCATCAACGTCCCTCTAATACCGTTTCTCAAAATACAGTGTCTTGTTCCATTTAGGATTAAAATTAAGATTTATCCTGCTTGTTTCAAAACCTTCAATATTTGTCATTTCCTCTACACCTGCAATTATTGATAAGAAATAATAGCTTCCTTCAGGGAGTTTTTTTAATTCCGATTGGCATTTTTCTAGCTCTTCTGTTCTGCATGGAATAACAATTAATCTGGATTTATCCAAATTAAGTTTATTTAGATAAATTTCATAATCGCTTTGAATGCTGTTTAAGATGATTTTATCAGACTCTTTTAAATTATTCTTCAAGTAAGCAGCAGCCTCTCTGGCGTAAGAGTAGCTCAAACTTGTTTGTTCAGGATAATAATTAGGCAAAGAATACAGCATTATAATAAAAAGTATTATCTTTAAAATATTTTCTATCTTAGATTCAATTGATGAAAGTGCTATCATAAAACACGGGAGCAAAAATAATATAAGTCTCGGCTGAATTGCATATTTATGAAAAATTGATGCAAGAATCACTAGCAAAATCGGAATAAGAATTAGTATTTTTTTGTGCAAATTTTCTTTAGAAAAGCAATACCTCACACAAAACAGAAAGAATATCCCGCCTGCAATAACAGAAGTAGCTTTCGTTGCGGCAAAGAGTTCTCCGAAACGTGTAAAAAACCTCAACGGATGATTTAAAGATAAAAAACCGTATGCCCCGCTCCAGAATTTATTCATCTCCGCATAGTTTGCGGCAAAAACAAATCTTAAACTTACAATATAATATATTAAACAGCTTAATATAAAAGGAAAGAATGTTTTTACAAAAAGTTTTGTATCTTTTTTTATTAGTATTGATAAAAAACCTGCCGCTATAATGAAAAATGATGAGTATGAAAACCACGGAATTATAGCAATCCCGGCTGCATAAATATTCTTGTATTCTTTTTGAAAAATAATTTTATAGAATATTATCAGCAACAGAATTGCACAAAGAAGTTCAGTTGAATACTGCTTAAACTGGGCACAATAAATTATTGCACACGGATTGAAAGCAAAGAAAATAAGCGCAGCTAAAATATATTTTTTCTTATTTCTAAAAACAAGTTTAGAAAAATAATAAAATAACGGCAACGACAAAACTCCCGAAATAAAAGGAATTATCCTTAGAATCATATCTCTGTAATATTCAGCAGCAGGACTAAAAAAATCTAACAAAATTTTTACGGGAACAGTAAATCCGGGAGGAGAAGCCTGTAATCTTGACAAACTACTTAATAATCCCGTATACGATTTTTCATATATATTAAAAGTTAAATAAACTTCATCGCTCCAAAGAGAAGGATTCCGGAAAAAAACATAGCATCTGAATAAAATACCCAGAACAAAAATAACGGATAAACTTATTTTATACCCTCTCTCCTTCAACATCCACTATCCTTTTACAGCTCTTGTAATTGCTTCAATAATCCTTTTTACTTTAACAATTTCTATATTTGGAATCTCATCTGAAATATCATTTGCATACGGAATAATTATTTTCTTAAACCCGAGTTTTTGAGCCTCATTAATCCTTTTATCAATATGATTAACGGCTCTAATTTCTCCGGACAAACCAATCTCCCCAACGATAGCGGTATGAGAATCAAAGACCACATCCCTTACACAGGTAATTATAGCAAGCGCAATTCCTAAATCCGCAGCCGGCTCGGATACATCAATTCCTCCGATTACATTCACGTAAACATCCTGTCTGGAAAGATTAAGCCCGATTCTTTTCTCTAAAACCGCAAGAATTTGTAATACTCTGCTCAAATCAACTCCGTTAGCAACTCTTCTCGGAGCTGGATAAGGAGTAGTACCGACCAGAGCCTGAATTTCAACTAACAGAGGGCGGGTGCCTTCACTCGTCACAATAATTGTACTTCCCGGAGTCTGGGTCTGGTTATACTCTTTTAAAAACAGTTCACTCGGATTTATAACCTCCGCCAAGCCTTTAGCCCCCATTTCAAAAATTCCGACTTCCGAAGTATTACCAAATCTATTTTTCATAGAACGTAATATTCTATAAGTTTTATATTTATCCCCTTCAAATTGGATAACAGTATCCACCATATGTTCAAGGACTTTAGGTCCTGCAATATTCCCTTCTTTTGTAACATGACCTATTACAATGATTGAAATATTGTTAGATTTAGCAACTTCCATAAGTTCATTACAGCATTCTCTAATTTGAGAAACGCTTCCGGCAGAACTCTGTATCATTGTTGTATAAATTGCTTGAATACTGTCGATAATAACCAAATCCGGATTCATATCAAGAATATGTTTTTTTATAAGTTCAAAATTAGTCTGGGGATAAATGTAAAGATTGTCCGAATTCACCCCCAATCGTTCAGCACGCAGTTTAATCTGGCTTGAAGATTCTTCAGCTGAAACATAAAGAACTTTTTTCCCCTGACTTGAAAGTTCACCGCTGGTTTGTAGAAGAATTGTTGATTTACCAATCCCCGGATCACCTGCAATCAAAACAAGAGAACCCTGAACGATTCCGCCGCCAAGAACTCTGTCAAACTCGGAAATCCCTGTTGTAACACGAATTTCGGTCCCCATTTTTATTTCGGAAAGCTTCTGCGGCGGGTTATTATCCGGAATAATAGCTTCTTGTTTTGTTGAAGATGACACCCCGCTAATTTCTTCAACAAAAGATCCCCAGCTGCCGCATTCAGGACATTTGCCCAAATATCCGGCAGTTTCATAACCGCAGTTTTGACAAACATATTTTGACTTAACTTTTGCCATCTTAGTTCATCGGAATAATTAGCTTTTGACCGATTGATAACGCATTAGGATTAGCCATTTTATTAGCATCCTGAATTGCATTAACTTTATTCATATCAAAAGATCCGTAAAATCTTATAACAATACTTTCTAAAGTATCTCCTTCTTTGACAACATATTCTTCATTAGCAAGAACAGGTGCTGCCGGTTTTGTCGAAGCAGTATCAGCAGGAATAAAAGAGAATTTTCCTGATTCTGCAGCCGCTTTTTTAGGAGGTACCACAACATCATCTTTTGGAGTAGAAAAACTTACCAAAAGGCTGACAAGAGTAGTGATTGCAAGAGTAACAATTACACCGAGAATCAAACCTGTAACAAAGTAAACTTGAGGAGCTTTTTCACTTTTATTCGGTTTAACCCCGAAAGACTGCCAGAGAACATCCAGTTCACGGGTCTTGTTTTGAGATTTATAGAAATCCTCATTCTGATGCAGTCTGTTATAACGGGATAATTTCTCCATCATAGCGACTTTTTCTTTGGTAATGTTTGATCTTCTAAGTGTTGTACTGTTCATATCACCTCATAAACTGTATGGAATCTAACCCTACCATACAATACAAAACTTATCATAAAAATGAGTTTTGCGCAAATTTGTAAAGTTATTTGTTAAATTATATTAAGGGGAGTGCGATACACCTCACCCCAGCCCTCTCCTGTAAGGAGAGGGAGCTTAGTCACTCAGTCAGCAAAAACCACTATTCACTACTCACCAACCTCAAATCAACTGCAGCGCAATTGCAGGAGATTGATTGGCTGTCGCAAGAAGGGTTGCACTCGCCTGCTGAAGTATCTGCTGGCGGATGTACTCACTTGAGACTTCCGCTATATCCGCATCTCTAAGGGTTGAGCGGGATGAAACAAGATTATCATACTGGATTGATATCTCTTCAAGTACACTGAATAACCTGTTTTGAACACCCCCCAGTACTGTTGATTTACCGGATATTATATTTATAAAATTATCTATTATCTTCAAATAATTTTCACTTTCAATATCCATATCTTTTAATTCACTTATACCTTTCAGTGAAAATGTCATATCAATTTTTACAGAAGAATTTAATTCAGAAGTCGTCCCTATCTGAAATTCAAAATTAGATTCACCACCTGTCCAACAAATTTCTTTGTCTCCACCTGCTGCATACGTTGCCCTGAAAGGCTGTTTATTACTACAAACATGAGCATTGGTAACAGTAATATTATCTGAAGCTAAAGGAACACCTTCTTCTGAATAAGCCTGATTATAAAAACAATCCTCAACCTTTGTACTCCAGCCCCCACCGACAAAGACAGCAGATACATCACTAACATTTAAAACATAACATCCTTTTATAGATGTCCCGCCCAGGTGCCCGGCAATTCCTCCTATTGAAACAGAAGATTCTGAGCGTCCTGCTACATCGCTCTGAACCCAACAATTCTGTATGTATGCATTATACGTAACATTGCCTGCAATTCCTCCAACTATTGAATTTCCGGATATTGAGCCCTTTGTATAGCAATTCTGCACCGCTGCGGAATTTGCTTCACCAGCAATTCCACCAACAAATTCCTCACCAATTACACTTCCTTCAAAAAAAGAATTTGTACATGCTCCGATAAGATATCCAGATAATCCACCGACAAAGCCATCATCAGAAATAACTACAGCTTGAGCATAACAATTATCAATCGTAATTTTTGCCGCATTACCAACTATTGCTCCGGTTCCGTTTTTCCCAACGACTTTTGCATTTTCCAAACCAAGATTTTTAATATTACCTTCACTACGTCCAAACAGACCTACATTGCCTTCATTTGGGCGATAAATATTAAGATTATAAACTACATATCCATTACCGTCAAAAGTTCCTTTAAAAGTATTTGTAGTAGTATTTCCAATAGGAGTCCATCCCTCACCCGACGAATACTCACTAAGGTCGATATTATCCGCAAGAACAAATTCTCCGCCTTGAATACGTCCACTATTCGTCATTTCAGCTAACAGCGCTAATTCTTGAGGTGTAGAAATAGAATACATCCCGGAACTAATTACTGTAGAATTTGATACGGAAGACAGTTCCGTCATTTGTTCGGTATCTCTTTGGGAAACTTCATTAATAAAATTACCATCTATTGTACCTGATTCAAAAAGTTTCACACCATTATATTCCGCACTCCTGTATATTCGAATTATTTCATCTATTAAAGACGAAGCCTCTCTTTGCAACGCTGTCTTAGAAGTACTTTTATACGTTCCATTACGAGCCTGTATAACTAGAGCTCTTAATCTGCTAAATCCATCTGATATAATAGACAGTGATTCAGATGCCGTATCTACCATATCAAGAGCCATAGCAGCATTATCTTCTGCTACCTGATATGCCCCTATCTTGGTTGTCATATTGGTAGAAATAGAATAATTTGCTGCATTATCTTTTGCGCCGTTTATCTTAAATCCCGTAGTCATTCGCTCAATCGCCTGATTGAGTAAGTTTGTGGAATTCGTTAAGCTTCCCTGTGCTATTAAACTTGCGAGGTTTGTGTTAATTGTTAGCATGGCACAACCTCGCTTTTTATTATTAAAATGTCATCCCGAACTTGTTTCGGGATCTTGCCAGATAACAAGTCTAACACCAAGACGGTAAGATGCTGAAAGGGGTAAATGTATGGAGTTGAAACGCAGCAATGCTCCGCACGGTGTGAAAAATTCAGCAGGACAATGAACCCCTCAGCTACACTCTCTATCGGGGTTGAACACAGGCTTTTAGCCCCCCCCCCCCGATGGGCAAAACAATCTTGGGGAGCGGATTACAGGCTTATTTGTTTTCTTTGAAATTCTGCTCTGCATCTTCTTTCCGTATAATTTATTGCACATATCCGTATATTTTCTATATTCCACATTTTAGAATTTTAATAACACTTTTGGGAAATATCGTTACAATTGTTTACAAAAAAAACAGAGTAGAATCAAGAATATTTATATATAATTTCCAATATATACGCCGCAAAAATGAGTTTATTAATCCGTGTTAATACTAAAATAAACTTCTTTTAGCCGTTTTTTACTTATATGGGTATAGAGCTGGGTAGTCGACACGTCACTATGCCCCAAAAGCTCCTGCACAACCCTTAAATCAGCCCCGTTTTCCAGAAGATGAGTCGCAAAGCTGTGTCTTAATGTATGCGGAGAGATGTTTTTGTGTATTAATTTACCCCTGTTATGAATAAATGTATAAACATCCTGACGATTTATAAATCTGCCATGCTCATTTATTAAAAGTTTCTTTGTATTTAGATTAAATTTTTTTAAAATAAGCTCTCTTTCAGGATAATAAGTTTCCAGAACTCTTTTAGCTTCTTCACCCATCGGAATTATTCGTTCTTTTGACCCTTTTCCAAAGCATCTGACATATCTGGAGCTCATATCTACATCGGTCATTTTAAGATTCACAAGCTCCGACACCCGCAACCCGCAGCTATATAAAAGCTCCATAATAACATGTTCAAGCGGAGTCAAGCCGCTATGCAGCATCTCTTCAATTTCTTTGAGCGTAATAACCTTAGGAAGCCTTTGGGGAACTTTCGGCTGTTCAAGAGTCGAAGCCGGATTCTTATCTATAATATTCATCGCATAAGCCCATTTAAAAAACCCCCTCAAAGATGCAACTTTTCTTATAACACTTGTCGGTGCCAGTTTATCTTCTTTCAAAGAGCGCACGTAAATGTTTATATCCGATCTGGTAACAGAATCTATATTTTCCCTGCCGGATTCTTGCGCAAATTTGTAAAGATCCCGTCTATAAGCATCAATTGTATTCTGAGCAAGACCTTTTTCAAGTTCTAAATATTCCAGATATTGAGATATAATATCGTACATCTTTACAGCCTTAAATAAGCTTCTCTTATAATATAATCCTCAAGTCCTTTTTTGTCAGATTCGCTAAACTTCGGATCATTGTTTATTATACAAAATACATACTTATTCCCGCTTTTTGAAGTCAAATATCCTGCAAGAGCACTGATATCATTATGCGTTCCGGTTTTTGCCTTTAGAGAATTTTTTATTGGTATAAGTCTGTCAGACAACGTTCCCTCTCCGGGCGATGGTAATTTTTGAACCAGAGGATTGTCTTTATTAAGTTTAAGAAAATCTGTCACAAAATCTGCCGTTACAAAATCTTCTTTTGAAACTCCGCTTCCATCAGCGATTCTGTATTTAGAATCGTCCAGTCCGTTTCTCTTACAATAATCATCAAACATTTTTATTCCGCCGTCTTCAGTACCGGTCGGAATATTTGAGTATTTTCTTCCTGCAAGTTTAAACAAGGTTTCTGCTACAAGGTTGTTACTATTTTTTAATATATCATCAACAGCTTTATCCATATCATGTGTAACTTTAGATACGAATTTATCCGAAGGCTGAACACTTCCGGCAGCAAATGCTTCTTTTAAATAAATTTTTCTGTTTTCAAGCGCTTTTTTGAATTGGAAATTAAAATACCGCTTTAAATTTGTAACAGGCAAAGTTTCAATGTATGGATGACTTACGGTTCCTGTTAAAACTATAACATTATCCGCCGGCGAATTTTCTCGTTCCGTAACAATATCTGTTGTATCTGAAGTTATCACATTATTGCGAAAAATAAACGGATATCCGCTCTGATTAATAATAAGCGAATTTTGTCCTCGTACTGACGGCATAACAGTAAATTTAACCAGATTATTATCAAGATTATATGAACCGTATCTCGGAGTGTAAATATCTTGAGTATCCTCTTCCATCCAGCCTTTGGGAGGATACTTATTATCAAGAATACTGTCATCAATATAAATCTTGTCTGCCTGCGCTCCAATATTCTTAGCAATTCCATCTAAATCCTTAGAGCTCAAATACGGATCGGCACCGAGTTTTAACAAATACGAATTATCACCTCTTGAATATAATTCGGTGGTGAATTTATAATCAGGTCCCAGTGTTTCAATTATAGGAATTATCACCAGAAATTTCTGAACAGAAGCAGGGTTAATATGTCTGTCATCATTAATGGAATAAACTATTTTTCCACTAGAAGCATCTTTCACGGAAACAAATAACCGGCTTTGGTTAACACCGGAATTTTTAACAATACTATTTATCCCGCCCTTTGAAGCCTTTGCCTGAGCAGAAATTGTAAGAAAAAATAATGCCATTAAAGCTGATAGAAATTTTTTCATTTACTCCCTTACTCCCGGACTTAACTATTTATTTCTCCATTCTTTCCGACGCCATAATCCGTGCCAGTATACTTTTTTATAAACCTCCGGAGCTCTTCTTTCAAGTTCTTCAAGGCTTGCCTGAAGTTCCTGACGGGCTCTTTCATCAGACTCATCATCTCCGTCTGCCGGAACATATATAGGTTTTCCGTAAAGATTAATAAGTCTTACATCCAGAATCGGCATTCTAAAGCCATCCCAGGATGGAAATTTAGCCAGATTGAAATTTGTAGAGTACCAGTAAATTGGAACAATCGGCACTCCTGCAAGTTTTGCAATCTTTATTACTCCGTCTTTTACTACACGGGCAGGTCCCAATGGCCCATCTACCATCATTGCACAATTTTCACCGGCTTTAAGGGCTTCTATCATCTGCATAGTAGCTTCTACAGCTCCTTTTTTTCCCTTAGAACCTCGTATAAGTTTAAATCCCCACTTGCCGACAACTCTTGCAATAACCTCTCCGTCTTTGGAACGGCTGATTAATACATTTGTCTTTGCTCTGTTCTTAAGTCCGTGTATACAACACTGGTGAGCATGCCACATAGCATATATGCACGGCTCAACTTCAGGATTTTCGACTTCTACAATATGTGTAAAAAACTCCTGTATCTTAAAAATTGAATATACCAGATTGGATACTTTATCTATATTATTTTCATTTAACAGCTTTACCATTACTTAATTATACAATAAAATTTCTAAAATATGATATACTGGTTACCGGAGGGTCTATGAAGAAGTTTAAATTTTTAATTACGGTTTTATTTATAACTCAAACTTTAGCATTTGCTAACTATAATGATATTTATATTGCCAATATTCAGTACGACTGGATAGACAAATCAATGGTTGAAAAAGAAGCAATAATAAGTGAAATAAGAGATATAATTTTTGAAGACGAGCTTACTAAAATCAAAGATTTAAAATCTCAATTCAAAGACAGATTAAAAGACAAAGACCATCTTGACCATTATTACGCCGCTTCTGCGGGTTATGAAGAATACGGAGATTACAATATTTCCGCTTTCTATTACGGAAAAATGAAAAATATTTACATGTATGCTCTTCAAGATAAAAAGGATTTGTCAAAAGCGTATTATTACGATGCCCTCGGACGTTTGAAATATATTGACTTTATCTACGGCGAATATCCTGAATATCCTTATTACTCTATCCAGTACCGAATTTCTGGCAAGCCGATAAGCGCAATATATTTTGTATCCAAAGATACGCAATATCTGTTTGAACCTGACGGAACTTTTAAAGGAGTCTGGTACAAACACAATATGTATGACGAACATTCAAAAGTTATTCTGACAAGGACCGCTTACTAATGAAATATGAAGAAGAAATCGGAAAAATTTTAACCGTAAGAAACTTGAAAATTTCCACTACAGAATCCTGTACCGGAGGTCTTTTAAGCTCAAAGCTCACAGATGTCAGCGGCAGCTCTTCATATATAACTTTAAATCTTGTTACCTATGCCAATGAAGCTAAACACAAAATGCTTAAAGTTAAAGACTTAACCTTAAAGAATTTTGGAGCTGTAAGCGAAGAATGTGCTTACGAGATGGCAGAAGGACTTTTTAATCTAACGGGCTCTGATATTTGTGTATCTACAACAGGAATAGCCGGCCCGACCGGAGGGAGTATAGAAAAACCCGTAGGTTTAATGTATTCCGCAATTTACACTAAAAATAAACATAAAACATATAAAATTCTTCTTGATTCACATATCCCGAGAATAGAAATGAAAGAAAAATTTGCACAAGAAGTTTTAAAAAATATCTATGAATTTCTAAAAGAAAAAGCCTGATTTAATATCAGGCTTTTTCTATATTATATCTTTTCCGGATTCCTTAAAGGTATTAATCTGTCTAAATCTGTATTAATACTGAAGTAGAATCTTGCGGTATTTTCGTTATAATCTCTTCCGAGAGGGAAGCCAAGACCGACTTGAGCAGAAATCCAATCTGTAAGGTTCATATAGAATCCTGCACCTACCGTATGTAAGAAGGATTGCGGATAATCATAAACATTACCGTTTGTTCCAATCCAGCCCCAATCATAGAATACGGCTAATCTTAATCTGTCATCCAGCCAAGGCCATACTCTGTCCAGAAGAGGAATAGGAGTTCTAAATTCAACAGTACCGGAAACACCATAGTCACCGATTAATTCAGCCGGTTGATAACCTCTTAATGTGTACGGCCCGCCTAACTGCATCTGTTCAGCTGCAAATAATTTATTAGGTGAATATTGTCCGCCCACTCTTACAACACCCATACTTCTTTTGAATAATCTTTGAACACGGGTCGCATTGGCAGTAAATTTAACAAATGTTGTATCCTGAATAGCACCATGACCATCGCCGCCGACACCGAAGTCAAAACCAAAGTTTCCAATCCATCTTCCGTAATCGTCATCGGTCATACCATACAATCCTGAACGCCATACTCTTAAGTTGTAGTCTGAAAGATAAGTTCTTGCAGAGTTGTTAAGGAATGTTGTGCTTGCGTTAAGGAAATCTATACCTGAATATACAAACAAATCTGATTTAGCAGTTTGAATAAGCGGATGTGTTAATTTGAAGAAATAACTTTGTGCATTACCTTTAACACCCAGTGCTCTGTATGGACCGCCCAATCTTACGTGAGAATCAGAAAAGTCAAATGATAATCTTGTTCCGTATGATGACACCGGAAGTGAATATCCTGCCATCCAGCCTGTTGCTCCTGACGATAAGATTGTTCCGCCGTAAATCTTATCGCCTAAACCGGTTAAGTTATCCATACCGACAACAAATGAAGCTCTTTGAGCACCGGTATAAGAACGACCGTAATCATCCCAGGCAAAACCTAAATTAACAGGGAATCGGTCACGTACATTAAGTGTAATTGCTGTATTTTCTTCACCTTCAGACTGGCGTTCAACCTCTGTTTCAACCTGAACATAGTCTTCACGGTTAATTTCTTTCATTGCTCTTTGAAGGTTTTTAGCGTTAAATACATCTCCTTCTCTTAAACCGGCTTTACCCATAATAATATGTCTTAAATACCATTCACGGGTCCATTTTTCGCCTTCAATATTTAACTCACCGACTTTACTTTCAATAATCTTGATTGTTGCAACACCATCAACAATTCTCTGAGGAGGAACTGTTGCATAGGATGTTAAATAACCTTTTGAATGGTAGTAATTTGTAACTTTTGAACAAACTTCAAGAAGTTCATCAAAGAAAATATCTTCTCCAATAACTTCTAAACCTAATTTTTCCAGTTCTTCCGTGGAAATTTGAGTATTACCTTCAAAGTTTATTTTTTCAAGAAGGAAGTGCGGATTATATAAAACACCTTCTCTTGCAACATCTTCTTCTACTGTCGCATCATATATTTGATCATCTTTTGTTACTTCATCTAATGATTGCACATAACTTCTGTCAATCTGAAAGTTATTAATCTGCTGCTGTTCCATACGGTTAAAAGCACCGGCTTCATAACCATGCAAAGTATCAATATTAAGACCGCCTGCCATAGGATCAGCAGATGCTTTACCAATTGATAAAAAGCAAAACGCCGCAAGCAGATAACATATTTGTTT
Source organism: Candidatus Gastranaerophilales bacterium (assembly GCA_944324255.1). Lineage (GTDB taxonomy): Bacteria > Cyanobacteriota > Vampirovibrionia > Gastranaerophilales > Gastranaerophilaceae > CAG-196. Next base: position 21,945 of record CALUVM010000008.1, on the reverse strand, counting down.
TTTCATAGTATCCAAATTCCTAATTTTATTCATAATTGGGTTAAAATTTCTGTACTCATCTAACATTATATTGCTTTCTAAAGTTCAAAAACAAATAAATTTGCCAGATTGTAACAAAATATTAAGCCTTAACCAACTAATTTTACCATATTGCGCATAGCGTGTAAAGATTTGTTACAATTAGAAACCTACATTAAACGTATGATTTTTACTATTTCTTTGAAATAAAATCCAGAACTCCGTTAATAAAAGTCAGAGGATGAACCGGACAACCCGGAATATACAAATCAATAGGGTATTTGTCTAAGAATTCTCTATTTAGCTTGGAAGAGTTCTGAAATACTCCGCCGGAAATAGCACATGCACCTGCCAGAATAACAATTTTCGGATTCGGCGTTGATTTATAACAATCTTCAAGTGCGTAAGCCATATTTTCAGAAATCGGTCCTGTTATAACCAGTCCGTCTGCATGCCTTGGAGATGCCACAAAATCTATACCGAATCTTCCCATATCAAAGTTACAGTTTGAGCAGGCATTCAATTCCATTTCACAGCCGTTACATCCTGCAGCAGACACCTGTCTTAATTTTAAAGATTTTGAAAACACTCTTCTTATTGCTTTTCTTGACTTTATTGCAGCTTTTTCAAACTCCTCCGGTGTCATTCCTTCTGTTATAACAAGAGTTTCTCTCTGAGTTGAAGAAAGCTTATAATAATTTGAAAATTGAACGGATTTACACTTACAATTACCGCACAAAGTACATTTTCCTAAATCAATTGATAGAGGATTTGTTTTTAAAGCACCGGTCGGGCACAGAGATTCATTTGCATCACCTTCATTTTTTAATATCGGGAATCCCCTGAATTGTTCCCTCATCGGAGCATTTTTTATATCCGGTATATATTGTTTCCCTTGAAAATATTTTAATTTTAACGTATCAAACATTTTATTTTTCCTTTAAATAATATCAAATTTGTTATCCTTACTTATAAGTCATTCCCGCAATATGAGAGATTAAAACTCTTGTTGCAGAGCGGGAAGTCGGAAACCCCGTTATTTCTGACAGCTAGAGCAAGCATATACCAGTTGTTAAAAGACGGATCTTTCATTTTATATCTCAAAAGTTCACCGTTAGCTCCTGTTAGTGCTGCATGAACTACTTCACCTCTCCAGCCTTCAACTATTGAAACAACCAGAGAATTTGGTTCAAGATTTACCGACGGCTGGCTCATCAGTGGTTCGTTATTATATTCTGTAAGTTTTGAAAGCAATTTTTTAATTATTTGTATAGACTGTTTTACTTCTTTATATCTGAGTCTAAAACGTGAATGCACATCTCCTGTTGCTCTGAACGGTTTTACAACATCAAGTGATGTATACCAGTTATCATTGAAATCGAATCTGGAATCTATATCAACACCTGAAGCCCTTGCTGCCATTCCTACAGCACCTAAAGCTTTGGCGTTTTCCGAACTTACGACACCGGTTCTTTCCAATCTTGAAAGAACTGTAGGAGATTTAAGCATCACTTTTGTTGTTCTGTCAACAGTCTTCGATACTTCTTCAAGAGTCTTGAGAATCTTTTCTGCCATATTTTTATCAATATCAAAATTAACTCCTCCGACATTTATCAAACCCCGTCCAAAACGGCTGCCGGAGATTTCAAGCATTGTATTAATAACAAGAGTTCTTGTTACTCCGAATATTGAAGAACCCATTAAGTAAGCAATATCCCCCGCAATTGCGCCCATATCACCGATATGAATGGCAGCCCTTTCCATTTCAAGAGCTATTCTTCTTATAATCTGTGCTTTTGAGCTGACAGGTGTATTTGAAAGAGTTTCCATCGCCTGAGAATATGCCATATTATAAGCTATAACAGAATCCCCGCAAACAGATTCAGCAAGCCTGTTATTATAATGTTTTGAGTTTAAAAACAGTTCCTCAATCCCTCTATGCTGATAGCCGAGCATAATTTCCAAATCGTAAACTTTTTCACCGTGGCACATAAACCTGAAATGTCCCGGTTCAATTACGCCTGCATGAATAGGACCGACCGCAACTTCATGAACTTCATCCCCTTTCATTTCAAAGAAAGGGTACTTATCTTGATTTATCCTTACAGGCTTTAACCATGGATGGTTAAGAGGTTTTATCCCGAATTCTTCATAAAACTCTCTTTCAAAAATATGAAAAGCCGGAAATTTTTGAGTAAATGACTCATAAGATTTCATATCAGGTGTGAATAAAGAAGATGTTATATAAAGTTTTCCGACTTTATCATCCGCCATAATCACGAACAGCCTTACATTTGCAAACTCTTGTTTTCCCAAAAATCCGATTAAGCGCATATTCATTTTCTCAACATCGCATTTTATCTCTTCAATTGAGAGAGTCGGAATATCGTTTGCATTAATTCTTTTGTTATTTTCAGTAATTATCCAATTCATATATACCTTCTTTAATTAAAATCCTGCTATAGCATTTACAAAGAAAACAGATGCCTGCTCCGGCATATATAGACCTAAAACAAATGCCAGAATTAACATTGCAGCCTGCGGTGCATACATCATCCAGTTTAATTTTACTCCGTTTTTTAAACCTTCAGGTTCTTTTTCAACAGAAGAAAAACTCATAGTAATAACGGCTCTTCCAAGCCCGTAAATAATTATCGTAAGAAGAATTAAAAACAATGCACAGAGAACATATTTCCCGCTTAAAAACATCGATTTAACTATTAAAAACTCGCTTATAAAAAGTACAGAAGGAGGCAAGGCGGCAATTCCTACAAAAGACAGCACCCAGAGCCAGCCTGTAGTTTTATCTGTTTTCAAAAGCCCCGTAACATTTTTTATTTTCTTTGACCCGTATAAATCCAGAATATTTCCGGATGTAAGGAAGAAAGAAGCTTTAATAAGAGAATGTCCTGCAAGATGAATAATTGCCGCAAGCATTCCCAAACCGCCGAGAGCTGTACCTATCACAAGAATACCCATATTTTCGATAGAAGAATACGCAAGCATTCTTTTATAATTATTAATGTGATAAACAAATACCGCCGTTACAAACAGAGATAAAAATCCCATCACAAGAAGCATTAACCTCGCAAATGAATCACATCCTGCCGCAACCATTATTCCGAATACCGCAAGAATCATAAGGAAAGCCGAATTCAATAATGAAGCTGAAAGCAGAGCTGAAATAGGAGAAGGTGCTTCTGCGTGTGCATCCGGAAGCCAGAAATGTACTGGAGCCAGCCCCATTTTCGTTCCGATTCCGACCAGAATGAATACAAAAGATAATTTAAGCCAGAACGGATTAAATAATTGAGCGTTCCTGTATAAATCTACATAGTATAAGGAATTCAAACTTCCTGTTGCAATTGTAAGAAGAATAATTCCGACAAAAGCAAGCGCAATACCTATTGAACAAATAAATACATATTTCCACGCAGCTTCAATAGAGTGTTTTGTTTTTCTAAAATATATTAAATATGCGCTGGCTAAAGTTGTACCTTCAATAAATACCCAGGTCAAACCCAGATTCTTACTTAAAATTGCACCTGTCATAGAGAGCACGAACAGTAAAACCATATAAGTATAATGTCTGACCTTCTTCCCGTCAGCGTTAACATTTTTCATATGACCGTTGTTGTATATTGCTACAGCCAAAAACACTATTGACATTACGGCAAGGAAAACAACATTCAAATCATTCACCCCGAAAAATGATGCACACTTACAGCTCGGAACCAGTTCAATTCTGAATAAATATGCCATTGATATTATAAAATGCAATCCCGCATATATATTTATCATCAAGTTGTTTAAATAATCCTTTTTAAACAAACATAATATTAAACATGCAAAAATCGGAAATAATAAAATAATATTAGTCATTGTATTCGTAATCCTTCAAATCTGATAAATGTGAAACCTCTAAATCTTCAAATTCTTTATTAATTTCTCTTACAAGCATTCCCAATATAAACACCGCAATAAATATATCAAGAAGAACGCCCATATTAATAATTATCGGCATTTCCTTTGCAACAGAAAGCGACAAAAGAAAAATTCCGTTTTCCATTGTAATAAACCCGATAACATTTGATAAGACCGTATGCTTAATTGTAATAAGCCACAAGCTTGTGATAATAATCGCAATTGATACACCGAAATACATCGGAGATACAAGCATAAATGCCGGAGTATTAATATTTGCAATTAAAAACCCTGCAAACAGAATAAAACTTGAAATTACAAGGCAGTAAAAATGCGGAATATGAGCATCTGTATCTCTATGCGAATTTGTCTTTTTAATAACTTTTTTCAAAAACCACGGAATAATAAAAGCCTTAACAATAAGAGTTTCCGCTACTATAAATAAAAGTCCTGTTACATGGGCTATATTTACAGAAAAAGAATGCAAATTCGTAAAAATAGACCACTCAAACCATGGCTCTTTTATAAACCCGGTAAGAGATATAAAAAATAGCAGCCATCCTTGCGCCGCAAGCATATTAACATGAGCTGCCAGCCGGCTTGTTGAGGCTATATAAATCATTGATAAACCCAGTAAAATTATAAAGATATTTTCCATTTTTTACCTAACTTCCGTATATTCTGTATGTTACAAGCGCAAGTATTAAAAGCGCAGTAAGAGTCATTATAAAAATAAATTCAAAAACATGTGTCATTCTAAACCTTGCTATTGAAGATTCAATAGTTCCGATTAAAACCGAAAGAACAAATACGACAGCAAGAAAAGCTAATATCGCAACAGCAGGAGCGAGATTGAACGGAAGCAGCAGATTCGCAATCAAAGCTTCAAATAAAAATATCTTAATTGCAGCCCCCCAGCTTATTAACCCTAAATCTACTCCGGAATTATCCAATATCATAACTTCATGAATCATTGTTAATTCCAGATGTGTAGCAGGATCGTCAACCGGAACTCTGCAGCCTTCAATAAGAAGCATAATAAACAACGCTGCCGATGCAAGAATAATAATTAAGTACCCGTATACTCCGGCGTTTTGTAAAATTAATTTAAATGATTCAAAAGTATACATCTGTGTCAGCGCAGCAATAGATGCCATAGCAATAAAAAATGCCGGTTCAACTATTGTAGAAAAACACGCTTCTCTTGAAGCTCCCATACCTTCAAAACTGCTTCCTGTATCCAGTGCCGCAAGCAGAGAGAAAAATTTGCCAAATCCCAAAATATAAGCAAAAACTATAAATGCAAACGGGAAATTAATAATTGCCTTTCCTCCTGCCATAGGGACAAAAAGTGAAGCAAAAAGAACTGTTCCAAGACCTGCTACAGGGGCGAACTTAAAAACCCAGGAAGTTGTCTTACTGATAACGGCATCTTTTTTCAATAATCTTAAAAAGTCCCATAAAGGCTGCCAGATAGAAACGCCCTTTCTTCCTGCCCAGAAAGCCTTTGTTTTCTTTATCACACCCATCATCAAAAATGGTGCTATTAAAAGTATTAATATATTTATTATTAACAGATACATAATCTACCTTTCTTCCCGTTTAGCCGAAATAAATCACTCCGATAATAGCCGCAAGCAAAAATACAAGTCCGACTAAAATATATTGTTGAATATTTCCGTTTTGAATCCGCTCAAATTTTGTAAGAATTTTTTCATCCCATTTAAGAATAGGTTTTACTATATAAGCTTCTTCAATATCTTCAATTTCCTGTTCATAATAAGCTTCCTTCGGGAATAAATCCTTAGGTTTTTTAATATGAGAAACTCTCTTAAATAGCGGTTTTAAAGTTGTAATAAACGGGCTTGCATAAGATGATGCCGTATACTGCATTCTGCCGGACGGTCTGTCATACCCGCAGCCCCATGTTGTATGCTCTTCTTCTCTGCTATTTATAAAATATCTTAAAACATAGAGGAACGCTATTCCGATTATTAAGAATAAGAATAACCAGCTTATTGAAGAAGTTAAAGAAACTATTGAATTAAGTATCATAAGTTTGCTGTCACCTGCTATAAACTGGGTAACAGGAACAAGTATAAAACTTATAAAAAACTGCGGGAAAACACCTATTATAAGAGTTAGCAGAGCTAAAATTCCCATAGGAATAAGCATTACCAAAGAAGAATCTTCTTTAACATTTCTTGCTTCTTCGCTTCTGGCTTCACCCAGAAATATTATACCTGCAGCTTTTGTAAAACAAAGTATTGCCATTGTTCCGACCATACCCAGAGCAGCCAGAGAGATTACAAGTGTAATAAACAAACTGACCTCGGGAGATGGCAGACCTTGAAGCATACCCGCATATATCAAAAATTCACTTATAAATCCGTTAAAAGGCGGAAGTCCGCATATTGCAACAGATCCTATTATAAACATCAAAGCTGTTACAGGCATAGGTTTAATCAAACCGCCGAGTTTTTCAATATTCCTTGTATGAGTTTTTAAATATGTACTTCCTGCAGCAAAGAATAATAATTCTTTAAATATAGAATGGTTAAGCACATGCATAATACCGCCCGCAAAACCGAGCATAGCAACAATAGGGTTTCCGTAAGCAAGCCCGAGCATACCGAGTGCTATACCAATTCCTATAATACCGATGTTTTCAATACTGTGGTATGCAAGCAGCCTTTTGATATCATGCTGCCCTATTGCATATAAAACCCCGTATAAAGCGGAGATTACCGCAATTACAAGCACTGTATACGAAACAAATTTTGACGGAATCCCGATTAAAAGAATCAGCCTTAAAATCCCGTAGATACCGGTTTTAATCATGACTCCGGACATAATTCCGGATACATGAGTCGGCGCTGCGGGGTGCGCATCAGGAAGCCAGTTATGAAAAGGTACAAATCCGGCTTTTATTCCAAACCCGATAAAACCTAATAGAAACGCAATATTTGCAAGATGAGGATTGTTATGCAAAACTTTTGCAAAATCCGCAAAATTCAGACTCGTAGAGCTGTTAGATAACAGAACAACCATTGCAGTTATAAAGATTACGGAAAAATGCATATAGATTAAATACTTAATTCCTGCAGAGATTACCTCTTTCTTTTCCCCTTCAAATATAACAAGGAAGAATGAGGAAAGTGACATAATTTCCCAGACAATCAGGAAAAATAAACCGTTTTGAATAACTGTAACACCGAGCATTGAAGCTATTAATAAAAGTAAAAAGAAGCAATGCGACGAAATACTCATACCCTTATTCAAATACGGCTTCATATATCCGTTAGCATAAATTATACCGATAAAACTCATAACCGATATAACTATAATAAAAATAGCAGATAGCGGATCAAGAACAAGTGTTATTTTCCCGAACATTTTAGATAGTTCAATTGTCTTGTCCAGAAAATTTCCCGTAATCAAAGTCCAAACAGCCGGAAAAACTGCTGTTGACAAACCCATAAACGCAAAAATGGAACTTACTTTCAATTTAAACTCTTCTTTTGTAATAAGAGCAAAAAAAGCTCCGGTAAGTAATATTCCTATCGCTAAAAGAAAATATTCCATAACTATTTACATTCCCAAAATTAAGTTCTAACTTCTTACAGTATTATGTTATAACCCTAACATAACTATTTTTCAAGAAAATTTTTATATAAGAAACCAAATTAAAATGCCGGCAAATTTAGCCGGCATAAAATATTATATTTATATAAATTTATTTATTTTTCTCAAGTTCAGCTAATCTTTTTTCAAGCTTAGCAATGCGTTTTTCTAATTCTTGATTTTGTTTCTTTAATACTGTCGTATCGTTAGCAGTTCTAACATCAAGTTCTCTTATCGCATTAATCATGGCATAGAACATTTCATCCCATCTGATTCTTAAGAAACCGTCTTCTCCTTTCATTACCGCATTAGGGAAAACTTTCTGTAAGTCTTGAGCTATAACTCCGACATGAGGGGTCTTTTCAGGGTCATTTTTGAAGGTGTAGTTGTAGACTTGTAATTTCTTTATTTTATCTAAACCACCTGTAAAGACTTCACCTACATTTTTCAATCTGCGGTCAGATGGGTCATAATACAAATGTCCGCCTGTTGTACGTCCTATCTTACCATATTTATAGTTACCGTAACCAAAAAATCTTCCCCATATATCACCACTGCTTCTTGCCAGTATAGTTTCCCCTTCAACAATTAGCTTTCCGGGAATATAAATTGTCGCATTGCTTGTACCTAGTACTATCTGGTGCGAGGAACTTGCTTTAGCACCGCCGCCTATTGCTACAGAATTTGAAGCCGTTGCTTCTGCATTTGGTCCAATAGCTATTGAATTTTTGGAACCTGCGTTTGCACTAAATCCAATGGCAATAGATGATTTTGCTTGCTTGGAAGTTTCAGAACTCCCTCCAATAGCAACAGAATAACTCCCTAAAGCATTTGAACTAGCTCCGAGAGCTATTGAAGAGCTAGCACCAGAAGCTTCTGCATCGCTCCCTATACAGACAGCCCGACTACCACTTGCTATTGCTGATGTACCTAATGCAAGTGCATTTCCGCCTGATGCAGATGACGAATAGCCGATTGCAAGGGTATTACTTCCACTTGCAGCAGCTTCTAATCCAATTGCAATTCCCTTTGTCTCTGTTGCTGATGATTTTGTTCCAAAAGCTATTGAATCACCGCCCGATGCGGTTGAAGCATCACCTACTGCAAAGGAGTAAGAACCTTTAGCATAAGCTTTTCGACCGATAGCAATTCCTGACTGACCTTCTGCAGTTGCTAGACCTCCAATTGCAACAGTTGATGTTTCTCGACCTTCTGCCATTCTTCCAATAGCAACTGCGTCTGTTGATTTTGCATTAGCATCATATCCTACAGCAACCGTTCCCGTACTGGAAATAGAATTGTTCGATATTGCCACTGAAGTGTTAATTGACGATATTCCAACCACATTAGCTCCGCCGGAACTTCCGATAGCCATTTGAGGTTCGGTACTGCTTGACTCTATATAAAATTTCGCATTATTAGCTTTTGAAGCATCCACTGCTCCTACCATTGCAGTTTTATTAGTATTCCCGTCAGGGTTATATACGATAGAACCGTTCAGACCTGCATACATCCATGGGCTGTTACCGGCTCCTGCATCTCTCATCATCTTCTTACTTACCATTGGTGCTGTTGCTGCAGCTATAATAGCCGTAATAAGCAGCACAACCATCATTTCCATTAATGAAAAGCCGTGTTTCCTCATCTTATTCCTCTTTAATGAAACATAATTACAATTTTATTATTTATATAATACCATACTGTTATTAATTTGCATAGAAGCTAAAAAACATATAAGTCCATGATAGAATTATATATATCAAGAAAGGTTTACCATGAATTGTTTTTTTCGGGATCAGTATGAAGCATTATACAGAGCAACAAAACCCTATCAATATGTAGGAGGAGAGTATCTTTCATACAATAAGGATTTTGATTCTGCGTCAGTTAAGTTTGTTTTTGTATTCCCTGATAAATACGAAATCGGAATAAGCAATCTCGGAGTAAGAATTATCTATGACAGAGTTAATTCGCAGCCGGAAATGCTAGCTGACAGAGCCTATGCGCCGGAGCCGGATTTCATGCCGGAATCTTTATACGGAGTAGAATCAAAAAGACCACTGAAAGATTTTGACGGTATCGGGTTTTCTCTCCAGTATGAGCTTTCTTACCCGACAGTTTTAAAAATGCTTGATATGTCCGCCATTCCGGTAAGAAACGAGGATAGGACAGACGAACACCCTATTATACTGGCAGGAGGACCATGTACTTTTAATCCGCTTCCTATGTGCGAATTTATAGATGTTTTCTGTATCGGCGACGGCGAAGAAATGATGGTGGAAGTCTGCCGGGTTCTGGAAAAGACAAAAGGTTTACCTAGAAAAGAACGCATAGCAGAACTTTGCAAGATCAAAGGCTGCTGGAGCAGGGAGGGGGTAAATATAGGAACAAATGGAAACATCCTTTCCTCTACTTTAGGAAAAGACAAGGCAGAAGCTAACTTTTCACCTGTCGAAAAAAGATTATCCCCATTGATTAATGACTATACTCCGACCGCTTACCCTATTCCGTTTTCTAGTTCTGTACACGATAGAGCTATTGTTGAAATACGACGAGGGTGCGGAAGGATGTGCAGGTTCTGTCAGCCCGGGCATGTTACTCTCCCAATCAGAGAACGGGAAGCGGAAGATATTATTAAGCTTACAAAAGAGCTTGTTAATAATACGGGCTATGATGAATACTCGCTTTTATCACTTTCTTCAAATGATTATTCAAATATTAATGAAGTTATCAAAGAGCTGGCAGTTGATTTTAACAAGCGCAAAATCTCCGTATCTCTTCCAAGCCAGAGGATTGACGGATTCAATCTTGAACTTGCAAATTTAATGCATTCAGTTAGAAAATCCACAATGACTCTTGCACCGGAAGCCGGCAGCCAGAGGCTCAGAAATGTTATTAAAAAAAATATTTCTGAAGAACAGATTCTAAATGCAGCCCTGACTCTCTATAAAAACGGCTGGTCAAAAATCAAATTCTATTTTATAGCGGGACTTCCGACTGAAACATTGGAAGATATGGACGAGATGGCAGAACTCTTATCTAAAATCAAATACCGCTCAAAACTCTTAAAAAAAGAACTCGGGCTTAATCACGGGTTTGAGATAACCTGTACTCTTTCGATATTCGTACCTAAACCGTTTACCCCTTTCCAGTGGTGCCCGCAAATGGATTTAGACGAAGTAACAGCACATATTCATTACCTCAAAGAAAAAACTAAACACTTAAAAGGGGTAAAAATAAATTATCACGAAAAATTTGTATCACAAATAGAAGCCGTGCTTACAAGAGGGGATTCTTCTCTCTGTAAATATATAGAAGCTCTTTATAATAAAGGATGCTATCTGGATGCCTGGGGAGAACATTTTGATAAAAACGTCTGGGCAGAAACAGCCGGAGAATGCGGATTTTCTTTAAAAGAACTCGCTGAAAAATCATACGGGCTTGACGAAATTCTTCCTTGGGATTTTATTAATACCGGACTTTCAAAAGAATGGCTTAAAAACGAGTATAACGAAGCTTTTAATCAGCCAAAAGAATTTAACCTCCAGCCTACCTGCGAAAACAAATGCGTGCAATGCGGAGTTTGTCCGAATCTAAAGACACATAAAGTGCTGGCAAAACCTTATAAAGCATCAGAAGAAGCACAAAAAGTTCTTAATATTGAACCGCCTGATCCGACAAGGGCGCACCCTGACCCTAATATACCAATTTATAAATACAGGCTCAAAATTACTAAAAAAGGAATCCTAAAGTATTTTTCCCACCTTGATTGGCAGAATACTTTCCATAAAGTCTTAGCAAGAACCGGTTTGAATGTTGTGTATTCCCTTGGTTTCAACCCTACAATGAAAGTTTCTATGGGAATTGCTCTTCCGCTTTTTGCAGAAAGTGAAGGAGAACTTGTTGATATTGAACTCTATGACAATTTATCACCGAAAGAAATTGAAAATATAATTAACCCGAAACTTCCGGAGGGCGCAAAAGTCATAGATATAAAGCCAATTGACAAAACCTCTCCGGCTATTGATATAACAGCTTTCTGGGCAGAATATAAAATTACTCCTTATAATAAATCAAATCAAAATTCTCTTTACAATTTTGAAAAATTCCGCTATGATGTAGAAAAAGTTTTATCTTCCTCTGAAATTTTAATCACGAAGAAAAACAAAAAAGGTTTAGAAAAAACAACAGATATTAAAAAGTCTATAGGTTCACATAGATTTGAAGAAGAAAGTCTGTTCATATATCTTAAAACCGGTCACGGTTCCGATATCCCCGCATTAAGGGCTGATAGCTTAATGGAGCTTGTTAACAAAAATCAGGTATTTAATATAACAAGAATTCGGTTCCTTGACGAAAAATTGAGAGAATTATAGTTTAGTAAAGGATTTAAGACAGATGAAAGAAACAACTTTAGCTAACAAAATTGTCATAGCTGAGCGTGATAATATTGCTGCAGTTATGGAAAACGGAAAAGTTTCAGAATTTTTTGTACACAGAGGCGAAATAATTTTAGGAGATGTTTACCTTGCGCAGGTTGAAAATATACTCCCGAGTATTGAAGCCGCTTTTGTCAATGTTGGCTCTGATAAAATGGGATTTCTGCACGCACAGGATGTTTCAGGGAAAGGCGCTTTACAGGATAAATTAAAACCTAAACAGAAAATTGTTGTTCAGGTTGTAAAAGAGCCTACAGGACACAAAGGACCTAGGGTTACTACAGAAATATCACTTCCGGGCAGATTTTTGGTTCTTATGCCTAACGAAGTCGGAATTAATGTTAGTAAAAAAATTACTTCCGCTAAAGAAAGGGCAAGATTAAAATCCGTAGTTAACCTCCTAAAGCCTGTGGGCGTCGGAATTATTGTAAGAACAGAAGCTGAAGGACAGACAGAAGCCGATATTCAGGAAGATTTGGAAATCCTTCTTGAAAAATGGAATAATATTGTAACTTCGGCTGAAAGCCTTACTCCGCCAAGCCTTCTTTACAGGGATCAGGATCTATTATACAGAGTTATTCGAGAAGCCTGCAATGAAGATACTCAGGAAATTATTGTAGACACTGCTTTTGCAATGAACAGAGTACAAAACCTGCTCCAGAACTGGCACATGAACAAAAACATTAATGTAACCTTATATAAAGGCTCTGAACCGCTTCTGGTTGCAATGGATATTCATAAAGAGATTAAAGCAGCCCTGCAGATGAAAGTTAACCTTCCGTCCGGCGGATATCTGTTTATCCAGACAACAGAAGCTCTGACAGTTATTGATGTTAACAGCGGTAAATTTACAAACTCTGCAACTCAAGATGAAACCATTCTTAAAACTAATATTGAAGCCGTCCACGAGATTGCAAGACAGCTAAGATTAAGAAATATCGGCGGTATGATTATTATCGACTTTATTGATATGACCTCCCGTGTTGATAAGCTTACAATGATGGAAGAGCTTGAAATGGCAATGGAACAGGATAAAGCTAAACCTCAAGTCGGACAGCTATCTGATTTAGGTCTTGTTGAAATGACCCGTCACCGTCAGGGACAGGCAATCAGCGAAATATTTGCAAAAAGATGTCCTCATTGTCAGGGTAACGGCTATATTATGGAAGATATTAAGTTTGCCTCTGCAACATCTGAAGGCGAATACAGAGCAAAAGCCGCCAAGCTTAAGCTTCCTGTAAGCAACAGAAAGAATAACAAGTTTAACAAGTTCAATAATCAGAACAAGCCGGAAGAGGTAACACCTGTTGAAACACCGGTTCAGGAAGAAAAACTTGAACAAACGTCTAATCCTTCTGTTGAAGCTCAGACAACCGCTAATGAAATCAAACAGGAAAAAGAAACAAAAAAGAAAAACTCAAGAAAATCTAAGTTTGATAAAAGAAAAGTCAAAGAAGAGATTTCTTCTCCTGATTTAGCTCAAACAGTTATTACTGAAGGGGCGGAAATAGAACCTGTAATACCTGCTCCGGCAGAAGAGGTTAAAACAGAAGCTCCGGTGGAAACAACAGTTGAAGAAACAACAGAAGAAAAACCTAAAAAAACACGGTCAAAAAGACCTAACAGGAATACTCAAAGAAAATCAAGAACAACAAAAAAGAGTACTAAAAATGCAGAAGAATAAGATTTTTTCTATAGTATTGGCATTATGCTTAATAATGCCGGCAAGCGTCATGGCTGAGGATATTTATTCAAATATCCTCAATCAGCCGCAGCAAACAGAAACACAGCTTGAACAAACAGTGCCTGCGGAGCAGCAGACGGCACCTGTAGTTGAACAGAATACACAAAGTGCTGTCCAATCACAGGAAGCTGCACCTGAAACATTTAAACAGCCAATAAGCAGGAGAAAAATTGCCAAAAAATTTCTGGCTGCTATGGGATGCGTAGCATTATCTTCTCTTCTTATATTCCTTATTTTGAGTCTATATAACCGGATACGGGAAAAGTTCTTAAATCAGGTTAAAACTCCGGACGGCGAGACTTCGCTCGAAACACCGGATGATTATGAAAGCGCCGTAAGAACCTTTCTTGATAAAACCAGCTGGAAGGGATAAGGAGTAAGCTTTCACCGCTAGTCCTTTGTTACCTCTCTACCTCCAGCATAACGGTCATTATCTACAATTGTGACAACAGCCCGATAACATTTTCGTAGCGCAGGTTTCTGGAAGATTCCATTAATACCGCACTTGCCTGCTGCAATATCTGATATTTAATAAAACTTGATGACTCCTCGGCAATATCTGCATCACGCATAGTCGAACGGGTTGATATTAAGTTATCAATCTTCAAAGTTTGTGCCTCAAGAACATTCTCAAGCCGGTTGATAGTTGTTCCGATGTTCAAAATCTGGCTTTGGATGTTTTCCAGAAGCGAGTCAATATCTTCAAGGCTTTCCCGTGCACTTTCCTGAGAAGAAAAATCAACACTGAAATCAAACAGATTAAAGCTTATTTGTGTATGAATAAATTTATTATCACCGGAGCCGATATCTACTTTGATATTAACTTCAAACGGTCTTGGCGTAATATCTACAGCATTAGAGAAAACCGTTCCGGTGCCGTTATTGATAATTGTGTTACGTTCACCTGTTTCGCCATCAACAATATTTCCCCGCCCTGCGGAAATCATGAACGAATCACTGGAATCACCGCCCGAAGCAGAATTGTTATTACCGTTAATAGTAATATTATCGACATCTGAACCGCCTTGAATTGTGTTTCCGTCCCCGCGTACACTGAATTCATTTTCACCGGATACTGATTCTGCAATATTCCCGTCACCCTTAATCTCAATTTTATCATTGCCGGAGCCTGTTAAAAGCTCATTATTATCACCGTTTACGGTAATATCTTTATCGCCGAGCATTGTTGTGTAATTATTTCCGTTACCTTTAACTACAACTTCGTTTTCACCACGGGTGTTAGTTACAGTGTTAGAGTTTCCGTATATATTAATCGTACCTGCTGCATTTTGAGCAGTTAAATTATTGTTATCTCCTTGAATACCAATACTGTTTGCGCCGCCTCCGGCAGTGATTACGTTAGATGAACCGGTTATAACAAAACGGTTATTGCCGTCACCTGCTGTAACTGTATTTGAGTCTTTATTTACAGTAATAGTATTGTTTCCGTTGTCAGCCGTAATGTTATTTTGCACCCCCGAAACAGTAATTCTGTTATTTCCCCCGCCGGCATCAATATTAGTATTGTTATCGGAATTTATATTCAAAATATCATTGCCGGTACCTGCGGTTACAGAAAGATTGGTAGAAGTGTTCAAAGTTATTGTATCATTTCCGTCATCACCGTTTATTGAGTTATTGGCACTATTCATAGTTAAACTGTCATCACCTGAAAGCCCGTTAATAATATTGTTTGAGCCCTGTTCAACGGTGATACGGTCATCTAAATTACTGCCATTTACAATATTATTGTCGCCACGGAGGTTAAGAATTGCACTTTCATCCAGCGCAGAGTCAATTTTGAAATTTGAACCATTAAGAGTAATTACTCCTGTATTCGGATTAAGCGAGTACTGAAGCATATTTGAGCCTGATAGGTTATTTGTAACTGTATATGTTTTACCATTAAGAGTAAATGTTTTGACTTCACCCGAATAAGTAAAAGAGATTCCGCCGGTATTAGGGTCACGGCTGACATTTGAAAAACTTGTACCCGAGCCGTTTATGATGTAGTAGTTATTACCGGTTCCCCCGTCTATCTGGTTGTTATCACCATCTACAACAAAATAGTCATCCCCTCCGCCGCCGAATATGGTATTGTTATTTCCCGTTACGTAAAATGTATCATTTCCGGAGCCGCCAGAAATGCTTGCATTATCAGTATTAATATTATAGATATTATTCCCGCCGTCGTCTGAGATATTGGCTTTATAATCTATATTATACGTATCATCTCCAGTACCGCCGTTTACTGTACCTCCGGCTTTGTTTACTGTTATTATATCATTGCCTGCATCTCCGTAGATACTGGTTCCTGTTAATATATCATCCCCGTCACCGCCATGTATATTATCGCCATATACGCCAACAATTGTATCATTTCCGCCTTCACCATAGATATAAGAAGAAATTGCATTCAAAGTAATTGTATCATCTAAATCTCCGCCGTAAAAATACGCTACAAAACCGATAACATTAACATTATGCTTAACATCTTTCTGCCCGTATATTGTAATATATCTGCCTCCAAGGGTTAACTCCCCTGTAACAGGATTTTTAGAATACAACATTGCCGTTGAATGTGATGATATTCTGTTTTGAACTTCATAACTCACTCCGTCAATATCGACTGTTTGAGTTCCGCTCGGAGCAAGCTTTACCCCCTGAGCATTGTCAGCATCTCCGAACCCGTAAATCAAGTTATAGTTATTATTATTTAAAGTAACGGAATTATTTCCGCCTTCGGCATAAAGAGTATTTTGACTACCTTTAACCGTTACATTTAATGTACCGTTTCCCCCCTCTACATAGTTACCGTACTGTGTCAAAATTACGTTATTTACACCGGTTCCGGAATAAATTGAATTATAGTATGTAGCAGTAATCTCGTTATTACCTGCCCCGCAGTAAATATATGAATATCTTGAGGTGATTTTATTATTACCGCTTCCGCAATATATAGCAGTATCTCCGTTACCCTCTGCATTAATAGTATCACCCATATTTCCGCCATAAAAAATAATACCGTCATTTAGTTTTACATTGTGTTTCTTATTTTCATCACCTTTGACTACAATACTTCCTGATTGCCTGGAGAATTCAATCTGTCCTGAATTATTAATTTTGTATACTAATTGTCCGGTAGCCGATTTGGTCGAAACCGTATAATCTATACCTCCTATATTAATAGTCTGCTCTACGCCGCTTACCAGATCTACCGTTCCTGCATTAGCGCCTACAACATTTATTAAAGTCGCCGTGCCTCTGTTTCCCGTAACAGTATTTATTCCTGCTCCGCCGTCTATTGTCATACTTGACGGATTTGAGCCGTAAAGATTGAATATATCATCCCCGTCATTACCTTCTATCGGAAAATGAGGATTAGAATTTATATAAATATTAAAAGTATCATCTCCTGCACCGCCAAATGCTCTCGGGAAAGAAGCATCAGCTTCTATATTCAGGATATCATTACCGTCTTCTCCATAAAGATATGTACTGCTGGCTTTTGCCGTCAATGTATCATTCCCTTTCCCGCCATAAAATCTATTATAAACACTGGAGCTGTTGAATGTTTCAATTTTGTCATCCAAATCACCACCGTAAACATAGTTATAAACTCCCTGGATTACAATATTATGCGCAGCATCAGTTTGACCTCTGATTTCAAAATAATTACCGATAAAGGTAATCTCCCCTGTTGTATTGTCTTTTGTGTAAGATAAATCAGATGTAATAGCTTGACGGTTTTTGATTGTATATTCAACTCCGTCTATTACAATAGTTTTGGTTTCGTTTGAGGCAAAAGACTCTGCCCCTTCAATATCGGCTGCTCGTATTGATGGGACTTCATCAGTTGATAATTCTGCTTCTGAAGTTTGTACAGCCGGAGCAACAGATGGATATATGTCATATGATATTGTATTAGTGCTTGTTTTTGCAGCTCTTGCAAGACGATTAATTGCTTTATTTGCAGCCGAAGCCACGGAAGAAGCTCCCTCCGCAGGAATTTCATAAAGATTCATTCCGTTAAATTCTATACTGTCACGGATTTGAGCAATTTGTTCAATTATCTCATCAGCTTCCGCCTGCATTGCATCACGGGATTGAGTATCATAGCTTCCGTCAGATGCCTGCATTGCAAGTTTTCTTAACCTTTGCAGCAATTCTTCTATAAGCTCCAGCCCGCCTTCTGCAGTTTGCAGCATAGAAAGTCCGTCTGAAGCATTTTGCTGAACTTGAAGCATTGAAGATATTTTTGTATTTAAATTTGTAATTATGGAATAACCTGCAGCATTATCTTTAGCATGATTAACTTTGTACCCGCTTGTCATACGCTCAATTGCCGAGTTTAGTCCAAGGGTATTATCATACAATGTGCGCTGGAGGATTAAATCCGCAACATCAGTACCCAGAGTAATCATGCGTACCCCCTTACAAGTTGAGAGTACACGCTGCTTTGACCGGAGCAATTCGCAAAACGCTTAAAACTATTACTATTAGAGGCTCCTACCCCCCCCCCCGAAAGGCAAAAACCTTGCTACAAAAGGCATGCAGCTATACACACCCCTGCTAATATTTATTCTGCGTGTCTTCAATGTCAACAACATTATATAACATATCCTTATATATTATATATGCCACATTTTGACAATTCAATAACACTTTTTCTTTATTTTTTTACAAAATTTTACATATTATAGTTGTAAAAAAGAGAGACCTATATAGTAAATAGAGGTTTAAAATCCGCCATTCTGCAGCTTTAGCCGAAGAATCGCAAAATTAACGTACATTCTCTCCTTAGGGTATAACCGGTGACTGAGTGACTAAGAATGCAGGTTGGTGGTTTCTACCCCAACATTTTTTCTGATATAATTTAGCTATGTCACAGAGAAAATACGATTTCTACATAGTTCCAACCCCTATCGGGAATATTCAGGATGTAACTTTCAGAGCAATAGAAGTGCTTAAAGAAGTTGATTTAATTGCGTGTGAAGATACAAGAGTTACACAAAAGCTCCTTTATCATTACGATATAAGAACAAAATGTATTTCTTATCATAAGTATAACGAACGGGAGCGGGTTGAATTCTTTTTAAGAGAGTTAAAAGACGGAAAAAGAATCGCCCTTGTATCCGATGCCGGAACCCCGATGATTTGTGATCCGGGCGGAGTTATGATAAAAGAACTTATAAAAAACAATATAACTTTCACATCACTACCCGGTGCTTGTGCTGTTACAACTTTTCTTTCGCAAATTCCCAGAGATGGTGAGGAATTTACGTTTATAGGATTTATCCCCAGAACCGAAAAACAGATTAAAGAGCTTGTCGTTAAGTATTCAAACAGCAATCTTGTATTCTATGATTCGCCGGAGAGAATACTTAAAACCTTAGAAATTATTAAGTCCGTAAGAGCAAATGCTGTAATTTCTCTGGGAAGAGAACTTTCCAAGCTTTTTGAAGAAGTCAAAACAGGTTCGGTTAGTGAAATTATTGAGTATTTTAAATCCGGAATTAAGGGGGAAATTGTCTGTATGATTTATGCAGAGCAATCCTGTGAAGATACTCAAGTTATACATAAAATACAAGAATTGAAGTCCAGAGGATTTAAAGATAAAGAGATTTCTATTATCTTATCCACTCTTTACGGGCTTAATAAGAATGAAATTTATAAAAAGAGTTTAGATTTGTAAATCTTTGTAAACATTTCTGTAAAAATCCTAAAGTTTTAAAAAAAAATGCCGATAAGTATATTACGGAAGATACATTTACCAGAAAGGATTAAGCAGGATATGTTAAAAAAGATTGCGAACCCCACAAATAATACATTCAGTGGCGTTGAATTTATATTAAGAGGAGCCAAAAAACGAAGAGCCATGGCAATTTCAAATGCAGTTACGGTAAATAATGAATCCGGAGTAGAAGTAAAACTGCAAGCCGTGAAGTAATGGGGACTGACGATTAAGTAAGATGGCTGAGAGTATGAACGGCGGCGGGTTTTGGCATCAAAACCCGCCGCCGTTGCTGTATTTAATATTATTAATTCTTACCTACAATATTAACCAGCGGAGAAGATGCGCTTGCAAAAGCTTTTACGGGGATTCTTCCAGCTTCATAGGCAGCACGTCCTGCCTGAACCCCGAGTTTGAAAGCTTCTGCCATTTTAACAGGGTCTTGAGCTTGAGCAATTGCAGTATTAACAAGGCAGAAGTCAGCCCCTTGTTCCATTACAAGAGAGGCTTCGGAAGGGACTCCGAGTCCTGCATCAACAACAACAGGAACTTGAGCTTGTTCAATAATTATTTTAATATTTTCAAGAGTTTTAACCCCTTGACCTGTACCGATAGGAGAAGCTAGCGGCATGACAGTTGCACAGCCTATCTCTTCAAGTCTTTTAGCCAATACAGGATCCGGATTTATGTAAGGAAGGACAACAAACCCTTCGTCAATTAAGATTTTAGCAGCTTCAAGAGTTGCGATAGGATCCGGCATGAGGTATTTAGGGTCAGGAATAACCTCGAGCTTAATCCAGTTATTAATACCCATTGCACGGGAAAGTCGTGCTACACGCAATGCTTCATCGACAGTTGCACAGCCTGCTGTATTTGGAAGAATCCAGTATTTAGATGTATCAATATGTTCGAGGATATTTTCGTGCCCCGGAGCCTTCATATCTACTCTTCTTATAGCTACAGTAATAATATCGGCACCGGAAGCTTTCAGGGCTTGTTCCATAATCTCGTATGAGCTGTATTTGCCGGAGCCAATCATTAATCTGGATGAAAATTCTTTATCTGCGATTTTAATACCCATAATAAATACCCTCCTTGATAAGAAGATTATACAACTAAAAAAGACTTTGAAAAATAAAGATGTTTATGATAAGATTGAGTAGCGTCTGGAGAAGTGGCCGAGTAGGCTTAAGGCGGCACCCTGCTAAGGTGTTGTGTGGGGCAACCTGCACCGAGGGTTCGAATCCCTCCTTCTCCGGATTAAGGGGGCTTTGAGTATAAATACTCAAAGCCCCCTTAATATATTTTCAAGTCCGGAGTTCGGAGGTTGGGGGTTCTTGAAGTATACCACAACACACAGTATCCAAGAATAATCAAACCAACTGTCTTTACAGTAGGGTGGGTAAAGCCTCTTCAAATGGGTGATTGTAACTTATGTTTGGTATTGCGTACCCACCGTTTTTGATTTTGATTTTGGTGGGTACGTTATGCATAGACAAATGTATATTTCCACATTTTAATACAACTTTACCCACCCTACATTGCTAGTCCGTAGGGTGGGTAAAGCCTCTTCATATGGGTGATTATAACTTATGTTTAGGATTGCGTACCCGCCGTTTTTAATTTTGATTTTGGTGGGTACGTTATACATAGACAAATGTATATTTCCACATTTTAATGCAACTTTACCCACCCTACATTGCTTTGGATATTTAAAATAAGTTTTTATTTTGTTTATTGTATAATTTCTATTATCAGAGAGATATTTTAATACTTAGGGAGTAATAGTATGACAAAAAAGATTGCATTTATTTTTCCGGGTCAGGGTTCACAGTCTGTAGGAATGGGGAAAGACTTGTATGAAAACTTTGAAGCTGCAAAAAAAGTTTTTGATACGGCTGATAAAGTTTTAGGAAAAAGTATTACGAAATTATGTTTTGAAGGTCCGGATGAGGATTTGAAACAAACAATTAACACTCAGCCTTCAATTGTTACAATGTCAATTGCAGCATTAGAAGCTTTGAAATCCCAAATTGATATTACACCATATTGTACAGCGGGTCACAGTTTAGGTGAATATTGTGCAATGTATGCTTCCGGAGTTATGGATTTAGAAACAACATTAAGAGCTATTCAAAAACGTGCTGACTTAATGGGACAAACAAAGGGCGGAGCTATGGCAGCTATTTTAAATGCTCCTGAAGGAAGTTTGGAAGAAGCTTTGAAAGAGGCATCAAATATTGGTTATGTTGATGTAGCAAATTACAATTCTCCGGCTCAGGTTGTTATAACCGGTGACGAAGCAGCCGTAGCTAAAGCTGGTGAATTATTGACTCAAGCCGGAGCAAGAAGGGTTGTTCCGTTAGCAGTTTCAGGTGCATTCCATTCAAAATTTATGGAAAATGCAGGTCATGCATTTGCATATTTTGTTGCAGATCTTGGTATAGAAAATGCTGAGGTTC
>CALUVM010000007.1 GCA_944324255.1 Candidatus Gastranaerophilales bacterium | reverse complement strand
GGTATTATATTTGTGTTTTGGTAAGATCCTGAAGGGGTAAATATAAGTTAGTAGGCTTGACCAACAAGATAGTCCGCCTGGTGTAAAAAGTTCAGGATGACAGTTTAGTTTATTTCCCTTAGTCACTTATTCACTCAGTCACTCAGTCACTCAGTCACTTAGTCACCTATTCACTACCCATTAACCGCCCCCCACCCTAACCCTCCCCAATCAGGGGAGGGAACAATTTCTTAATCACGCAGTCACTTAGTCACTTCTATTCACTATTCACTATTCACTATTCACTATTTACTATTTACATGTTAAGATTAACTCAACACGGAGGAGATTATGGAGAAATTACAAAATATAAAGAGTTTTATACTCAAACATCCGGAAATATTTACTATTCTGGGACTTGGAATATTATTCTACTTTATATTTTTCCATAATATTTGGGCATATGCGCTTATGGACGTCGACGAATCCAGATACGTTTCAATGTCTAAAGACATGTTCCTTTCCAAAGATTTCTTAACACTTTATCTTAACAAAGAGTTTTTCTTTGAAAAGCCGCCTCTATATTTTTGGGGTGAATGTTTGTCTTTTGCCGTGTTTGGTAAAATTAACGAGTTTACTGCAAGATTTCCGGTTGCTTTGTACGGAACCTTATGCTGCTATCTGGCATATTTTATGGGCAGAAAAATTATCTCCAGAGGGTATGGAGTTATAGCGGCGCTGATGCTTGCAACGAGTCTGGAATTTGTAATTTTAGCTAAATTCGCAATACTTGATATTGTTGTTGCTGCTTGTATCTGGGCTTCTATCTGTTTCGGGATGTCAGTTTATTTTTGCAGAGAATCTCATAAAAAATATTTCTGGTGGATGTTTTATATATTCTCCGGACTTGCTGTAATGGCGAAAGGAATTCCGGGCTTTGTAGTTCCGTTTGGCGCAATGTTCTTTATCTCAATAGCTTCCGGAAAATTTAAAGAAATCTTTAAACCGCAATATTTTCTTGTCGGGATGGGGTTATTCCTGCTTGTAGTTCTTCCATGGCATTTAATTATGTTCAAACTTCATAACCCTTTATTCTGGAATGAATATATTATAAAGCATCATTTGCAAAGATTTCTTGGAGAAGGAGATATTAACAGGACTCAGCCATTTTATTTTTATTTTCTTACTCTGCTCTGGGGTTTCTTTCCGTGGAGTGTTTCCTGCTTAAGCGTATGGATAAAAGATTTAATAAACGTTATTAAAGAAAAAAACTGGAAATTTGAACGCAAGAATTTAAGCACGGCTCAGAGATTTATATTTTATAACGTGATTATAACCGTATTTACATTACTGTTTTTCACCTCATCCAAAACTAAGCTTATTACATATATACTGCCGATGTATGGTTCTCTTGCCTGCATCGGGGCTTATGTCTGGTATAACTATATAAAGAAAATTTCTAACGAAAGGATTATAACAATCACGGTTTATGCGGTAGGCGGGGTATTTTTATTTGCGACTCTGGCTTCAATTTTAACCCCTCTTTATTTACCGGAGCAGCTTTATCAAGACATTTCAACCGTAAAAACTTTCTGTATTTTGTCATCTTTTGCTTTCGGACTTGCAAGTATAATGTTTGCCAGAAAAAAATTATATAAAGCCGTTTTTGCATCTTATGTTATATTAATACTGGCTTTTTCGGCTTATGCAACAGAAAAGTTTTTTGAAATAGATTACGCATTCGGGCAGAATGATTTGTTAAAATTTGCAGAATATGCAAAAGAACACAATATGACATTAACAACTTACGGTTTTGCACAAAAGTATTCACTGATTTTTTACAGCGGTAAGCCTGTTGTATACAGAAAACATATGAAGCCATCCGAGTTATTCAAAGCTCTTGATAAAGAAAAAAATATGGTTATCATACCGTATAAAAAAATGAATGAAGTAAAACATGTCGATTTTGATATAATAGAAAACGGAAGACGTTACGCACTCATAGATGAGGATAAATAATGTTTCAATTATTATATGAAGTATTTTTCAGAGCTATTGAACCGATATTCATAATGGTTTTAAAAAGAACCGGATATCCTAAAGATGCAGTATTAAGGAAGAAAGCTGTTTTTGATGACCCCGGATTCTCTAAAGATGATTTTGTAATTATGTTTCACGGAGTTTCAGTAGGTGAAGTTACCGCACTGGAAAGACTTGTAAAAAAAACCCGTGAGAAATTCCCGGAGGCTAAGATTGTATTGACGACAGGAACTCACACCGGACAGGATATTGCGCATAAAAAACTGGATGATACTACTGATTTGATTACATATTTTCCTATTGATTCACCAGACATTGTACGTAAGTTTTTAAACAAGGTTAACCCTGATATTGTTATGATTGCAGAAACTGAAATATGGCCGAATTTTGCTATTGAAACAAAAAAAAGAGGAACAAAGCTTTTTGTAATAAACGGACGAATTTCAGACACCAGTTTTAAGTCGTACAAACTGTTCAGGTTCTTTTTCAAACCGTTTTTAAATCTTTATACAGGAATTTATACCCAGAGCGATGACGATAATAGAAAATATATCTACCTCGGCGCTAATCCGCAAACGACCAAAAGAATGAACAATCTTAAGTTTGATATAACTAAACCCGAGCTTAATTTTGAATTTGATAAGTCCGGTTCAAGAGTTATGCTGGCAGGTTCAACCCATAAAGGCGAAGATGAAATAGTTCTGGATGTATTCAACAGATTGAAATCAAAACATCCAGATTTAAAGCTCATCCTTGCACCAAGACACCTGACAAGAAAAGAGGAAGTCACAAAACTGGTTGAAAAAACCGGATTCAGGTACGATTTTCGTTCAAATAACCGTTACACGCTGGAAGGTATTGATATTTTGATACTGGATACATTAGGCGAACTCGGGAAAATGTATGCGTTTTGCGATTTAGCATTTATTGGAGGAAGCTTTAATAATACGGGAGGTCACAACCCCCTTGAAGCCCTTGTTTTCAATAAGCCGGTAATTTCAGGTCCTTCAATTCACAACTTCAGAGATATTTACGGAATAATACAAAAAGCAGAAGCCGGTTTTGTCGTCAAAAACAAAAATGAATTCGGTAATATCGCAGATAAAATGCTGTCTGATAAAGAGTTTTATAATAAAACTGTTGAGAATGGCATTAAAGTTTTTGCAGAACAGCAGGGCGCAATGGAATTTGTTTTAGAAAACCTTTTAATTCAGGGGTGAATGTAGATAGTGACGAAGTGACGAAGTGATTAAGTAACTGAGCGGCTAGAGGATTAAAAATCGTCCTTCTGAAGGCTTTAGCTGAAGAATCGCAATATTTTGGGACCTGTGCCATTATCCCTTGAGATATTTCGTCCTGCATGACGCTTAAGCCTGTAAATTATTGCAGAGAGCTTGAAAAATATTAAACAAAATGCTATACTTATGATATAGTAATTCCCAAAAATACCCCGAAACAAGTAGTTAAATACGGATATTACGTAAGCAGGCAAGTATATGACGATATCATTCAGCGGATTAGCATCAGGCTTAGATACGTCTTCCTGGGTAGAGTCACTCACAGCACTAAAGCGGGCAAAGGTGACCACACTGGAGGAAGAACAAGAGGTTGTCCAATTATCAAGAGATACGCTGAATAATATTAAATCTTTTTTTACATCATTTAGATCCGTACTTGAGAAAGTAACCGATACAAAGTTTAATGTAGCATCAATGGACTTGTTTTCACAAAAACTTGCCCAGTCCTCAAATACAAATGTACTTACGGCAACAGCGACAGCTGAAGCAGAAGAAGGTACTTACGAAATAACTGTTGACAAACTTGCCAGCAATACGCACGCAACAAGCGGATTTACGTATTATACAACCATAGTTGAAACTACAACTGCTACAGGGGATTCACTGCTTAAACATTTAGGGATAAAATCGGGAAATATCGGTGTTACAATCGGGGGAAGCGAAGTTACTTTAAATATTAGTGAAAATGACAGCATAAGCGACCTCGTTGATAAATTCAAGAACATCGGGGTAAACGCCGGATTCAATTCTGATACGGGAATTTTTTCTCTGGATATCGGGGCGGATGATATTCGGGATATCGACAATACCGGTATTGTAGAGGGTTTACACCTGGAAGGTGTAAACCGGGGCTACCAGTCCGGCACATTGACTACTGAAAAAGTTGAAACCGTATACACTCCGGCTGACGGAAGCACCTTATTAAAAGATTTGGGGGTAAAAGCTGGCAGTATCGTCATTTCCGCAAACGATGCAGATTATAATGTACAAATTGATACACAAGATACTTTGCAGGATTTAATTAACGGGTTAAATGCTAACGGAATAAGTGCAACAATAGAGGATGGTATCTTCACCCTGAATAACGCTGAAATAACAAATCAGGGAACCACGGGAATAATTGATGCACTTGGTCTTACAAGCGAAATAGATTCTGTTACACAGCAGAGCGGAAATCTCGCTTTCAATACAGTGACTACAGAAACTGCGGGAGCAACAGAAGACACTCTGCTGAAAAATTTGGTTGGCGGAGAAAGCTTAAAAAACGGTGATACTGTAATTGTCAAAGATTCTGATAATAATCTGAGCACAATAACATTGAGCACAACTGATACTCTGGGAGATTTGATAGAGAAATTAAATAACTCCGGACTTACAGCATCCATTGATACAGACAGCAATATTGAAATAACGGGCGGAACCGTAACCGGCGGAAGCTATGATATAGAAGAAATTCTGGGACTTGAATTTAATCAGATATCAGGAACCATAACAGGAGATTCAATAGAAAGCAAGGTCGAAGGTTTTGCGGATGAGAACACAACTTTTGCGGAACTGGGAATAACAAACGCAGAATTTGAAATTTATAATCAAGCCGGCAGTAAGCTGACAAGTATGAATATACAATCTGACTCAACGCTGAGAGATTTCTTTGAACACCTGAGTACATTTTATGGAATTGAAGGCAGTATTAATAATGGTGTAATAAGACTGACATCAACAAGCGGTAATGTACTTGTTGCAAATGAACTCGGAATAACAACAGAAACAGTTACATCTAAAACCGTCATAACCCAGAAATCTGATTCAGAAATTACAACTTTAACTACTGCAACAGCAGATAGAACAACGAATCTTGCAGATTTAGGGCTGGACGGACTGGAATACCATATAATGAGCGGTTCCGGAGAGTTGGCAGAAGGGATTCTCAGCAGTACGGAAACACTGGGTGATTGGTTTGATACTCTTGCTAATTACGGAATAAATGCCACAATAAATAACGGTATAATCACCTTTGATTCACCGGATGGCAACTGGCTGAGCGGAGAAGTTAATGATGCTCTCGGAATCGAAGTTGATATAACCGATAACGAAACCGTAATTACCGAAAACACAATGATATCTACAGAAAAACTGTATTCCACACAGACTCAAGTCGTTAATGCAGACTTAGATACAACTCTTGGAGAGATTTTGAACTGGAATAGCGGAAATACTTATACTATAACCGGAACAATTAATTCTGACGGAAGTATAACCGGCGGCAGTGTTATTGCTATTTCAAGTGCTGCGGATTTAATGGCTATGACAAACCTTAGCGGCGCTGCACTGGGATACACTTATGTCCTGAAAAAAGACATAACCCTTAGTTCTGATGAATGGAACGCAATAGGTAATCAAGTTAATCCATTTTCAGGTGTTTTTGACGGACAGGGACATAATATAACTTTGAACATAACTCTAAGAGATAGCGGCGGTTTATTTGATACTGTGACTGGAACAATCAAAAACCTGTCTGTATCCGGTAATATAGAAATAGAGTCCTATACTACTAATCAATCAGTAGAAGATAAAGTCCGGGATATTCTCCAGGAAGAACTTGGCGTTGGAAATATTAACAACTACCAGCTTGATGCAAGAATAAGAGAGGATTTAGGTGCTGACTCATTAGACCTCACAGAACTGGTAATGGCATTTGAAGAAAAATTTGGCATTGAAATTTCTGATAATGATGCACAAAATCTGTTCACAATCGGAGATATTGTTAATCATATTATAAATACTCCGCCGAATAATGCGGCTTATGAAATGGAATATGCGACAATAGAAAATATTGGAAGTATTGCCGGAGTTATGCTTGATAATAGTCATATTGAAAACGTATCCTCCTCGGTAAATATTACAAAAGCAAATACCGGTACAGAAGTTCAATATGCAGGAGGTCTGGTCGGTACTCTATACCATGGTAATATGAAAAATTCTGAGTTTACAGGTAGTATAACCAGCAGCGGATATGTAGGAGGACTTGTCGGGTATTTATATAGCAGCACAATTCAAGCCTCTGCTGTGACCGGAACATTAAATGCAACAGAAAAAGTCGGGGGAATAGCCGGATATAGCTATCTCACAGAAGTCTACTCCGATATACTTTTTGCCGGAACAATTAACGCTTCTAATACAGCCTACGGTGGAGGTTTTGCAGCTGATACTTATGAAACTTGGGTTGATAGATTTATTAATATCGGAACTATAAACTCTGATACTAGTAATGTCTATGGGATTGAGTTCAGCGGGAGCGGATACTATACAGATTGTTTAATTGGAAGCAATGTAAATGTCACAAGTCCTGACGGTCCAAGCGGGATGCATACTGATAGCACCTGCTATACAGTAGAACTATCAGATTTATCAAATGTTGCATTTAATAATTTAGGCTTTGACAGTTCCGTTTGGAATATAACAGAGAACGGAGAAGTTTCAATTAAAACAAGCGGCGTTCCGCATTCTATACAAAGCGGGGTTATTACACTGTATGATGAATACAATTCACCATTGGATAGCATAACATTATCTGCTGATATGACAATAGGAGAAATGCTTGATGAATTTGCCAACCTCGGAGTAACAGGTTCTATCTCTGACGGGGTTATTTCGCTTGATTCAATAGTATCAGGGGATATGAACTACATTGAAGGAGACGTTCTTAATGCCATGGGGATTAAAACAATTTTAAATTCAGGTAGCGTTTCATATACCGATTCTAAAGTATTAACCCATGAAGCAGCAAACAGCTATATTACCGAAGATACTCTCTGGTTAGATATTGAGGGGAATCTCGAAACATGTTGTACAATTGATATAGTTAATCAAGATGGCTTTGTCACAAGTATTAATGTTGAAAACAAGACATTAGGAGAAATATTTGATGAACTTGAAACCTACGGCATAAAAGGCGAAATTGTTGATGGGAAATTGAAGTTTTCAAGTACCGGAGAATATTTCATAACAGAACCTGTTGATCTTTTGGGTGTAACCGGATTTGATATTACTACCACAACAAAAACAATCGGAGCAGGTGTAACACAGGGTGTCACATTTGAATCAACCCAGCCTGTTGTCTTAACCTCAGAAACTCCAATTACCCTCGATACAAAACTGGGTGATTTTCTGGATATGAGTGACTCTGTTGTTAATATTCATGATTGTCAAACAGCAGAAACTTTTAAAGTCACATTAAGTGCTGATAATACGGTTTCAGATTTTATAAGTATATTAGGCGGATACTCACTGGAAGTGCTCTTAAACAATGACGGGACAATAAGCATTAGTGATGAAGATGCAAACAATGCCTGCTATCTGACAGGCTCCATTATAGACCAGATGGGAATAACAATTGTGTCCGGCGCTACAACCGGTGTTTCATTAACATCTTCCGCTGCTGTTACTTACCAATCAGTTGTAAGTATCCAAACTATTACAGCAGGTATAACTCAAACATCTACCGTAGCTATTACATACACAAACGGAATCAAATTCTCGACTGTTAGCAGTACCGCAACATTATCAAGCGGCACATATCTTATTTCAACAACTTCCGATTTGAAAAAGCTTTCCACGATGACTAATAACGGTAAAATCGGAGAAAATACTTATTTTGTTCTGACAAATGACATAAACTTTGCGAACCAAACCTTAACTGCAATCGGAACAGAAGATAACCCGTTTTATGGCACTTTTAATGGTAATGGACATGTAATAAGCAGTATCAAAATAACATCCACAACAACTGGTCGTATAGGATTCTTTGGAATAACAAGCGGTGCAAAAATTGAAAATGTAGGAATCGAAAAATTAAATATAACAAGCAGTACTGCAACTTCAGGTCAGGTTGGAGGATTAGTTGCAATAGCCTATTCTTCTACAAAAATATCAAACAGTTACGTTACCGGAACAATTAAAATAACAGCATCAAGTGCAGGTTGTGTAGCAGGTTTTGTCGGGAACTTAAGAGAAAGCAGTTCTGTAACCAATTGTGCAGCAAGCGTATATGTAAGCGCTACCGGCGCAAATATTGGTGGTTTTGTAGGAATGCTCAAAGATTCAAGTATTTCTGATAGTTTCACAAAAGGAACTGTAACAGGTTCGGGAGAAAAAGTAGGCGGTTTTGTAGGTAACCAATCCCGCAGTACAGTCAAAGATTCGTGGTCAAGCGGTAGTGTTAGCGGAAGCAGTTATGTCGGGGGATTCATCGGGTATGATGAAAATAGTCTATCTTCTTCCGGCAACTATTACTATAACAATAGCAATCTGAATGCCAGCGGAGGATCAACATCAACCAGTTACGCAACAAAAGGCTACGGCATACCTATAACTTCTCCGACAAGCAAATTAGGCTCGGCAACAGCTTCTACAACTGCAACCCGTTCCACAACCTTCGGACAGCTTGGGTTAACTTCTAATGCAAGCGTTACACTTGTTTCGCAAGGTACAACGTATACATATACTGTTCAAACTACAACTACCCTTAGTTCTTTTATGAGCTACTTGAACGGTAAAGGATTCTCGACATCATTAACGGGCGGAAAACTTACAATAAGCGGAAAAGATAATGTATACATAAAATCAGATTTTAACGATACACTGGACAAACTGCTTAAGTTTAAAGACAGATACGGTACCGGCTCAAACGCCATAACAACAACCCGAACAACTACTACGAGCTCCACTCAAACAATCACAGAAAATACATTGCTAGCAGATATTGACGGATTTTATTTTAATAATAACGAAACATGCATAACTATAGAAAATAACGGTCAAATCATTTATGCCACAGTCCATAGTGATTACACTGTCGGAGATTTAATCAACGCCCTTGAATCCTGCGGAATAGATGCTTCGTTAAGCAATGGAAAACTCTCGCTTACACCACAGTCCGGAGTATCAATAGCTGATGATACAGATGATAATATACTGGGACAACTCAATATAGAAAATGCCTTTGATAGTTATGTCGAAAAAACTATGACCGATTCCGACCCGCTTAGTGCAGACGGAACTTCATCTCTCACCGGAGATACTACTATGGGAGATTTAGGATTACCGGCTTTCGGATTTGATATTCAAATATCTAAAAAGGGTGAAACAGGACATATATCTATCCAGTCTGGTCGTGATACAACAATAATGAACGATTTAATAGAAGAACTTGCTAATTACGGCATACAGGCGCAGGTTTCAAACGGCAAGTTCCAAATAACGGGATATACCGGAGATTATTATATTTCCGGCATGAGCGAAGGGTTAGCAAATGCGTTAAATCTTCCATGGGGCGAAGGCTCAAATAGTCCGTATTATACTACAACAAGCTCACAAACCGGCACAATGAGCAATTCTGATAAGCTAACTTATGAATGTTCGGAAAAAATAACACTTAACACCGAACTCGGCGATATTGAAGGCTGGACAGCCGGCTCTATCAAAATTATGAAAGCTGACGGCGGATATATTACCGCTAATCTCAGAGCCGATCAGAGTATTCAAGATTTGTTCGATATACTTAACGATTATGGAATATCAGGCAGTGTTGATTCTTCCGGCAAGATAACCCTTATATCCGAAAACGGTTCTTATATTCAGGAAGGAACCTCCAACACCCTTGAGAAACTCGGTTTACAAATGACAAGCTCTACTCAGAGCGGTCTGGTTAACACAAATTCTAATGAACTTAGAGTAACTACAATATCTGCAGCAACCGAAGATACAAAACTCGCCGATATAACCGGCGGAACTTATCAGGACGGATATATTAGCATTATTAAGAACGGAGTTTACAAGAATATATCCCTCTCTGCAGATGAAACAATGGGTTCATTAATGGCTAAACTTGAAGAACAAGGGTTCTCAACCTCTATTCAAAACGGTGCATTA
The DNA here is from genome assembly GCA_944324255.1 of Candidatus Gastranaerophilales bacterium. Classification (GTDB taxonomy): domain Bacteria; phylum Cyanobacteriota; class Vampirovibrionia; order Gastranaerophilales; family Gastranaerophilaceae; genus CAG-196. The sequence goes on along the minus strand of CALUVM010000007.1, from coordinate 64,656 downwards.
ACTATTAGTGCAGACAGTGATGTAAAACTTTCAAATTACACAGGTTCACAAAAAGAATCAAATATCTTCGAGCTGCTGGGAATTGACCCTGCCGACTGGGAAGACACAAGTTCTTACAGACCGGGAGAAGCTCAAATGACAACTATTGTTACAACCGTTTCCGCCGCAACCGGTGAAACAACTTTAGGCTCTCTCGGTATAACTGACGGGTATTTCTATATACAAAGCAACGGGGTACGATACAAAGCAATGGTAGCTTCAACAGATACAATTAATGACCTCAGAGATACTCTATCCAGATTCGGAATCCAATCCGGACTTATTGAATCTAACGGAGAATTTAAGTTTAGACTTACCGGAAGCGGAAACAGTTATATTGAATCTGCCGCAAACGGGTCAAATATTGTAGAAAAATTGTTCGCAAACGGAAAAGATATTTCCTACAACTATTCTGCTGAAGTTAATACATCCCTTACGACTACAGATATCCTGACAGCAACGGATGACACTCTGCTCAGCGAATTTGACACCGACTGGGGAGGTTCTCCGCTCAAGAGCGAAGGAACTCTGGTTTTCAATATCGGAGATGAAACAAAAGTTATTAATATAACATCAGACGAAACCTTCGGAAGTTTGATTACAAAACTGGAAAGCGCAGGCATTAATGCATCAATTAAAGACGGCAAATTAACTCTTGCCGCCGGAAACAAAGATTTTTCCATTGACAGCAGCGCTTCTGCTTCAAGCTTAATAGCAAACCTCGGATTGACCTACAGCGACAACCTCGGAGGATTTGCTGCCAGCAACGATACCGTTGAACAAACTATCTCAACAGTCGTAGAAAAAACAGCATCAGTTGCCGCTAATGCAGATTATTCAACGCAGCTTGGACTTTTGAATATTTCCTCCGGTTCGTTCACTATTTACAGAAATGGAGAAAAGGCTACCATACAAATCAATGAAGAAGACACTTTCTCTGATTTAAGAAGCAGAATATCTTCAGCATTTTCAGATGTTGATATTGAACTAAAAGACGGTCATTTAACAATTTTCTCAAAAACAGACGGAGTACAGATTAATGCCGGCTCCAGCGTTGATACTTCTAATATAGCCTCCGTTCTCGGGCTGCAGCAGAATGAAAACAAAGTCACAAGCTCTAGAGAATTATACAGTGTTAATGAAAGTTCTAAGCTTACTGAATCCGGAATATTTAAACTCGGAGATGTTACGGAAGGAACATTTACTATTGGAGATGCCGTATTTGAGATTACGGATACTACAACATTAAAGGATATTATCTCTCAGATTAATGCATCTGAAGACGCCAATGCAACAGCCTACTGGGATTCTATCGACGGTAAACTTGTTATTGAATCCAGAACCACCGGAAGTGCCTTAATTAACATAGAAAAAGGCACCAGCAACTTTACCGATATAATGGGATTCACATCTACAGACAGCAATGGAGTTGTAAGACTTAATACCTCTGCTCAGGAAATCGGTACAAATGCGAAATTCTCCATTAACGGAACAAATTATACTTCTTCTACAAACACTGTTACAAGTGATATATCAAGAATTCAGGGAGTTACCCTTAATCTTAAAGATATCTCCGAAGGAGGTTCCGTAACTCTCACTATAGAAAAAGATGCAGAAAAAGTCTCCAACGCTATTTCCGATATCGTAGATGCTTATAATGAACTTATTGAAAATGTTGATGCAGAAATTGCAGCAGATGGGGATTTGCACGATCAGACGACATTAAAACTGATACGTAACCAGCTAAGGAACCTTATGACAAGCTCAAGTTACGGGAACTCTGTTTTCAAAAATCTTGATGCTATCGGTATAGGTTTTGATACTGCCAGTGCTAACAATATTTCAACAGAAAACGTTAACAAACTGTTCTTTGATCAGGATAAGTTCCTTGAAGCTTACAGCAAAGATTCAGATGCGGTAAAAGACCTGTTGGCAGGAACAGAATCACATCCGGGAATTTTATCCAGAGTAGAAAATATTGTAGAAACATCTCTTACGGCTGTTACAGGTTATTTTGATACAGCTGACAACTCTTATGAAAGAGAAATACAGAGATATGACGATAAAATCAAAAAAGCAAATGCAGCAGTTGAAAGATACAAAGAACGTCTGGAATCCAAGTTCCAAACTATGGATATGCTTATTTCCAATATGCAGAATCAGTATAGCTCATTCTTGTCTTTATAGAGATTTTCACAATTTTAATTACGGATAATTATAGAATTAAGGATTTAAACTTTTACAATCCTTAATACTCTTCTGTGCTAAATTATAGATATGGCAAACTTAATTCCGCTTCACATTCACACCGAGTATTCATTGCTTGATGGTATGATTAGGGTTTCAGAGCTCGTAAATTATGCAAAAGAAAACGGGCTTAATGCTATTGCAATCACTGATCACGGAGTAATGTATTCTGCTATTGAATTTTATGAACAGGCAAAAGCTGCCGGAATAAACCCGCTTATCGGGTGTGAATTTTATGTGCATGACGGTGATATTCACCAGAAAGATAACCTTCACAATCCTCTGTATCACCTGATTCTTATTGCAAAAGACCAGACCGGCTATAAAAACCTTATTAAGCTGGTTTCAACCGCTTGGTGCGAAGGATTTTATTATAAACCCAGAATAAATTTCGAACTCATTAAAGAGTACCACGAGGGATTAATATGTACATCTGCCTGTCTTGGAGGCGAAGTCCTGCAGCATCTGCAGCATGGAGAAAAAGAAAAGGCTATCGAAACCGCTAAAAAATACAAAGAACTGTTCGGAGATGATTATTATATAGAGCTTCAAGACCACGGACTCGAAGAACAAAAAAGAACCAATCCTGAGTTAATAAAAATAGCAAAAGAACTCGGGATAAAAATGGTCATAACAAACGACTCTCACTATTTAAGAAAAGAAGATGCTGACGCTCAGGACAGCTTATTATGCTTGCAGACAAATGCCGATAAATCTGACCCTAACAGGTTTCACTTCCCGAATAACGAATTCTATGTCAAATCTCAGGAAGAAATGCGAAAAGCCTTCTCCTGGATGGATGATGAAATGTTTAATGAATGTGTCCAAAATACGCAGGAAGCTGCCGACAAATGTCATATTGAAATAGAGCTTGGCAATGCTCCGCTTCCGCATTATGAGGTACCTGAAGGCTTCTCAAATGAAACCTATCTTGAACATATTGTTTATGAAGGGTTAAAAAAACGATACGGAGAAATTACGCCGGAACTTAAAGAACGTGTGGACTACGAGCTTAGAACAATTAACAAAATGGGATTTGCTGCATATTTCCTTATTACCTGGGATTTTATACATTACGCAAAAACTCATGATATTCCGGTCGGCCCGGGAAGAGGCTCCGCTGCCGGCAGCGTTGTAGCTTATGCTCTTGAAATCACAGACCTTGACCCGATTAAACATCATCTGTTGTTTGAAAGATTTTTGAATGAAGAACGCTATACTATGCCTGATATTGATATAGACTTCTGTATTGAAAAACGTCGTCAGGTAATAGATTACGTTACCCAAAAATATGGCGAGGATAAAGTCTGTCAGATTATTACATTTTCAACCTACGCACCTAAAGCTGCCTTTAAAGGAATAGCAAGAATTTTAAAGGTTCCGTTTACTGAGTCCAACAGACTGACAGGTTTAATTGAACCGGCTATTGAACTTGCCGCAGCTACAAATCCTAAAGCTAAATGGATAAAAGATGCGCTTCAGGTTGAAGGATCCGAGCTTAGAAAACTTTATGATGAGGATTACCAGATTCCGATTCCGGAAACCGGAGAGAGTGTAAGTTACAGAAAAATTATTGATATGTCCTGCGCTATAGAAGGCTTAAAATGCGGAACAGGCACACACGCTGCAGGCGTTATAATTTCGCATGCGCCTTTAGATACAATTATTCCTGTTCAGCCTTCAAAAGACGGTATTGTACAGACAGGCTATCCGCCTCATGAGGTTACGGAAGTTCTTTCTCTTCTCAAAATGGACTTTCTGGGACTCAGAAACTTGACCATGATTTATAAAACCGTTGATATGGTTAAGCATTATGAAGGGATTGATATTGACATAAACAATATTCCGCTGGATGACCCTGAAACATATAAAATGTTAGTGCGTGGGGAAACTGTCGGAGTGTTTCAGCTTGAATCTCAGGGTATGATTAACCTTGTAAAAAGATTAAAACCTGACGTATTTGAAGATTTAGGTGCTCTTGTTGCTCTATTCAGACCGGGACCTCTGGGTTCAGGCATGGTAGATGAGTTTGTAGACAGAAAACACGGCATAAAAGCTATTTCATATCCGCACCCGCTTCTTGAGCCTATCTTAAAAGATACGTACGGAACAATTGTTTATCAGGAACAAATTATGCAGGTGTTCCAGACCCTTGCTGACTATTCTTTAGGACAAGCAGATATTGTCCGGAGAATGATGGGTAAAAAGAAAATTGAAGAAATGCAGAAGCAGAAAGCCAAGTTTATTGAGCTTGCTTCTTCTCACCATGGAATGAAAAAGGAAGATGCAACAACACTCTTTGAACAAATTGAAAAGTTTGCATCATACTGCTTTAACCGGTCACATTCTGCAGCTTACGCATTTGTAGCATATCAGACTGCTTATTTAAAATGTCATTATCCTGTTGAATACTTATCAGCCCTTCTTTCAAGCGTATCCGATAACAAAGACCAGACCCAGCTTTATATTGAGGAAGCTCACAGGTACGGAATAAAAGTTCTTCCGCCTGATATTAACAAGTCTTATTTAGAGTACACTCCTGACGGAAAGAATATAAGATTCGGGCTTGCTGCGATTAAGCAGGTTGGTGAACCTGTCTGCGAAGCAATTATTAAAGAAAGAGAAGAAAACGGAGAGTTCAAAAGTATCTTTGATTTCTGTAAACGGCTTGATACAAAATTTGTCAACAAAAAATCTCTGGAAGGTCTTATTAAAGCCGGAGCTTTTGCAAATATTGAAAAAAGCAGAAAACAGTTATTTGAAAATATTGAGCACATTCTTGATGTGACCTCAAAAGAAGCAAAAGACCGTGCCATGGGACAGGTAAGCCTGTTCTCCACGGTTGAAAACAGCGATGAATTTACGGGTGCACAATACCAGTTATTAGGCAGTGATGAAGAATATACAGATAAAGAACTCCAGCAATTTGAAAAAGAGTTCTTAGGCTTCTACGTAACCTCGCATCCGCTTTTTTCAATAAGAGATAAGCTCCAATTCCTGATTACGCACAGGATAAGCGAATTAAATGAAGCTCCGGAAGATGAGATGGTAACAATATGCGGATTAATTACCGCAACAAGACAAATTCCGACCAAAAAAGACCCTTCAAAGTTCTTGAGATTTGTAACTATTGAAGACTTAAGCGGGAAAGTTGATGCTGTTTGTTTCCACAAAAAACTTCTTGAATTTGGAGATATTTTACAGCAGGAAAATAAAGTAGTTATAACTGGCAGACTCCAGCACAGAGGAGAAGACCAGTTAAGTATCGTCGTAGAAAATGTTAAATCCGTAGATAACTCTAATATCGTAACAGTTAGCCTGCTAAAAGATGTTAAGTATGAAGAATTATGCGGGATAAAAAATATTCTTGCAAAACATCACGGTGATGACCCTGTAATGATTAAACTTCCGGAAGTTGACGGATACAGCACAAGAATTATGACCTCTTCTATGTTCTGGGTTAATTCAACAAATGATCTGGTAAACCAGATGAAACAGGTTTTCCCTGACAAAGTAGATATAAAAATAGATTCCCTTGATACTCCGTTTGAACTCGCACAGGTTTAAAGATTTACTTAGACTTTTCGTCCTGACCTTTCATAATGAGCTTTAATTCAACCCTGCGGCTTTTATTGTAATCTTCTTTTCCGTTTACCAGAACCGGATCAGAAAAACTTGCACCTTCAACTACAATCATCTTCCTTAGTTTATTCCCGTTAGCCTTGTTATACGGTGTATTAGTCATATAATTAGCAACTTCGTAAGCACGATTGAGTGATAGTTCCATATTCTTCATATACTGCTCATCTTCAGAATATGTACCTTTAAATGTCTGAGAATCAGTATGCCCTTGTATAATAATTTTTGCAACGTGATCTTTTAGAAACTCGTCCGAAAAAATCGAGTTCAGGTATATCGGAGCAAACTTATCAAGATAAGCTTTTCCTTTATCGGATAGTTTATAACTATTAACTTCAAAAAGCTCCAAATCTGATATTTTAACAACACCGGATGCAGGATCAATATTAGCTTCAATATTTTGTTCTTTCAAGGTTTCCTGCATCGCTTTTGCAGCATTCTCTTTAGCTATTTCCTGTTGAAATTTCTGATAATGACTTGACAGATAAGTATAGAAAAAAAGTACAATAAAAACCAGCACCAGACCGGTCATCAAGTCTGTCATCGTAACCCAGAAAATATTATTATCAAAACCTTCTTCTGCTTTTGGACGTATTCTCATTTCTTACCTAAAACAATTTATCTACCATATCCCCGCCGGAACCTTTATCCATCGATTCATTCAACTTATTTAAGCTATAAAGTATATTCTCAAGATACGGAGTTGTAATTTCTCCAATTGATTTTGAGACAGCCTTTGCAAAATCTTCCGGTAATGCTCTAAGTATCTTTTCATTATTAACATTTTGAACTTTTGATTCTTTAACAAGATCCAGCAGGAATTGCTCGCTTGTGCATACATCAAACAAACGTATAAACTCTTTTTGGATTAAAAGATAATATTTTTTGCACTTTCTGTTATAAAGGATTTTCTCTATAAATATAAACAACAGAGAATAGCCTACTGCAAATACAGAACATAAAGCTGCCAGCTGAATATTAGCCATTAAATTGGTTAAAGAAGTTTCAACATCACTTGATGAAAAATCAAGCCCCGTAAATGCTATTGCCATCTTTAAGAATGTAAAAAACGGACCTAAACCGGTTAAAAGCGTCGGCATAACCTGTATAAACTTATGGTTAATATTTGAATTAATAAGAGTTTCTTCATTAAAGAAATAAGAAGAATCTATAGTTAAATAGATTTCAGGAGCATACCCGCCTGCGGAATTAGTTTTTTGCGCAACAAAAATTTTTTCAGGGAAAACAAGAGCTTTTTTGAAATCCTCCCAGCTGGTAGTTGTATAAGGATTAGTAGTCATAAATTCATCCAGCTGCTGAAAACGATATGACAGCTCTTTCTTATTCAAAGATTTCAAAAACTCATATACAGATTTCAAATTTTTCTCTATCCTTGTATAATTTCTTAAAACAGTCATTATAAAAAACAGGAAAAATACCGTTATAATTAATATTGCAGGTTCTGTAAGTATTCCTAATAGACTCATATGTTAAACTCCGTACAACTCTTCAAGAAAATTATATCATAAACCGTTTGGATTATTTAACTATTAAGAATTTTGAACTATAATATAAAATAAGTTAAGAGAAAGATTAGTAACCGAGTATGGAATGTCCTAAATGCCACACCAAACTTAATGATAATCAAGCAGTGTGCCCGAAATGTCATAAAGTTTTGTTTCTTGAGTGTCCGAACTGTCATAGTTTGAGCGAAACACCGGTGTGCGAAAAATGCGGGTATACAATCGTTGTCAAATGTTCTAAATGCGGGAAAATAAATCCTGTCACTAAAGAAAAGTGTTCTAAATGCGGTTTTCCGGTAAACACAAGTCTTGCATATCAAGAATGCGAAACCGATGATTTTGCTTCAATTGCTGTCAAATTTGGCTCTTTAAAAAATATCCGCAGACTTTTAAAATCACAGGAGCTGTTTTCAAAATTTTATTTCAAAATAAAAAACCTTCTTTTTGCCCAGCTAAAAAGTATTGATTGCAAGTTGATTACATATGGAGATATCTTTGTTATAAATATGAATAAAGAGTTATCTTTTGCAACATCATCAGAAAAAGCGGTAAGACTTGCTATTAAACTTATTAATACATTTGCAGAGCTGAATAATAATATAATTGAACAGCTGGGATGCCCTCTTAATTTAACGTTAACCATTGTAAAAAAATCTTCTGAAAAATTACAGGAATATACTGTAAGTGAAAATAATGTAAAACTTTTAAATGTAAAAAAGAATAACAAAATTTATCTAAAAGGACTCCAAATCGTACTGGATCAGGATGTTTGCGACAGTGTAAGCAAAACATATAAAACAGATTCACTGTATTCTATTGAAGATAACGGAAAAAGCATAATGTTTTATGAAGTTATACTGGATGATTATGTACTTCCGCCGACAAAAGACGATGACCCGGCTCCTGCCTCGGTTCTGCCGCAAGAAATCAAAAAGAAACAGAAACAAGAAGAAGATAATAAAGACTTATATTCGTTTAAGGTATTTGACATTAATGCTAAATGCAAATTTGAAAGAATACACGCCCATTCCGTTTATGATAAACTACAAACACTCGATTTAGAAAATAACGGGCGAATTATCGCATTGCGAGGAGAAGAAAGTTTAAAACCTGACATCACTGAACTTACAAAATTATTTGAAGCAAAAGGTTATAATGTTTTAACCGTAACCTGTTCAGAATCTTTAAACTTCAAACCCTGGGGTGTATTTGACACAATTCTGCGGGAATACTGGAAACTTTCTTTTCATAATAAGTTTAATCAAAACTTTGCACCTAATAATTATAGAGAGCTTTTTAATTTTATTATGGGAAAACCCGTTAAAGCAATGACCCCGGAAGATGCAAGATTTGCATATATGGAACTGTTCGGGGATTTTATAAAATCACTTAAAAAGACCGTTATAATTATTGATGGCTTTGAATATCTTGATGACAGTTCTATACAAACACTGGAAATTTATTTCGATAAATTTAAAAATATCAAGACTAATTTTGTATTTTTAACATCAGATGCGGTTGCTGTACATTCTAAAATTAAGGGACTCTTAAGAACACCTTGTTATACGGAATTTTCTATAAAGAAATCATCATCCGACGCTTTATTAGGAACATTGAAGTCTGATGCTACTGATTTTATACATTCTTTTTATTATGAAAAAATCAAAGAAAATTTTGAAGGCTCCCCGCTTTACTTTACAAATGCAATAAAATACCTTGAAGAAACCGGAGTTTTGCTTGATTTTGACAACAAACTAATAATAAAAGGTAAAAAATCCGTAATTATTCCTTTTGGCATTAAAGCCCTTTATAAAGCAAGAATAAAACATTTAAGCAAGGATATGGATTTATCTTTAATTCTTGCTTATCTTGCTCTGCTTAACGAAAGACTTGACTTTCAAACACTTACGGCACTGGAAATTAAAGATATTGAGAAAAAAGCTCCGATTCTGGAACAGGCTGGTCTTGTAAGAATAACTGACGGAACAATTCACCTGAATAACTATAATACCGTATCAGAAGTAATCCTTGCTTCGCTAAAAAAAGAAGCTATGGATTTCTTATGCAAAAACATTCTTACTAAACTGGGGAAAGGGCTTAACGATACAAACTCAGCCCTTATAATGGGTAAACTTTCCTGCTTTAAAGAAGAATACCTGCTTTTGTGGAGGAATTCCCAGTTTGCAATGAATACAGGAGATTATGATGCATACCTGAAAAACTGTTTAGGATTCTTATCTCTTGTCGAACATATTAACGAAAATATTTCGCAGGAAGAAATTGAAAACAATAAAAAAGAAGTATATGACAATATTTTAATGTGCCTGTACAGCTATTCTCCGGCAAAAATTTACTATATAGAGAACCTGCTTCTGGCAGATGCCATAAAAGAAGGGGACGATGAGAGAATTGTTAAACTTTCTAACCTTATGCTGCAAGGTGCATTACTATCTTCTAATTATACTGATGCACTCGCTCTGCTGCATAACATTCTATCAAGAATGGAAAACCCTGTAATGGTTGTAGAAGGCTCTATAAACACTAAATTCTTGCTTCTGTCGCTTGTTAATATTGAAATTCTTTATAATATCGGCGACTTTAGACAGTGCGCAGACACAGCTTCTGAAATACTGGAAGTCCTGGCTCCGGAAATCCTTGATAAAGTTAAACCCGCAAGTTTTTCCGAAAATCTTTTCGTTTCTCACATCCTTGAAACCTTTAGACTTGCCGGGTTTGCAAAGCTGTATCTTCTTGATAGTGATATGGAAGAATTTTTCGACAGAATTTATAAATCATTAAATGCGGAATTGCCGGAAAAAGATTGTATTTTGGCTATAAAAGATTTCCTTGCCGGAAAAGATTACTCTCCGTCTAATATTGAAGAAGCAACTCCGTTTTCTAAAGTTATTTATCTTATCTTACAAGAATTTTCTATTCTTAAAGATGATTATAAACGTTTTGCCCAGAACATCTATCAGGCAAAACTTCTTGCAAGCGATCTTCACCAGTACGAAGTCGGACTTTTCTGCGACCTTTTAATTGCATATGCCTATGCTAAAATCGGAATTACACAAAAAGCCCTGTCAATTTATAATGACGTACTTAATACAGCAGAAAATGCCGCAATGTTTAATATTCTGGTTCTTGCTAAATACTTCAAAGCCCTTCTTAATATTTCAGACGGAAAAAATGAAGAGGCAATGCTCCTGATTAACGACTCGCTTGCTTCACTGCAAAAATACAATAATCAGGCAAAAATCCTCTATGCACTGTTTGAAAAACTATATATTCAAACAGCAGAACTCAATGAACTTTCTGCCGTTGATATAGAATCAGAAGAGCAGAAACTTCTCTCTGTTAATATCGATAATGCGCTTTCCAGAATTTTAGATTAATGTTTCTTTTCGCAAAGGCTTGGAATTCCAATAAATGCTAAGTAAAAAACACAACCAAGTAACACTACATTAATAATTTCCATAACAAGACTCCTTTCCTAAAACATGTCTCTAATTTCTTAATTCCACATTTTGGCAATTTGATAACGCTTTTTTTTAAAATTGTTACAAATCTTTACATTTTCTTGTTTACATCTCCTTATTTTTGAGTGTACAATCATGTCAGGAGGCTTTATCTTGTCTAAAAGCTACGAAAGTTTTAACAACTCTGAAACATCTATCAGAAAATCCACACTTATCCAGGAGAGAATCGGACTTGTATCAACTCACATGTACAAGCAGTTTTTAGACTACCAGCATGCAACATTAAATACTACAGAGATTTTTGCGGAAATGATTGAGGACCTTAAAGCTATAGCGGAATCCCTAAAACAATCATTTTCATCCAGAGGTATTACCACTGAAAATATATACGTTGAGCATGATAAAGAAAAAAGTGTCGTTATAATAAATATCCTGTGGCATACAATCAGCCTAACAACAAGATGTAATTATGAACCGCAGGCACTGTTTAGAGAAAATAATCCGCCTATGTTTTCAGGTCGTATTATGGCTATAAACGGAGATTATAATGAGCTTATGGAAGGTATAACTTCCAGAAAAGAAATGATGGAAAGACTTCTTGACAAAGAAGTTGCATCTCTATTTGTTCCAGCCGATAAATCACAGAATTCCATTTTTAAAATTAGGCACCTCTCAAATAGAGAATTTTTCTTAAACTCATCCGATGCATCACGGGAGTTTGTTCTAAAAGTTGTTGAAACTATCTGCGGCGGCGGTTTGTACCACGAAGAAGGCACAAGAAAAAGTTTTAATATATAAAAGCAGCAGTTCACAAGACTGAAAAGTTTAATAGTGGTTTTTTATTATATTATGGAGTTTAAAAATGCATATAAAGGTTAACGGTAAGCCTGTTGAGCTGGAATACGAAATGACACTGGGGGAATTCGTCCAGGATAGGGCATTAAAGGGGATGTTTGCTATAGAAAAGAACCTCAAAATTATTAACAAAGAAGATTATTCAACAGAACTCCTTCAAGACGGGGACTCAATTGAAATTGTCGGCTTTGTCGGCGGGGGCTAGCGGTAAATAAGAATGGTAAGCAAATAGAAGAAGCACTATTCACTATTCTAAATCATAAGGGAAATTCAATTGAACAGATACCTAAAAAACAATTTATCAAAAGAAGTACAGGAAAGGCTTCAATCCGCAAAGGTTCTTATCTGCGGCTGCGGCGGGCTGGGTTCCGGAGTTATCTCAAATCTTGCGGGGCTTGGAATCGGAACGCTGGGACTCTGCGATTTTGATAAGGTGGAAATAACAAATCTCAACAGACAGTTTATCCACAAATACGAAAACATAGGCAAATTCAAAACCGAATCTGCTCAAGAATGGATAAAATCATATAATCCGGATATTAAAATTAAACTCTTCACGGAACCGGTAAAAGAAGATATGTTTAAGGATTTTGATATAATTGCCGATTGTACTGATAATTTTAAAACGAAATTTCAGCTTAATGATTTTGCACTGAATACGGGGAAAGCTCTCGTACATGCCGGAGTACAGGGTGAAATGGGGCAAATTATGTCAATTATCCCGCATCAAACTGCCTGCTTAAGATGTGTACTGGAAGAAAAGCCGGAAGAAACCGGCATCTTAAAAAATATTTCACCTATAGTTAATACAATTGCAGCTATAGAAAGTCTTGAAGTATTTAAGTTAATTTCCGACAAAGAAAATGCCCTTTTAAATAAAGTATTATTTATTAATTTTAAAGATTATTCCTTTAAAACGATTAAATTTTCTAAAAATCCGCATTGTATTTGCTAAAATTGTTACAAACCTATTGATTCTGTTTTTTTTTTGTGGTTATTTATAATCAGGCGGATCATATCCTCTTGGGTCTGTCTGATATAGGGATTAAGCGGCTAAATCTCTATGAACGTTAAATTAATAAAGAAGGAATTTAGAAATGTTAAAAATCAGATTAAAAAGACTTGGTGCTAAAAAAGCTCCTACATACAGAGTTATTGTTATTAACTCAACTACCAAAAGAGAAGGTAAACCTGTTGAAGAATTAGGTTACTATAATCCTAAAACTAAAGAAATGAAATTAAATAAAGAACACGCTCTTGACTGGATTAAAAAAGGTGCTCAACCTACAGATACAGTTAAATATCTTATTGCAAACTGCAATGATGACGGTTCTTTGAACTATAAAAAATCTGAAAAAGTTAAATTATCTAAAAAAGCTCTGGCTAAGAAAGCAGAAGCAGAAGCTAAAGCAGCTGAAGAAGCAAAAGCTGCAGAGGAAGCTGCTAAAGCTGCAGCAGAAGCAGAAACTGAGGCTCCTGCCGAAGAAGCAGCTCCAGAAGCTTAGTTTAGACACAAAAAGATTAAAAATAACCTCCGTTTATAACGGAGGTTATTTTTATAGCGGATAATTCTTTATAAAAAATTCAGCCTCTTCTCTTGTTGTAATATCACCGTTATATTGAGCTTCCCGAAGAAGAGCAATTATTTCACCTAGAAGAGGAGATTGCGGAATTCCTCTCATCTGCATTATTTCATTACCATCAATCAGTTTGGGAAGAGGCTTCAATGTATCTTTTTTTTCAAAATAGAAGTTTAGAAGTTTGTCTAAACCTTCCAGATTCGATTTAACAATCTCTTCAGTAATTGCCGGACCTCTTGCGGATAAGCGGTCGGCTTTGGCAAGTAATATATTATCTATAACACTATTTTCCATTTTTCTCAGATACCGCATCATTACTTTTTCGCTCAAATCCGGAGCAGCAAGAACATTAGACGGATAAATATGATGTTTTATCATATTTGAAATATAATCTATCTGTCTTTTAGAAAATTTAAGTTCTCTAAGAATTGATACACACATTTTTGAACCGACTTCATCATGTTTAATAAAGCGGTGGCGGGCATCACACTCTGTACATTCAGGTTTATTATAAAGACAGTCTAATTTATCACATTTCCCGTTTTCAATAGTCCAGGTGGAATACTTTCCGATATCATGCAAAAAACCTGCTAGTTTAAGATGATTTATCCTCGGAAAGCCTCCAAAATCAACGGAATCCATATGCTTTTTCCCATCCGGAGAAAGATTCTCATACAACAGCTCAATATTTCTTACAGTTTCAATAACATGATGGAATAAATCCAAATGATGATGGGTATTAGGCGGAACCAGTTTCAATTCTCTAACACACGGGAAAAGCTGTTCTAAAATACCGAACTTATCCATTAATAAAAGCGTTTCGGCACAATATTTGCCCCCGAAAAGTTTCATTAGTTCATAATGAACCCGTTCTTTTGCAGGCTTCATCGCAAGAGGCAAATATTTTATTATACCCTCTTTTAGCTCCTCTGTCATTTCAAAACCGGTAGTTGAAAGAAAGCGAAAAGCCCTTAAAATCCTCAGCGGATCATCTTTAAAATTTTCTTCTCGAACCGGTCTGAGTTTTTTATTTCTTAAATCCTCAATTCCGCCGGTTATATCAATAAATTCATCTTTTCCAAGGTCATAGGCTATTGCATTTATCGTAAAATCCCGCCTTAAGATATCTTCTTGAATATTTTTACCTACAATTTCCGATATATCAAGGTAGTTGATTTTATCACTTAGAACAACTCTGAATATTTTATTTTCGTTATCAAGAACAATAAATGTTCCATCAAATTTTTTAGCAAGCTCATGTGCGAACTCTTCTGCATTTTGTATTGCAATATCACGGTCAACCGTAAAATTTCCTTCGCTATTCCCTAACAGAAAATCTCTGACTGCGCCGCCTACAAGATATCCCTTATGAAGCTTTGAAATAATAAAATCATCCCTGATATTCATATATAATATCTCCAAGTCCGACGATAACAGCAGTATCTGCCTTTAATATTAAATCCCCCATTGTGACAAGAGGTAATTGTTTTTCTTTAAAAAAGTCAAATTCTCTTTGGGAAAATCCCCCCTCTGGACCAATTATAACAAGAATTTTTTCTCCTTTTTTAATTTTATTTTTATTAAGATACTGTTTTAAGGAAATTTCCTCAGAGCGTTCCGCAAAAACAATTATCTTATCAAAACTATTTTTTAGAACTTCTTCAAGAGTAGTTATCTCAAAGCAAGTCGGAACTTTAGCTCTTTCACATTGTTTTGAAGCTTCATACATAACCTTTTGCCACTTTTCCTGTTTCTTACTCAGCATTGCTGAACTAAGCGCACAATTATCTGTGACAACAGGATATACTCCTCTTACACCGAGCTCCGTCGCTTTTTCCATAATTGTAAGCTGGGAATCACTTCTTAACGGCGACTGTGCTAAATATAAATCAAAATCTAAATCTCTTTTTGACGGGTAGGATGTTTTAATTTCACAAATAATTTTTGAAGAATCTATATCAGATACAGATGTTTCATATTGAATCTGATTTTCATCAATAAAAAGCAGCTTCTCACCCCGCCGAATTCTGAGGGATTTTGCAAGATGGCGATAATTTTCATTATCCGATACGGTTATAAAATTATTATTTATATTTTCTGAACTTATAAAAAAATGCGGCATTAAGCTATCCTCGCTGAAGTTGTCTCAGATATTTAAATTTTTGCATAAGATGCGTAAACATTATTGTACATAATATTATAGCGGAAATAATTAGACCGTACCAGAATCCGACAAGATTAAATTTATAATGCAGTGCAAGTGTACAGCCCAGCGGAAGTGCAATAAGCCAGTATGCTATAAAATTAGCAAGCATAACAATTCCGGTTTGTTTTAAGCCTCTAAATATCCCCGCAAGAGTAACCTGCAGTCCGTCAAATACCTGAAAGAAACAAAGAATATACATAACAGGAATTCCCACTTCTACAAGCGCAGAATCTTTTGTAAATAAACTTATTAAGATTCCCGGGAATATGCCGACAAAAACTGCACTTGCTGCCATAAAAATCACTGACATTCCCATTGCTGTATATGCATAATGTCTTAAAGAGAAAAAGTCCTTGGCTCCATTTGCAAAACCAACTTTTACAGCAGCTGCATTAGCTATAGCAAGCGGAACCATAAAAGAAACCGTTGTTATAGTACAGACTACATTTTGAGCTGCAGCATAAATTCCGTTAACTCTTCCCATTATTACCGTAATGCTGTTAAATGCTACAAATTCTATTAATATAGCTAAAGAAGAAGGAAGACCTACTCTAATTAAATCTTTGTAATAATTCTTGTCTTTATGGTGTTTGATTTTAACTTTCATATAACAGTATATGAAAAGTACAACCCCCATAATATATCTTGTAATAAGAGTTGCAACAGCCAGCCCGATAGCTCCCATCGGCGGAAGCGGTCCAAATCCGAAAACAAGCCCGATATTCAAAAACAAGTTAACAAAGATACAGATAACTGTTAGAATATTTGGGAACACAACAATTTCAAACGCTTGCAGAAACTCTTTTGACATCGTATGCAGGTAAGCGCCGAATGTAGAAAAAGCCGTTACAAAAAAGTATTCTTTTATTATAGGGGTTAATTCTTCTGAAAATCCGAGTTTGTCAATAAACGGAATTGAAATAAGAATTAATACCGATGCCAGGAGCGAAAGTAATGCGGTAAATTTCAACGAAGGATAAAAATATTTTTCAGGCTCTTTATCAGCTCCCCTGTAATTGGAAAGAATCGGGGATATACTTGTTAAAATTCCCATTCCAAAAGTCATAATACAATTGATAATAGCAGTGGCAATACTTATTGCTGCAAGTGTATTTGTTGAATGTCTGCCTGCTACAATTACATCTCCTACACCAATTAATATAAACCCCAGATTTCCAAGTATTATAGGGGCTGCAATACGGGCTATATCTTTAATATAAAACCAATTTTTCTTAAACATAATAACTATATTGTAACGTAAATAAAATATGGCTTTGTAACATAATATAAAGTTTTGTAAATAATTGTAACAAAAAGCTAAAGTTTTAGAAAAAAATGCCGTAATAGATAGTAAAGAAACGAAAAAAGGAAAAGGAGACACCAACTATGGGTATGTCAGCATCACAAGCAAGGTATTTAGGATTGATTGCAAGACAATCAAATGTAGAGTATCAGGGACAACAAATTAACCAGGAAAGAACTGTTCTTTCTCAACAGAGTACATCCTTATATAACAGTTTGTTAGCAATGGAAGTTCCGACACCTCCATCAACTAATGACTTTACTACAGTACAGTACTCCGGCTCAGATGGTGCAAATAACTTTACACTTGGTTCAGTTAAACCTTCTGCTGACGGTCAAAGCTATATTATTGAAAAACAAATTACCAGAGCCGGTGAAGCTCTTTCACAAAGATATGGTTCAGCTATCGTTTCTAAACCGGGAGCAGAATTAACAGGTACAATATTGAACGAACCAGATGAAGTTTCAACTCTTCAGCCTGTAGATGCATATGTACAAAAAACTTATGAACAAGGCGACAGATTTATGGTTCAAAACCCTGCTGTTACTGCTGAAAATTTTGATGAAGCCGAATACTATACTAAAGATGACGCTACAGGTCGTTTTGTAAGAGCTGAATCATATGAAGAAGGCAAGACATATTACAGATTGAATAATGACACTGATGAATATCAGGAAGATATAAACACTGCTGTAGAAAAAGCTCCGGATGAAAGAGTATACAATACAATTTCTTCTATCGCTAATTACTATGTTGAAGATGGCGGCAAATGGAGAGCAGCAACTGAAAGTGATTTTACAAAAGTTGACGGAGGATTCCAGTTAAAACCAAACACTAATTACTTTGTAAGAAGTGATAACGGTTCAGAAAACATTCCGAATCCAAACCCGAACTCTTATCTTATCAGCGGTGAAGTTGCATATACATTTGAAGAAGCTCGCAAAATGGATCAGTTTGCAGATATCGGTTGGAGCGGTTATGAATCAGCCATCCGCAATACATTCGGTGAAGATTTTGACCTTAGCGGAGTTATGGTATACTTTACAACTTCTGAATCAGGGAAAACAATCCCGTACTTTGCATTGACAGAAGATGTTCAAGGTTCAGATGACAGAGCTTTGGTCTATGAATATATCCCGAATGGTTCATACACTTATACAGAAAGTATTGAAGGATGTGAACTAACATTCGATACTTCAGGAAGAATAACTTCTATGTCAGTACCAAACACTGATTCAGAAGGAAATATTATCGGATATACCGAAATTGCCCTTGAAGCAGCAACGGTTACAGATGAGTTAGCTTATCAAGATGCATACGCTGAATATGAATACGCCCAGTATGAATATGATAAAGCTCAACAAGAAATCAATGCTAAGACTGAAATTATCCAACAGGAAGACAGAAACCTTGAATTAAAACTTCAAAGATTGGATAACGAAAGAACACAGATTACAACAGAAATTGAAGCAGTTTCTAAAGTAATTGATGATAACATTGAATCTTCATACAAAACATTCTCCGGCTAGGAGTAAATGTTCGTAGTGCAAGTAGAATCTGATTTTATGGACACTCCTTATTAAGAATCCCCTGTTAAGGGACACATATAGTCGAAAATGATCGAGAGCCCCGAAGAGGGGCTCTCGATGTTTGTAAGTTAGAAATTATAAAGATTTTATTGACTATTTTTTCACGTTATTTTACGATAAAAGAAACTTAATACAGGGAAACTACGGTGAGAATCCGTGACTGTGCCGCAGCCGTTATAGCCGGAATACCTTTCTTTTAAACAATACCTCGGGACAAGGTATTGTTAGTCATTCGGGGTTGGAATAATAGGGTGAAGCGGCAATAACAAAGGGAATTTAGTATTGTCGAATTCTGTTCAAAACGTAAACAAAGTTAACGCAGGAACTTGTCCTCACGGATTAGCACCGGGGGCTTGTCCTGTATGCTCAAAAATGGGCGGAGGCGGAGGGGGCAGAGTTGGAGAAAGACCTCAAAAGCCGGGAGAAATGAGTTATCATCAGTGTGCAATGATAGGTGCAATGATGAGGGCAAGAGAACATAGAATTGAAGCTCACGAACAGAATCTTGAAAAACATCTGGAAGCTATAAAGAATTTTGAAAGTACAATGGCAAAACTTTCTGAGAGTATGCTTCAATTTACACAGAGGATTTCTAACAATATACTTTTAAAACCAATAGCATTTGTAATAAAAAATATCGGAATTCCGGTTATCAATTTTATAAGAAATCTTCCTCTCGTAATTGCAAATACAGCCGAAAGATTTACGGTTATAAAAGAGCGTTTGGCGGATATAACTGACAAATTAACCGCCGTATTCGGAGAAGTAAAAAACTTTATAGAAAAGAAGGTTTCAGAACTGATAAGTACGGTAAAATCGAAATTTGAAGGGTTATTTAAAGTATTTAAACGCAATAATACAGATGATGAAGACACAAAAATTGATGATGATAAAAAGATTTTCAACCTAAAAACCATTCTACACAAATTAAGACGAAAGAAGAAAAAAGATGAACGCAGTACCGAAGATAGATAATGATGCTGAATCAAGGCGTATGAAGCGCAATATGACTGATACACAACGGCGAAATACAAATAACAACAAGGAAGGCAAAATAGTCAATGCTTTTGTCAAAGATCCTCTGCTTTCACTGGATGAAACGTTAGATACTCTGGTAATTTCAGATACACAAATTGATTTACCTAAAAAAGTCTTTGAAAAAGAAGAAAAGAAAAATACGGCACTTCTTCCAATATGCGCAGCTACAACTGGAGTTATGGCGTTATTGGGCGGATTTACATATATGGTAAAAAGTTTTTCAAAAAACAGGCTGGAATCTACAAAAGAGTACTTGCTTCCGGGAATTACAAGGAACCACTGCATAAACGACGAAGTTCATCAGAGCATATTCAGCATGATTCAATCTCCGAACAGGAAAACCATTCTGGCATCTTTAGGGGTTATAACACTTGGTGCTATGGCATTTATGGGCAAGATTTTCATTGACGGGTTCAAAGAGGTTTGGGTTAAAAGACGGGAAGCAGATATCCAAAAGAATTTGCAAGAAAATCTAATTGCAGTAGAAACCCAGTCTTTTTCAGGTAAAAACCAGATAATAAGGAGTATGCTCTCCTCTAAAGCAAAACTCTTTGCTACAGAGCTTGATAACATGAGCTTTAAAGGTAAAGAAAAAGAGAACAAATCTGCCTCAGGAATGCTGCTTCCGCTCGTCGGGCTTGGAGTTCTAACTCTTGGAATGATACTCGGACTCGGGTATTTTTCTATGAAAAACATAAGAAAGAGTGAAGAGTTCTTAAAAAAGGGGATAGAAAATACAAAAGCAGGACTTGAGAATATCATCAAAGCTTTTAATGAAGGTAAAGATATCGCACCGGTACAGAACCATGAAGGAAAAACTCTGACCGGTAAAGAAGCCTATAAACATGTTATTGAGAATATGCTTGAATCTATTTACGCAAAGCCTTCTGAGATTGAAGGATACGTAAACAAAATGAACCTGTCAGCCAAAGAAAAAGAAGAATTTACAAAATATCTTAAATCCTATATGAATCAGGCAACAGAAAAAGTTAACAGTGCAATTGGCGGCTCAGGCAGGAATAAGATAACTTATTTTTCTCATGTTAATGATTATTTATCTTTCTTCTATGACTGGCTTATGAATCCTAAGAATCCTCAGTTTAAAAATCTGTTTTTCGGAATTGCGGGAGTTTCAGCATTAGCCTACGGAGGGAAAGCTCTGGCAGAAGCAGTTAAAGAAGTACAGGTAAAAAAATACTCGGCAGATATTGAACTTAATCTTCAAAAAAGGCTTGTATCAACAGAATTGAGAAATTTTAAGGCTAAAAAAGAGTCTTATGTTGAGCCGTTGTGTGACGAATTTATGAAGCAGAAAGAAAACGGTAAATCTCCGGAGGAACTAAAAATAATGGCTGATAATATTCTGTTTGAGATTAAAAACGGACCGCCGTTTGTTTACTCGTAATCTATACGAGAACTTCTTTCTCATTTTTATACGTTACGTAGCCCAAAGGTGCGGCAGGCGGTTTTCGCAGGTATTTTGCTCTTGTATAGATTACGCCGACTTTGGATGGCTGAGTCGCGGAAGAATACTCTCGAGCAAGTTTGCAGCATTCAAAAAGAACTTTCTCATCTGGTTCTTTGTCTTTAACTTTTAAAAGCACGTGAGAACCTGCGCAAAGTCTGGTATGAAACCAGTAATCATTATCTTTTGCCAGCTTTGATACTATATAATCGTTTTGTTTATTGTTTTTACCGATATATACTTCAAACCCTTCTATTTCAAGTTTTGTAACTACAAGAGGCTGTTTTTTCTCATGTTTTTTAGGCTCACATATTCCAAGTTCCAGCTTTATCTCCTCTAAATCCTTAATAGATTCTGCTCGATTAATACTATAGATAATATTTTCCAGATATTCACGTTCGATATTTAAACTTTCCAGAAGCTGGCTTGATTTTTCTTTGGTAGTTTTGGATTTATTATAGAGTTTATAATACCTCTGGGCGTTTTCATTCATTGTTTTAGTCGAATCAAGTTCAATTTCTATATTTTCGCCTGTCGTATAGTCTAAAACTTCAACCACGGTTTTAAAATCAGCTTTCAGATAGAGATTTGCGGTTAATAAATCTCCAAGGTGTTTATATTTTTCGGTATTATCCCGTTTTTTCAGCAAGGTTTCTATTTTTGATACGGAATTTTTAACCTTTTTTAGCTTACTTTCAGCAATATTAAGGAGTTTAGATTTTTCGCTTTTTACATTTACCCCCTCTTGAATTTTTGAATAATAATTATCAAGAGCATCATTTAACGAAAGTTTCGGGTACTCTTTTTCTAATAATTCAAACAGAGAACTTGCTATTTTACCTGTATTATTTACCCCAGGGGGATAAATGTATTTTAATCCTCCCTGTAATTCTCTATAACGGCTTTTTTCAGCCCCGATATTATGCGCACAGCCCAGAATTATAGAAGTTACTCTATCATAGAGTATAACATTGGAATGTTTTCCCATAAGCTCAACGCACAGGCAAAGCGAACGCATTTGAGATAACTCATCATAAGTTTCAAAATGGAGTTCAAAAATCCTCTCATTTTCAACCGTTAGAGCATCTGAAACTTTTGCACCTTCTAGGTATTTCCTTAAAAGCATACAAAACATAGGGGGGTGCTGCGGAATCTTTATATTTCGTCTTTCTTCGCCCTCTTTTGTCATAAAACAGATATGATATGTTTGCGGAGAAATATTGATGTATAGTTTTCTGCTCTCGCCGTTATTGCGTAAAGTGAGGACAAAATCCCTTCTTGTCGGCTGCTGAATTTTTTGGAGTCTTGAGCCGATAAAGAAGTCTATATTTTCATCAAAAAATTTGCTTAAAGTCAGGTAGTCTATATTAATCATATTTCTGTATTAATTGCTTTTGCGCACAGATATGCCCAAATGTAAACGGTGTATGCAGCAAATATACTTGCAAACAAAGATTCTCCAACTATTACTGCTGCTGTAGGATATCTTAAATAACTGCATACAGACGGAATTCCAAGTTCTGTAATAAGATGCGGAATTAATATAACCAAAGCAGCCAAACCAACAGCAATCCAATACGTTTTACCACTGTTTTTTATAAGGTCAATAGCATTTCCCCACTTGATAAAGGAAGTCCACCATCCTTTTATTGCCAGCATATAATTAAATGATAAAGAGAATATCAGTATTGTAATAGGTAATAAAAGCTGTATAACTATTCCTAACAAAGGATGAATTATTTTTGCAGCACAGAAGCACACGATATATAAAATTCCGCCAAAGAGTACCAGCAAAAGTGTCGAGATAAAATACTTAAATCCATAAATAAAATTATTTTTAAAATTAAAGAATGGAAGTACATAATTATCTTTTTGCTCGTTTAATGCTTTTATGCAAGAAAGCATGTATCCGTTTGCAAGTAACATAAAAAAGCCGCTTACCAAAAGTCCTGTCAAAGCAATGGCACTGTAATCTTTTGTTATATAGATATAGTTCAATCCTAAATTGCCAATTAATAAAAAGAAAAAATAAATGGAAACCTTATGAAAGAACTTGTTATCTTTAAACATATAAGTAAAAGATTTGAGCATTTAATACACCTCTCTTAATATCTTCTGCCTCTGTAATACTGCTGTGATGAATAGTTATTATAATTTGAATAGTTTGTGTATCCTCTGTTTCTTGTTGCAAAGTTTGATTGCTGCTGCCAGTATGGTATCGGACGGTTGTCAATCTGTCTTGCGTAATTATTCCTGTATGACCGGTTTGTCATGGTTTTATAGACATAAGGATTAATACTGTCCGCATAAACCGGAGAACAAATTAAACATAGAAAAATTAATAAAAGAAACTTTTTCATAAGAATATTATACACTATTCTTTAGATATTTGTATAATAAGAAGGCGGGCGGCGCAATGCGCCGCCCGCCTTCTTAGCAATAATTTTATTCAACGGACTTTGCTGTTATATATGCGTTAACAAAAGCAACATAAGATGCAATCATAGCCGAAACAAGTGTTGCTATGGCAAGCCCGTCTATTGATTTGGCACTTAGTGCAAACAAGACACCGCTAATTATACCGGACAAAATATTTAACGGTATAAATATAAAGAACCACTTATTATAATGAGCAGCATTTTTAATCATAGCTGTAGCTTCTTTAAATTTAATAAAAGAAATCCAGCTGTCAGTATCAGCAAAGATTCTATTTAGAGCTAACGTATAATACGCTATTATAAGAAGCGGCAGCACCATTATAAAAGTAATTCCGACTATTGCAAGAATTCTGGCTTTTAATATACCTGCAATTACCGCAATGACAGCAGAAAAAACAGCGCAGCCAATACCAAAAATCAAGCTCAAAATAAGTACAGCAACCCAGAATTTAAATCCGGTAAACGTATTATGTTTATAATTAAATGCCGGAAGTACATAATTTTCTTTTTGACCTGCCAATGCTCTTATACAAGCTATAATATAGCCGGATGGGATAAACATTATAACAACTCCCAGTATTAAAAATAACGGAGCATAAATTTTTAAAGACCCGAGTGCGGGTGAGTTACCAAGATTGGTAAAAAACGCACCTAAAAATGCGAAACAAAAATAAGTAGCCCACTTCTGTTTGAACATATTGTCTTTAAACATGTAACTAAAAGCTTCTCTCATCTAATTCTCCTTATTTTTAAAATATAAACGGGCAAGATTAAATATAAAAATCTTGCCCCTAAATAATAACAAAATTATTTCAAAGATTCAATCAAATCCTTGATAGTTTTTTCCTGAACAGAAATTTCTTCAATTCTGGCATTAGTTTGCTCAACGAGTTCTTTTGGCGCATTAGCGACAAATTTTTCGTTTTTCATTCTGCCCAGAAGGGAATTCTTTTCATTCAGCAGTTTTTCAAGTTTCTTTTCCTGACGCTTGATTTCTGAATCCAAATCAATTAAATCCGCGAGAGGAACAATTAGCTTAGAAGCTGAAACTACAGCAGTTGCAGATTTCGGAGGTACAGAAGCATTCATATCAGCATAAGTAATTTTATTAACTCTTGCAAGTCTGTGAATATAGGCTTCTATTTCTCCAAAAATATCTTTTTCTTTACCTTCTGCTCTTATTTCAACATCAACCGTAGCGGAAGCCGGTATATTAAAGCTTTGTCTGACATTTCTTAGAGAAGATATTGTTTCAAACACAAGTTTCATTTCCTCAGCTTCTTTCGGGTAGCTCAAAGAATCGCTGTATGCAGGATATTTAGCTATAACAAGCGCAGATGGAGTATCAATATCACTGCCTAATCCGTAAGTTCCAACTAAGCCCTGCCAAACCTGTTCTGTTATATGCGGCATAATCGGGTGAAGGAGCCTTAAAGACATATCGAGAACATATCTCAAAACTCTTTGAGTGTTGAGTTTCAAATCTTCATCCGCAAGCTGAATTTTTGCAATTTCAACATACCAATCACAGTATTCGCTTCTGAAGAAATCATACAAAGTATGTGCAATCTCCCCTATTCTGTACTCTTTCATATACTTGTTAACAATTTTAGCTGTTTCATTAAGCTGGTTAAGTATCCATTTGTCAACAAGAGTAAGTTTATCTTTATCAATCGGTTTGTTGTCAACACCTTCTAGGTTCATCAAAACGAAGCGGGAAGCATTCCAGAGCTTGTTAGCGAAGTTCCTTCCGTATTCAAATCTCTCGTCAGAAACCTTGATATCCTGCCCGCCGTATGTACAGAGCGAAGTCATTGTAAATCTTAAAGCATCACAGCCGTATTTATCAATAATTTTAACCGGATCTATTGTGTTGCCTTTTGATTTAGACATCTTCTGCCCCTTTTCGTCACGAATTAAACCGTGAATATAAACCGTTGAAAAAGGTGCTTTTCCTGTAAATTCAAGACCCATAGTAATCATTCTTGCAACCCAGAAGAAGATAATATCAAACCCTGTTACAAGAACTGAAGTCGGGTAGAATTTTTTAAAGTCATCGGTTTCAGCATTAGGGAATCCCATTGTTGAGAACGGCCACAAACCTGATGAGAACCAGGTATCAAGACAGTCTGAATCCTGTACATAGTTTTCCGGATCCGGATTTTCTTTGGCTACAACCATCTCACCAGTCTTTTTATGATAATAAGCCGGAATCTGATGTCCCCACCATAATTGACGGGAAATACACCAGTCACGGATGTTTTCCATCCAGCCCAGATAGTTCTTTTCCCAGCGTTCAGGAATGAATTTAATTCTACCGTCTTTAACCGCTGCAATTGCTTCTTTAGCCAGAGGCCCCATTTTTACAAACCACTGTTCGGAAAGAAGAGGTTCAATAGTAGTGTTGCATCTCTGGCACTTTCCGACATTGTGTTCGTGGTCTTTTATTCTAAGCAAGAAGTTGTTGTAGCTTAGCATATCAACAATTTTCTTACGTGCTTCATAACGGTCTAACCCTTGATAATCAGGCGGAACTTCTGCACAGGATTTCATCTTGCCTTCTTCATCAATAACCCATATCGGCTGGAAGTTGTGGCGTTTGCCTACTTCATAATCGTTTGGATCGTGAGCCGGAGTGATTTTAACGGCACCTGTTCCGAAAGATTTATCAACATATTCATCCGCAATAATAGGGATTCTTCTTCCTGAAAGCGGAATCATAACGGTTTTTCCGATAAGTTCAGAGTATTTCTTATCGGAAGGATGAACAGCAATAGCAACATCACCGAACATAGTTTCAGGTCTGGTTGTTGCAACAATAATTGCGCCCGGTTCACCTACAAGAGGATAAGATATTTCCCACAAATGTCCCTGTTCAGTTTCGTATTCCGTCTCGATATCAGAAATAGCGCTCTGGCATCGAGGGCACCAGTTTACAATATAAGCTCCTTTATAGATTAAGCCTTTATTATAAAGAGTTACAAAAACTTCTTTAACAGCATCAGAGCAGCCTTTATCAAAAGTGAATCTTTCTCTTGAAAGATCAAAAGATGCACCGAGTCTTTTAAACTGGTTTAAGATAGCTGATTTATGTTCATTTGCCCATTTCCATGTGCGTTTTAGGAATTCTTCCCGTCCTATATCGTGGCGGCTAAGCCCTTCTTTTCTGAGCTCTTTTTCTACAACAGCTTGAGTTGCGATACCAGCGTGATCAGTTCCCGGAATCCAGAGCGCTTCATAACCGCTCATTCTGTGATAACGGGTAAGGATATCCTGTAATGTTCCGTCAAGGGCGTGTCCCATGTGAAGAACACCGGTAACATTCGGAGGCGGAATTACAATTGTAAACGGAGGCTTGTTAGAATGCGCATCCGCTTTAAAATATTCTCCGTCTTCCCAAAATTTATACATCTTCTCTTCGGTAGACTTGGGGTCGTAAACCGTAGGTAAATCTTCTGTTTTTATCTTAGTTTCCATAAATTATCCTCTCTTTAGTAATTAAATTTTACTACAAACAAAGTCTGCTGAATAATTTAAGGGAAAATTTTTCTTTGAGTTTTACATTCGGAAACATTTTCTTAGCTTCTTCACGGAAAAATTTCTGCAAATCCGGATTAAGACGCTTATAAAAAATATTTAGCTCCTGATTTATTTTAGTATCAATTATTTTAGATAGCGGGTCAAAAGATTTAATTCTTTGCATAATATCCAGAATAATAAAATCTTCCCGGGTTAAAGTTTTATGAATAGTAGAATTGCTCACCACTCTGTAATAGTAAGTCCCGCCTTTAATAATTTTGATACTTTCGGCTTTTAGAAGAGCTTTAACCGAAAAATAGTTATCTTCTGCAATATTTGTTTTACCGTAAAATTTTATATCATTATTTATTAAAAATTCTTTGCGGTAAATTTTGTTATAAATATTTGCATTCTTTAAAATAATACTCTTTTTATCTCTTACCTTAAAGTTTTTGCTTCTAAACTTTCCATTCTCATAATACTGCCTTCGGGTGGATAAAATAATATCGTCATTGTATAAATAAAGCTTTTCATAAAAATCAGGACTGATAAAATCATCAGAATCAACAAATCCGACATAATCGCCGCTTGCAGCCTCCAAACCGGCGTTTCTTGCATTACCCTGTCCTTTATTTTCCTGATTAATTATTCTGACCCGTAAATCTTGTGCTGCAATATCTTCCAGAATTTTAAGGGAATTATCCATTGAGCCGTCATTTACACAAATTATTTCTATATCTTTAAGTGTCTGGTTAAGAACACTGCTTAGACATTCTTCCAGATATTTTTCGGAGTTATAAACAGGAATAATTATAGAAAGCATAAGTTGATATTATCACGTCCTTAGCACAGGGTAAAGAGGGATAGAGTTCACATTCATCCGCCAAATCTTTAAGCTGATGACATTTATTCAAAAATCTGTATAATTAAAATTATGAAAAGAATATTACTAATCCTATTTTTGTTATTAATCCTTCCAGTTTTTGCACAGGATATAGTTTTAAAAGCCGGTGTTTCTGTAGAAGATGTACCGAAGGCTCTTTACGGAAGCTGGAGAGTTAACGCAAAGCTTGACGATACTAACAGCAGAACCACTTTTAAACCACAGAGTATTGATTTTTGGAACCTTTCAAGAGTAGGAGATAAAATAACTCTTGATAACCCGTTCAGCGGAGCTAAAGCTGATATATCAGTCAGTACCGTTGAAGGAAATCTAATAGTTTTCTCAAAAAAACTGCCTTATGACAATAACAAAGTATTAACAGACACCGTTACAATACGGTTGAATGACAATACTTTCAGCGGGATTAACAGTCTAACTTTAGAATCTTATTCGCTTATCGATAATCACTTGATGAAAACAGAATATGCCCGATATTTGATAGAAGGTGAAAAAATCGCAGGACAAAGCGTTATAAGCGGTAATTAGATTCAATATATTTACTTTTCAGTATAGTCGGAGTATTATTTTTAAAGGGAGAACGATATAAATTATGAAAACACAACTGGAAAATATTTACTCATCTGCAAAAGCTGATATTGAAAAAGCTCAAACCATTAATGATATTGATGAAATCCGTCTTAAATACTTAAGCAGAAAAGGCGAATTTAACTCTATAAAAAAAGGCTTAAAAGATCTGCCTGATGAAGAAAAAAGGACTATAGGCTCGCTGGCTAACCAGATTACTCAGGATTTAGAAGCTCTGCTTAAAGAAAAGCATGATATTTTTTATGAAAGAGAATTGAACGAAAAACTTCAACATGACAGAATTGACATAACTTTAAGCGGTAAATATATTCCTGAAGGGAAGGTTCACCCGATAACATCTACAACAAATGAGATTGTTTCTATCTTCCAAAACCTCGGATTCTCAGTTATAGCACCTGAGTTATCACCGGAAGTTGAAACAGAATATTATAATTTTGATATGCTTAATGTTCCTAAAGACCATCCGGCTAGAGATGTTCAGGACACTTTTTATTTAAAAGGCATTCCCAATGCCGTATTAAGAAGCCAAACCTCCGGAGCACAAATTCATGTTATGGAAAACCAGAAGCCTCCGATTAAGGTTATTGCTCCGGGACGTGTTTACAGAAATGAAAATATAAATTCAAGAAAAAACAACTTCTTCCACCAAATAGAAGGACTTTATGTTGATAAAGGCATTACATTCGGTGATTTAAAAGGCGTTCTGAATGAATTTATCAGATTATATTTCGGTTCTGCAAGACCTACAAGATTTAGAAGCAGTTTCTTTCCGTTTACCGAACCTTCTGCAGAAGTTGATGTTCAATGCATAATGTGTCAGGGCAAAGGCTGCCGCACATGCAGCGGAACAGGCTGGCTGGAAGTCCTTGGTGCCGGCATGGTTGACGTCAACGTACTTAAAGGAGTCGGAATAGATCCGGAAGTATACTCGGGTTTTGCTTTCGGGCTCGGGGTAGAGAGAATGTCAATGCTTAAATATGCAATTGATGACATTAGACTCTTCTTCAACAACGATAAACGTTTTCTGGAACAGTTTTAATTCTTGTTAAATAAAACTTTTTCTAACTCGAGGGCTGTTTTAGTTTTAGCTAACCCTCCTGTTGAAGTTTCTTTAAGGACAGGTGACATAAGTTCACCTGTTCTTTTTAAAACATCTGTAACTTCATCTATCGGAATTTTGCTTTCAACACCGCATAGTGCAAGTTCTGCAGCAGTCACCGCATGAACGCCAAGGAAAGCATTTCTTTTTATACAGGGGACCTCTACCAGACCGCAAACCGGATCACACGTAAGTCCTAAAATATTTTTCATTGCAAGTGCAGCAGCCTGAAGTATTTCCTCAGTATTTCCGCCGAGCATTTCAACCAGAGCACCTGCCGCCATAGCAGAAGCGACTCCGCATTCTGCCTGACATCCTGCTACAGCACCGGCAAGCTGGACTTTATTTGATACAATTAAGCCTATCATGCCCGCTGTCAGAAGAGCGTCGATTTGTTTAGATTCCGGAATCTTTCTTTCCTCTGCTACAGCAATTATCACAGAAGGGACTATCCCGCAGGAACCTGCAGTCGGGCAGGCTACAATTCTTCCCATTCTTAAATTTTCTTCCGCTGTTGCAAGAGCGTAAGCAGTTATTTTTTCAAAAACTTTTCCGAAGAGAGTTTCAGTATCACGGTAACGTTTTCTAAGTTTTGCACAATCATCGCCGCACCAGCCTGAAATTCCTTTTTCTGTAGACTTCAAACCATTTTTTATTGCGGCTTTCATTGCGGTTAAATCTTCTAAGACCTTTAGTCTTACCACATCGACTTCGATTTCAGACAGACTGGACTCTTCTTCTTGTGCCACTTCATAAACGGATTTACTCCCGCATCTATTTTTCAATTCTTCAAAAGACAAAATTGCCATTATTTTAACTTCCTAACATTTGTAACAAAAAACACGTCACTAAGCTTTTTGATTTCATTAACTATATCATCGCCTGCAGGAATATCCAGTTCAATACACATTGAAGCAACCCCGCCTTTTGAACTTCTGTCACAGTGGAGTGTTGCGATATTTATTCTTTGTTTTTGAATTATTTCAGCTACTTCAGATATCATACCGGGTTTATCTTTATACATCAAAAGCAAGGTATCATAATTCCCCTTTATATTAACCTCGAACCCGTCAATATTATTAATACGGATTTCTCCTGCTCCTACAGAATCGCCGGAAATTTTCATTCTGTCGTCAATTATTATATCGACGGAATTCGGATGTCGTGAGATATCCTGCACATATTCATAAGAATATTCAACATCTTTTACTATATTAAAAATATCTTTTATAAGCGAATCATCTACTGTATAGCCCAGCAGACCTGCCAGAAGTCCTTTATCAGTTCCGTGTCCGAAACCGGTTGTCGCAAAAGAATTATACAGAACAAATTTTACTTTTGAAAAGCTTTCCTTGTAAATATTTCTCGCCATCAGCCCCAGCCTTACAGCACCTGCGGTGTGAGAGCTTGAAGGTCCGACCATTATAGGGGAAATGACTGAAAATATTGATTTTTGCTCCATTTTTAAAAATCTTCCTCAGAATCGCTGTCTTCATGGATATAAGCATCCATAATTTTGTATAAAGAATTCTGCCAATCATTATTTTTTTCAAGGAAGAAATCTGCCCCGCGGTTTTTACATTGTTGTTCTATTTCTTTTCTAGGAGAAGCCGTAATTACACCGATAACAGTCTTGACACCTGAAGCGGCTGCCATTTTTTTTAATTCTGTTAAAAGAATAAACCCTTCTCGTTCGGTCGGAATAAACAAATCCATTACAACATAACGATACTTACGTTTTTTAAACTTACTTACCGCATCATAAATTTCTTGAGAACAATCTATATCATACTCAAACTGTGATAATAATACTTTGAGCTGATAAGTAATAACTCCGAGGTCATCAACAACAAGAATAGCAGGATTCTTAGAATCTTCGTCCGACTCATCAGTAAACCCGAGAATCTTATTTGATATAGGCTTCTTAGCGTTTCTGTTCAATTCTTTCAGGGTATCAACTATATTTATTAACTGTTTCTTTAAATCGATTAGTTCAACATTTTTAGGAACTTTTTCGTTAGTAATGTTGTAAAACAATTCCAAAAATTCGTCATCTAAATCAATTAAAGGCATATTATCTCCTGATTATTAACAATTGTAAAAAAATTATATCATATTAATCAAAAAAAAGTAAGAGAAAAACTTTATATATATGTAAGTTTTTAAAGGGGAAACTATGTTTAGTAAAGAATTTATGAAATATTTAAACGGAAAAGATTCAGCGGAGAAGAAAACTTCTGAAATTCGGGAAAGCTCTTCCGCAACAAAACCGCTTTTGTATATTATTTTAAAATACAATACATCACCCAAAAGAGCATAATACGTTGTTTGGTTTATTTTTGTTTTGAAGATTTTAAGGTATAATCTTTTTATGAAGAGAATTATACTTATACTATCATTAATCCTTATGAGCATTATACCGGCAAATGCATGGGAAATGCCTTCATTTTTTAACTTAAGGATAACAAACAACGAAGCAAGAGAAGTTAAAAAAGTTCTTGAATCACAGGTTAAATATGCTAACAAAACAGACTTTGAGAACTTTATTTCTACTTATGACAAAAAATATATTAATGCAGACGGCTTCAATCTGGATTCTTATTCCAAGCTTGTTAAAGAAACCTGGAATACTTTCAATGAAATAAAATACTCTATAGACATAAAAAATGTCGTTGTCTGTGATAATAAAGCCATTGCGGAATTAACGGAAACTTCTTATGCGCAGATTCCTGTTAATGAAACCCTGTCCGGAGAGTTAAAAAGTTTTGCTAACAGTGTTTACTATCTTCAAAAAACAGATGACGGATGGAAAGTCGTATCCGATTCCGTTTTAGATGAAACGACATCAATGCTTTACGGAGAAGCGAAAGATTTAGACATCAAACTTACCGTTCCTAAACAAATACTTGCAGATACAGAATACACGGCATCATTAGAGTTCACTCCGCCTGCTGAAACTATTGCAATTGCATCTATTTCGAATGAAAAAGTTGAATATCCGCAAAAGCAGCTACAGGAAGTTTTCAGAAAAATGCCGGAAGATAATATTCTGGAAAGGATATTTAGAGCAAATACCGATAATGTTAACGAATATATTGTAGCATCAATCGGCTTAACCAAAGCTGATGTTTCTGATTTGAGTATAAAACTAAGCCTTACAGGGTTCGGGTATACAATAAAAAGAGTGAATGTAATACCTCAAAACAAGTTTATCACATTAAAAGAAGAGCTAAAGAATGACGAAAACAAGTAAAATTACATATTTACTAATTTCGACAGTATTTTTCATAATATTTGATATATTTTTTTCCGGAATAATAATCAATTCTGCCAGATTTAAGATACCGGAGAATCCTTTATTGGATTTAATATACGTCCAAAATACAGGGGCTGCTTTCAATATACTGGAGAATTCCAAAATCTTTTTAATAGGGTTTTCCGTTTTTGCAATAGCCGGGATTTTATATTACGGCATAAAAAATATACACCGTTATTCCGTATTTACTATTTACTGGATATCAATGCTTATTGCGGGAATTTTTTGCAACCTGTATGAAAGAATCAT
Organism: Candidatus Gastranaerophilales bacterium; assembly: GCA_944324255.1. GTDB lineage: Bacteria > Cyanobacteriota > Vampirovibrionia > Gastranaerophilales > Gastranaerophilaceae > CAG-196. The sequence continues at coordinate 31,583 of CALUVM010000007.1, read as the reverse complement.
TTTCGGGTTTGTCAGAGATTTTTTCAAGCTTAATTTTGTAAACTTTCCTGTATTCAATATTTCGGATATTTTTATAAATATCGGTGTTTTTGCTATAGTTGTTATTATTATAAAAAACAATTATATAACCAAAAAGCAATGAAACTTATAGCAGATGAATTTTCAGAAGGCACAAGAATAGATTTATATCTGGCAGAGATTATGCCTGATATTTCACGGTCCAAAATACAGACCTTTATAAAAACGGGGAAAATACGTGTAAATAATATATCTAAAAAGCCGTCTTATGAGCTTAGAGCGGGAGATATAATAACCGGAGATACAGAATCTGCCGTTATTAAAATAGAGCCGGAAAACATTGGGCTTGATATTATATGGGAAGATGAGAACATGGCAGTTATCAATAAACCGTCGGGAATGCTTACCCATCCTACAGCACAGGAAACATCCGGAACTCTTGTAAATGCGCTTTTATTCAAATACAAAGAAAGTCTTTCCGACCTTAACGGCGAATTCAGAAGGGGGATTGTTCACAGGCTGGACAGAAACACTTCGGGATTAATTATGATAGCTAAGAATAATCCGGCTCATGAGTACTTAGCCTCTCAAATTAAAGAACGGAATTTTTCAAAAAAATATCTGGCAATAGTAAAAGGTGTAGTTGAACAGGAGGAATTTATTATCGACTCTCCGATAGGCAGGAATCCTAAGCAGCCGCATAAGATGGAAGTAAATAAAGACGGCAAAGAAAGTTATACCGGAGTTAAAGTACTTGAAAGATTTAAAACCGCTACACTTATAGAACTTGATTTGATAACGGGAAGGACACATCAAATCAGGGTTCATATGGCATCAATAGGGCATCCTGTTTATAATGATACTTTGTATGGATTCGGGAAAATGAAGATAAAAACAGAAGAACAGGTGCTTGAATCTTACAAACTGACATTTACAAAACCATTCAGCGACGAAGTTATCAATCTGGAAATTCCTCCGGATGAGAAGTTTGAAAAGGTTTTAAAAGCACTTAGAGCAGAATAGGCTTTATTATGCTGAATCAACCATCCCCGGGCGTAAACGGGGGTAAATGGGGGTGGGGGTAGAAGGGGGAAAAACGGGTAAAAAGGTGGGGCAGGCAGCTGGTTCCTGCTAATTACATACCGCTATTATTAATTTTTGTAACAATTATTGTGAATTTATTAAAGATTTCCTAAATAATGCCGTTAACCATAGAAAACTATAGAATAATTGTATGCAAATTTATAATAGAAGGAGTGAAACAATGGCTGATGAATTTAAAGATGTAAAATTTTCATTCAAAAAAGATCTGGTAATCAAAGAAGGGGATATGTACAGAGAGATTCTGAAGGACAAAAGACTTCACGGATTGGGGCTGGCTCCGATTTTTGAAGCAATCGATAAGCTGGGCAAAAATGACAATAAAGTTACAAGCGGAACCGAGCTGGAATATTTAGATAAACTCTCCCAAAAACTCGGAGAAGATATTGATGAAGGAAAAATAAAAGAACTTGTAAAAGAATTTAAAGAATTAAAGAGAGAATCCGGCAGAAACCCTGTTGCTGCGGTTATGAAACTACTCAGCAATACAGAGCCTCCTGAAGTAAAAATAGAAGAAGAAACTCCGGACGCTGTTGTTCCGAAAGAAGTAGCAGAACCTGAAAGCACGGTTAAAGACGGTGAGTTAAGAGAAGAGCCTGCAGGTGAAGAGACTCCTGCTACAGAAGAACCTCTTTCTGATGACGGTAAAACTTCTCAACGAGCCTTCAATCAGGCAATTCAGACAACCGTAAAAAAACTGGGAACAAAGAAAGATGAATTGACCGCTAAATATACAGAAACATATAAAGCTGTGAAAGGGGATAATTTATATAAAATTGCGGTCAAAACCTTAAAGCAGGAAGGAATTGAAAAGCCTAACTTTAAACAGATTAATGATAGAATTGCAGAAATAGCACTTATTAATAATATAAAAGATGTTAACCATATCCTTATAGGTCAGGAAATCAAACTGCCTAAGGCAGCCGGAACCGAACCGCCTGCAGGAACAGAGCCGCCTGCAGGAACTGAGCCCCCTGCCGGAACCGAACCGCCTGCAGGAACTGAGCCGCCTGCTGGAACCGAACCGCCTGCTGGAACCGAACCGCCTGCTGGAACAGAACCGCCTGCTGGAACTGAGCCGCCTGCAGGAACCGAACCGCCTGCCGGAACCGAACCGCCTGCAGGAACAGAGCCGCCTGCAGGAACTGAGCCGCCCGCCGGAACCGAACCGCCTGCAGAATTTAATCCTGAAAGCAACGCTGCAAAAGATGCTGTCGGCGAAAGCTCTGTTAATATTGCAGAGAGCTTTGATTCAGATGGCTGGACAACCTCATCTGTTGACGGCGCAGACGGTATTACCAAATATACAAAAACAGAAGGCGAAGGCGATTCTGCCGTTACAAAAGAAATGTACTCCGCAGAAGTCGGCGGTGCAACGATTTATGCTGACAATCTGGAGGGTATAAAATCCTTAAAGAAAGAATTTGAAGCTAATCTGGCTGCTGGAAAACCTGAAGGCGAAGAAGCTCCGGATGTTCAAAGCAAAAGAAAAGATTTAAATCTTGATAAGCTAAAAAATCAAGTGACTATGCAGCCGACAGAAGAAGTTATTCTAAATGTTATAGACCAGCTTAAGAACCCTGATCTGGTTGACCAAACTTCCGACAAGTTCAAGGCGTTTGTTCTCGATCTCCTAAAAACGGGAGATCCGGAAGTGGTTGAAAAACTTATGCTGAAAGACGGAGAGTATGACAGCACATTATTTGAAAAAGATGAAACCTCATTCAAAACTGCGGCTGATATGTACAAAGCTATCAGAGATAAAGAACTCCGCGGGGAAAGATTATCTGATACGGAACACTCATTGAAAGATACTTTCCAAAAATCAGAAGATGCAAACGGATTCCATATCGAAGCAGACCCTGAAAAAGGCATTGTTGAAAAATATATGAATTTTGATACAAACGGAGATGTTTATTATTGGGCATCTGATCCTATGGTAGAGGCAACTTCTAAAGAGCTGTTAGATGAATTTGCAGAGAAAGAGAAAGCTGCTGATACAGATGAAAAGAAAGCTGCACTGTTTAAAGAGTATGTAAATACAACGGATAAAATGTTGCAAAGACTCCTTGCCCTTAATACAGACTTCTACAACGCTTCTAAGGAAGATATAGAAACTCTTATTAATAACTCTGATCTTTATACATTGAGCCAACTTGATGTCATAGATGAGTATGAAGCCGAGCTTTATAAGAAGGCTGCTGAAAAGGCAAAAGAACTCTTCCTCGCAGACAAAGGTAACCTTGATAATGCAATATATCTTAACGAGATATTCGTCAGAATAGATGGATCCGGCTTGCCTGATGAAGAAAAAAATGCAATAAAAACCGAGATACTTGATTCATTCTTCACTGTCACAACAGCGGAAGACGGTACAAAAACATACAAATTTGAACCATCCAGACGCCCAACCTATGAAGAGATGGATGAGTTAGCTACATACGCAACAGAAGAAATGAGCGAAGCTCTTGTTAAATCAATCAAGCTCGAAGATATGGGTAAAAATGAATATTCTGAGGCTATTGAATGGAGGGCAGCATGTGCTACGCTAGTACCACACTTTGCGCAATTTATTGATGGTATGAGTGAAGAAGAAGTAGTTGACTTTATTAAAAATAAAGTTGCGCACCCATCAGACATACCTAATGACAAAATACTTGAAAAATTCCCTGAGAATTATGAAATAAGAGAACTTCTTGTTAGAAAATTTCACGATGACAGTATAATAAGCGACGAAAAGGGACTCTCTCTAATCAAAGACTATATTAAAGTTAATGATGATACCTGGGAGTTAAAAGATAATCTGCCGGACGGTATAACAACTTACAAACTGATAGCTCTTCTTCCTGAAAAATGCGACGAAGGGGAGGCAAGGAAAGTCTTTGATACAATACTGAAATCTCTGGGTGCAGGAGATATCTATAGGCTTAATCAAATAGCTAAGCATATAGAAGATAAAAGCGTTGTCCGTGCTAAATTAGATGAATTAGTGAAAGAAAATGCCGGTGATACTGAGTTTATAGAAGAAATACTCACCGAGATGAGTGATTCCGGTACAATACCATTTGAAGCACTATTGGAAATTGATGCAAGCGGAATCAGTCAGGGTGCCAGAAATAGGATGTTTGAGGATTTCTTTAAGCACCAAGAACGAGGTTTAGATATAATAAACAAAGCTTTTGAGCATGGCTGGATGAAAGATCTTGGAAATAATATTGTTGAAATAGATCCTGAATCTGAAACTCTCTATAGGTCAATCAGCATAAAAGATACTCAAGGAAATGAACACAGTAAGATGTTCAGGGCTATATCTCGAGACGGATATAATAAGGGGCATGAAATCTATGAAGATGTTGCCGGACTCGGTCACGGTTCAGTAAGAGATAAACTGAAAGAGGAAGGCTACTTCACAATAGATAATATCATAGGTATTATTACAACCTTCAATAACAAACCTTACGCCGAAAATATTATCAGCTATATAGATAATGAATGGGGGCCGACTCAAGCGGAAATGAATGTTATCCCGAATACACTCCTTGCTCTTGCTGCTGATAAGGGACTTGAAAATGATGAAACGTATATTGAATTAAAAAACCTTATTGATTCTCAAACAGATACCTATTGGGACTACGGTGATAAAACGGCAGAACGGATTGATGATTTGATGAATGAATTAATCCGGAAGATTGAAGGCAGATAAGGATTTATGGGCGGGTTCGGCAGATGCCGAACCCGCTGCACCTCTGTTATACAGAGTAGTGAGTCAGTTCCTTCCCTGACGAGGGAAGGTTAGGATGGGTGCTAGTTTTATGATAGAATAGATTTATGGATAATTTTAAATCTCTAGCCAGAAAACTACGAAAAAATCCAACAGTACAGGAACGTAAATTATGGAATATTCTTAGGAATAGACAATTTTATGGCTACAAATTCTTAAGACAATATCCCATTGCACCTTATATTGTTGACTTTATTTGCAGGGAAAAGAAAATAATAATTGAAATAGATGGGGGACAGCATAATCAACCGGAAGAAATAGAGTATGATAAAACAAGAAGTATATTTTTAAATTCTAAAGGATATAAAGTTATTAGATTTTGGAATCATGAAATTGATACCAGTATTGATGGTGTTTATCAAGCTCTACAAAAAGAGTTTAATATTGTCTAGTTATCACCCACCCCTGCCCTCCCTCATCAAGGGAGGGCACCAGGTTCCTTCCCTGACGAGGGAAGGTTAGGATGGGTGCCGATTAAAATTCATTGGCTGAGCCCCCAGTCATAGTGAGCGAAGCGAAGTATCGCAAAAACTAAGATTGGAAACTTCTCATACAGTACGCTTCTTCGGCTAAAGTCTTAGTATGACTGGAGAAAAGTAATTCGATGATAAAAAACATCTCTCTATACTATACTTCTTTTCAATCTTTCCGAACGGTTTTCACTCAACAGGTTCTTAAGCTTCATAATAGCCTGAGCGTGGAGCTGCGATACACGGGATTCTGAAATATTTATAGCATCCCCGATTTCTTTAAGCGTCATATTTTCGTGGTAATAGAGAACCATTATGGTTCTTTCACGTTCCGGTAATCTTTTTAGTGCCATTTCTAACTCTTTTTTAACATCCTTTTCTTCCAGTTGTTCATGCGGGGCAAGGGTGTGGGAATCTTCGATTGTGTCAATAATTTCTATATCGCCGTCTTGCGAGCCTTTTTTATCATAAATAGAGGTTATACTCGTATCGTCTGCCAGAAGCTGTTCTACTTTTTCTTTTTCAATACCAAGATAATTTGCTATTTCGGTATTTGTAGCAGAACGTCCGAATTGTTTTTTCAATTCATCTTGAGCTTGTTTCACATCTCTGATTTTACGTCTAACGCTTCTCGGGAGGAAATCCTGAGAGCGGACTTTATCAATAATATTACCTCTGATTCTGACAAGGGCATACGTTTCAAACCTTGCCCCCATCTTTGGAGTATATTTTTCAACGGCGTCAATTAGACCTTCAACACCGTAGCTTGAAATATCTTCATACGAAAATGTAGGCGGAAGAGCGACCTTAACTCTTCCTACAACATATCTTGTAAGATAAATATATTGAAGAATCAGCTCATCTCTCAATGCTTTATTGCTCTTATCGGCAAAATATTGAGACCACATTTCAGCTAACTCTTCGTTAGTAGCTCTTTTTATTTTGTTGTAAGAAGAAAAATCTAAATCGTGTTCCATCCCACTGTCCCAAAACATGACACAATTTATTTTAACTTTTTTATAACAAATAGTTATCGTATGTTTAGATGAAATTGTTAACTTTTGTTAAGGAAGGTATTTTTTTAATACATTACCCGGTTGATTGCACAACTGTCCATGATAAATGATTTTGGCATGCTGAATTTATTTTACAATAAGCGGAATAGTATGACGTCTAAACTCCACACTATATTTACCCCTTTCAGGATGACAGGTTAGTTTATTTCCTCTTATTCACTTAATCACTCAATCACTCAATCACCTAGTCACTATCCATTAACCGCCCCCCACCCTAACCCTCCCCAATCAGGGGAGGGGACAATTTCTTAGTCACTCAGTCACTAGTCACTACCCATTAACCGCCCCCCACCCTAACCCTCCCCAATCAGGGGAGGGGACAATTTCTTAGTCACCCAGTCACTAGTCACCAATCACTTATACCAGATTTACTCTCTCCCCTTGCAATTATTAAGAAACTATGCAATAATATAGACAAGGTATGGAATCTTACTAGAAGTTGGAGTTTTGAATACTTTTATTCCTGCCTTTTTGGTATTATTGACTAACCCGAGGATGTCTTTTCACGTAAATGAGTGAATTTAAATTTAATTACGACTTTTTAAAACACAATGCAACCCCCGGCAGCTGGCGCAGGGGATATGAGTATTACCAAAAGGATATGATACTTGAATCATACCCTGAAAAAAACTTCTATAAAGGTAAGGTCAAGGGTAACTATCAGGATTTTTATGTTACAGACCTGATTTTCAAAAAAAATAAGGTGGAAGCCCGCTGCAATTGCCCTTTAAAAGAAGAATGGTGCAAGCATTCTGTCGCTATTGCACTCAAGGCTATTGAAGACGGAGCTTACGAAAAATGGCTCTATGAAAAATACGGAGTTGAGCCGGATTTATCAGATATAAGCAACGAATTGACCGAAACTCCTAAGGGTAATTATATTTTTCATTTTAACCCGAAACGCCGCCAGAACTTTTTCTCAATACTGGTCAGAGATCGTTCCACAAACAAGATTGTACGTTCACTGGAAACAATTTTAAGAGCTTTAATTGATATACAAAGAGATAATCCGGATTTCGAGCTTAATTCTTCTCAAAAAGCTGAATTAGCTCTATTCCAGACTTTATTAAAAATTTCCAAGCAGGATAAAAAAGCCGGCTGGTATGATATTCCGATAACAAAATTTGCGCCGGTATTTCCTCTGATGGCAGAATTGGATGAAGTTCTGGATGAAAAAACAAAAGAAAGAATTCGTTTTACCAATCAGGAATGGAGCTTAAACCTTGATGTTTCGACAACCTCTGTTAACGGAGGAACTAATATTGTACTTGAGTTATTCTGGACAAGACCTGATAAAGATGAAACTTATCCGTTTGAAGAGGTTAAGTATTTTTCAAGGCAGATTAAGTGGGGAAGGTATAAAAATATTATTTTCCCGATTAATATTGCAATGAATGAACTTCCGCAAAATATTATCAAATCCACGTTTACCGACCTTAAGGATGCTGACGGGGGTAAATTTGTGTATGAAGAACTTCCGCACCTGCGTGAGATTATGAATGTTACAATTGCTGAAAACATCTCAAAGCTTTTAATGGAGCATAAACCGCCTGTTAATATAGTTACACTGGGAATTGATTATGACCAGTCGCTCAAAGCTTCTCTTGAGTTTGATTACTCGGGAGTAAGAGTACCGTATTCCAAGAGCAATGACAAATCACCGTATATTTCGGTCAAAAGTCAGGAAGAAGATTTAGTATACTGGATAAAAAGAGATTATCAGCATGAACAGCTGGCATATAACATGCTTCTTGCCTGCAAATTTGTTCCGATGCAGACAAACAATCTGGCTCTTGAAAAAGAGAATGCAATAGATTTTTATAACTACTATATCCAGCAGGCAGGCGAAGGCTGGAAGTTTGAAGAACGTGATGATATGTCATTCTTTAAACTTATTCCCGAGCCGTTTAAGATGTGTGCTAAAATTGACTTCTCCGAAGAGTCAATCGACAGTATGGAAATTCAGATTTACGGTCAGGTAGGAGAAGAAGTTATTAACTTTGATGATATTTATGAAACCATTCAAAATGGCGAAAAATACGCACGTGTACGGAGTTTGGGCTTTGTTGAATATCCGGCGCAGAATATTTATCAAATAATGCGTTCGTTTAACTCTTTTGATGCATACAGAAATAACGAAAATAAGTTTTTGGTTAAAACTTACCGTGTAGGCTTAATTTCAGAACTCCAGAATCAGGGATTTGAACTTGTAATGAGCGACAAGTTCCAAAAATTCTGGGAACAAATCTCTACATTCTCAACAACATCAGAAGGTGTCGAACTTCCAAAAGGGGTTAACGCAGAGTTCCGTGAATATCAAGTCAAAGGTTTCCACTGGTTATGGTTCTTGTATCAATATGGTTTAAACGGAATCCTTGCTGATGATATGGGGTTAGGAAAAACTCTGCAGGCTCTCAGCCTTTTACAAAAAGCTAAGGAAGTTGACGGCCCTCAGCCTACTCTTGTTATTGCACCGACTACGGTTGTGTTTAACTGGGAAGCTGAAATTCAGAAGTTTACTCCGGATTTGAGCTGCTTAAAAATATCCGGTGCCGACAGAAAAGATTTATTCAAAAAGATTCCTGAATACGATATTGTTATTACAAGTTATGCTCTGGTTAGAAGAGATATTGCAAAGCTAAAAAAATATAAGTTCAGATATGTAATCTTAGATGAATCTCAGAATATTAAAAACGCCATCTCTCAAACAGCTCAGGCGGTTAAGACTCTTGAATCCGACCATAAACTTGCTCTTTCCGGCACACCGATTGAAAACAAGCTGGAAGAACTCTGGTCAGTGTTTGACTTTTTAATGCCGGGATTCTTGTTTAATATTGCGGAATTTAATTACAGATACGTTACACCGATTATGGAAAGACAGGATAAGACCGTTGAAAAACGTTTGAAACTCCAAATCTTCCCGTTCATCTTAAGACGTATGAAACGAGATGTTGCAAAAGACCTGCCTGATAAAGTTGAAAATATGGCATACTGTGAACTTACGGATGAGCAAAGAGATTTCTACCTTGAAGTTCTTGACAGCACAAAAGAAGAACTCTTTAAAAGTATTGAGCTTAACGGGCTTGAAAAGAGCAGGATGTCTATCTTCTCGGCACTTCTTAGACTGCGTCAAATCTGCTGTCATCCTAAGCTTTATGACAAAGAAAATGTTAAAGGTATCATAAAATCCGGTAAGTTTGAATACCTGAAAGGTATGCTGGAACAAATTATACAGGAAGGACATAGAGTACTTCTGTTCAGCCAGTTTGTAGATATGCTTGATATTATTAAAGGTTGGCTTGAAAGAGAAGATATACCTTATGAATACCTGACAGGTAAGACAAAAGACAGACAAAAAGCGGTTGAAAACTTTAATAACAACCCGAATATCCCGATATTCTTAGTAAGTTTAAAAGCCGGAGGTACAGGTCTGAACCTCACAGGAGCGGATTACGTTATCCATTACGACCCTTGGTGGAACCCTGCTGTTGAAGATCAAGCTACTGACAGAGCTTACCGTATCGGACAAACCAAAAAGGTATTTGTTTATAGACTTATTACTAAAAATACGGTTGAAGAAAAAATCCAGAAAATCAAAGGCAGAAAACGTGACCTTGTTGACAGCGTAGTTTCTATCGACAGAAATATTACCAAATCTCTCACTATGGAAGATTTGAAAGACATCTTCTCGGTTGACTAAACTGGAAGGAATTTGAAATATACAAGTCCAACCCCGATAACTGCTGCTATAAGGATATAAAATAACGGATCTTTCTTTGATTTCCAACTTAGCAGAAGTAAGAAAGCCAGAAGAATCATCCCTTTAATATCTTTTATTTCAGGTTTTAAAAGTCCGATTGCTACTGAAGTCAAAAGAGCGCAGCTAACTGGTTTTAAGGTTTCTATTATTGACTTTACATAAAAATTATCACTGAATTTTTTCAGCAGCTTTGAAACAATTATTACCAGAAACAATGACGGAAGCATTTCCGCAACAGTTGCAAGGGCTGAACCCAAAAGCCCCGCACTCTTTAAGCCTGCATATGTTGCAACATTTATCCCGACAGGTCCCGGTGTAATTGATGCTACAGCAACCATCTGGGTAAGTTCGTCTATTGAATACCAGTTATAAACCTGCGATATGTGGTAAAGAAACGGTATTGTCGCATACCCGCCCCCGAAGGAGAACATACCGATTTTAAAGAATTCAACAAAAAGATGAACAAGTATCATATCTTTTTGCCCTCCCGAATTCTTTTATAAGCAACCCCTAAAAATGTGAATAAAAGAATTGTCTGTATCGGAGAAAGTTTGAATACAAGAAGAGTTGCTAAAGTCAGTATAAAAATCGTATAAAAGAAACCGTTTCTGACAGATTTTTTTTACATCTCTCTTACAGTGAGCATAATAAGTGCAATTACGGAAATCCCGACGCCCCATAATGCGCCCAGTACGTATGAATTATTGACAAGAGATGAAATTATTGATGCTAAAAGGACAATACACCAGAACGGCACGAAAGTTACTCCAACCATTGCAATAACGGCGCCCCATTTGCCACGGAGCTTATATCCTATAAACATTGACATATTAGCGGCTATAATCCCCGGTAAAGACTGCGCAAGCGCAAAATAGTCTATAACATCATCATGTTCTACAAGCTTTCTTTTATCAACAAACTCACTTGTCATTATAGGAAGGATTACATAGCCACCGCCTAAAAGTATTGCGCCTATTTTAGTAAATATAAGAAACAGTTTTATTAATGAAACTTTCTTAGACATTCTTAAACCTTGATTAGCTTCCTTCCGATTTTTTCGATTAATTTTTCATCTTCTTCAGGGCTAAATCCTGTTGTTGTCAGATAATTTCCGACAATTGTCGAATCTGCACAGTATTTGAAAGCCTTTTCTAAAGTTTCTTCCGATAACCTCGCCTTTTTCCCTCCGGCTATCCTGATTGAAGCCTCAGGGCAAGCTATTTTAAATATAGCAAGAGTTCTTAAAATATTCTCTTCATCAATTTTATCCCAATAGCTTTCAAACGGAGTGTTTTTTATAGGGGTTAATATATTCACAGGGATACTGTCCGGATTGATTTGACTGAGTTCAAGAGCCATTTCAACTCTCTGTTCAACAGATTCTCCCATACCGATAATTACTCCGCAGCACAGCTCCATACCGTATTTTTTTACCAGATTAACGGTATTTATTCTGTCCTGATAAGTATGGGTTGTACAAATTTCAGGGTGATAAGACTTGCAGGTGTTTATATTGTGATGGAATCTTACAAGTCCTGCTTCTGCGAGTCTTTTTGTCTGTTCATCATTTAAAATACCTATACTTGCACAGCTTTTTATCCCTTCACTGTTTAAAGCTTTTATCATCTCAAGCATTTTATCAAAGTCGCTCTCATCCGGAGTTTTGCCGGAAGTCACTATCGCAACCCTGTCCGCTCCGTTTTTAACACTGTCTTTTGCCGCATGAACTACAGTTTCCACATCCATAAGCGGATAGGTTTCAATATCAGTATTATAATGAGAACTCTGAGCGCAATATTTGCAGTTTTGGGAGCACTTTCCGGATCTTGCATTAATTATCGAACAGAATTCCACTTCCGGCTTAAGATATTTTTTTGATAAGTTCAGCAAATCATCTAAATTTTGATTATATAAGTTTAAAAGCTCATCTTTTGTATACATATTTATCCTCAACATCCTACACTTAATCCTGCACAAAGGTTTATTGACTGCCCCGTGACCCCTTTTGCGTCCTCTGAAACTAAATATTTCACCATGCCGGCAACCTCAGACGGAGAAACAAACCTTTTTTGCGGAATACAATCCAGCACTTCTTCTTTTGTAAACCCTTCATCCTCTATTGAAGAATTTCCCATCTCCGTATCAACCCAGCCCGGATTGACAGTATTTACTGTTATACCAAATTCTGCAAGCTCAAGAGCAAGAGCTTTAGTCATCCCGATTAGCCCGGATTTTGAAGCAGAATAAATACTTGCCCCCGCTTCCCCCATCACGCCGCTTATTGAACCGATATTAACAATCCGTCCGAATCCTTGCGTTTTCATATATGGAACAGCTTTTGATATTAAATATAAAGGAGCTTCCAGATTAACCCGTATTAATCGCTCAATATCCGGTAATACCAGATTTTCAGCAGCAGAATAGTTGTACTCACCTGCATTATTAACCAGCACATCAATTTTGTTATCTTCTATGTAAGCTCCGAGCTTTTCTATCCCCTCCGGAGTCGATAAATCTGCTATACAATAATTTTGGAACGCTTTTAAAAGGTTCTCATTTCTTCCAGCCGCATATATATTTCCGTCCAGTGCTCTGCAGATAGCTTTACCGATTCCTCGTGTTGCACCCGTTACCAGTATGTTCATAAAAAAACTTCTCCTACGCTAATTATAGCACAAGAGAAGTTCTGAAAGTTTTTAACACTATCAACCCAAGATTTGAGCTTGATAATGTTTGAATGTCATTGTAGGCGGAGGATCACCGGAGGCTTCCTGAAATACTCTGGATGCTTCGCTTTTTACACCTGCAAAATATGCCATAGCCTGACCGTCAATTGCACTCTGGCTTAACAGATTAATTGCATTGTTAAAAGCAGCGTAATCCTTTTCATAATCACCGGTAGCGCGGACGCCAATCTGAGCACAAAGGCTAGCCCAAGGTACAACCTTTTCATTGTTCTGGTTTTCTATCTGCTCCTGAACCTGCTCAGAATACTCCGTGTACATTGCCTTTTCTAATTTTTTCAAATCATCGATTGAACCGGTCGGAGTAATGTTAAATTCGTCAAATGCCCTCTCTAACTTGATAGAACTTGCAGGAATTCTTCCAAGGTATGAGTAAATATTTGAACTCGTATAAGAATATACTCCGTTGACTGTGAAATTAGACATGACACACCTCTTATATGATATATAATGTATATCGGCATTTTTTCTAAAAACTTTAATAAATTTGAATAATTATTTACAAATATTTACATAATTACGCAAAAAGTGTATGAATAGAGGGTTTTACGAAGCAGGTAAATTTTATACATTTTGGTTATGTAAAGATATGTAACAAAGATTCCCCTTTGTGAAATTTGAAAAATTTTATATACTTTATATATATGTAAGACGTAACAATTTAAGAGAGGCTTAAGATGGCATTACTACAAAGCTATGATATTAACGCTATGGCAACAAGAATCTCTAAAGAGTTTTATATAGATGAAAATCCGGCAGAAGATAAATCCTACATATTGATGGATGAAATGCAGCTTTTCGCCATGGATTTAAAATCAAGAGTTACATTTATTTCGAGAGCAAAGAGGTAATTCCTCGGGGTAAAATAAACTTACCCCAAACAAATATTACAAATCCAATCTTACTTAACTTACTTAACTATTTAATTCCCCAAACTTACTTATCTTAGCGCCTGGTTCAACGAATCAGGTTTTTTCTTTTGCATATAAATTAATAAATCTTTATAATTAGCTTTTTATTATTCTTGTTTATGCTAATATACTTACACATATCACATTTAACAAGGGATACAGTATGAAAAAACGGGTTAAAAACCTGATTATTGCAATCTTTTTAATCGTTTTATCAACCGCTGTTTTTGCAGCAGAAATTGATAAAGACTCTGTTTTGAAAGCTATTTCAAAATATAATGCAGTATTAGAAACAGACAGTAAAAATACGAATGCTCTTTATAACAGAGCCTATTTAGAATTTTTAATCGGAGATGTTGATTCTGCAATAAAGGATTATGACAAATTAATTTCTATTCAGCCAAATAATAAAGAATACTTCCTTAACAGAGGGTATTTATATCATATAATTAATAAGCGAGAAGAAGCCTTAAAAAACTATGATGAAGCGCTTAAAATTGACCCTAATTACGCATTTGCATACAATAACAGAGGCGTAGCTTTATCTGAGTTGGGAAGAAATGATGAATCCCTTTCTGCTTATAACAGAGCTATTGAAATTAACCCGGATTATGCTGATGCTTATTATAACAGAGGAAACTTAATGACAAAAACCAACAAGGACGAAGAGGCTCTTGAGGATTACAATTCAGCAATCCAGCTGAACCCGAAAGATTCTGCGTCTTTTAATAACAGAGGAGTTGTTAAAAGAAAGCTTAACTTTAATGTCGGAGCTTTAAGCGACTTTTCTATCGCTATTAAACTTGATCCGGAAGACATAACCGCCTACGCAAACAGAGGGCGTCTAAAAAAACGTTATTTTGATAGTGAAGGAGCCGAAGAGGATTTTACCTCCGCAATTGCAATAGCTGACAATAACCCGTTCCTTGTACAAGAAATACAAATAGAAAACGAGATTGCATCAAACCAGAAACCTATGATACAGCCTGCAACACCTATTGCTTACAAAACTACTACGCCTGAATTAAATAAGGAACTTAGAATCCCGAGAAAAGAACAGCAGGCCAGAGTTAAACTCGCTCAATATAACGTCAACAATTCCGCTGCTCCTGTTAAAGCAACCGTTATGAAAGTTGAACCTAAACCAACAACTCAAACCAATGTAAAAATTGCATCCGCTGCAAATAGTTCAAATATGGTTAATACTGTTCATAAAACGACTCCGGCATCTGCTGCTAAAACTCCTGAAATTAATGTCAAACCGGTTGCGAACCCTCAACTTGCAGAATGTTATTATATTAGAGCTTTGCAAAAGTATATCCTGCAAAACAGAGAAAGTGCGTTAGCTGATTTCAATATGGCAATTCAACATAATCCGAATTATGCAGAAGCGTACTATTATAGAGCTGCCATTAAAAGAGATTTAAATGATGACGGTTTTGTAGATGATTATAAAAAAGCGATATCGCTTAATCCAGCACTTAAGGCTGTTAATGATAATGATATTTTGACTATACTTAAAATTTAAGGAGTAAGTCTATGATGATTCAACCAATTAATAATAGTTCTGTCCATAGCAGACTGACCTTTAAATCTATTATCCAACCGACCCCTGTTTTGAGAAAAACGCTGGAAACAACTATAAGCAATCTTAAATATAACGAAAAAGCAAGCCGGCTTGAAGGAAAACTTTTTGCCAAAAATCTGAATGCTATTTTAAATGACGGGAAAATAAGGTTCCTGGAATTTAATGAATACCGGGACGGGAATGCAATATTAACAATCAATTCCAGCCTAAGTGAAATTGGTAATTCTAACTGGGATTACAACCTTGAACCTAATAAAATTGAACAGATTTTTCACGGAAACGGTACTAAACTTCAAATCGCAGCTCTTGCAAAACAAGCTGGAATCAAGAAACCTTTAGTCGAACTTAACGATGTTAGATTTCAACAGATAGATTCTGACGAAATTCCCTGGATACAAAATGAAATAGATGAACTCCACAAAATAGACCCTAAAACTGATTCAAACTTCTTAGCTGCATTAGAAAACATCTATCGAAGAATAACCGCTAATCTAAAAGAAAAAGTTATTAACGATTTGGAAGAGATTAAAAGCCAAATTTTTTCCAGATAAAATTCTAGAAGAAACTCTTCTAAAACTTTATGCTACCGTATTATAAAATCAAAAAAGATTCCTTACGAACCCTTTTAAAGGCTGCGCCTTGATGGGTTCTCATCCTCATCATGCGCATTAAAAAACTCCCTTTCGGGAGCTCTTAAAAATGGGGCGCCTGATGGGATTCGAACCCATGCATATCGGAACCACAATCCGAGGTCTTAACCGCTTGACGACAGGCGCCATATATTCCGACAAGATTTAGTATATCAAATAAATATTATAAAGCAAGAGGCGGGATACAAGTTGCATCCCGCCTCTTTGCAAATATTTTTATTAATTTATTCTCTGGAACATATATCCGATTCCACGAGCTGTTAATATTAATTCCGGATTCGTCGGGTCTGTTTCCAATTTTGAACGTAATCTTGAAATATGTACATCTACTACCCTTGTATCAATTCTATGATCTGCAGGATATGACCATACATGCTGCAAAATTTCATTTCTCGAATATGCCTGTCCTGAATTGTTTACTAATAATTCTAACAAGCTGAATTCCATTCCTGTTAATCTGATTCTTTCATTCTTTCTGAATACCTGACGTCTTGCCGTATCAATTTTTATACAGCCTGTTGTTATAATATTCTTAGAATTTTTTCCATTAGCGGCAGGAGCTCCGCTTGAAGATGAAGTCGGGATAATTACATCCTTACTTATCGTTCTTCTTAATACAGCCTTAACTCTTGCTTCTAATTCTTTAGGGCTGAAAGGTTTAATTACATAATCATCAGCACCTAACTCCAATCCTGTAATTCTTTCTGAAACATCTCCCAGAGCTGTTAATATAATAATCGGGACATCTGAAGTTCTTCTTATTTCTCTTGTTACACCATAACCGTCCATTTTTGGCATCATAACATCCAGAACAACTAAGTCAGGATTTGTTTTGTTGAAAACTTCAACAGCTTCTTCGCCGTCTTCTGCTACAACTACATCGTATCCAACCATTTTAAGACGAGTTTCTAAGATTCTTCTTATACTTGCTTCATCATCAGCAACCAAAATCTTCTGGCGGGTTTCACCTTCGCCCATCTCCTGTAATTCTTCATTTTCAGCCATGCTACCACCTTTAGTTAGTTTATATTCTTTTACAAAATTTTTTATTTCTTAATATTAATACATATATCTTAATAGAATTTCTTTATTTTTGCAAGTAGAAAAATTATTCTTATTATTGAGATTTCTATCTGTTATATCGATACAATATAATAGTAACTGCCTTTTATCTGATTCTACCGCTTATAACTCTCTCAATGCCTGCTAAATCTTTAATTATAGATATTTCACTAAAATCTTTTTCCATCATTGCGCAAACTGTATCAGACTCACCTAATCCTAGCTCAAACATCAAATATCCGCCATTATTCAAATACTCAGGTGACTGCTCTATAATTTCACGATAGAATTTTAACCCGTTTTCTCCGCAAAACAAAGCTTCCTTTGGTTCATGCATAATTTCAGGCTCTACAAATGTTCCGAAAGGAATGTACGGAGGATTTGATATTATAACATCAAATTTTTCGTCATTCCTTACCTTTTCATATAAATCCGATTTTCTAAATACAGCTCTATTATTTATTCCCAATTTTGTTACATTATCCAGTGCAATCCTTAAAGCATCCGACGAAATATCAACTCCCAGAACAACTGCATTAGTTTGTTTCGCAATCGTACACGCTATGCACCCCGAACCTGTTCCTATATCAAGTACAGCCTTAAAATCATTTTCTTTAATAATTCTAAGTGCTTCTCTTACAAGAATTTCGGTTTCATCTCTCGGAATTAAAACAGCAGGTGATACTTTAAAAAATTCACCCATAAAATAGGCTTCCCCTATAATATACTGAACCGGCAGCCTTGTTTCAGCACGGAGTTTTGCCTTTTGTTCAAGTTTGAGCAGCTCGTCCTCAGGCAGAACAATTCCCTTTGCCCTATCCAATTCAGTATAATTAGAAAAATGTTCAAGCAGCATTTTTATCTCTTTTTTTGCTTCGTTCTCTTCTATACCGGCATCAATCAATATTTTTGTAATCGTCTGAATGTTCATTAAGTATTCTCTCTATTTCATCTCTTAAATCCAGCCTGGATAATTCTTCCACCTTCTTTTTCTCTATAGAATATTTTTTACACAACCTGTCATAATAATAAAGCTGCTTTTTAGTCGGTTTTTCTTTTGACATCTTTACTTCTTGCAAGAATTTACGTTTCTTTTTTTCAAAAGCTTTGTTAGCCTCAATAATAGGTCGCTGTCTTTCTTTATATTCATAATATTTTATACACTCTTTTATATAATCTTCAGTGTCTTTTAAAAATTCTTTACTATCAATAAAATCAGCCAAAAACGGAAATCTTGAAGTGTTAAGTTCCAGATAATATTTTTCATCATCTACAAACTTATTCAAAATTTCCGAATAACTAAGGTTTAAATTCTGTTTAACAAGAGCTCTCAGATAGTTACAGACCCCGCTTTTTTGAGTCTTATCAAAATCCGGATATATCCTGTTTTTTATTTGATACATTTATCGCAACAAGTCCTCGACCGTAAATCGTCTACGTTCTTCGTTGGCAAATTTTACAAGTTTCTCATAGAAAGGATTGGTATGATAACCTCTGGTTCGTTCTTTTTCGGGCGCTCGTGACAGCTCCGTATTAGTAATAACCGTAAATCTAGCTCTTTGTTCATTTGTCATAAAATTAAGCCTCTCTTGATTAAATATCTCTTATGTATATATAAAGTATTTAATCTCCGAAAAATTGCTTTTTTTGCCATGATTTATTAAGAATTGTAACAAATTGAAGAAAAAAACTCAAGTTTGTTAATAATTCTAAACAAACCTTGTTGAACAAAGAATTCAAAACTTAGAAAAACAGGCTATTACAACCTTATTGTTCTAAAGATTGTGTAATATTTATGTGAACCGTAATAGACAATAATTGAAACAAAAAAATTCTCTAAATCATTTATTTCCATATATGACTGTATCGGAGTTTTTCTCTTAGTACTTTTGAAATTACCGAGAAAATCAAGGATTCCCGTATGAACCTTTTGTGCCCAGGTTAGTCTTGGCTGCGGAATATGTTCGTCATAGAAAAATTCCGGAGTTATGTCCCGTTCATATACAGGAATAATATAGTTCACTTTCCCGTTCTGCTTGAATAAAAGATACCATTTTCCTTCATGTTCTCTTGGAGTAAGCAGGTAATATCCGGGTTCAATCGCAATATTTTTAAAATAAATATAGGAATTTAGCCTTAACAGCGGATACGGGGACCAGCTTGCATCTTTTATATCATAATATTGATCCGGATCCATATCGTGCAGATAAGAAAAATCCGCCGGCTGCAAATCGTTATATATTTGAGCATAATTTTTAGTCGGCTTCACCTCAACAGGTTCTGCCGGCGTCGAAACCGGATATTCAAATTCCGGAGAATCCAAGTTTTGCTCTTCAGTATTTTGCATTTGCTCAAACTCTTCCGGACTGTTAATAGGTTCGTCAGAAAGAGGCTGGTAGTCCGCAAACACAGGCAAAACCGCAATCAAAGCCAAACATAATAAACTTTTCTTTAACATACAACTATTTTAATTGATTTATTCCAAAAATCAAGCCAGACATAATAATTATCATTCAATCATTATGGTTTGTTCCCTGTCAGGTCCGACGCTTATTATACCGACCGGTGCTCCTATTAAATCCTCCACTTTTGAGATGTATTTCTTAGTGTTTTCCGGTAAATCCTCGTACTTTCTAATATCACTGAGAGTTGTTTTCCATCCCGGTAATGTTTCATAAACAGGTTCTAAATATTTATGAATAAAGACATCAGTCGGATAAGTAGTATAAACTTTATCATTCCTGCAATCTTTATACGCAACACAAATCTTTATTTCATCAAAAGTGTCAAATACATCAATTTTTGTAAGAGCAACTTTTGTAATTCCGCCTACAAGAACAGCGTATTTCATAATTACGGCATCAAACCAGCCGCACCTTCTCGGTCGTCCCGTTGTAACACCAAATTCATGCCCGATATTTTGAATTTTCTTTCCTGTTTCATCAGTTAATTCTGTTACAAAAGGACCTTCGCCGACTCTTGTAACATATGCTTTTGAAACACCGACAACTTCTTGTATCATACAAGGACCATACCCGCTTCCGGTTGCAGCCCCGCCGCCTATAGGATTTGAACTGGTTACAAACGGGTAGGTTCCGTAATCAACATCCAACATAACTCCCTGAGCACCCTCAAAAAGTATTGTTTTATCACTATAACGTCTTAGCATATCCTGCCACTCAAAGCATACATACGGCTTGAATAATTCCGCATACTTTTCGCATAATGAAGTTAAGCATTCTTTTGTATACGGCTCTATTCCATATACTTTTTCCAGAGTTTTATTTTTAAGAGGTAAAATCATATCAAGTTTTTCACTCAAAGCTTCAAAAGAATATAAATCCTGTATCTTTAGTACACATCTGGCAGCTTTATCCGAGTATGTCGGTCCGATACCTCTTTTTGTGGTTCCTATCTTACCCTTACCTGAATTATTTTCACTCCAGCCGTCAATTTCTATATGATAAGGAAGAGTGATTGATGCAAGTGGAGAAATCTTTAAACCGGAAAGATTTACCCCTTGTGATTTCAGAGTAGTAATTTCCTTTTCAAAAGAATCTGGATGAATAACAGTTCCGGCACCTATAAAGCATATCTTTCCCTGATACAATATCCCTGACGGAATTAAATGGAATTTATAGGTTTCACCCTGTGCTACAACCGTATGCCCCGCATTACAACCGCCCTGATAACGAATTATCAAATCAGACTGTTCTGCGAGCAAATCTGTTATTTTAGCTTTTCCTTCATCACCCCATTGTGCGCCTATTACAACTGTATTTTTCATTATTAACTCCCAACTTGTGAAACAAAAAGCCGGATATAATCCGGCTTTTTATATTTTTAACCGTTATTCTGGCTTTGCCTTGCCTTAGCTTGTTTTGCCTGTACATCAAGCATAGCATTGTGTGCCATCATGTACACCGAACAAATCTTGTAATTCCTTAAATACCAGGCACAGTTTTCCTGCATACATACTATTTCTACCTGGGATCCTACACTCATAAGAGGGCATAAAGGTATTGTTTTTTCTTGTGGTGCCATTATTTATTATCTCCTATATTCTATCAGCCATTTTAAATAAATTGCAATTTTCATTGCGTTTTTGTTCCTGGTCTTTATATATCCTGGTTCGATTGATAACTTCATCGAAATCTATAAGATGAGCATTGAAATCCGGTCCGTCCACGCAAGCGAACTTGGTTTCACCGCCAACCGTTACACGGCAGGCACCGCACATTCCTGTACCATCAACCATAATCGGATTCATACTTGCTTCAGTATAAATACCAGTATCACGAGTCATATCAGCAACGGCTCTCATCATTGGCATTGGACCTACAGCAATTGCATAATCGACCTTCTCGGTTTTAATAATTCTTTCCAGAACTCCTGTAACAAAGCCTTTTTCACCCATAGAGCCATCATCTGTTGTTATAAATAGTTCATTACAAGCATCTTTCATTTTATCTGCCCAGAAAATAAGTTCCTTTGTACGTGCACCCATAACCATATACACCTTATTTCCGGCATCTTTAAAGGCTTTGGCTATAAGATAACAAGGAGCTGCCCCGTAACCGCCTGCCAGACAGACAACCGTTCCGTAATTCTTTATATGAGTTGGCTGTCCGAGAGGTCCTACAATATCAACAAGCTCATCACCCTCATTCAGGGCTGCGAGTTTCTTTGTAGAATAACCTACTGCCATAAAAACAATAGTAAGAGCGCCCTTTTCTTTATCAATATCAGCAATAGTAAGAGGGACTCTCTCTCCGTTTTCCTCAGCTCTGAAAATAATAAATTGTCCGGCCTTTGCATTTCTTACAACAAAAGGCGCCTCAATAACCATCTCGTATTGATTCGGACAAAGCTCTTTTTTTGATAATATTTTATAGCCCATTTAGAAAGCCTCTCATTTACTTTTTATATAATACCATAATATTTTAAAAATACATACCCTTTAATTAATTTCTATTAAGTATTTTTGAGTAAACTTCAACAAAATATTCTATTGAACGGTCGTGTTTAAGCTCTGCACTTTTCGGGAAAAAACATCCCGGTATTTGTCCTTTTTCTCTATGTGAACGCACACAATCACAGCATACGCCTCTTCTTTGACAAGTAGTAGCAGAACACGTACATTCTTGTAAATTTTCTTCTTTTTTACATTCCATTCTGTTTATTCCTTCCAAATTCGCATCCGCAATAATTTTGTCTGTATATTTTCAATTCTTTTGAAATATTGTTTGTTTTTAAAAATCCGTCTTTTTTCTTAAAATCCTGAGCAAAATATCTAACACCGGATTCTTTAGCTATTGATTCCGCAATTTGAGAAATTTTCTGAAAATTCTTATGAGGACTGATCACAAGAGAAGTCGTAAATAGTTCAATCCCCAGTTCTTTTGCTTTTTGAGAAGCTTTACTCAACCGGAGCTCAAAACATTTATCGCAGCGCAGACCACGCTCAGGCTCATTTTCCAAACCTTTTACATAGTCAAGATATTCCCGGTGATTATATTCATCTGCTATAAGTTCAACCTTGAAATGTTCGCATACAGTTCTTTGAGCTTCTAAACGTCTTTCAAACTCCTGTCGGGTATCAAGATTAGGATTACAAAAATATACAACAGGAGAATATCCCGCCTCTTTCAAAAAAGAAATGGGATACCCTGAACATATTCCGCAGCATGCATGTAAAAGTATTTTATTATTTTGTTTTTGCTCCATAGCTGATTAGTAACTTCCTCAACTCGTAATACGGCTTTACTCCAACACATTTATCACCGTTTATATACATTGTTGGAGTTGCATCTATATCATACTCCGCACCTTTTTTTAATTCAGCATTTAATTCATCCGTGATTTCCTGTGATTTAAAATCCTGAATAAACCTGTCATTATCAAAATTCAATTCTTTTGAAAGCTTCAGCATTTCTTCCAAATTTTTAGGTTGTTTCTCGTATAATAAAGAACTCATTCCCCAATAATTTCCCTGTTTTGCGGCAGCAAGTGCTCCCCGGGACATAAAACATGCATTCGGATGCATTGTATAACTCACATTTGGATTACACTCTCTGTCAAACGGGTAATTATGGTGAACAACTTTTACATTATTAAACTCCTTTGCAGCCTGATGCAGCATTATATTATGTATATAACATAACGGACAAACATAGTCTGAATACAGCTCTATAACTACGGTTCCGTCTTTTGCGCCGAGAGTATTACCGCTGACACGGTACGGATTGTATTTTATTTTACGATATTTCAGAATATCTCTGCTTTTTTTAATATGCGGAACAAAGTTTAAAGTAATTCCGCTGTATGCAAGAAAAGAAGTTGATACTACAAGCAGTACCAGAAAAGTTTTGAAATACTTTTTTGCACCGTCAATAAAATCAACAAAAGTCGTTTTAAAGGCTGCCACAATATTTTTAAATAAGCCATCTGCAGCAATTACGGCAATTATAAAATCCAAAAAATATGTAATAAAACACAATATACAAAGCTTATGTATCTTAAACAAACTCAAGCCGGCAAGAATCATAGAACATAAAAAGGCAATCGTACCTAAAAATGCTATATATGATTTCGGATTCTTAAATACCTCTAAAAATTTAAGGAATCTTATATTTTTGAATCTATTAACTACACTTAAGAATAACACCAGAATATAGAAGAATATTCCCCAATATGCAAGCGGAATTCCCCAAAATTGTGAAGTTGTAGTCTTTGCCGCCCCGTCACAATCAATAAATTCATTAATTGAACAAAAACTTGATAGCGCATACTTGTCATAATTAGCAGAATAATATATAAATGCAAGTTTTATAGATAAACCCAATCCTATAAGTGCCAATATCTGTATTGCTAACTTATTCTTATCAATTTTCATTAACCCAACTCCCTTATTACATCCGATCTATAAACCAATTCTAATATATAACAATATTTTTTCAATATTACAAATACCAAGACTCACTAAGAATAAAAGCCTAGCCATAAATATCAATTAATTATTTTTGTTAAGATTTGTTAACAAAATCATACATTCTCATGATTTTATTTAAAAAATATACTGCTAATATATATCTATACTCCTTAAAAAACGACGATACACATATCCCTAATCAACAGCTATGCACGATATTCGTTCATAGCTTTTTCTTTTAATGAAGAGAAGAGAAGCAAATATTATTACATAAATAGTATTAATGACTTTAGTGTGCACAATTGGATTATTTCAGCGAAGTTCTTTGTAAACTTTTTGTAACAATTGTTATTTAAAAGTCAATTTTGACCATCCAGCTGTTTTATACTAGTTGGGTAGAAGTGTTATGAAAATACAGCCGGAATACAATAATGTAGCAATGACCGGTAAAGGCTGGTCATTTTTTAAGAGCAGTATCAAACAAAAGATAATTGATGCTGTACCGCAAGCTACCATTAAAGACGGAGCAAAGAAAATAGAAAGGTGGAAATCTATTGATGAAAAGATTTCCAAACCTGCGGAAAACCGCTTAATTATGGGAGCAACAGCTCTTGTTACCCAGCCTGTAATAGACTATAACAATCACAAAGTAGATAAAGAAACTCGCCGAGTATCAAGGAATAGGACAATTGCAAAGATTTTAGCAGGCACAGGCGTCGGAATAGTCGTCAGAGGTTCCTGTTACAGTCTTGTGAATAAAATGACAGAGCTTGACAGTAAAGGTAAATATAGCAAAGCACTCATTCCTGAATCATATATAGATAAATTTTCTAAAACTATAAAATTTTTAAGAAATTACAAAAGTGCGCTTTCAACGGGGCTGGCAATTCTGGCAATGTGCATAACTAACTTTGCTATTGATGCACCGCTTACCGTTTATTTGACTAATAAGCTTAATGCAAAGACCGATCCGGCAAGATTGAAGAATAAGGAGGGTAATAATGGCTAAATTCCCTCAAAATCTTCTTAAATGGGTTGCTGACAGCTTCCACAAGGATGCTTCTAAAATGCTGATTTGGACAGGGGTTGCTGGCTGGGGCTTGTCATCTCTGGCACAAATTTGCGGTATTGCCTTCAATAAAAAAATTCCGAAGGAGCAAAAGAGCTTCTTAATCCCGCAAGAAATAGCTGATGCATGCGTTAATGTAGGCTCTTTCTTTTTGATTACTCAAAGCGTGAAATCTCTTGTAGCAAAATTGTTTAAAACAGGAAAATTTGCTCCAGAATCCGTAAGAAACTACCTTCAAAAAAATAAAAATCTTTTTGGTGATAAAATCGGCAAGCTTGATTTTAGTCTTGATAAAGTGCTTAAAAATCACAAAGATTTTCCGGAAGACAGTTACTATGCATGTAAGAATTTTTACACATCACTTGCAACTGTAGGTGCTGGCGTCCTTTCATCTAACATAGTTACCCCTATTATAAGAAACTACAGTGCATCAAAGATGCAGAAATCTTATCTTAATAAAAATGCCTCCCAGCAGCAGGTTAATCCTTATCGTACATCTTCAGTCGGCATGAAAATATAATTTGCTAAAACTTATGAATTAAGCTAGAATTTATTCATAGGAGGACTTGGTAATGGAGTATGATTACGGGATTATAGGAGGAGGCCCTGCCGGATATACTACAGGCATGCTTCTTGCTCAAAAAGGGAAAACAGTTATTATTTTTGAAAAAGACAAACTCGGCGGCACCTGCTTAAATAAAGGATGCATACCGACTAAAGCAATTCTTCATGCCTCCGAACTCTACAGAGAAACACTTTGTTCTTCAAATATAGGCTTAGATATAAGTATTAATTCTTTTGATTTTTCAAAAGTTATTGAAAAGAAAAACCAAACAGTAGAAAAAGTCCGAAAAGCACTGGAACTTGCCGTAAAAAACTCGGGGGCTCAAGTAGTGTATGAAAAAGCTGAGATTAAAGATAAAAATACCATTGTTACTCAAACCAATGAATATAAAGTATCTGAAATTGTCTATGCCGCAGGCTCAGCTCCCAAAGAGTTAAAAGGGTTGGAATTTGACCATAAATTCATCTTAAGCTCTGATGATGTGCTTGAACTGACCAAGTTACCGAAGTCCGTTTTAATTATCGGTTCCGGAGCTATCGGAATTGAATGGGCAAGAATATTTTCTAATTTCAAAGTTGAAGTATACCTATCAGAGATAGCGGAGCATCTGCTTCCGATTGCCGATATTGAAGTATCCAAAAGAATTGAAAGACTCTTTAAACAAAGAAAAATTAAATACTTTTTAAATGACAGTATTGATAAAATAGAAAACAATATTGTTACACTTAAATCAGGCACTGTAATTGAACCGGATTTTATCTTATCTGCGGCAGGAAGAGTCCCTCTAAAACCGGATACAGAGGATTGTATCATCCTCGGAGATTCATGCGGAGAAATTCAACTTGCACACTACGCAATCTCACAGGCAAAAAATTTCGCACACAATATTGCTTATGACAAAACGCTTATTCCGTCCGTTATATACGGAGAACCCGAAATAGCATGGGTTGGAATAAAAGAACAGGACTGTACAGAAGATTATAAAAAAGTTACCCTGCCTGTTACTGCACTGGGGAAATCTTGGTGTGACGATGCGACTGACGGATTTATCAAAATAATCACTAAAGATAATTTTATCAAAGGTGCTCATATCGTTTCTAAAGAAGCTTCTGCACTTATTCATGAAATATTGATTGCTATAGAAAACAATATAACCGTTGACGAACTTAAAAAAATATCTTTTGCGCACCCGACCTATTCCGAAGGCATTTTCGAAGCACTTATGCGTATATAAAAGAAAAAACCTTTCTTTTTAAGAAAGGTTCGGAATCTTTTTTAATAATTCCTCATGTGTGTAGAAGGTTAGTGTGTAGGTTGTATGAAAGGTTGTGTTATGTGTTTATTTAATGTTTGCCAACCGGCTTACATATATATAAAGTATTTCTTTAATATAAAATTTCTATACTAAATATATATTGTTACAAATATTTACAATTTATGATTTAAAAATTCTCTTTATTTTCGTTATAAAATGATACTAAAGGAGAAAATATGAATATTTGTATATTCCCCGGAACATTTAATCCTATCCATAATGCCCATCTCAAGATGGCAGAATTTGCACTGAAACACTATGGCTTTGATAAAATTATATTTATTCCGGCTTTCATTCCTCCTCATAAAGAAATTTCCTCAAATCTTGCAAAACATAGATATAGAATGGTAGAACTCGCAACATCAAAAAATTCTAAATTTGAAGTTTCTGATATAGAATACAAATCTGATTCGCCTTCTTATTCACTTATTACGGTTCAAAAAATAAGAGAAAAATACAATATTCAGGAGAAATTAAATTTTATTATAGGAACAGATGCCTTTATAAACCTGAACAGCTGGTATAAAATTAATGATTTAAAAAAACTGGTTCATTTTATAGTATTCCCGAGAAAGGGTGAAACACCCGATTATTCCGAATTTAAAGCAGAGGGTTTTGATTTTGAAGTAGCACCGATGGAATGTATTGATATTTCTTCAACCGAAATTAGGGAACAAAAAGAAGAAGGTGAAACAACTAAAGCCGTGGAGGATTATATAAAAGAATATGGATTATACATCAATTAAGAAATGGCTGAAAGATAATTTAAATGAAGAGAGATATGAACATTCACTGGGCACTGCGGAATGCGCTTCTGAGCTTGCAGAACAATACGGTCTTGATAAAGAAAAAGCCTATCTGACAGGATTAATCCATGATTGTGCAAAATGCCTTTCTAAAGATGAACTTCTGGAAATTATGCATAATATGGAAGGGATTGATAATGATGAATATTTAAATCCTAAAACCTATCATGCACCGGCAGGAGCTGAAGTTGCCAAAAAAGTATTTAATATTACAGACTCCGAAATTCTTTCCGCCATAAGGTGGCATACTCTTGGCAAAACAGGAATGAATAATTTTGAAAAAGTAATTTTTATTGCAGATAAAATTGAACCGAGAACCAGAACGGAAGATTATGTTCAGCCGATAAGAGAAGCTTTAAAAGAAGATAATGGGCTAAACAAAGCTCTTTTTGTCTGCTACAAAAATACAATAAAAAGTCTTGTAGACAGAGAGCTTAGAATCTGTCCTGCAACTATTGATGTTTACAATGAATTGTTATCGGTTTTGTAGACTTAATTTTATGAAAATAGTATAATTAGGGTATGATGAAAAAGAGACTTGGGCTGTTATTAATAAGTATACTTATGCTTAATAATCTTGCATTCGCAGCACCTGAAACATTTGAAGGGCATGCGGAGTTTGATGATGAGTATTCTATACCGGATGAAAAACTATTCACCGGCAAGACAGAAACTCTTGAAAAGCGTGATACTATTGAAATGACAGTTTCACAAGTCCTCGACGGAAGTTTTTCATTTGAAGGAGATGAATTTTTTGCCGAAGTCACCAGTGACGTTATAGGAAGCAAAGGCGTTATTATACCTAAAGGAACCGTTGCCCACGGTGTTATTAAACAAACCTCCGAAGCAAAAAGATTCGGCAGGGACGGATATCTGGATTTAAGTTTTGACTACCTTGTAACTCCGGACGGAAGAGAAATTCCTATAGAAGGAAAAATGTCCACCAAATTACACCCGATTAAAGCTGCAACAAAGATTGTTGCAACAGATATCGGTTATACTGCCCTAGGCGGACTGGCAGGCGGAGTTCTTGCAGCTCAAGCTCTGGGTATTGAAGCCGCAATTGCCTCGCAGGGTTATACCCTCGCTGGCGGTGCCGCTATAGGAAGCGCTGTCGGACTCGGAATGTCACTGTACAGAAAAGGGAAAAATGTTCTTATATCTCCAGGCGACGAAATCAAAGTAAAAATCCTTTCCGATGTAGAACTTCCCGTATATAAAGAAGAAGCTTTGAAAAAGAAAGAACAAAAATATCCAGGACTTGATATAAGAATTGTTAACATTCTCTACGAGAAAGATCCGTTTGGAGAGGTCAATACAATAACCCTTTCACTTTCTATCTCAAATATGTCGGATAAAAGCTTTGCCGGAATGGATATTGCACTTGTAAGCGACTATAATACTGTCTACAATCCTTCCATCTTCGGAGATACAAAACTAATATTTTCTCAATTTAAACCGGGTGACAGAAGAGCCGGAAAGATATCTTTCGCTGTAAGCAACGTAAAACATTCTTACTGGCTGGTTGTAAATGACAGAACAACTAATAAACCGCTTATGAGAATATCTCTTGATAACGCTTACAAAAACGTATCAAAGGATATCAAAAAGCGCAACGCCAAAATTAAGAAGTCCAAAAAGAATTACTATAAAGAAGACGACCCGTTTGAAATGGAATAATGATTAATCCAAATCATAGTCAAGCATAGTAACTACTTTAACCCCTTTTTCTTCAATTTTAGAGCGGCCTTTTAAAGGAGTTAATTCAATAATAAACGCAGCTGCCGCAACTTCACCGCCGGCTTTTTTAATAAGATTGCAAGCAGCAGCAGCCGTTCCGCCAGTAGCCAGCAAGTCATCGATTACAACAACTCTATCACCGGGTTTTATTGCATCTGTGTGCATTTCAATTGTGTCAGTGCCGTATTCAAGAGAATATGTTTCCTTAATAGTTTCAGCAGGAAGCTTATTTGGCTTTCTTATAGGAACAAATCCCGCATTGAGCTTGCAGGCAAGAGGAGCTCCAAAAATAAAGCCGCGGGACTCTATACCGGCTACATAATCCACTTTTTCATTCTTAAACTGCTCATAGAGAAAATCCATCATTAAGTTCATAGATTTTGCATCTTTAGTCGCAGTTGTTATATCCAAAAATAAGATTCCTTTTTTCGGGAAATCAGGAACCATTCTTACATGATCTCTTACATATTGATATTCATCTGTCATTGTCATCATCCTATTTATACCTCACAGTGTTCCTGTCTGATTTGTTCTTCTACAACCAGACCATGGGCAGTCTTGCCCCATTTCATATCCTTCTTGCAGAATAATATTTTACCACAAATAAATAATACCATCGGAAACCAAATTATGAAAAAGTAAAAAGTCGTTTCTGCCGCCTGTTTAATCGCCTTAAGTCTTGGCAAAAAGTCATATCTTCTTAAGCTGTACCTGATTGCAAGGAAAAACCCTAAACCAACTACTGAGGAAACAATTAATGATGACCACAATACATTGTGTAAACTATAAGGATCAATCTTATCAGTAAACAACTTTATTACTCTAAAAACAATTTCCAGAATAAACCACAAAGGCATTATAAACTGGGTAATATAAACTGCCATGTCAAATCTTGCCCTTAAAGACATATGCTTGGATTTCATCGCCTCGCCAAAATACTCCAGATACCTTCTGATTGTTCCTTCAAGCCATCTTCTTCTTTGCCTGAAAAGCGGCAGCAGATAAACAATTCCTTCTTCATAAACACAGGCATCAGGACAGAATCTGATATCCCATCCTTTTATATGCAGCCTTGTAGACATATCCAAATCATCAGTAATTGTATAGTTATTCCATCCTCCGATATCTTCAATAGCTTCTCTTTTAATTAACTCCCCGTTTCCACGAAGCTCTACAGCACCTTTAACGGCATCTCTTCCGACCTGAAAGTGGGTATCCGTCGAATATTCATTATTCTGACATCTTGTAAGGAAATTGTAATCTTTATTACGGATAATTTTTCTTGCCTGTACCGCACCAACATCAGCCGGTTCCAGATTAGGAATAAGTTTATTCAGAAAATCCGGCTCGACTGTTGCATCTGCATCAAAAACAAGAATAGCCTCACCCTTAGCAATCTTAAAAGCATCATTTAAGACTGCGGATTTCCCGGGAAAAGCATCCTTATCACGAATTATAGCCTTCACTTTATCATATTTTGCCTCAAGCTCATGTATAACATTAGCCGTACTATCAGAACTTCTGTCATCAATTACAATAATTTCAAAATTAGGATAATCAAGCTGCAAAATATTTTCTACAGTATTTGCAATAACATACTCCTCATTATGTGCTGGAATTAATATACTTACAAAAGGTTTATAATTCTCATTTATAATAGGAGGATGTTTTTTTAACTTACGTTTCTGATACTTTGTCGCAGCAATAAGATATAGTCCGTAGACAGACATACATACACAAAGTATAACAAAACCGAGGACAGTATTTACATAGTTCTGAAACACATATAAAAATACACTCAAGCACGTTAATATTATAAATAAAAGAATTCTTTCTCTCATATACTCCTCAGCCTACTAATGATTATATCAAAAAAGTTTTGTAAAAATTAAGTATTATTGCGATTTTCCCCAAAAATTAAATTAAATGTTACATTTCTTAATATTTATACTCAAAAAAGGCAATTTTTTATCACTTATATACTTTATATATATGT
>CALUVM010000006.1 GCA_944324255.1 Candidatus Gastranaerophilales bacterium | reverse complement strand
TTTCACTTTTGCTCAGCTGGTAGAGCTTCTATATCTCTACTCGGAACCCCTTCGGGCTCCCGGGGCAGCTGAGCTAACCCCCCGCAAACTAATTGTTTAGTTTTCAATTCTAACCAAGACGCAAGCGCTATTTAAAACATTTACCCTCGGCTACATTTTTATTTTACATGATGATTTTTTTTTGTAAAGGGGGAGCAATAAAAACTCAATCAAATTCCCTTTCATTAATCTATTTTAAAGTTTTTTCACCATATCTTCAAGACAAATTTTGACATGAGCATAGTTTAATCCGCCTTGCATATATGCTACGTAAGGTTCTCTCATCGGGCCATCCGCTGATAATTCTATTGTTGAACCTTCAACAAATGTTCCGCCCGCCATTATAACTTTATCCTCATACCCCGGGATATATTCAGGTATAGGAGTCACATACCCGTTAACCGGTGAAAGCGACTGAATTGTCCGGCAAAATTCTTCCAAATGGTCAGCTTTGCCAAAAATAATATTCTGAATTATATCCGTCCTTTTTTCATTATACTTAGGAGCAGAATTAAATCCGATATCCTCAAAAACCTTCGCAGCAAGGATTGCACCCTTAACAGCTTCTGACACAATAGAAGGCGCCATAAACAGCCCCTGAAAAATTAATCTGTGCTGATTGAACATAGCACCGCCTTCTGAGCCGATTCCCGGTGCTGTCAGACGGTTTGCAGCACGTTCAACAAGAAGCTCTTTTCCGGCTATATATCCGCCTGCTTCTACAATTCCGCCTCCGGGGTTCTTAATCAAAGACCCTGCAATTAAGTCAGCACCTGCTTCCAACGGTTCTCTCGAATCTACAAACTCTCCGTAACAATTATCTACAAAACAAATACAATCCGGATTTTTCTTTTTAACTATCCGGCAGATTTCCCCAATCTCATCCATTGTAAGCGATTTTCTTGTTGAATACCCTTTAGAGCGCTGAATCAAGACCATAGTTGTCTTTTCATCAACCATCTCTTCAAGTTTGTTTAAATCAACTTCCATACCGTTTTTGAGCGGAACTTCATCATACAAAACACCGTTCCCGATTAGGGAAGCTCTTTTTGTTTCTTCATCCCCTGCGGTTCCGATAACTTCCTGCATAGTATCGTAAGGCGCACCGGCAGCAGACAAAAGTTTATCCCCATACTTTAGATTTCCAAACAGTGCGCAGGCAAGAGTATGGGTGCCGGATGCAAAATGAATCCTCACCAGAGCTTTTTCTGCGCAAAAAACCTGAGCAAAAACCTTGTCCAGAACTTCACGTCCCAAATCATCATGCCCGTATCCTGACACTGTATAAAAATGTTCCGGAGCTACTCTGTTATCATAAAAAGCTTTCAGAACTTTTCTCTGATTATAGTCCCGTATTTCATTTACCACTTCAAATTCTTTTTCCAGAAGCTTTTCGGCTTTTCTAAAATCGTATTCCATAATACAAAAATCATATTGCAAGAAAAAATCAGAGTCAATCTGATATTTTATCTGTAAAAACCACCTGTACCATCCGAGCGAATATGTCCGTCATTGGTATAATAACCGCCCATGCCGTCGGAACGTATATGCCCGTTATTGGTATAAAACCCTCCCATACCGTCAGAACGAAAATGGTCGTCACGGGTATAAAATCCGCCCCTGTAATCGGAACGGATGTGGTCATCTTTTGTATAATAACCTCCCATATTGTCTGAACGTATATGGTCATCATCAGTATAGAATCCTCCCATATAATCCGAGCGAATATGTTCTGCAAAAGCCGGAATAGCCAATGTTATAAGAGTCACGGTTATTAAGATGCGTTTTATCATTTTATTCACTCATCTTTGCCGATTTCTCAGCAGTTTTTCTTACGGTTTCAAACAAAATTTCTGAAATATTACTCTCATTTAAAACCTTATTTCCTTCGGCAGTTGTGCCCCCCGGAGTGGTTACTGCTGTAATAAGTTCTTCCGGCGTATTTCCTGTTTCCTGTATCATTTTAGCAGCTCCGAGTGCTGTTTGAGCAGAAAGAGTTAAAGCTGTCTTGTAGTCCAAACCCAGCTTCTCTCCGGCACGGGCAATCCGGTCAATAATATAATAATAAAAAGCCGGTCCTGAACCTGATACACCGGTTACGGCGTCTATGTCTTTTTCATCACATCTTATTACTTTACCAATTTTTGTAAAAATTGTTTCAACGAGATTCAAATCTTCGTCCGTTGCTTGAGAGTTTTTACAAATAGCACTCATACCGCATTCTAAAAGAGCCGGAGTGTTTGGCATAACTCTGACAGCTCTTGTATTATTACCGAGGGCTTTTTCAATTTTATTAAAAGTAACACCTGCAGCAATTGATATAATAAGTTTATCCGGCGTTATACAATCTTTTATTGAGTCTAAAAGTTCAGGAACAACAAACGGCTTGGTTGCAATAAGGATAATATCTGCTAATTTAACAACTTCACGGGCATCAGAAAAAACTTTTATTTCAAAACTTTCTTCTGCATGTTTTGCGGCTGATTCATTAACTTCTGCGGCTATAACATGGCTGCTGTCAAATGTTTTTGAACTTAACAACCCTTTAATTATAGCAGATGCCATTTTCCCCGCACCTATAAATCCGATTGTTTTATTTTCCATTTTCCTGCCCTCTCTCTTTACATACTTGATTAAATAATACAACATTATTTAATTAAATCAATAATAATTGTTTTACCAGATTTTCAAGTCTTTTTTAAACAAAGAATCCTTATCCAGATAGTTTTTCTTTTTATTTTCAATTAATTCAAATATCAGTTTCCAAAATTTTTCATCAATTTTTTCCGGAGCTTTTGAGGAATAAAAACCTGCCTGTGCAGAGAATTTTTCCGCATCAAGTATTGTTTTTTCCTTATATTTAAGGAACTGGAATATTGCTTTAAGCTTTTCTGCAACAGCTATATCCGGAAGAGTAAAGAGTTTTTCTGAAGCTTTTTTTGACAAAGAGCAAAAAAGCCATCCATAAAGATTATCTTTAGACAGCACTCCGGCAAGGGTTTCCATACCCGAACCGCCGGAGATACCGAATTTATCTTCAGGATAGTTTTTTGTCTTTTCTTCAAAAATTTTAGCAATATTTTTCCATCTCTGCTTATCGCCCTTCATTTGGCGAATATCAAGCTTTGCCGTGAAGTTGAGGTTATATTGATTATTAACGGCATTGTTCATCGGAAAATCCTTGTTTTAAGCTATAAAAGCTTAAAATTATCTGCAAGTATAGAATCTTTGTTTAAAGCTTGTTCAGCCAGACTGTTATTTCGACTGTATATTATATGCCAAAATGTATCTTTTGTTTTACTTACAGCATTATCTAGATTCATTTTTTTAGCTAAATTCATAGCTTGATTTTCACGGTTTTGTTTTTGTCTTAAAACAGTAAAAATTCTTTTCAATTTATCAGCTATTTTATCTGCCGGCATTTGGGATAATTCTCGGGATGCTTTTTTAGTAAGAAATAACATTGTTACCGGTGGCATTTCCAAATACAATCCATTTTGAAAGCTTCCGCCCATATTAAATGTATCTTTAGGATATCTTGCTGTCTTTTCTTCAAAAGCTTTTGCTATTTTATTTAGAGTTCTTTTATTTCCTTTAAAATCAGCCAGATTCAGTTTGGCTCCGAAAGTTAAATTATTGTTGCAGCTAATAGAATTATTCATTTAAACTCCTCCTTTTGTATATTACATCATACATTTAATGACATATTCTTTTAGAAATTTATCTTTTTTAACCATATCCAGTTTTATATTATGAGTGGCTTCATTCACGAAATCCAAAACAAAATCAGGGTCAAGGATTTTGTTCATTATACTGGATTTTTTGGCTTTTTTGATTAAGTTTTTACCGTCTGCATTAAGTTTTGAGCATTTTTTTGCTGTAGTAAAAAGTTTAACAAATTTATTTGCAATAGTTTCATTCTTGTATAAAAGCAACGCTTCCAAACCGTCTTCTTTAAGCGGAGTAAGGTCTTTGTATTTACCTTTAGTGATTTTAGTCACAAAAGTTACATCATTGCATTTATCTAAAACCAGCTCAAATGTATCATCCGGATATTTTGCGGTTTTTTCTTCAAAAATTCTGGCAATTGTTTTAATGCGTTTGTTACATGATTTTAAAAGGTTAGCTTCATCTTTAAGCACAAATTTAGCTTGAAAAGCCGGGGTATTATTCAGGGAAGAATGATTAATCTGCATATTTTAATCCTTATTTTGGGGAGTTGTAAATAGATTAAATCGTGTAAAATTATTTTTTGCTAGTTTTATAAAACGGCGGCAAAGAAATAATACTTGTCAAAAAAATTTTTATGCTAGAATAGAGATGTAATCCCGGATCGTCTAGCGGCAGGACTGAAGATTCTGGCTCTTCCAACGGTGGTTCGAATCCATCTCCGGGAGTTTTTAGTGTTTACGTAAGGTATGTGGTTTGGATTTGAACCACCAAGCGAAGCTTTTTGTGGTTCGAGCGTGAGGGAGCGGAGGCTGGAGTGCTTTTGCAACGTGACAAAGGCACGGCTGCAAAACACGAAATTGCCGTTCAGCGCGACCGAGCAAGACATCCCATCTCCGGGAGTTTTTAGTGTTTACGTAAGGTATGTGGTTTGGATTTGAACCACCAAGCGAAGCTTTTTGTGGTTCGAGCATGAGGGAGCGGAGGCTGGAGTGCTTTTGCAACGGGACAAAGTCACGGCTGCAAAAATACCAAGCAAATCAAATCTCTATGCAGAGCCGTTAGAGCAAATCCGGAACATCATCCAATAAATCAGGTTTTTTAATATCATGTATATTTGGAACCGGCATTCCGTCCTTCATAGCCTTCTGAACCGCACGATTCCATTTCATATTCCACATATAAAGGAGAGCTGCAAACATTTGCTGCAAATATAAATACAAACTTGAAGCAAACGCTATATAAATGATTACCCAGAGCCACGTTGTGTCGGAAAATTTTATATTCATATCATCAGATAGCCAGAACATTATCCCCGGAGGAAGGAAAATCAGAGTCGCAACGGCTTCAATTGAAAAGAATCCCGTTACAAATTCCGCAGCGTTATTTTTTATTCCCGAAAACCCTTTTTTAACTGCATTTATCGGACCTTCGTCCTCCCATGCTATTGACGGGTATATAAAAAATACAATTAAACGAACTCCGGATTTAATTAAATTAAAAGTAAGCCCCCAGAGCGAAAAACTTTCATATCCGGACAGAGTTTTTGCCATGTTTTCATAGGTTCTCTCATTATAACCATCATCGCTATCTTTTCTCTTAAATAACAGCTCCAAAACTTCTATAACGAACCAGATAATTGCCCATACAAGCATAATAGGAAATGCTTTAAGCAGGTCTTTGCGGATAACTTCATCAAGAGCTTTAAACATGCTTATTTTTGATTTTGTTTCAATTTGCTGAATTATTTCAAGCATAACAAAGGAACTGACAGAAAAAATAAAACAAAATACAAATATAATTAAAAAGGCAAGTCCAAACCCCATAGCTGTTGTGGTTATAGTTTCCCAGTTAAAATAGTATTTAAAATATATAATTATTGCGCCGTAAAAAACCCAGCTTATGAGTACGGGCAAAAAAAGTACAGGGTATTTTATTAATATCTTAAAAGTATCACCCAGAATTTGAAATGTACTTTTTACAGCAGAAGTTATCATCTTTTTCATCCTAAAAAATAGTACCGCTTTGATTATACCATTTAACCCGTATTCAAACAATATAAAAATTAACTGGAATATATTAAGCTAATCCTACCGGTTTAACAAAAATTTACATTCTTAATATTATAAAATGCTATAATAAACTTATGAAGAAGTTTTTATTAGTTTTAGCATTTATGTTTACAGCTCCTGTACTTGCAGAAGAGCTTGATTACGGATTTACTGTTCCTGAATGGAAAGACTTTGCGCCGTCTGCATATGTTGATGTGGAAGAGCCGAAAGGTTTAGGCAAACTCAATGAAATTGCTTCTTACTGGTATAAAAGGAAAACCGAATTTGAAGCAGGGCTTGAGGAATGCAAGGTTCTTGAAACCAACGATGAAAGATTTAACTGCTACGACAGGCTAAAAGTTCATCAGTACAAAGAAAACAGCGACTATAATGCAAGAATGGAAGCCCAGCAAAGAGCCGGCTCCAATATCAGGGAAATGAACAGCATGCAGGATAATATGCTCCCGATTAATAATTATATTAACAGCTTTACCCGTTTTCAGCCTAACGAAATCAGATAAGCACCGGAGGTGTTATGTTAGAAAACAAAAATATACTAATCGGGATTACGGGCGGTATTGCCGCATACAAGATTTGTACGCTGATAAGACTTTATAAAAAATCCGGCGCTAACGTCAGAGTTATTCTTACTCCTAATGCGCTGAATTTTGTTACTAAACTGACCTTACAGACTTTGAGCAATAATGAGGTTTATGTAGACAATTTTGATGTGGATAATTTTAAACCCGAACATATCTCTTTATGCGACGAAGCAGATATTTTTGTAATTGCACCCGCTACAGCAAATACTATTTCTAAAATTGCAAACGGGATTTGCGATAATCTTTTAACAACAACAGCCTGTGCATTTAATAAACCGATTCTTCTTGCTCCTGCAATGAATACTAATATGTGGAACAATAATTTTATACAGGAGAATCTGGAAAAACTTAAAAATACAGGATATCATATTGTTAATCCGGGAACCGGTTTTCTTGCCTGCGGAACTACTGGCGAAGGAAGAATGGCAGAAGTCGAAGATATCTACGATTCAACCGTGAAAATTTTTAGCCGAAAACAAATTCTTAAAGGGAAAAAAATTCTTATAACGGCAGGCGGGACAAAAGAAATGATAGACCCTGTAAGATATATTTCCAATTGCTCTTCCGGGAAAATGGGAATTGCTCTTGCTGACTGCGCTTACAATATGGGGGCGGAAGTTACTCTTGTTTCTACATTTAAAGCAAATAAGCCGTATAAAAACCTTGTAACAGAATCCG
The DNA here is from genome assembly GCA_944324255.1 of Candidatus Gastranaerophilales bacterium. GTDB lineage: Bacteria > Cyanobacteriota > Vampirovibrionia > Gastranaerophilales > Gastranaerophilaceae > CAG-196. The sequence goes on along the minus strand of CALUVM010000006.1, from coordinate 78,344 downwards.
CAATCGAGATGGAAAAAGCAGTAAAAGAAAACATTGTTAATCAGGATTGTGTAATTATGGCAGCGGCAGTCGCAGATTACAGGGTTAAAGAGCCTGCAAAAGAGAAGATGAAAAAGGGTGAAAAAGATTCACTAACCATTGAATTGGTTAAGAACCCTGATATATTACAGGAAATCTCAGGCAAAGGGGTTTTAGCAGTAGGCTTTTGTGCAGAAAGCGAAAACCTGATTGAAAATGCTAAAGAAAAGATTCAAAAAAAAGGCTGCGACTATTTAGTTGCAAACGACATTTCAAGAAAAGATATCGGATTTTCAAGCGATATGAATGAAGTTTATATTCTGGATAAAAAACTCAATATTACACATTTTGAAAGAGATACAAAACAAAATATCGCTCAAAGGATTCTGGAGAAAGTTTTTGAACAAGTATGAAATTACAAAAAGAATAGAAAATTTTGCGCCTCTTGATACACAGGAGAGCTGGGACGCCAGCGGATGGATTGTGGATTTAGATAATCCCGAAATTAATAAAGTTATGTTTGCGCTAACAATAACAAAGGATGTTTTTCATCAGGCGCTAAAATCCGGATGCGATATAATAATTTCCCACCACCCGTTATTTGAAGTACCTCTGGAGTATAAAAAAATTAATATGTACTGCGCTCACACAAATTTAGATAAGGCAAAAGGCGGCACAACTGATTTAATACTGGAAAGACTCGGGTTTAAAGGGTACGAATACGGAGATTTTGTGCGGATAGTTGATTTTGATACCCCTATAAGCGTAGATGAATTAAGAGAGAAACTCTTAAAAATTTCACCTAATCTAAGGTATGTAAACAACACCGGCGCAAAAACCGTCCGCAGTGCCGGTTTTTGCGCCGGCTCCGGAAGCGAGTTTATAGAAAGTACCCCTTGTGATGCTTTTATAACAGGAGATTTAAAATATCATACCGTATGTGAAACAGATAAAGTTGTTTTTGATATCGGGCATTTTGAGGGTGAAATTTTTGCACGGGAACTTTTAATGAAACTTTGCGGAATAGAAGGAGTTTTTGCCGATGAAAAAAATCCTTTTATTTAGTTTTTTACTTCTTTCAACCTTAGGCGTTATGGCGTATGAAACGGTTATTATAAAATATCCGCCGGAAGAGCTGTGGCAGAAAGCTTATTACAAAAAATTCGGCAATGAAGCAATCCTGCAGTATGTTCCTAAAGGTCAAACTCATGAAAACTGGACCCGTTCAATATTTATCCATGCTTATAATTATTCTACTTATCCTATCGGAATTTTTATGGCAAATAATGTTGCACGAATGCAAAAAATGAATCCGACAGGTAAATATAAATATATAAGAGTGCGTGACAACGATATGATTGCCGTAAGATGTACGGAGCAATACAGAGGGATTCCGGCACAGTGTGAATTTTTCAGAGGGACAAGAGCACATGAAGGAACAATAAGTATTCAATATATTAATCGGGATAAAAAAGACTTTATGCACGAATATAACAAATGGTATGATATTATAAAAAAGGCTAAATATTACAACAGTTACTATAGAGATGAGAGAATTCTTGATAAAGCTGAATTTTTTGAGCTCTGGTAAAATATAGCAGACAAAAAATGACAAAAACAATTTCACACAAAACAAATAAATATGACGGGATTATAACCAACTTCTGGTTTACTCCGAATAATTACGGCGCAATACTTTCTGCGTATGCTATACAGCAATTTTTTGCAGAAGAAGGATTAGATTGTGTGCTGTTAAATTATAATATACATAACTGGAAAGAATCTTTTGCACAAGATTTTAAACAAACTTATTTGAAGCTTACACACAAAATTAATAGCATTTCGGATTTAAAAGACTTAAATAACTGTACTGATTTATTTATAGCAGGAACCGATCAGGTTTTTAGATATGAGTATATTAGAAAAGTTTTGCCGGTTTATACTTTAGCATATACAAATTTAAATAAAAAGCGAATTGCATTTTCAGCCAGTTTCGGTACAGACAGCTTTAATACAAAATATAAATATGTACGTTATTTTTTCAAAAAATGTTTACAGAGGTTTGATGCTGTTTCTGTAAGAGAAGCGTCCGGAATAAAACTTTGTAAAGAGAATTTTAATCTTGATGTACAGAATATTCTTGATCCTGTATTTTTAATTAATAAAACATACTGGGATAAGCTTGCCGAAAAAGCCAGTATTGATGTTAATAATAAGATTGTAAGCTATATTTTAGATGAAACAGAAGAAGTTTCTCAAATATATGATTTTTTAAAGACAAAATATAAAAAAGATGTTATCAAACTATTAGATACTGAAAAAACTCCGGAAGAGTTTCTCTCATCAATCCGGGATTCCGAATATTTTATTACAGATTCATTCCATGGAGTTTGCTTTGCTCTTATTTTCAATAAAAAAGTAATATGTTTAGTAAATGAAAGCAGAGGCGGAAGCAGATTTGAAAATCTGATACAGAAATTTGGAATTGATTCAATTTTTTATAAGAATTTTCAGGAAATCAAATCCTGTGATAATCTTTTTAAGACACCGGATACAGAACATATTCAGGCTGTTATCACAAAGGAGAGAACCTTTGCCCGTGACTGGCTTAAAAACAAAGTTAACAGTCCGAAAAAATTAACCTTTTTAGTGTGTATTAATGAAATTATTTTTAAAATCTTATATTTTATTTATAGATGGTATTATAGTTTAAAATTTGAAATTCCGCTTGCAATAAGAGAATGGAAAAGAGAATTAAAATATACTGCCAGATTAAAGAAACTTTTGAATCAGACTAAAAAATCCAAAATCGTTTTTTGGGGTGCCAGCTTGTTTTTGAAAAAATTCCTTTCTAAAAATAATCTTAAAGATAAAAATATTTTAGGTATAGTAGATATGGATTCTGAAAAACGAGGATTAAACTATGGCGGATATACGGTCTATTCTCCTGTTGAGCTTGCTAAACTCAAACCGGATTATGTAATATTTACTATTAGAAATAATCATGAAGAAATATATCAGAGTGTGCAGAGTTATTTAGTTGAAAACTATACTTCAACAGAACTTTTACCGGACATTTTTAAGAAATAGTAAAGCTTACGGCTATTTGTAGTTATATTGTTCGTATGATACAATAATTATTAAATTAATTATATCTTTTAGTTATGGGCTGTTTAATGGAAGTTAAAATTAGTGTTATTATTCCTATTTACAATGTAGAGAAGTATATAAGAAAGTGTATTGATAGTCTTTTAAATCAAACATTTAAGAATTTTGAGATAATTTGTATCAATGACGGTTCTACAGACAATTCTTTAGAAATTTTAAAAGAATACGGGGACAGTCGGATTCATATTCTGGAACAGAAACATTCAGGAGCCGGCGAAGCGAGAAACCTCGGAATAAAGCAGGCAAAGGGGAAATATCTTATTTTTCTGGATTCGGATGACTATTTTGAACCGGATTTATTAGAGGAATTGTTTAATCACGCTGAGACATACTGCGCTGATTTAACAGTTTGTTCTTCAAGAAAAGTTGATGAAGAAGGAAATATTACCGAAACAAAAAGTCCTAATTTCCCTATAGATATTGATAGAGTTCCTCTAGAAAAAGTTTTTAACAGAGAAAATTTTAAGGAAGATATCTTTTCCATCTTAACGCCTGTAATCTGGAACAGATTGATTTTAAGGTCTTTTTTAGAAGAAAATAATTTAAAATTTCCGCCGCTTAAAATTTACGAAGATATCGCATTTGCTCATAGCCTTACTATCTGTGCAAATAAAATAACGGTATTTAATAAGGAGCTGATTAATTACAGATTTAATCGACAGGGAAGCCTTGCCCGGCAACGGGCAGAGCATACAATAGATGCCGTTAGATCCTGTCTTTTTTTAAAAGAATTTCTTAAAATAAAGGGATTTTATCCGGAGTTTAAGAAAGCGTTTGACAAAGCTTTTGTTAATCATATAAGAGCAGAAATAAGTTACTGTAATGATGAGGAGTACAAAGAATTTTTAAAAGAATTTAAAACTATGGAGGGCTGGGAAAACTATAAATCAGCACTTCGCAAAGATTATATTACTCCCGAATATCTAAAAAGCTTTATCGGGCATAAAAAGGTTATGCTCTGGGGCGGAAGCCTGTTTATCAAACAGGTTCTGGAAAAAGAGAAAGAAAAAAATCCGAATATTCTGGGAATAATCGACAGAAACACCGCCTCAGCCGGTGAACAATTTTGTAACTATACTATTTACCCGCCGGAAGCAATTAATGAACTAAAACCTGACGGGGTAATCTTAACCGTGTTATCTAATAATGAATCAATCTATAAATTATTAAAACAGGAATTTAAAGAAAAGTATCCGGATACGGAATTAATGCCAAACATTTTTGAAGAGGAGTTGAATTGTGAATTTTCGAGATAAAAACATAAAAGAATTTTGTATACAACCGATAAACCAATCAAAACCGGCAAGGGCATTTGTTTTTGCTTTTAATAATAATTTTGCCAAATATTTTGGAACGGCATTGAAATCTTTAATAGATAATTCAAAACCGGATTACTTTTATGATGTTATTGTTTTTTCTTCTGATATCAGCCCCAGAAATAAAAGACTTCTGCTTGAAATGCTTCCTGAAAATTTCAGTCTGCGTTTCTTTGATGTTTCCGGATATATTTCTGATTTATTAGAGGGCATAAATCTTTTAACCACTTATCACTGGTCTGTTGAAATGTACTACAGAATAATCATTCCGCTGGTTATGCGTGATTATGAAAAAGTGTTGTATACGGATGCGGATATTATTTTTAATGAAGATATAAGCGGAATTTTTAATATCAGTTTTGATGACAAAGAACTTTTAGCTGTATCAGACCTTTTCAATCTTGTATCCCATCTGGAGAGCAGAAAACTCAGAAAGCAATATATAGAAGAAGTTTTAGAACTCGGACAAAGTTATACATATTTTAACTCCGGAGTCTTAATGTTTAATATTTCTGCAATTGAAACAGAAAGATATATCGAAAAGATGAAAAAAGCTTTTGATAAACTTGAAATTATGAGCAAAGCAAAAATAATGTTTTATCCGGATCAGGATATTTTGAATTTTATATTTAACGGAAAAGTAAAGCTAATAGCACAAGAATGGAATTTACAATATCACCTGCCTGTTGTTAACAAAAATTTATTACCGGATTTAAATAAGGATAAACTAGAGGAATATTTATCAGGATTTCAGTCCCCGAAGATTATACATTATACATCGCATATAAAACCCTGGAACGAACCGGAGAATGATTTAGCGGAAGTGTTCTGGAAATATGCAAGAACCACTGTTTTTTATGAAGAAATTATTGCCGCAATGCAGAAAAAAATATCTCAAGATGCAGTACATATGACAAGCTTGCATATTAAATTGAACGATAATAAAAAAGTTATTTTATGGGGTGCAAGTTCATATCTGGAAGATTTTTTGAAAAAATATTCCATAAATAAAAAATATTACCCGAATATTATCGGAATTATTGATAAAGATTCAAAACGAACCGGCAGTTTTTTAGGCGATTATGAGATTTTCCTGCCCGAAATCTTAAAACACTGCGAAGCGGATGAAATCATTCTGACAATTGTTAATTCAATAGATGAAAGATATGAAGAGGTAAAAAATTACCTCAAAGACCAAAATATAAATATTAAGCTCTCAAAATTATAAGGAATAAAAAATGGAATTGACTAAAAACTGTACCGGTTGTATGGCTTGTTATAACAAATGCCCTAATAATGCAATTTCTGTTGTTTATAATGAAGGCGGATTTTATACCCCGCATATTGATAAAGAAAAATGTACTAACTGCGGATTGTGCAATTCTGTTTGCCCGCAAATTCATGAGAGTAAAAATCAAAACATGCCGGATTTCTGCTATGGAGTTATGGCAGATGATGATATCAGACAAAACAGTGCTTCCGGCGGAGTTTTTGCAGTAATTGCACAAGAATATCTGAAAAATGGAGGCTATGTTTGCGGAGCTGCTTTTTCAGATGATTTCAAACGTATTGAACATATTATTATTAACAATGAAAAAGATTTAATCCGGCTGCAAAATTCAAAATATGTACAAAGTTATACGGGAAAAGTTTTCTCCGGAATAAAAAAACTGCTTGATGAAAATAAAGAGGTCTTATTCTCCGGAACTCCATGTCAGGTTGCAGGATTAAATAGTTATCTGGGCAAAGATTATGACAATCTTTTAACCATGGATTTAATCTGCCATGGTATACCTTCTCCGCTGGTTTGGGAAAAATACCTGAATGCTCTTGCTAAAGGCAGAACCGTAAATAATGTAACGTTCAGAAACAAAAAGTACGGCTGGATTTACAAGGGAGATGTGGAAATAGAATTAAAAAACAAACTATTTGCCTCAACTGTTAAAGACAATTTATTTTACAGAAGTTTTTTTGAGCTTTTGATTCTTAACGAAGCATGTTTTAACTGCAAATATCTAAACTTAAATCGTCCCGCAGATTTAACAATAGGCGACTTCTGGGGAATTGAATACAAAGACCCTGAAATGGACGACCAGAAAGGGACTTCTCTTTTAATTATTCATACACCAAAAGGACAAAGGATTGTTAATAAGTTTAAAAATAAATTCAAAAGGTTTAGAGAATATGGTATTAACACTATATTAACCGGAAATACTAATCTTAGAGTTCAGCATGAAAAAAAACTCAACAACACAAAATTTATACGGGATTTAAGAACAAAACCTATTTTGAAAAATTTGAAAGATAATTTATGTCCGGATTACGAAGGTATAATCAAAAATCAATGGCAACAAATTGATAATTTCGGCGCTACACTTTCTGCCTATGCCGTTCAACAATATTTTCAACAAAGGGGAAAAGACTATTACCTTATCAAAGAAAAACCGTCAAGTTATTATACAAATGCTTTTGCAAAGAAATATCTGAAAACAACTGTTATGATATCAACCCCGGAACAATATAAAGAATTAAATGAACATACAAATAATTTCGTTCTGGGAACTGACCAGGTTTTGAGAGCTCTGGTTGTTGAATATATTCTTAATGAAAGCTTTTTCGGATATTCAAGTTTTAATAAGAAACGAATCACATTTTCCGGAAGCTTTGGAGTGAATAAACTGGAAAAAATGCACCTGCTTAACAGAATAAAATATAATAAATTAATAAAACGTTTTGATAATATTTCTACAAGAGAACTTAGCGGAGTGGATATCTGCAAAAAAGAATTCAATATTAAAGCTGATTATATAATTGATCCGGTATTTTTAATTGATAAAAATAAATGGCTTGAAATAGCTCCTGATACAAAGGATAAATATAAAAATAAAATTGTATGTTATATAATCTGGCAGGATGATGAACAAATAGAAAAAATCAAAGAATATTTGCAAAACAAATATAAAAAAGAAGTTGTTCTGCTTGTTAACGGAAAACTTCCGATAGAAGAATTTCTCTCTGCTGTTAAAGATGCTGATTATGTTGTAACAAATTCTTTTCACGGAACCTGTTTTGCAATGATATTTAATAAAAAGTTTGTAAGTCTATCTAAGAATAATGCCTGTGATGAAGCACGGTTTGATTCACTGATAAAAATATTCGGTATAAACTCCTGTGTAATTAAAGATTTTGATGAGCTGTGTGAACGGGAAGAACTTTTTGCTGAATATGATTACAACAAATTCAATACTGTTTTGAAACAAGAACAAGCACGTGCTGAAATCTGGTTTGATATGGCAGTAAATAAGAAAAAACAAATTACAACCGGTAAAATCTTTGCAGAAATTGATTTTAAAATATTCACTCTTATTGAAAGATGTCTGATGTTTTTTATAAACAAATATATATACCTCAAATTCTTATATCTGTGTAACAAGAAAAATAAACTGGTTGTATGGGGCGCAAGCATATATTTTCAGGAACTTCTTAAAAAACATCCTGAAATAGCTGATAATATACTCGGCATAGTTGATAAAAATCCTTCATTCCATTATAAAAAGATATCCGGCTGTATGGTTTATCCGCCTGAAAAACTCCCGGAATTAAAACCTAAAATCGTTGTTTCAATGGTTAAAAACCGTCATGAAAATGTACATAAATCAATAAGAGAATATTTAAAAAAGAACTATCCTGAAGTCGAGCTTTGGCGTGATATTTTTGGAAACAGCATTTAAACTTTTCGGTAATAAGAGGGAATTATGACAAAATGCAAAAGCTTTTTACCAAATATAAATAATACCTCCGAAGTTTTAATATTAGGTTCAATGCCCGGAGTAAAATCATTATCTGAACAGCAATACTATGCGCATCCTCAAAACCGTTTCTGGAAACTGATAGGTCTGTTATGCGATGTAGCGGATTTGCCCGAATTTGATTACAAAGAAAAACTCAATATTGTTTTAGCCAATAAATTAGCGCTCTGGGATGTTATAAAATCATGTAAAAGAATAGGGAGCCTTGATTCAGATATTCAAGAAGAAATCCCGAATAATATTACCGGTCTGCTCAAAAAATACCCGAATGTCAGATTGATATGTTTGAACGGAAATAAAGCATACTCGGCATTTAAAAAATATTTCCCTGATTTGCTTAAAAAATACAGATGTGTAAAACTTCCTTCCACAAGTCCTGCAAATGCAAAATTCAGACTGGAAGATTTGTATAAAGAATGGAAAATTATTTCAGAAATATAGATAAACCTCCGCCTGCCTGTACACTACTGTCCATGATAAAGTATTTTGTAGACGCTGAACTTGTTTCAGGATCTTAAAAATTTTGTGTGAGCCTGTCCTTACAAAGTATAGCATCTAACCAACTTGAAGTTTCTATATCCAACTGGTAAAATCCCGAAAGGGGTAAATTATATTGCTGTCATCTTGATTTTATTTTCACTGCTGTCCCGAATAAATTATTTTGTCACCCTGAATTTATTTCAGGGTCTTACCAATTGGGCATTATATTTACTTTCTGGTAAGATGCTGAAACAAGTTCAGCATGACAGAATATCAGTGTAAAATAGTGCAAGAATAGTCCGGCAAATCTCAAGACTAACAATCTGCCTCTATCGCCATATACATCAGCATAGTTGCAATAAAATTACCATCACAACTGTCCAGAAAAGTTATAGTTCTCCTCCCGTATTTTCGCTATAAAAAAAGACCGCTCTGCGGTCTTACTTCTAATCTGGAGATGGCGGGAGTGTCTTGGATTTGCTCCACGCTCACGAAGTTTCGCCTTCAAGGCTTTGCCTTTGCCGGCTCAATTCGTTCGCTATCCGGACTAACTCGCAATTGCTCGTGTCGTCCGTCCGCAAATCCGCTCGAACCCGTTGACAAGGCTCTGCCTTGTGCGGGTTCTCCTCCCGTATTTTCGCTATAAAAAAAGACCGCTCTGCGGTCTTACTTCTAATCTGGAGATGGCGGGAGTGTCTTGGATTTGCTCCACGCTCACGAAGTTTCGCCTTCAAGGCTTTGCCTTTGCCGGCTCAATTCGTTCGCTATCCGGACTAACTCGCAATTGCTCGTGTCGTCCGTCCGCAAATCCGCTCGAACCCGTTGACAAGGCTCTGCCTTGTGCGGGTTCTCCTCCCGTATTTTCGCTATAAAAAAAGACCGCTCTGCGGTCTTACTTCTAATCTGGAGATGGCGGGAGTCGAACCCGCGTCCATCGTGGATAAAAACGAACTTCTACGAGTGTAGTAACTTATTATCTCGATTTAATACGGAAAGCTACCTAACCTGACTTAAATCAAAGCTTTTTTCCAGAAAGCTAACTTCCAATGGTTAATCTTGATACGCATACCATCATTTGCATACTGCAGCTTGCATAATCCTCATTCAGCTATGCGGCAAGCTGGCATAACTGAAGGGCTGAACTGCTATTAAGCAGCGAGTCTTTGTGCTCTGTAATCAGCAAGTGAAACAACTTTGTTGTCATTTCTTTTGTTCGCTCGTTGATAAGCGGGAACAGCGCCCGCACTCGCAATCCGGATCTACCAATCACGGCGTCAAAACCATTACATCCCCATGGATTTTGTATTCAGGATGCAGACGGCTCCGCTCGAAAAACCTGCTCGCATTGCTCTCGCAACACGACACCGTTTTTCTCGACTCCACCTCCCGCACTTCCGTGCGCTCGGCTTGCCCATTGCCCTCGCCGGGCGGGCGTCAAAACCATTACATCCCCATGGATTTTGTATTCAGGATGCAGACGGCTCCGCTCGAAACCTCACCCGAATTTGTAAACTCGCTAACGCTCGTTAACAAATTCTACCCTCTCCGCATTCCATTTCACTTCCCGGAGAGGAAATAATATACATTGCTCTTGCAAGATATAGATATACGGCTGCATCCTGTATTTTTCAATGTTCGCAGATACAGTATAAGCGATTTTCCCTTCATTTTCAAGTCTTTATAGTAAGCAAGCTTTTGCTGCCTTTCAGGGTTAAATTTTACTATCTGCTCTTGAAAATTTCTAAAAATAAGTTAAAATGCTCATTAAAATCTTCTGCCTGTATTCTGTTTTTAATGTATAAAATATTATACATTTTACAGGCAGTACTTAAATCATTTTTTTAATGCATTATCCAATTTGTTCGAAATCAACGGCTCCGTGTTTACATATAGGACAAATGAAGTCCGGTGGTAAATTTTCACCCTCATAAATATAGCCGCAAATTTTGCAGCGCCAGCCTTTTTTAGCTGTCGGCTGCGGTTTCGGTTTGACATTATTTTGATAATAATCATAAGTCATTGTTGGTTTATTGTTCAAACTTTGTGCTTCAACAAGCTGGGCTATAAAAAGAGTATGCGTCCCTAAATCAATTTCATTTTTCACATAAGCAGATATAAAAGAATTAACCCCTTCTGTTATATACAAAACCCCGTTAGGACTTCTTTTTGCACCTTCATAGGATTCAAACTTATTAACATCTTTTCCGCTTTGATACCCAAAATGCTTAAATGTTTCAAATTTTGCATCCAGAGATAATATAGAGAGATTGAACTTCTTAGTTCTCTGAATCATTCCGTTTGTATAATTTTTCTTATTAACGGCAATAGCAACCTGTACAGGGTCTGATGTGACCTGCATAACAGTATTAATAATACATCCGTTATCTTTCTCGCCTTCGCTGGCAGTCAGAACATATAACCCGTAACCTATTTTAAACAAAACACCGGTATCCATCTCTAATCCTTTTTAACTTTTCTGATTCTTATCTCGTTATTTTCAAGATATAATTCAACTTCATCAAGGACAGGATTAATTCCTAAACCATCTAATATAGCTTTAGGAATTATAACTCCCCAACTACCACCAATACCACGCAATTTTTTCTTAATCATATTTACCTCTGAAAATGATTATAGCAAAATATCTTGACATTTTATTACTACAAGTAGTACTATTATAATTACTATTAAATTTAATATATTAACAGTTAAGAAATGGGGGAATTATGGTTACAATAGAAGAAACCCGAAAAGCATATAATAAATATCTTAAGGAATTTTTCCTGAAAAACTTTGCGGGAAAACCTCCGGAGATAGCTATTGCGGAAACAGTAGAGCGTGCAATTATAAATCTGACAAAAGTGTTTACAAATTTTATGTATATAAGGGATTGCTGCAGCGCAATAAAAAAAGATAAATTATATTTCAATAAAATGACACCTGAAAATCAAAAAAATCTCAGGATTACTATTGTCGGTCTATGGGCAATTTGCAGGGAAATTGATAAAATTTTAAAACCATTTGCGGAAACCAATTGTTCTGAAACCGTTATACCGGAATATAAGGATTAGTTTTCTGAAAGCATTTCAGAAAGTTTGCCCAAATCCTCTATTGAAAGTTTTTCCCCTCTTATATTTTCATCGAAACCTAATGCAGAAATTACAGCCGTAACTTTTTCTTTATCAAACCCCGAACCTACAAGACAATTTTTAAGTGTCTTACGTCTTTGGGAAAACGCAGCCTTGATTGTTCTTCTAAAATGTGAGTAGTCGTTAAGTTCCAGAAGAGGTTTTTTCCTGACTTCCATTGAAACCAGGGCAGAATTAACCTTTGGAGCCGGATAAAATGAGCGCCTTCCTACAGTTCTCAAAATTGAACATTCCGCCCAAAACTGCGACAATATCGTTAAAAGCCCGTATTGCTTTGAAGGGCTTTTTTCTGTTGCAACAATTCTTCTGGCAACTTCTTCCTGAACCATCAGGATAATATCAGTAATTTTTTCTCTGTTTTTGTTGTGCAAATCATCAATTTCTCCGAGAAGATGGGCAATAATAGGAGAGGTGATATAATAAGGAATATTTGCAACAATTTTAACTTTCTCATCCGAAAGAGCCGAAATATCCGTTTTTAAAATATCCTGATGTATAATTTCCAGATTAGCACAATTGAGTTTTTCCAATTCTTTTACGGCTTCTTCATCCAGTTCGACCGCTATAACTTTTTTTGCCCGTTTAACCAGCTGTTCTGTCACAAATCCGACGCCCGGTCCTATTTCAAGCACGGTATCATCTTTTGAAATCCCTGAAAACTCAATAATATCAAAGATTACCTCCGGATTTATCAAAAAATTCTGTCCGAGGCGTTTTTTTGTTCTAAAATATTTTGCTCTTTGTAAATAGTCCGTCATGGTATTTATAATAATACAAATAGCTAAATGTTAAAACTCTTTTTCTCATTTATATTATAAAAGTGAGGAGGTTTTGTTAATAGTGAGTAGTAAATAGAGTGATGAATAACTAAGAGCCGCCCCTTTCCTCACAAATAATATTTAACATCATGTTTAAGCTATAATCAAATAAGGAGAATGTCGTGAGTCAATGCGAAGTTAAAACAGAAGAACGTTTAGAGTACAGCCAGCTATTGGATGAATATCTTTTGGGATGTAAAACAGAGCAGAGAATCGGAATAGAATACGAGCGGATTCCGGTTGCAAAATACGGAAACGATGTTGTAGCGTATGACGGGGAATTTGGGATTCGGGAACTGCTAAGAGAATTTGCCAAATCTGATAACTGGGATTATATTCTGGACGGAGGAGAAATTATCGGGTTAAAGAAACTCCATGATACCATCACGCTTGAACCGGGATGTCAGCTGGAGCTTAGCCTTGAACCAAAAGAATCCGTATACGAGCTCAAAAATAGAATTGAAGAGATAGACAGAGCTTTGAAACCCATATTAGAAGAATTTGAGATAAAACTTTTAAATATCGGGGTTTCTCCAAAAACGACTTATAAAAATATAAAACTTATACCTAAAAAACGGTATCATGTTATGGCAAACTATCTCTGGGGAATACTTTCCGATGTAATGATGCGAGAAACGGCAGGGATTCAAGTCGGAATAGACTACAAGTCAGAAGAAGATGCGATGAAAAAATTTAGAGTTGCTAATCTTATGATGCCGTTTGGAACTGCCATGTACGCAAATTCTAAAATCAGAGGGGGTGTTGATACCGGATATAAATCTTTTAGGGCTCTTGCATGGCTTAACACAGATAATGAAAGGTGCGGTTTTGCTACAAAATTTAACCGCAATATGTGTTTTAAAGATTATGTTAACCTTCTTCTTGAAACACCAATGATTTTTATAAACAGGGAAGATAAAGTTGTCAGCCTGAACGGCAGGATGACATTTAAGCAGTTTATGGACTCAGGATATGAAGGATTTATTCCGACGCTTGATGACTGGAAACTCCACGCCAATCTTTATTTTCCGGAAGTAAGACTTCGCAATTTTATAGAAATCAGAAACCATGATTGCGTCGGAGGAGGGCTGGAATACTCAATACCGGCTTTATATAAGGGAATTATGTATTCAAGACCTGCTCTGGAAGAAGTAGAAGAATTATTAAACAGATATACTGCAAATGAAATCAAAGAGCTGCGCTATAATGTCGCAAAAAGTGCAATCCACGCTAAAATCGGCAAGTTTCCGATTATAAGTATATGCAAAGAGCTTGCGGAGATTGCTTTTTATACTTTAAAGACGGCTGGCGAGGGAGAAGAAGAATTTTTGATTCCGCTTATTAATATGCTCAAACGTGGTAAATGCCCGTGTGAAGAGTAAATAGACCCGTCACCCGACTCCTATTCACTAGTCACTATCCATTAAGTCTACCGCTACTAAAATAATACAAATGGTAGACTAAAGCCTACCCTACTTAGTCACTCAGTCACCTATTCACTAGTCACTAGTCACTAACCCCTGCAAAAAAATATTGAAAAAGTCTTATATCTATAGTATAATCAACTCGGAGAAGAGAGGGGAGCGGAATATTGAAGATATCTGAAGACAAAATCAGCAAATCTGCTCCGCTTATTAAGGAAGAGGTAATATTTTATGGAGACTTTGAATAAAAACGAAGGTTTAATCACCCAGATTATCGGGCCGGTTATTGACGTAGAATTTCAACAGGGAGAATTGCCTGAAATTTATACAGCTTTAAGAATCTATAACGAAGACGGTTCTTTTGTTGTAGCGGAAGTTCAGCAAATGTTGGGCTCTAACAGAGTAAGAACAGTTGCTATGTCATCAACCGACGGTTTAAAAAGAGGAATGAAGGTTGTTAACACCGGCGAACCTATCAAAATCCCTGTAGGTACACCGATTTTAGGCAGAATCCTTAATGTTATCGGCGAACCGGTTGATAAGATGGGACCTGTCGAAACTAATGAATACCTCCCAATCCACAGAGAGTCTCCAAGTTTTGTTGACCAAAACACTAATATTGAAATCTTCGAAACCGGTATTAAAGCAATCGACCTTATTCAGCCGTATCAAAAAGGCGGAAAAATCGGTCTGTTCGGCGGTGCCGGTGTTGGTAAAACAGTTTTGATTATGGAACTTATTCACAATATTGCATCTGAACACTCCGGCGTATCTGTATTCGGCGGTGTTGGTGAAAGAACCCGTGAAGGTAACGATTTGTGGAACGAAATGAAAGAATCCGGAGTACTTGATAAAGTTGCTCTGATTTACGGTCAGATGAATGAACCGCCTGGAGCCAGAATGAGAGTCGGGCTTTCAGCTCTTACAGCAGCTGAATATTTTAGAGATTTTTCTAAACAGGATGTGCTTTTGTTTATTGATAACATATTCAGATTTACTCAAGCAGGTTCAGAGGTATCTGCGCTTTTGGGTCGTATGCCTTCTGCAGTTGGTTATCAACCTACACTTGCAACCGAGATGGGTGAATTACAGGAAAGAATTACTTCAACAAAAGATGGTTCAATCACTTCTGTTCAGGCGATTTATGTACCGGCAGACGACCTGACTGACCCGGCTCCTGCTACAACATTCTCTCACTTAGATGCTTCAACAGTACTTTCAAGACAGATTGCATCTCTGGGTATTTATCCGGCAGTTGATCCGCTGGCTTCAAGTTCAAGAGTTCTTGACCCGAATATTATCGGTGAAGAGCATTATGAAGTTACAAGAAAAGTTCTTGAAATTCTTCAAAAATATAAAGAATTACAGGATATTATCGCAATTCTCGGTATGGATGAATTATCTGATGAGGACAAAGAAACCGTTAACAGAGCAAGAAAGATTCAAAGATTCTTGTCACAGCCATTCTTTGTAGCAGAACAATTCTCCGGTATCCCTGGTAAATATGTAAAACTTGAAGATACAATCAGAGGATTCAAGGAAATTATTGAAGGTAAGCATGATGACTTGCCGGAACAAGCTTTCTATATGGTTGGTACAATTGAAGAAGCTGTAGAAAAAGCAAAAACGTTAAAATAGTGATTAAGTGACTAGTGAGTGACTGAGTGGCTGAGAATATTAGAGTCTAAATCACAGGTCACCTAAACATTATAGGTATAAAAAATGATACTTAAAATAATAACACATGAAAGAGTTGTTTTTGACGGCGAAGTTGATGAAATTGTAGTTCAGACAACAAGCGGTCAGATAGGTATATTAAAGGATCACATACCTATAACTACCGTGCTTGAAATTGGAGTTACAAAGGCAAAAATCGGAACTTCAGTCAAATATTTTGCAACAATGGGCGGAATATTACAGTTCAAAGATAATACCGCTACCATTTTAACTGATGTTTGTGAAGACGGACGTGATATTGATGTTACAAGAGCAAATGCGGCTAAAAACCGTGCAGAAGCAAGGCTTGCAGATAATGCCGCACAGGTTGATGTTCAAAGAGCGCAGGCAGCACTTGCACGTTCTCTGGCAAGGCTCAAAGCTGCTATGAATAAATAGTATATGGCAAAAGATTACGATATCACAAGATGTAAACTTATAATATGGGACTTAGATGAAACCTTCTGGAACGGAAATATTTCCGAAACAGAGGTTTCTTTTAAACCTGAAGTTCTAAAATTTGTTCAAGAACTTGCTCTTAAAGGAATTATGAACTCCATTTGCTCCAAAAACGATTCTAAAATCGTGAAAAATTTTTTTATAAACAACGGACTTAAAAATATCTGGGATTTGTTTATTTTCCCGTCTGTTAACTGGAATCCCAAAGGCGGGAGGGTTAAAGAAATTATTCAAAAAATGAACCTTCGGGAAGAAAACGTTATCTTTATTGATGATAATCTTTCCAACATTAACGAGGTCAAATTTTATTGTCCCAAAATTATGACAGCAGAAGCTTTTCAGATTCCAAAACTTATAGAAGAACTTTATCTGGTTAATGATTATGACTTTGAATATACAAGGCTTAAGCAATATAAAGTTCTGGAGAGTAAGCTTGAAGAAAAAGAGGCTTTAAATCTTTCCAATGAAGAGTTTTTGAGAAGCAGCAATATTAAAATAGCTTTAAAGAAAGATTGTATTACTCATATTGACAGAATATTTAAACTTATCGAAAGAACAAATCAGCTTAATTTTACAAAGGCAAGATTTACGAAAGAAGAGTTGGAAAAATATCTAAATGACACCGGAAACTATGATTCTTCTTATATTATTGTTGAGGATAAATATGGAAATTACGGAATTTGCGGATTTTATATTCTGGAAAAAGAGAAACAGAAACTTATTCAGTTTTTATTTTCTTGCAGAATTATGAATATGGGAATTGAACAGTTTATCTATACGTACTTAAATAAGCCTGAACTTGAAATAAAAGGTGAAGTATCGTCCGAACTGAATTATTCTCCTAATTGGATAGAAATTGTACCTGATTTGGAAATTAAGAAAAAAGAACAAAAGCAGGATTATAGAAATATTTTATTCAAAGGTCCATGCGATTTATATTCAACTCTTGGTTATATAGATACGGAAATTAATATTGATACGGAGTTTCCATACTGGAACAAAAAACCGGTTTATATTCTGGCACACACTCATACGGCGTTTATTGAACAAACGCATAAATTTTCGGAAGAGAAACTTGCAGAACTTACAAAAAGATTTCCGTTTCCTGATTCGGATGAATTCAAAACGAAATTTTTTGATAAGAAATATAATCTTATATTCCTCAGCCTTCTAACAGTTACACACAGCGGAATTTACAAAAATAAAACTGACGGAAGCTATGCATTTTTCGGTTATGCTGATTGTGATATCACGGATGAAAACAACCGGGAAAAAATACTTGCACCGCTGCCGGAGGATGCTAAAAGATTAAATATTCTTATGTTGAATCAATTTAAAAAGGAGTATGTTTTCTGCGGAAATCCTCCTGTCGAAACAGTTTTAGAAAACCTTAAATATATAAGAGAGAATCTGGATTCTAAAACCTATTTGATTCTTATTCTCGGAAGCGAAATCCCGTGTTCAAAGACCCAGTCCGGATACGAAAACATGGCGGAAAGACATAAGATTCTAAACTCCGCCGTAAGAAAATTTGCGGTAAATTATAATAATATTGATTTAATTGAACTGACTGATTTAATTCATTCCGAAAATGATTACGGTGATTGTATTAACCATTTTTCCAGAGAAGTTTATTATAATCTTGCACAAAAAATTATTGAAAAAGCAAACAGAATCTTTGGAGAAGATTGTTTAAAGATTAAAAACTAGCCGCTATTCACTATTCACCAGTCACCAGTCACTTGTTTACCTAACTTGACCTTGACCGGTTTTTGTTCTAAGATTCAACTGTAAAGAGAGTTCTTTAAAATAAAGGAGAAGAATTATGTCAAGAAAACCAATTATTGCAGGAAACTGGAAAATGAACTTACTTCAAGATGAAGCAAAAGCTTTGTTTGAAGGAATAAAAGATTTTACAAAAGATTTTACAGCACCTCAATTACCTACAATCGTTATTGCACCTGTATTTACTTCATTACATGTTGTTAATACAGTAAAATGTGATTGCGGATGCGGCGGAAACAAAATCTCTATCGCTGCTCAAAACTGCCACTGGGAAAAATCAGGTGCTTATACCGGCGAAGTTTCTGTTGAAATGTTAGCTGATGCAGGATGCTCATATGTAATTATCGGTCACTCTGAAAGAAGACAATATTTCTCAGAAACAGACGAAATGATTAATAAAAAAGCTAAAGCTATTTTAGCAGGCGGCTTGATTCCAATTATCTGCTGCGGCGAAACTCTTGAACAAAGAGAAGCAGGTGTTACAGACCAGCATATCGCAACTCAAATCAGAGCTGCTTTAAACGGTTTATCAGAAGAAGATATCGCTAAATCAGTTATTGCATACGAACCAATCTGGGCAATAGGAACCGGTAAAACTTGTGACAGCACTGAAGCTAACAGAGTTATCTCTATGATTAGAAACGTTGTTAAAGAAGTTTCTTCAGAAAAAGCAGGTGATTCAATCAGAATCCTTTACGGCGGTTCTGTAAAACCTTCAACTATTGAAGAACAAATGTCACAATCTGATATCGACGGAGCCTTAGTCGGCGGTGCAAGCTTGAAAGCTGAAAGCTTTAACGAAATTATCGCTAATACAATGAAAGTTAGTGTATAGTTAAAAATTTTTGTATAATAATCGGGGCGGCTTTGCGCCCCGATTATTTATAGTATAGTGGCGGAAAACAAATGTTTTCCGCCGCATTTTCTATTCAAATTACAGGATAGCTTAGTTACCGAAATATCTTGCTAATAAGCCGTCAAAACCACGTCCGTGGCGGGCTTCGTCTTTAGCCATTTCATGAACTGTATCGTGAACAGCATCAAGACCAAGTTCTTTTGCACGTTTAGCAATCTTCATTTTACCGTCACAAGCACCAAATTCAGCTTCTGCCCTGAGCTCAAGGTTTTTCTTAGTAGAATTTGTAACAACTTCTCCAAGCAGTTCTGCAAATCTTGAAGCATGGTCAGCTTCTTCAAATGCATATCTTTTGAATGCTTCTGCAATTTCAGGATATCCTTCTCTGTCAGCCTGTCTTGCCATAGCAATATACATACCGACTTCTGTACATTCACCCATAAAGTTTGCTCTTAAGCCTTCGAGAACCTCAGGGTCAACATCTTTTGCCACACCGATTCTGTGTTCGTCAGCATAGTTTTTGTTACCATCTTCCATTTTTATAAAAACTTCTCTAACAGCTCCGCAAATAGGACATTTTTCAGGCGGTTCACCATCAACTGTGTAACCGCATACAGAACATACGTATTTTGCCATAACTAAATCCTTTCTCTTAACTCTAATAATAAACTCATTTACCTGCTAATTATAGCACGTATGTATAACTTTCTCAATTGGAATTACAACAAAAAAGCCGCCCGATTCCCGGACAGCAGGTTTTTTGTTCTTGTGATGACGATATTATTAGTTATTAATTTCTGCGTCATCGGTGGCTTGAAGCTGTTTTGATTTATAGTTGTGAATAACTGCATCCACAAGCAAATCGTATGAAGAACTTTTCTCGATATTCGGGAATTCCTCCTTCAATTGTTGTCTGACCATTGCTTCCAGCCTTTGTTCGTCAGATTTGATTTTGAGTTCTGTACTGGACAGTGACTCTATATATGCTTCATTAGCTTCCCGCTGCCCGCTTGAAAATGTCAGCAAATTGGCTTTGGGATCTAATGCTTGCTTCAAAGATTTAATGAATGATTTAGGGTTAAACATAACGACCTCTTTTCACTTTCCTTCACTTTGTACACTATTAAAGTATCCTCAAGGTGAAAATTTACTCTTTTTCACGAAGTTGTTACAATTTTTTACAATTTAGAAAAATCTGTTAATATTATATACTTATTTTTCAAACCGTTCAATAGTGCAAGTCTGTTATTTTTAATCTTTTCATCGTTGTCCATGACGAGAACATCTTCAAAGAATCCGGTAACAGCAGGATTTAGTTCAATCAAGCTATTAAGATATTTTGTGTAATCCCCTTCATAGTTTATTTTCTTAACCTCATTGTACAATTTCTTTTCAGCATCATAACTAAAGAGATTTTCATTAACTTCTGTTTTGATTTCATCTTTCAAAATTCTTAAAACTCTGTTTGCATTCTCAAGCAGAGTGCTGTCATTAAGTTCCGAAACAGCTTTAACTCTTTCAAGATAATCGGATAAATCTTTACAAGGATTATTAGCTGCGCATGCCTCCAGAACGGTTTTTTTGTAATCATTATTTAAGAATATAATTAATCTCTGTATGAAGAATTCTTCCACATCTTTTTTACAATCAGACTTAACAGGAAGAAGTTCCAGACTTTCCGTAATCAATTCTGATAAATCTAATTTCAAATTATGCTCAAGAATTGTCTTAATAATTCCGAGCGCCGCACGTCTTACTCCTAAAGGGTCAGAAGAGCCGGTAGGCTTTCTGCCGGAAGCAAATACAGCACAGATTGTATCAATTTTATCAGCAATTCCCACAACCTGACCTTCAATAGTTTTAGCGGTTTCGCTATCCGCATTCAACGGGAAGTAATGTTCTTTTATACCTTCCGCAACCTCTGCAGGTTCTCCGGAAACTCTTGCATAATCTGCTCCGATAAATCCTTGAAGCTCTGTAAATTCAAAAACAAGATTTGTAGCTAAATCAGCTTTGCAAAGTTCAGCCGTTCTCTTGACGGAAGGCTTGTTTACCCCGAGAGCGGAAGAAATTTTTTCAGAAAGTTTAATAATCCTCTGAGTTTTATCATAAACAGAACCCATACCCTTCTGGAAAGTCATGCCCTTTAAGTTTTCAACATAACTTTCAAGCGGTTTTTTAGTATCTTCTTTAAAGAAAAATACGGCATCGTCAAGACGAGCTTTGATTACTCTTAAATTTCCTGCCTTGATGTTTTCAAAGTCATTTCCTATATAATTGGTTATAGTAACAAATTTATTAATTAATTTACCCTCTTTAGTATAAAGAGCAAAGTATCTCTGATGAGTTTCCATAACAGTAACTGCAACTTCCTGCGGAATCGTAAGAAATTCTTCATCAAAATTACAGGTTACAGCAACAGGATACTCACAAATAAATGTTACTTCTTCTAATAAGTCATCAGAAATTTTTGTTACGGCATTTAATTTATCCGCTTCAATTTTTGTAAGCTCCAAAATTTTTGCTTTTCTTTCATCCTGATTAACTATTACATAAGCATCTTTCAGCTTAGAAACATATTCGTCAGAATTATTTATAACAATATTTTGTTTAGAGAATCTATGACCGTTTGTAAGGTTTGAAGATTCTTTATCAATAATCTTTATTTTAACTTCTTCTCCGTCTAAGATAGAAAGCACCCATCTTATCGGACGGGAGAATTTAACATCGTTTGAACCCCATCTCATAAAATGCGGGCCTTGAAGTTTTGAAAATATTACCGGAACATTTTCCTGTAATAAATCTTTTGTATTTTTACCTTTGATGGAAATCTTTGCATAAAGATAGTTATCTTCTACATACAAATCTTCAGGATTAATTCCGTTTTTCTTGGCAAAACCTTCTCCGGCTTTTGTCAGATTTTTATTCTCATCATAAGCAACCGTTGAGATAGGACCCTTAACAACTTTCTCTACATCCGGCTGGGAAGCAGAAAGCCCGTCAATCATAACTGCCAGTCTTCTTGGAGTTGCCATAACTTTTATATCATTATATTCAACTTTGTTTGTTTCTAAAAAATTTTTAAATCCTTCTTTAAGCTGTGAAATCGCCATCGGGATAAATTTATACGGTAATTCTTCAACACCGACTTCCAACAAATATTTGCTCATATTTATATTTCTCCACTTTCTATCTTTGAAATAATTATACAACAAAAGTTCCGGGGGAAAAAAGTAGTAGTGGTAGACTAAAGTCTACCCTACTATCTATCTAATAAAAACACTCATCTAATGATGAGTGTTTTTATTAGCGGACGACGAGACTCGTGTCTTGTTCGCTCGCGTTTAACGGCAATTCCGCATTTTGCTTCTGTGTTTTCAACACATTGCAAAACTGCTCCAGCCTCAGCTCGCTCACGCAACTCGCACAAGGCGGGTCGTGTCACTATCATCAGGCTAATAAAAAACACCCGATGTTGGGTGTTTTTTATTAGCGGACGACGAGACTCGAACTCGCGACGTCAACCTTGGGAAGGTTGCATTCTACCACTGAATTACATCCGCCTGTGTAACCCGGGCTGAAAAATTATTTATCCTGTTCTATTCCTTTACGTTTGTAGTAATCTTCAATAAATCCGGTATTAAAATTTCCGCTCATAAAGACTTCGTCTTCCACAATCTGCTGGTGGAATGGAATTGTTGTCTTAATTCCTGTAACAACATATTCTTTCAAAGCTTGATACATTCTTCTTCTGGCTTCGTTTCTGTTTTCGCCCCAGCAAATAAGTTTTCCAATCATAGAATCATAATACGGCGGAATTGAGTACCCCGGATAAACATGTGAATCAACCCTGATTCCGAAACCTCCAGGCGCAAAGTATCCGTCAATTTTACCCGGACATGGCATAAATCCGTTATCTGGATCCTCTGCATTTATACGACATTCAATAGCATGCCCTCTTAAAAGAACATCTTTTTGCTCATACCCGAGTTTTTTACCGGAAGCAACAAGTATCTGTTCTCTTACAATATCTATCTGGGAAATCATTTCAGTTACACAATGCTCAACCTGAACTCTTGTATTCATTTCCATGAAGTACCATTTTCCGTCATGGTCAAGCAAAAATTCACAGGTTCCGGCACCTTCATACCCGATTGCTTTAGCGGCTCTTACAGCCGCAGCACCCATTGCTTCACGGGTTTTAGCATCAATCGCAGGAGAAGGAGCTTCCTCCAATAACTTCTGATGACGTCTTTGAATTGAACAATCTCTTTCGCCCAAGTGGATTACGTTTCCGAATGAGTCACCTAATATTTGAACCTCAATATGTCTAGGATTTTCAAGGAATTTTTCCGCATAAACTCCAGGATTACCGAAGAATTTTTCTGCCTCTTGCTGACATAATTCCATATTTACAGCAAGTTCATCATCACTGCGGACGATTCTCATACCCTTTCCGCCGCCGCCTGCTGTTGCTTTTAAAATAATAGGATAACCTGCCTTATGGGCAAATTTTTCTGCCTCTTCTACAGAACTCAAAATTCCGGTACCCGGAGTAACAGGCACATCATTTTCTATCATTGTCTTTCTAGCAGTAGCTTTATCACCCATTTTGCGCATAGCTTCTGCAGAAGGTCCGATGAACTTTATCCCGTGTTTTGTACAAATATCAACGAAATCGGCTCTTTCTGACATAAATCCGTAACCGGGGTGAATTGCGTCAGCTCCGGTCATCAAAGCCGCAGAAATTATCGCAGGAATATTTAAATAGCTCTCAGAACTCGGAGCAGGTCCTATACAATAAGCGTCCGTTGCAAGCCTTACGTGCAAGGATGTCGCATCTGCCTGTGAATATATCGCAACAGTCGGAATTCCAAGCTCTCTGCAAGCTCTTATTACCCTGACTGCAATCTCGCCTCTGTTTGCTATTAAAACTTTGTTAAACATATTTAATTCCCTTAAAAACAACAGTGAATAGAAATTTAATTCTATTCACTATTCACTGTTCACTACTTCCTTTATTCCACATACATTAAAACTTGACCGAATTCAATAGGGTCGCCGTTCTTAACACATATTTGAACGACCTTGCCGGAATGTTCTGATTTAATTTCGTTCATAAGCTTCATTGCTTCTATAATACAAACAACATCCCCTTCAGAAATTGTTTTACCGACTTCAACAAACGGCTCTGCATCCGGTGAAGGTGATGCATAGAAAGTCCCTACCATAGGTGAAGTTATAGCCTTACCTTTTGGAGCCGGAGCTTCCGGTGCTGCAGCCGGTGCTTGAGCTGGTGCCGCAGACACAGGTGCTGATACAGCAGCCGGTGCAGCAACAGGCGCAGCTGTCATTGTTACTTCCGGTAAATCTTTTCTGATTGTTATTGCTTGTTCGCCATCTTCAAGTGATATCTCCGTAAGCTCGTTATCAGCAATAATCTTAGCTAATTTTTCTATATAATCTGTTTCAAATTTCATACTTAATAATCTCCTTTAGAATCCAGGTCCGCTAAAGTTAAACTTAGCATCTGTCAAGATATTCGTTGCTTCTGGTATCAACTCTTATAACATCTCCGTTTTGTACAAAGAACGGAACTTGAACAACTGCACCGGTTTCCAATGTAGCAGGTTTTGTACCGCCTTGAGCAGTGTTACCTTTTTCTGCCGGAGGAGTATCAACAACTTCCAGCTCAACGTGTGCAGGAATATCAACACCAATAATTCTTGAGTCGTGGGTCAATACTTGTACAATCATATTTTCTTTAAGATATTTAACACCGTCGCCAACTTGTTCTTCTGTTAACTGCAATTGTTCGTAAGATTCCATATCCATCATAACGAACTCTTTGCCTTCTTTGTATAAATACTGCATTTCTTTACGGTTAAGCATAGCTTTTGCAACTTTTTCACCGGCTCTGAATGTTCTTTCAATAACGTTGCCGTTTTCCGCATTTTTAAGCTTGGTTCTTACAAATGCTGCACCTTTGCCCGGTTTTACGTGCAAGAACTCAACAACTGTCCATAGACCGTTATCCAGTTCAAGTGTTAAGCCATTCTTTAAATCGTTTACTGAAATCATACTTACTCCTTAACTGCGTAATTACTAACTATTTTCCTTGATATTATCATAAACAGAAAATTAGGGCAAGCCTGCCTAAACCTGCTAATTAACAGGGGTTGAGAGGTATTCCAGAATTCCTGCCAGAGCTTTTGAACGATGAGAAACCCTGTTTTTCTCTTCATCTTCAAGTTCAGCCATTGTTTTGTCGGAATCCTTTAATAGGAAAATCGGGTCATATCCAAAACCGTGGGTTCCACGCTGCTTTTCAACAATTGAGCCTTCGCAAATTCCTATAGAAACCTTTGCAATCTTGCCTTTCGGGTTGATTAAAGTCATACAGCACTCAAAATATGCCTCTCTGTCTTTAATCCCCGTAAGTTCGTCCAGCACCCTGTCTATACGTTTTTGCGGAGTTTCTGCATATCTTGCGGAATGGATTCCGGGTTTGCCGCCCAATGATTTTATGCATAGACCGGAATCGTCAGCAAGTGCCCAATTTCTGGAAATCTCCCAGGCAGCCTGCGCTTTTATAAGAGAATTCTCTTCAAAAGTTTCCCCGTCTTCAATCGGGTCAAAACCCTCCGGAGGAAGTATAAATTCTACTCCCGTACCGGATATCATTTCGTTAATTTCACGAACCTTATTCGGATTCGATGTCCCTAAAACTATTTGCATCCACCATTCCTTGACGTTCTAATTTTATAATACGGTCATTTAAGACAGTTCGGCTTTTTCTGAGTATTTCTTTTTGTTTTGAAGATAAGTCTTCTCTCAACAGAGAAGTTTTAACTATAAACTGCACAAGCTCTACTGATTCGTCATTAAACTTTTTTACAGAATCCGGAGAAAACAATTTCACAAGAATATCCGGATAATTAAGTAATTCAAGATGAGCCAGAGCAATCTCTTTTTCACCCATATCGTGAATCGGATATTTATCTCTTTTATTTTTTACAAGTAAAATCTTCTTAAGAGTAGAAGGCTCGTCTTTGAAAATTGTAAAAACATCTGTTATCATATCCGGCGTTGCATAATAAAGAGGAGTTTTTCCTTTTTTATTTTTAGTAAGATATATTTTCTTTAACACATCCGGTCTGTCTTTAAAAACTCTGCCTATTTCAGCAGCTTCTCCATCCTTTGCATAATGCATAGGAATCTTTCCTTCAAAATTCTTTGTCAGATGAATTTGTTCCAAAACTTTCGGATATTTTCTAAGTTTTTCATGTGTATCAATCATTGTTTCTAAATCTGCACGATGCATAGGGATTTCGCCGTAAAGTCCCTGATCAAGCTGCTGGTTTATAAAATGTCTTAACTCGGCTTTTTCTGCTGATTCTGTATTTTTAATCCCAAATACGGCAGCAAGAGTGCCCAGAATCCCAACAGCCGCTTTCGGTGTTGTTTTGGTAAATACATCGGGCTGCGTTTTTAGAACATTTTTCGGCACGCCATGAAAAGAAGGTTTTGCATAATACTGATTTGTTGACTGGGTGTTAAAAGTTACTTTCATTATTTGTACTCCTTAAATCTGGTTACAAATAATTGTACTCTCTGATTTTAAATAATCAACCGGCTTTTTTGTTGTAATATTTCAATTCTTTATCAAGTTCAAGCTGCTTCCCTGATTTAGTAAACAGCTTTACAGGAAATCCCAATTTCGCAAGACGGTATTTCATACTCACAAGTAAAACCTCAAGTCCGTATTTGCAGGAACGGACAAAGTTAATTGAAGAAGCTTCCTTAAAATATTTGGTCGGACAGGAAATTTCTCCGATTTTATAGCCGTTAAATAATATAAGTGCCAGCATCTGGTTATCAAAAATAAAATCGTTACTGCAGTCTTCCAGAGGCAGTTTCTCTAAAATCTTTCTGGTAAATCCCCTGAAACCCGTGTGATACTCCGACAATTTTTCTCCGATAACAATGTTCTGAAACTCGGTTAAAAACCTGTTTGAGATAAACTTATACAGAGGCATCCCGCCTTTGAGCGCAGAATTACCGAGCATTCTTGATGCTATAACAGCATCATATTCTTCAAATGCCATCATAGAAGCAATTGCCGGAATTAGTTTCGGCGTATATTGATAATCCGGATGAAGCATAATAACAATATCCGCACCGGCTTTCAATGCGGCACGATAGCACGATTTTTGATTCCCGCCGTAACCCAGATTCTTTTCATGGACTATAGTTGTTATTCCAAGACGTTTTGAAATTTCTTTAGTCTCATCAGAAGAGAAATCGTCGACAAGAATAATCTCGTCGACGAAATTTTGATAAATCTCATTATAAGTTTTTTCTAAAGTCTTTTCCGCATTATATGCAGGCATTATTACTACTACTTTTTTACCGTTAATCATTTTATTCAATCATTTCTTAGTTAATAGTCTGCACGTTTTCGGAAGCTTACCTGCTGATTAACTTTCTACAGCCTCTTCTATGGCAGGTTCTTCAGAGTTACGGATTGTAGACTTGTCAGAATACAAAGCCTTGTTTTTGAACTTCTTAACCTGACGGTCCAGTTTGTCGGCAAGAAGGTCAATACTTGCATACATGGATTCAGCTGATTCTTCGCAGCGAAGAACGCCGGTATTCATTTTGCAAGATACTTCTGCAACGTGTTTTCCGGTTGCAGCAGGGTTTTTGATTACCGAAAGCATTACGTCAATACCTGTAATCTGATCATAGTGATTGGTCACTTTACCGAGCTTTTCTTTGACATAAGCCTTGATAGCATCAGTAATCTCAATGTTTTTACCATTTACGTGTATATACATTTACACCTCCTAATGTGCTACCTTTCTATTGTACAACATTTCAGAAGATTTTTAAAGGGTCAAACTCTTATTTATCTTCAAAATATTTACATAAAACCCGAGGAGGTACTATTCTAAAATTTGCGGCAGCTCGACATTAGGAGCACCGATTGTTCTTACAAGTTCAAGTACGGCAGCCTTCATCTGGCATTTTTGCGCCGTTGCGCTAAAAAAATCACTATAGAAGCATCCTTCGCAATTGCAGCCTCTTTTATAACATTCTAATGCTGTTGGTGTCCATCTTTTAACAGCAATAGCTCTTCCCATATCACGACTTTTAAACACTTATTCCTCCGAAAATACACATCACTGTGCTTTTTATATTCCCCAATGTCGAATAATTAATTTCAACTACTCTTTTATTATATGGCTTAAGAAAGCTTTTACAACCCATTACAACCCAATTGTAAACACATTTTTACATATATTAAAACCCCTGTATCTATTGACCTTAAGACATTTTAAGCCCATCTAAATACCCATGCCTACATGGTTTGGATAAAATAAAACCATGCAAACCCATGCCTCTGGCATGTTTTCATGTTGCGGAGTTGAGGTTAAGTTTTGTAAAGATGTAAGCATGGTTAGCTAAGAGCTTCTATCAGGTTTTCAAGTTTCATACTTCTTGAACCTTTTAAAAACAGGGTTTTATCCGCAGAAACATTGGCTTTTATATATTTGGCGGCACTTTCTATATCAGAAAAATGGATACTTGCTGCATTATTTATCTCATCTGTTATATATTTGGAAAGATTGCCTATTGAAATAATTATAGAATTAGATTTTAACAATTTATGATTATTAATATACTTTCCTAACTCTTTATGATACCGTGCTTCATTTTCTCCTAATTCTCCCATATCAGCAAGAACAAGAGCATAGTCTTTATACAATTCAAAAATAGTATCAACAAAAGCTTTCATTGATTCAGGATTTGCATTATAGCTGTCGTTTATTATCTTAAAACCGCCTGCATTTACCCATTCCCACCGTTTTTCTATCGGATGGTAGTTTTTTAATCCTTTTTGGATTTCTTCTTCTTTCATCCCGAGTTTTAAACCTGTATTAATTGCAGCAAGAGAATTTTCAATATTATAATCCCCGCCGGTATTTAATTCATATACTGTTCCTTTGTATTCAAATTTAGAATAGTTTGCGGTTTTTTCTAAAATTTTTACCTCTTTAATTGAGTAATAAATTTTCTCGCCTGAAAATTCTACTGTATTTTTGATTAAATCATCATCATGAGCAATAAAAACATTCCCCCGCTGATGTTTAACAATTTCGCATTTCGCTTTGGCTATATTTTCTCTTGAACCCAGTCTGCCGATGTGAGCCGTTCCGACATTGGAGATAATTGTAATATCTGGCTCCGAGTATTTGGAAAGAAGTTCAATTTCTCCTAACCCCCGCATACCCATCTCAAGCACCAGAACTTCCGTATCGTCAGGCGCTTCAAAAATTGTCTGGCAAAAACCGATTTCGTTATTATGATTGAGAGGAGTTTTAAAGGTTTTAAATTTTTCCGATAAAACTGATGAAATCAGTTCTTTTGTAGTTGTTTTGCCGGAACTTCCGGTAACCGCAACCACGGTAAAATTCAGTTTATTTCTCCTGTAATTAGCAAGTTTTAAATACGCCTCCAGAGTATCGGGCACCTGAAAAGTTATACCGTGAACTTCCGCATAGGTGGTAAAGCATCCTACAGCCCCTTTTTCGATTGCCTGAGGTATAAATTTTTCACCGTCAAAAGATGCTCCTTTCAAAGGCAAATAGAAATCTCCGCAGGAAATTGTTCTGGTATCGGTTGAAATATTTACGTCTAAATCTTCACTACTTCCGTTTAATATTTTTGGATTTACGGCTTTGATTATTTCATTAAGTTTCATTACTTTGCCTTTCGTTCTTTAACTCTCTGTTGTTTTATCTCCCTCTCCTTGGGGAGAGGGAAGGGGTGATGTGTTGCTTTTTCACCCTTTCAGCTGTGTTGGGTAAATATGCCCAGCCTGGTTTCTTATGTATTGCTCATCTTGTTTAATATTCTATGAAAATTATAGAAGAGTAAATAAAAAATCTCCATTCTCTTTTAATTTTTTAAAATGTTCTATATCTCTATATTTAAATACTTTTGCAGGATTGCCGCCGGCAATAGCATACGGCGGAATTTCCCCGTGCACAACACTGCCGCCTTGGATAATTGCACCTTCGCCGATTTTTGTTCCGGGAAGAAGCAAAGCTCTTGCACCAATCCAACAAAAATCACCAATTATTACCCCTTTTGGAATACAAGGATCACTAAATGGTATTTTATTACCTTTATCATAGTTATGATTATCTGAAATAATCATAATACCCTTACCAAACTGACAATGTTTGCCAATAATAACTTTTGCACTTCCTTCTATTTCAACTCCGTTAAAACGTGTATTATCACCTATTTCGGTTGCTTTATTAGCATTACTATATCCGCTGCATACAAAGTTACATCCGATTTTTTTAGCTCGAAATAAAACTTTTCTTCCATAAAATAACGTTTTTATCTGTTCACGGAGATTTTTTCTTAATTTTTTATTCGGAATAAAAAATGTAAACAATTTAAAAATCAAATCTATCATATAACTATTCAGCCGCCTTTATAATTTCTAAAAGTTCAGGATATAAACCGGTAACATAATTGTACATATTTTGTTCACCAATCTCTCTGTTTTTATGACATAATCCATCTTGCTGTACTTCATCAACAAAATATAGAGACCTGTCAAAGCCTTGCACCACGACAATCTTGGTTTTGTTAAGTACTGACATTATCCAGAAAAAAATGTCATCATTGTAAGGCAAAATCTCTAAAGCTTTATTTCCATTTACTGTATCACTGTACAAACTTCCTGGTGGATACAAACAGCCTGAACCACCTAACATCTGATATAAAAAACTTGGTTTAGACATATCTATTTGCCGGCATTTTCGACTGGAAAGCGGGATAATTGTATTGTCACATAAATCAAGTTTTATAGCACGTTTAACATATATGTTTTTCTTATTTTTCAAATATTCCCTATAAAGACATTCCAACCAGTCTTTTTCATAATAAATGTCATCATCTGCAGTAACAATAATGGCATCCGGAAATTCTCTAAGGGCGGGTATAAGCTTTTTGTATGACTTTAAATCCTCACACCATCTTATTTCCAATCCTAATTCTTCTAATCTTAATAGTTCTTCCGGAAGTTTAGCTTTACCATCCGGAAATTGTTCTTTTGCCAGCCAAAGGACTATTTTATCAGGTTTTAAACTCTGTCTAAGTAATGTATTTATTGATTTGTGTACAGCATGAATTCTTCCAGGATAAGAAGTAATGGAAACTATTAACTCCGGATTCCTTTTTGTTTGATTTAAACCATATGATACTGCGGGTTTATAATCAAAGCTGCATTTATGTTTTATACTAATTTGGATTTTTTTAAAAATAGTTAAAATATAATGTCCATCAGTATTTTTAAAAGAAATTATTTTGGTAAACAATTTTTCTAAGCTCCTAGGATATTTCTATTAAGTATAGTCTTTAATTTGTCGATGTGTGATTTGTTTTAGTATGTATTTATCTTTTGCATAAGAAGTTTTAAATACTTCTTTGGGCATTTTAAGTACATATTTTGGTTTTAAGAATGAGAGTAAAAATTTTTTCATAAAATTTATTCTTAATGGAATGAGGCAGAATATCTTTTGATGCTTTAATTTCTTTAATATGTCAAAAATATGGTTACTAATAATTATACTATCTGCATATTGTTCTAAAATTTTTGCAGAATTCTCATCTGTTATAACTGTTATTTTAGAATCGAAAAAGATATTTTTAATATTTGCAAGTAAAGACCAATCATCTTTATTTGCAAAGACCAAAAAATTATGATTATTTTCAAAAGGCATATTCCTATTAAAAATTTTTATTCCAAAAACATGATAGATTTTCTTATATTTATAATGTTTAATAGCAAGTGGACCTTTTATCTCTTTATAAATTAAATATTCAGGTATTTTAATATTATGTTCCTCCGAATAATTAATAATATCAATAGCTGATTCTATTCTGTCAAGGATTGTAGCTATAGACGGTTTTCTTTTAAT
The DNA here is from genome assembly GCA_944324255.1 of Candidatus Gastranaerophilales bacterium. GTDB lineage: Bacteria > Cyanobacteriota > Vampirovibrionia > Gastranaerophilales > Gastranaerophilaceae > CAG-196. The sequence goes on along the minus strand of CALUVM010000006.1, from coordinate 46,342 downwards.
TGTGGAATTAGGGTTCATAACATAATGGTAAGCAACTTTTGGTACAGTTACCATTTTTTTTGTTTGATTAAGGAAACGTACAATATATCTTCCATCTTCAAAATAGACCCCTTCTTCAAATTTTATAGACTTTGCTATTTCTGTTTTATACAATTTTGAATGAGGTTCCCAATGCATTCTAAGAACCTCAAGAATTTCATCAAAATTTTCAATAACTTGATAATTATCAAATTTTAAATGATATCTGTGTCTATGACCTGTTTCTCGTATGGAAGTAGAGATTGCTAAATCTGCATTAGCGGAAGATGCATATTTATACATTTTTTCAAGATAATTTTCATCAATCCAATCATCAGCATCAATAAATGTTATATATTCACCTTGCGCAATCTCAAGCCCTCGATTTCTAGCAGCACCTTGTTTTTGATTTATTTGAGTAATGATTCTTATTCTATTATCTTTATTAGCATATTCTTTCAATATTTCAGGAGTTTTATCGGTAGAACCGTCATCAACCAATATAACTTCACTATCACTTAATGTTTGTGAAAGGATTGAGCTGACACATTTTGCAATATATCTTTCACCATTATATACAGGTACAATTATTGAAACTTTTGGCATTTATTTATCCTTATTTAATAGTTCCATTAGTTTAACATAAATATTGTCTGCAGACTGATTTTCCTTAATGACTTTTACATTATAAATTCTATCATCAGGCGCCCAATAATAAGTCATATTGTTTTCATAAAACACAGAAATCAGCGGAATATCTAAGGCACATCCAAGATGCATTGTTCCCGTATCAATACTTATCAGGGCACTGCATTTTTTTAGGGCGCATGCCATTTCATAAATCGTTGTTTTATTAACAAGATTCACAAACCTGCATCCGGCGCCCTCAAGAGATTTTGCATAATCTTCCGCCGCAGTGCCTGCGCCAAAATAAATTACTTCATATTCCGTATTATTAAGCTTTTTGATAAGTTCAATCGCCGTCTCAATCGGCATGTCTTTTTCTTTGCGCTTACTTAAGGTACAAAGCCCGATATATTTTTTTGTCAGGTCTAAATCCAATTTTGCAGGTGGCTCATCAGAGACGATATATCTTATCGGAAGGTTTTTAAGCGATTTATCCGTAATCCTTGACAAAAGCCCGAGAGACCTTTTCTGAACAGGCTCTATCGGGCTGTGTTTAGGCAAACATACAACTTTTTTTGACCCGATAAGTTTTGAGATTATACTGTTTCTTATATTTGTATAAGTGATAAATGAGCAGTAAGGCTTTTTGTAAGGGAATTTAAGTATAAATTCCAAAATGCCCTTAAAGTCTTTCTGTTCTCCTTTTTTGTCGAAGATTACAACATCATCTACATCTTTTTGGTATTTTGCAACCTCGTAAAAAGGCTTATCCACAACCATAACGACTTTTGAATCGGGATAAATAAGTTTGATATTCTGGCAGAGGGTATTGCAAAGCAGTACATCTCCGAAACATGCTGTATTGAATACTAAAAAAATGTTACTTCCTGTCATATTTTTATTCTGAATACAAAGAATAATATTCCCCTTTATCTTTAAGCTCCTTGAAATGTTCAATATCTCTGTATTTAAATACTTTTGCAGGATTGCCTCCGGCAATAGCATACGGCGGAATTTCTCCATGCACAACACTTCCGCCTTGAATAATTGCACCTTCGCCGATTTTTGTTCCTGGAAGAATCATAACTCTTGAACCCAGCCAGACAAAATCACCTATTTCAATATCTTTGTAGACATAAGCTTCATCGTATGGAATTTTTTTACCTTCATAGTTGTGATTCTGTGCTATTATAAGACATTCTACACCGGAATGAAAATAATTCCCTATGGTGACTTTTCCGCCGCCATGGATTTGCAAACCATTCATGTGCACATCATGACCAAGATAGGTGTTTTTATTGACAGAACAATAGTTGCCAAGATATAAATTCTCACCTATCGCTTTGGCTCTTTTGAAAACTTTTTGACCGTATAGGCGCGTTTTCACACGATAACGCAGTTTCTTTCTGAGTTTTTTATCCAGAATCCAACATGTTGCTATTTTTGCAATTAATTTAACAAATCTCATAGTATATCAAATCTTTATTTTTATTCTAATTTGCAAAGGATGGTTTGTCAATTGAAAGTAATTTTGTCTATTTACCCCTTTGCTGTATAATTAACTTATGAACATTACGGAAGAATTTGATACTATTGCTGCTATATCTACTCCGCTCGGAACGGGAGGCGTAGCTGTTATCCGTATTTCCGGAGAAAAGGCTTTTGAGATTATTGAGAAAATCTTTACTAACCCGAATTTTGAACCAAGAAAATTTAATCACGGATGGATTGTTGATAACGGAACTAAAATAGATGAAGTCATTGTGCTTCCGTTTTTTGAACCAAACAGCTACACCGGTGAAAACGTAATAGAGATTCAATGCCACGGCGGGATTAATGTAGTAAGAAATATTCTGAATCTGGTATTAAAAAACGGTGCAAGAATGGCAGAAAGGGGAGAATTTACCAAAAGAGCTTTTTTAAATAAAAGAATGGATTTATCTCAAGCGGAAGCGGTTGCGGATATTATCCATTCCAAAACAAAAGAGTTTGCAAAAGTTTCAATGAAAAACCTTTCCGGAGTTTTAAGAGAAAAAATTAACGATATAAGAAATGAGATTTTTGAAGTTTTGTCCCGCATTACTGCAGGAATTGATTTTCCTGAAGATGTAAACGAGCCGGAGTATTCCTATCTTACAGAAACTTTTACAAGAATAATTTCACAAATAGATTCAGTGCTCCGTGATGCGGATACTTCCAATGTCTTAAGGCAAGGAATTTCCGTTACTATTGCCGGACGTCCTAATGTAGGAAAATCTTCGATTTTCAATGCGCTTTTAAGCCTTGACAGAGCTATTGTTACTGATATAGCCGGAACCACCAGAGATGTATTAAAAGAAACTCTTGATTTAGGAGTTCCCGTCACGCTAATTGATACAGCCGGAATCCGTGAAGATGAAGATGTTTCCAAAGTGGAAAAAATCGGGATTGAATATTCCAAACAGTCGCTTGAGGATGCAGATTTGGTTATATTTGTGTATGATGCACATGCCGGTATGACAAAAGAAGATGAAGAGATTCTTGAACTTGCACAAGAAAAAAAACATCTGGTTATTGCAAACAAATGCGATTTGATTTCGGAAAGAAAAGACGGAATTCATTATATTTCCGCTAAAACAGGAGAAGGAATTGCCGAACTTAAAGAACTTATAACAAAACAGGTTTGTGATATAGAACCGGACAATCTTGAATTTGTAACCAATTCCCGCCAGCAGGTTTGTCTTGCCCGTGCCAAGACAGCACTTGAACAGGCACTTTTAGGAGCGCAGTTAAAGGAATTGCAGGATTTAATCTCAATTGATGTAAAATCAGCTATCCTTGCTCTGGACGAGATTACAGGAGAATTAATTACAGATGATGTTCTTGATAATATTTTCACAAATTTCTGTATAGGAAAGTAGATAACGCAAGAACACACAACTTTTGCACTTCTTCGGCTAAGCCTCAGAAAGACGAAAATTAATTTATTTAAAACAGTTAATTTTTCGCACTGTTCAGAATCTTACCAGTCGGGTATTATATTTGTGTTTTGGTAAGATCCTGAAGGGGTAAATATAAGTTAGTAGGCTTGACCAACAAGATAGTCCGCTTGGTGTAAAAAGTTCAGGATGACAGTTTAGTTTATTTTCACTTAATCACTTAATCACTTAATCACTCAGTCACCTAGTCACTATCCATTAACCGCCCCCCACCCTAACCCTCCCCAATCAGGGGAGGGGACAATTTCTTAGTCACTTAGTCACTTAGTCACCTATTCACTAGTCACTATCCATTAACCGCCCCCCACCCTAACCCTCCCCAATCAGGGGAGGGGACAATTTCTTAGTCACTTAGTCACTTCTATTCACTATTCACTTACTAATTACGCCTTTTCTGCTACTTTATGCTAAAATATTGTTATGCCAAGATATATAGCAATTACAGATATTCACGGAGAGAGAGCCAAATTAGACAGTGTACTTTCAAAAATTAATACACGTCCGGATGACATATTTGTTTTTATGGGTGATTATATAGACAGAGGACCTGATTCTAAAGGGGTAATTGATAGAATTATTTCTCTGGGAGAAAAATACAAATGCGTTTATCTTATAGGTTCGCATGAATATGCTTATCTTCATGCATTAAAGGGTGATGAATATTATGATTACCTTTTCTGGAATTACGGCGGGCCTGCAACGGTAAAAAGTTACGGAAGTTTTGAAAATATTTACAAAGTTCACGGAGATTTTCTGGAGAGTTTAAAATTTTATTATCTTACAGACAAATATTTGTTTGTCCATGCAGGTTTTGACCCGAACTACAGTTTAGAAGAGCAGGACGAAACAGATCTGGTTTATATAAGGAACAAATTTATTTACTCAAAACACCGCCTGCCCCAAAAAGTTATTTTCGGGCATACGGAATTCGATTCTCCGTATATGGACGAGGGTAAAATATGTATTGACTTAGGCTGCGGCAAGTATAAAAATGCTCATCTTTGTGCTTTAATATTAGACGATGGTCAGGAAAAATTTGTATATTCAGATTAATTGATTCAAGCTGCGGCAAATAAAAATGAGGGAGTTTAATATGTTAAAAGATTTTATAAGCCAGATACCGCAAAATTCTAAAATTGTAATTTTAGGTGCAGGTATATGCGGACAGGCGGTTAAGAAAGAAATTGATTTAACCAGACCTGATATTAAAATCCTTTATTTTGTGGATTCTTATAAAGAGGGAAAAGGGGACGGATTAGAAATAGTTAACACCGCAAGATTAGATGAACTCAAAGATAAATTTGATTTGCTTGTCTGTGCAACAAGGACAGAACTTTATGCGCTTGTTGAAATATTTCGCTTATTAAACCTCAATTATATTACAATCCCGTACAAACTCGAACAGGATTTAAGGGTTAAACAGTATGCGGAATCTAAGGATAAAGCGGCTGCGGTATTTAAAGATGAAAAAGACCGTGAATTATATAATTTAATATGGGATGCAAAAGTTTATAAAGATTGTACCGCTCTTAAAACCTGGGCTTACAAAACTCACGGTATAGGAATAGAAAGCTGTTTTCGCAATTATAATGTACATTATACAGAATTTGTTAATAAAGATGCGGTTAAAGTTATTTTCTACGGCGGATATTTTGACGGAGCGCAGGCGCTTTCTTTTCCACGCCAGTTTAAAAATCTTGAAGTTGTTTATGTTTTTGAACCAATGTATGAAAAGTTTAAAAATAAAGTATATGACAAGTTCATTAAGAAAACAGGATTATATAAAATTATAGAAAAAGGGCTTTATGATAAAGAAGCGGAAGTGATGTACGAAGAAAATTTAAACTGCGGCGGAAGTTCCAGAATCGCTTCTAATCCGGCTTCAACTTCGAAAGACTGCAACTACTTGAATATAAGCACAACCAGTATTGATTGTTTTAAGAAGGAAAACAAGATTTCAAAAATTGACTTTATAAAAATGGATATTGAAGGAGCTGAACTTCCGGCTTTAAAAGGCGGGATAAATACAATAATAACCGACCGCCCTCAACTTGCTATCTCTATATACCATTCTTTTAGTGATTTTATCAATATTCCTATCTGGATGTATGAAAATCTGAAAGATTATACGTTTAGACTCGGACATTATCACAGTATAACATCTGAAACGGTTATTTATGCTATACCGGATGAATTGTATAATTGTTCAACAAAATAAATTAGCTGTTCCATATCTCTTTGATTAACATAGATAACGGCATTCTTGCCAGAGGATAAATTTTTGTTTTCGTATGGCAGAAATAATTCAGTTTAAAATCTTCAATAATTGAAAGATAGTTTAAAGTCGCTACAAGAATATAATCAGGATTATAACCGCAAATTTTATTTTTAGGAATGATTTTGTATCCCAAATAATCCCTGCCTTCGTCCGACTCTGAAAATTTCATATCGGAAATTCCTGTGATATTTAAACCGGACAGGTCATAATTTGTCTGTATATATTGAAAATACGCTCCGGCACCATACAGGATAATGCTTTTCCGCCCGATTTTCTTTTTCAGCTTTTCTAAATATTTTTCAAACTTTATTTCTTTTAAATAAGTTTCAAAATATTCTGTCATTTTCTCCCTGTACATCGGAACTAAGTATCAATATTAGTTGCATATACGGCGTTGGCTTCAATAAAGTCGCGTCTTGGCTCAACCTTGTCACCCATAAGTACGTCAAATAACTGGTCGCACATCATAGCGTCTTCAATATTAACCTTGAGAAGAGTTCTTGTCTCAGGGTCCATTGTTGTTTCCCAGAGCTGCTGAGGCATCATTTCGCCCAACCCTTTGAACCTCTGAATAGCTAAACCTTTTTGACCTCTGTCATCGACAATCTTTTGGAGCTGTTCAAACGATGTAATCGTTGTTTCGCCGTTTTCTGTTTCAAGAATAAGTTCTTTTTCTTCTTCTATCAAGAAATCTCGAATCAGCGGATAAGAGTTTTTCAATCTCTTGAACTCATTACTCTTAATAATATTTGCCGTAATCATTTCATGTTCATTTTCGAATAAATCAAGCTGAATAGCATATCTTGCAGCATCAGGATTGTATTTTAATGAAACTTTGTAATTTTTAGCTTCCGCTACATTATAGTTTTCAGCGTGGTCTTTCAAATAATGGTCAAGATAAGCTAAAATCTCATTCATTTTATCCTGATTTTCAAAATCTTCAGGAGTTATATTTGAACGGATTAAACCTCTTAACACAACTGACGGAATAATGTTCAAAATAGGGTTGTTGTAAGCTTTATAGAACATTGACATGTTAGATAAAAGCTTCAGTAGTTCATCCCCTGTTTTGACTTTGCTCTTAGTCTTATCAGAAAGACTCAAGGATTTGATACCTCTTTCTTTAAGCATTTTATCAAGCGCATGCTCATCATAAAGATATTCGGAAGTTTTTCCCGTAGTAACCTTGAATAAAGGCGGCTGCGCAATATATACATAACCGTTTTCAATAAGCGGTTTTGCATATCTGAAGAAGAATGTCAAAAGCAATGTTCTGATATGAGCGCCATCGACATCAGCATCTGTCATAATAATAATTTTATGATAACGAAGTTTGTCGAGGTTGAAATCGTCTTCATTTTTGCTTATTGAAATACCGAAAGCCTGAACCATTGATTGGATTTCGTTATTAGCATAAATCTTATCAAGACGGGCTTTTTCAACGTTCAGGATTTTACCTCTCAAAGGTAAAATTGCCTGAAACATTCTGTTTCTGCCCTGTTTAGCTGAACCGCCTGCTGAATCACCCTCAACAATGAAGATTTCACATTTTTCAGGTTCTCTGTTTGAGCAGTCTGCAAGCTTACCCGGAAGGGTAGAGTTTTCAAGAACAGTCTTTCTTCTTGTAAGTTCTCTTGCTTTTCTGGCAGCCTCACGTGCTCTTTGAGCTTGAAGAGTTTTTTCAATAATAGTTCTTGCAAGTTTCGGGTTAAATTCTAACCATTCTTGCAGTTTTTCTCTTACAACATCCTGAACAACACCCATGACTTCAGAGTTTCCGAGCTTTTCTTTTGTCTGACCTTCAAATTCAGGGTTCTCAATCTTAACACTGACAATAGCGGTCAAACCTTCTCTAACGTCATCCCCTGTAAGATTCGGTTCGGAATCCTTAAGAATCTTGTTTGTTCTGGCATAATCGTTTAAAACACGGGTAATTGCGTTTCTGAAACCTGTTAGGTGAGTTCCGCCCTGATGAGTGTTGATGTTGTTTGCAAATGATAAAATAGATTCGTTATAAGAATCTGTATACTGCATAGCAACTTCAACTTTAATCTTGTCAACGATTTTTTCCATATAAATAGGCTCGTCAAACATAGGAGTTTTATTCTGGTTCAAGAATGAAACATAGCTTGCAATACCGCCTTCATAATGGAAAGTTTCGTCTTTTTTAGTATCCTTCTCGTCATGAAGAATAATCTTCAAACCTTTATTTAAGAATGCCATTTCTCTAAAGCGGGTGGCAACAATATCGACATCAACTTCTGTTGTTTCGGTAAAGATTTCAGGGTCAAGCCAGAAAGTCGATTTTGTACCGGTTTTAGTCGTAGGAGCAACTTTCTCAACAGGTGAAGTTGGCTCACCTCTTAAGTATTCCTGCCTCCAGACATAACCGTCACGGGAAACTTCCACAACCATTTTTTCTGAAAGTGCGTTAACAACAGACGCACCTACACCGTGAAGTCCGCCGGATACTTTGTATCCGCCGTCACCAAACTTACCGCCTGCGTGAAGCACTGTGTGTACAATCTCAAGAGCTGATTTTCCTGATTCAGGTTTTATGTCTACAGGGATTCCACGCCCGTTATCCTCAACTGTTACACTGTTATCTTTGTTAACAGTAACATGAATTTCTGTACAATAACCCGCAAGAGCTTCGTCAATTGAGTTATCAACAATTTCGTATATACAATGGTGAAGACCTCTCTGTGAAGTTGAACCGATATACATCCCCGGACGAAGTCTTACAGCCTCTAAACCTTCTAATACACGTATATTACTAGCGTCATACCCTTGTGCCATCTATCCCCCTCAATAGTCAAAAAATCTTTTGTATACAAGTATTGTACCACAAAAGCAATTTTTAGCGCAAATTACAATATTTAACATTCAGGGAAGAGATTCCGGCAAAAAATGCACAATATTTTTAACATATTCACAATTATTAAGGTTTGTAAAGACGAATTTGACGGCGCAAGTATTAGTAATATCAGGGGTTTTAGTCTGTACAGCAAGCCTATAATATAAGCCAGATGGCTATTTTTATTAAAGTTTTTAAAATTTGTGTCGTTAATATATCATGCACAGACAATATGGAAAGGCGGAGCGCATGGATTTTAATTATCAGGTCACTAATAAAGACCAAAAAGGATTAGTGAATATTTTCCTTCAACAGGCGCGAAAAGAAGGTTTTGAAGGAACAGTAAAAAATTGGAATGCGGTTTTGAGTATATTTAAAGAGATTCAGCAGGAAAAGCAGGCTGAAGGCGAAAAACTTTATTCCGGAGGAAGTGAGGCTAAAGACTGGCATAAAAACTTTGTTATTAAATCGGGAGATATAATCAAACTTACTCAAGAACAGCTTAATAAGATTTATAAAGCAATGGGGTTTGAGAAAGAAAAACCTGCCACTTCTGTATTAACTTCAGGCAGTTCGTCAGAACTGACCGGAGAAGAAGGGGTTGAAACCCTGTCAGCAGCCGAAACATCAAGTCTTAGTATTGATACGGCAGATATACAGAAAAAATCAGAACAAAGACTGCAGGAAGTTTTCGCTAAAGAACAAGCTTCATATTCGGAAGTAAAAAAAGCCTTTGATGCGATTCCTTCTGCTCTTACAGCGTATGTTGTAAATAACTATGACGGACTTGCAGATGAAATAAAAAACCTTTCTTGGACTACACAGCAGACACTGGCGGCGGATAAGCTTATGGACAAACTCTGTCAACGGGCTAAAGAGCTTGGAATAAGTACTAAGGGGATGAAGCCTCTCGGTGCGGATTTAGCCACAAGACTGGATAATATTCAGAAGCTTTCTGAACAAATTATTGAAAAAGAAAAAGAAGTTGGTACAATTCAAACAGTTTTTGATAAATCAGCAGCCCTTCTTCAAAAGTTTATATCTATGGACCCGAAACCTGAAATTACATATGATAAAAATAATTATAAAGGAGGGAAAGTAGCCAGAATCAGATTTGAAGACGGCGGATTTATTTATATTTTGTTTGACAATAAAAATAAAATCAGCAGTATAGGTGTTTCTTACGAAAAAAATGAAACTGATATCGGAGATACTGCAGAAGTTATATATAAACCTGACGGGATCTATTATGCAAATGCAAGTAACAAGTTTACGGCAGGATATGATTTTGCAAACTTCCAGAAAGAATTAGAACCATTTTTTGCCGAGGAAGAAAAATAAGCAAACTGCTGAAAAATAATAAAAACCCCGCTTGATATTTAAGCGGGGCTTTAAGTTATTCAATCACTTTAATCCAGCCATCCGGAGCTTCAATTCTGCCCATTTGGATTCCGGTTAAGGTTTCATACAATTTCTTAGTTATTTCGCCCATTTCGTTCATGCCGGAAGGAAGAAGAATTTCTTTTCCGTGGTCATAGATTCTTCCCACAGGAGAAAGTACAGCAGCAGTACCGCAGAGAGCGCATTCTTCGAAATCTTTTAATTCTTCTACATGAACTTCTCTTTCTTCTGCCTTAAGTCCGAGATAGTGTTCTGCAACATACATCAAAGAACGTCTTGTAATAGAAGGCAGAATTGTACTTGATTTTGGTGTAACAACTTTACGGTCTTTAGTTACAAAAATTATATTAGCTCCGCCGGTTTCTTCAATCTTAGTTCTTGTAGCAGAATCAAGGTAGAAGTTTTCGTTGAACCCTTCATTATGTGCTTGGACAATGGCATGCAGGCTCATTGCGTAATTCAAACCTGCTTTAATATGCCCTGTACCGTGCGGGGCGGCTCTGTCAAAGTCAGAAATCTTAACGGAAATAGGTTTAGCACCGCCTTTAAAATAAGGTCCGACAGGTGTTGCAAAAATCCTAAACTGGTATTCCTGTGCCGGTTTTACACCGATAACATTACTGCTTGCAAACATATACGGTCTTAAGTATAAAGAAGCGCCTGTTCCATACGGCGGAACGAATTCCGCATTAGCTTTAACAACTTTTGCGACAGCTTCAACAAACTTTTCTTCAGGGTAAACGGGCATTTCGAGTCTGCGGCATGAATCTGCCATTCTTCCGGCATTCAAATCCGGACGGAAACATACAATATGTCCGTCAACTGTTCTGTATGCTTTAAGTCCTTCAAAACAGGTTTGTGCATACTGTAAAACTCCTGCGCTTTCATCAAGAGTTATTGTCGCTTCATCTGTAAGCGCACCTTCGTCCCATTTACCGTCTTTATAGTTGGATACAAAACGGTAATCGGTTTTTGTGTAGCTAAATCCAAGATTAGCCCAATCAATATTTTTCATGCTATTCTCCTCTTCGACGAAAACGATTATACCACTTTGAGCATTTTTTTACAAATAGAGGATGTGTAAAAATGTGAAAATTAAAAATTTTTCCGCAAACTCGTAAAGATTTATTAAAAAGAGTCAATTTTATTAAGTGAAAAAACTTTATATAAGAAGAGGAATATTATTAAGGGAAAATTATGGGCGGAGTAAACAGAATTAATCGAGAATTTACTATTGCAACTTATGAGAATTTTGACGGTACGAACAGAACTGTCGGATTATACGGAGTTAAAACCTCTGTCGGGAAGTTTAATATTTCGGCAGGAGCAGGATTTTCCACTGATTTTAGGGATGATGCCAATGCTCTGTTTGAAGCAAAAGGAAGCTACAGCCCTGACGGGCATAACAGCTTGCAGCTCAGGGTAAGAAGCACACACGGTGCAATTAATACTACGCAATTCAGATTTTCTCCAGGAATGAAAGAAACATTTGAGAGCGGAACCAGTATTTATATGAATCCGTATGCATCTGCAACAATAGATTATAATGCTGATAAATGGAATTACGATATTGGAGTATTTGGCGGAGTAGAACAGGATTTGGGACAAGGAATGAAGCTTGCTGCCGAGGTACAAAGATATAGACTTCAAAACCCTCTGGACAATAATGCCGGAAATTGGGGAATAAATCTTATTCTCACAAAAACCTTTTAGAGAAAACGGGGTTCTTGATTTTTTGGTATTTAGTTGATAAGATGGGTTGTGTCTGATTTCGGATAAATCCTTCGGGCATGAAATTGGATAAGCGGGTCGGGAAAATTTAACCTCCTGCCCTCAATCTCTCCCCGTTGAAGAGGGGAAGAACAGGTTTATTGTAAGAACTTGCAATAATTGAAAACTAAATATAAGACGGGATGCAGGTTGACCCCTCACCCCGACCCTCTCCCTCAGGAGAGGGGGAAATTTAAGTCGTCACGGGCCTGTGGCACTCTGCCGACGAGAAGCTGACTAAATGTCAGGTTCGAGGAGAGGTAGGTAGCGGGCTCGCGCCGAGCGGTAAGGCAAGCCGAGCGAACATAGGTGAGCGAGGTGGAGTCGAGAAAAACGGTGTCGCGTTGCGAGAGCAATGCGAGCAGGTTTTTCGAGCGGAGCCGTTACAATTTCCATAAAAGTCGTCACGGGCCTGTGGCACTCTGCCGACGAGAAGCTGACTAAATGTCAGGTTCGAGGAGAGGTAGGTAGCGGGCTCGCGCCGAGCGGTAAGGCAAGCCGAGCGAACATAGGTGAGCGAGGTGGAGTCGAGAAAAACGGTGTCGCGTTGCGAGAGCAATGCGAGCAGGTTTTTCGAGCGGAGCCGTTACAATTTCCATAAAAGTCGTCACGGGCCTGTGGCGCAGCGGTAGCGCAGAGGACTCATAATCCTTTGGTCGTGGGTTCGAATCCCTCCGGGCCCAGTTTTTATAAAAAGAGCCTTTCAGGCTCTTTTTTAGTTTGTAGGCTGGGGTTTCTTGAATTGTCCCCCTAAAAACGTAATCAATTCTTTACAGTTGTTATTTCTACTTTCAGTATTTTTATTGAAACTGAAAGGAGAAATTAAAATGAATATTGTAGAACCTATGAGAAGCAAAGAAACATTAAAAAGAATTGAGGAATTTTTAGCAGCTAAGAAGAAAAGAAAAAAGCGGGATTTACTCCTTTTTGTAATGGGAACCAATACAGGACTCAGGGTTTCTGATATTTTGGCTCTAAATATACAGGATGTGAAAGATAAAAATTTTGTTGAACTGATTGAAAAAAAGACCGGAAAATATAAGAAATTCCCTTTAAATCAAAAGATTCAGGCACTTTTAAAGGATTATATTGATGAAAATGATGAGGACAATGACCCGATATTTATGACAATTTATAATAACAGGTTAGAACGTACATCAGCTTACAGGATTATACATGCTGCATGCAGGCATGTAGGAATAACCGAAAATATCGGTACACATACTCTAAGAAAAACTTTCGGATATCATCATTACAGGAAATTTAAAGATATAGCTCTTTTACAAAAAATCTTTAATCACTATTCACCAGGAATTACTTTAAGATATATAGGAATAGATCAGGAAGAAATTAATCAAAGTTATATTAATTTTATTTTATAAATCCTTACAACCCGCCGCAAAGTTTTGAAAGAGGCTCTTTTGCTTCCGGCGGAAGATAATATTTATTAGGATTTCCCCAGGGACCTGTTTCTTCTTTTTTAAATCCCAATTTTTCGTAGAATGGCATTGATTCATTTTTGGATATAAGTTTAATATTCCCGCAGCATCTGGCTTCATCACTTCTTCTTTGTGCTATTTGCAGCAAGCGGGTTCCGATATCTTTATATTCTTCAAGCCCTTCTATATGGAACGGAGTTCCTTTTCTTGAATAATTTCTGAGGTACGCAACAAAAACGTGGCTGGGGTCTTCCGGAAATTCAAGACGGTCATAATCTTGCGGAGCTTTTTTAATTCTCATTTCGATTTCGCCTATTATGTGTCCCATTTTTGTCCTGAGCTGATATGTTTCATCTCCGGAGGCTCCGACAAGTTTCATAACATCAAGATAAGCTTCTTCACCTGTTTTTTTGTTAACTTTTACTTTTCCTATAATTCCTTCTGCCATTGAACCTATGTTGCAATGAGTAAGAGTCTGCACACCTTTAAACGCAGGCTGAGAAACAAATCTTGGAGAAAAATTCTGATTAAATCTAATTAAATTAGTATTATTTTGGATTTTCATATCTTGTTTAAAACAACTCAACAAAAAATATTGCCTATTTTGTAACAAATTGTAACTTGTGCTAAAATAAAGTCACAAGAATACGGAGGTGAATTATGATTAATGCAAAATTGGAAGCAGCTTTTAATGACCAGATTAATAAAGAATTTTTCTCAGAATACCTGTACCTTGCAATGAAAACGTATTTTATGGAGCAAAATCTTCTTGGTTTTGTAAACTGGTTTGATGTACAGGTTCAGGAAGAACACGCTCATGCTATGGGTATGTTTGATTACTTAAATGAAAGAGGGGGCAAGATTGAGCTTGGTGCTATTGAAAAACCGGTTGTCGAAGGAAATTGTCCGCTTACAATCTTTGAACACGTATTAAGACATGAAGAATTTGTAACCTCAAGAATCAATGCTCTTATGGACGTGGCAGAAGAGGTTAAAGACCGTGCAGCTATGCAATTCTTAAACTGGTATCTTAAAGAACAGGTTGAAGAAGAATCAACCGTCGGCGGTGTTCTTGCAACCTTAAGATTAATCGGGGATGATAAAAAGGCTCTCTTAATGCTTGATAAAGACCTTGCTGCAAGAACTTTTGTTGCTCCTGTTATCGGCTAAGATAAATTAAAAGAATTTAAAAAGAGAGTAAGAGTTTCTTACTCTCTTTTACTTATACTCTTGCACTGAGCACAAATTTGTTTTTATTATACTTAATTAACCCTTCTTTTTGGAGTTTGGATAATTCGAAACTCATTGCCGAGCGGTCAATATTTAAATAGTCCGCCAGATCCTGCCTGTTGAACGGAATCTCAAACGAGTTTGATTTTCTTTTTCTTGCCTCATTTGAAAGATAGGTTAAAAGTTTATCTCTGATAGTTTTTTGAGAAACATTTTCTATCTTTTGGATAAGCTCAATATTTTCTTTAGATAAAATATCAAACAAATTATTAATCAAAACTTTATGCCTTGTGCAGGCATTCTGGCACATTGAAGTACATTTTTCATAGCTCAAAACCAGAACCCTTGTATTCTGAGCCGCAACTGCATCAATATTGGATTCTATATTTTTGGAAGCTACAAAAGCCAGCGCAATATTATCGTTAACGGAAAGCTGGGTAATAATTATTCTCCTTCCCCAGTAAGAATCCTTTTCTATATTGACCGCTCCTTCAAGAATCAGGTAAATATTAGTTATCCTGTCCCCTTGTCTTATTATCATCTCCCCTTCTTCAAAATTTCTGATTCTGGCATTGAAACACTCTAACAGCCCTTGAAGTTCATCATCCTTCATCCCATAAAATACGGGTGAATTCTTAATCTGATGATAATATTTTTCCAGCTTTTCCATAAAAAAGTCCCCTAATTTTAATAATGTTGTATAAACAACAGAAATGTTGTTAATCATAGTCTATAATAAACATGTAAAAAGATAAATATCATAAGGAGATAAACATGACAGCTACAACTCAACAAGAAGAAAATTTAATCAGTTTATTAGACGGATATGTAGAAAAAGGCGGACATCACCTGAATGTAAACGTATTTAACCGTGACACTTTACTTGATGCCCAGGCTCATCCGGAAAAATATCCTCAATTAACGGTGAGGGTTTCAGGCTATGCTGTTAACTTTATTAAATTAACTAAAGAACAGCAAGATGATATAATTTCAAGAACATTCCACAGTGCGATATAAATGAGCGAAAATAAGGGCGGTCAGAAAACCGCCCCTTTTTATTATTCAGGGTTTCAACCCTATTTTGTCATTTTTTCTTTTTTGTCTTTAATTTCTTCATAATCATCAATCATTTCCTGAAGCTCATCCGGCATGACCGTATCTTCTGCAAGCGCTTCTTTTTCAAGCCCTTTTTCCAACAGTGCAACCTGACGGGATTTTAAAGCTTCATCAGCTTCCACAATATCTCTTGTATTATGAAGAGCCGCTATTCTTATAGTATTTTCTGTAGGTGAACCTAATTCTGCTTGAGCTGACTGAACTTTATAACTTGCCCAATCCTCAGGCAATTTATTAATTTTAGTATAATCCATATTTGTACCCAATCTCTTATCAATTTCGGAGGTTAGAATTTTTGTTACATATTCTTTCTGGCTCTTGAATCTGCAAGGAATAACTATATTTTCACCGATAACTTCTTCAGGGTCACGTTTTTCGTATTTTTTAAAGAGCTCGGAAGCAATTTTTAAATGTCCGAGTTCAAAATCAAGAAACATTTCCCAAATTTTCTTAATCTTTTCATTTGTTTCATCTTCTACACAGGTATAATAGTTACAAACTTCCGTAAACTCATGAACAAG
The DNA here is from genome assembly GCA_944324255.1 of Candidatus Gastranaerophilales bacterium. Taxonomy (GTDB): domain Bacteria; phylum Cyanobacteriota; class Vampirovibrionia; order Gastranaerophilales; family Gastranaerophilaceae; genus CAG-196. Next base: position 30,107 of record CALUVM010000006.1, on the reverse strand, counting down.
GAGTTTTTCAAATAAACTTTCAGTCGGGTCAATAAGAGATTCATACATTGTTACGTGTTCTTCTTCCACGTCTTTGATTTCGGAATAGGTTTCTCTTAAAACATGGTTGCCGTATGTGAAGCCGTGTTCGGCGTAGTAGTTATGAGTCTGCTGTTCTCCTGATACAAGAGTCAGAATATTTACTTTTGTTTGAGGAGAAGCAGTCTGTTTGTCATAATGTTTTCTTCTCCTTAAAGCGTTGCAGTTATGATGATTCTGGGTCGGGCGTCCAAGGATTACATCGGTTTGCCCCTGAACAATTTCGTTCGGTTTAATACCTTCCATCATATATGCCCACTGGCTGTATCTGTAAAGGTGGTCAAAGTCCTCAAGAAGCCCGAAGTCAAAGGTCTCTTTTACATAATCATCCGGTTCATTCTGGGCAAGCCAGGCGGTTAAATCCACTGCCACTTGTTCGTAGCCGAGAGTAGTTTCAAGTACTGACTGGTCAGCAGGCGCCATCCAGTTAATTGTGGTTTGCTGCTCGTCTTCTATTCTGCAAACCTGAGCGATAAGTTTGGAATCCTCTATATCAGGGCAGAGTCTGCCAAGAGTGTGATGAAAATTCCACGCTTCAACTTCTATACCGTTCATTAGAATCTGTCTTGTTCTTGTATAGCAGTCAACATCTGTTTTGTTATAAGGCTTGCCGGCTATCTGGTGCCAGTTTCTCAGCTGCTTTTCCAGCGGCATTCCTTTTTCTTTAAGTGCATTAAAACTCATATTTTTCTCCTTTTTTAGTACCGCATAAATAATAAATTGAACGAAAAGGTTTATTATTACCGAAAAGGAGTATATTTGAATCTAATATTTTAAATATTTGTTTTGTATGGTGAAACTCTATAATAGTTTGCAAAATAATTTGAAGTAGAGTACTATATTTATAATCTGACAAATATATTGTTCGCAATCAAGAGTAGTTTTTTATGGAAGATTATAGAGCAATTATTATAGATATTGCGTTTCCATGGATGAAAGATTTTTTTGTTTTATTATCAAAAAAAGAAACAGAAAATAATATAGAATATTTGATTTTTGATAAAATTCCGGTATTAAAATTTAAGAAACATTAAGATTATTTTTTTTGAATTATTTTTGTAGTAGAGTATTAGAAGCGGGTATATAGAAACATCCGATTAGATGCCGATGTGGTGGAATGGTAGACACGTGCGTTTCAGGTGCGTATGAAGAAATTCGTGGGGGTTCAAGTCCCCCCATCGGCAATTTTGTATTTATACATCAGGTGTGTGCGGGAATTGAACCCCCAATGCGAAGCATTTCTCAGGGTTCAGCGACCTGTGAGCAGAGTGCGGAGGACACGAGCAAAGCAGGAAATAGGGGTAAAGGGAATAACATAGTATGAAGTTAAGCTTCCCTTAGTCACTATTCACTAACATGCCCGATATACTGTAACATTTCTTCACAATATATATCTTTTATTTTACCTTCTTACTATAATGGAAAAAATTTAACCAACAATCACGAAGGAATAAAGGAGGTATATGATGAAAATATTCCAGGTCAATGGTTATACTACAGGTAGTAAAACCACATTTCAGGGTTACACAAAATATCTGCATAAAAATTATTCAGGAAGCTTGACTCTTGAAAATAATAATTATGGCAATTTTCCTGATGGGGATTGTTCAAAACTTGTTCTGGAACACGGGCAGCCGAATGCATCTGTTGAAAAAACATTAGGTGTTTTCCATACCGTACCGACGGGTGCTGTATATTATGCCGACCCGCTTGAGGGAATTGCTGATTCTCTTCGTGAAAAGGTTGATTATGTAGTCTATGATAATGAGCCTAAATATCCAAATGTGGATGGTGAAGTTTATGATAACTATTTTAGGGAAAAAAGAGTTGATTATGGCAAGAAATTTGCTGAAATCAGGGATTATTATTACAGGTTAGAAATGGCTGATGCTAAAGAAGCAGACAGACAGAGAAAAAATATACTTGCAGGTATTGATGTAGATAAATCTAAAGAAAAATTGGATTATTATAATGACAGGATTGCAAAATCCAAATATCAACAATGGCAGGCGGAGGAATGTATAGGATTTTATAAAAAAGGAGATTGGCTAAGAGGTCAGAAAGAGTGGCTGGAAGACGATATAAAAAAAGTAGAAAATGAAATCAGACTGAATCAGGAAGAACTTCCTATAAGAGAAAAAACTCTTGCTGAAACCAGTGCTAAAAAACAAAAAGAAAATGTAATCCATGATTTATTAGAATCAAAAGAAAAATTTTATCGTAAGACTATTTCTGTAAACAAAAAACTTATAGAAAATAATTCTGGTAATGAAGATATTTACAGAAAAGAGATTTCTGATGTTGAGGCTCTTTTGCGGAAATTAACCAATGAATCCAATTTGAAAACAACCTCTTTATGGCAGATGGAAGCTAAGATTCAGGAATGCAAAAAATTCATCTCAACATTCCCGAGAAGAATCGCCGAAATGCGTAAGCAAATTAAAGCCAATGAAGTTCAGATTGAACAGGTAAAAGCTAAGCTTACTCCTATCTTTAATGAGCTTAAAGAATTTTATACAAAACAAAGGATTATACACTAATTATTAGGAGATAAAAAATGAGAATTAATGCTATAAATAATCAACGAACATTCAAAGGTCTTTTTATAGACCGCTCAAAAGAAAACGGCGGAAACTGGAAGATGGAATATCGTCCGTACAGCTGGGAGCTTGAAGACGGCAAGCCTGTTATGCAGAATAAAAAAAAGATAAATTATCAAGCTCCAAAACTGCCTAATAATGAAGAAAACTTCTTTATTAATTCTAATAATGTGGAAGTTTCTCAAGATATTTTTGGAACAACTTCATATTACAAATGTCCTCCGGAGAGAAACAATGGTAAGATGCGTTCCAGAATTGATGTGGGTATGCCAATGAACAGGGAAGAATCTCTGAATGTTTATCTGAAAAAAATGGAAAAATTTAATAAAGATAAACGCAGTATGCTGACTCACGAATTAAAAAGTCCTGTAGATTTTACTCCTGTAATGATTGCTTATGAAAATGAGTTTAAAGATGCGCTTTCCAGATATAATAACGATAGAGGCATTTTTGGCGGTGTAAAAACTGAAAATGTTTCTAATATGGTAAATAAAACCAAACTTTTATATGAAAGAGCAAAAGAACTTTATAAGAATGCTATGAGATATATTAATGTGAGTGAAACTATTCCGCAAACGGAAAAGGAAATTACTCAAATCAAAAAAGAACTTTCTCTTATTGAACAGGCTAAAAAGGATAAGAATTATATAGATATTAGTAATCGCAGTATAAACAATGCAGATGAACCTTTAATAAAATATCTTGATGAAATGGTTCTTTCAGGGAAACCGGTCAGCGAATATAATAAACTTATTGCTCTTCCTGCTTCTACCCGCTGGCTTAAAGATATCTTCTCATCTTTAAATGTAAACCTTAATACAGGTTTATCTCCAAGTACTAAGACTAAAGTGCTTGAACATGTAAGAAGCCTTATAAGAAAATAGTTCTAAACTATTTCTTTACCCACAATCGGTGCGATTTGCTTAATCTGTTTATAAAGCAAATCGTACTGCCAAGGGTAAAGCGATTGAGCTCCGTCACACATAGCACATTCAGGATTATAATGTACTTCAATAATTAACCCATCGCACCCTGCTGCAATAGCTGCACGGGACATAGGTTCTACCTTATCTCTTAATCCTGTTCCGTGAGAAGGGTCTACAATAATTGGAAGATGGCTTAATTTTTTAATAACGGGAATTGCGGATAAATCAAGGGTATTTCTTGTATAACTTTCAAAAGTTCTTATTCCCCTTTCACAGAGAATAACCTGTCCGTTACCGCCTGCCATAATGTATTCTGCGGACATTAACCATTCTTCAAAAGTTGCAGAAAGTCCTCTTTTTAAGATAACAGGCTTATGTATTTTCCCCACCTCTTTTAAAAGATTGAAATTCTGCATATTTCTTGCGCCGATTTGAAGAATGTCGACATATTTCATAAACATCTCGAGTTGTGAAACGTCCATAATTTCAGATGTTACAGCCATAGAATGATTATCAGCAACGCTTCTTAGGATTTTTAAACCTTCTTCTCCGAGTCCTTGAAAGGCATAAGGGCTGGTTCTTGGTTTGAAAGCCCCGCCTCTTAGAATTTTTACATTTGATTCCATTAATTCTTGAGCCGTTTCATCAAGCTGGTCATAACTTTCTACAGCACAAGGCCCTGCAATAAGACCGGTATATTTATCACCGAATTTTACCCCGTTAACTTCTACAATTGTATCCTCGTGCTGAAAGGCTCTTGCAGTAAGTTTATAGCTGGTGGAAATTCTTAAAACTTCATGTACTCCGGGCAAAAGTTCTATATCTCGTTTATCTATTTGTTTATTCCCGACAGCAGCAATAACACATTTTTCCTCGCCACGGCAAAGACGCGGTTCAAAACCTTTAGATTCTACAAATAGAATTACTCTGTTAATATCTTTTTCTGTTGCCGAGCTATTCATTACGACGAGCATAGAACAATCCTCCGTTTAGTATTTACTATTATACACAAAATAAGAATTATGTTATACTTAGTTAAGTATGACTATATTTGATGAAAACTTGATTTTAGAAACAATTAATATGATAAAGTTACACAACTTTGATATAAGGACTGTAACTTTAACTTTAAGCTTGAGAGATTGTATTTCAGAAAACGTAAATACTGTTTGTGATAATATCCGGAAAAAATTATATAAATACGGTAAAAATCTTGTAAAATATGCGGATGATATAGAGAATGATTATTCTATTCCGATTGTTAATAAAAGAATTGCTGTAACCCCTATTTCTATAATAGGAGAATCCTGTGCTCATAAGGATTATGTAAAAATTGCCAAAACCCTTGATGATTCTGCCCGTGAACTCGGGATAGATTTTATAGGAGGGTTTTCGGCTCTTGTAGAAAAAGGATGCACCCAAGGAGATTTAGGGTTGATAGAATCTATTCCGGAAGCCCTTGCTTCTACAGAAAGACTCTGCGCATCAGTAAATGTTGCAAGCTCCAAAGCCGGAATAAATATGGATGCAGTATTAAAAATGGCAGAGATTATTAAAAAATCTGCGGAATTAACAGCAGATAAAGATGGTCTGGGAGCAGCTAAATTAGTCGTTTTTTGTAATTCCGTAAGTGACAATCCTTTTATGGCAGGAGCATATTGCGGATACGGCGAACCTGAATGCGCACTTAATATCGGGGTTTCAGGACCAGGGGTTGTAAGAGCGGCTATTGCTGATTTGCATAAAGATGCTGATATGGGGCTTTTAGCGAATAAAATTAAACAAACAGCATATAAGATTACTACAACCGGAGAACTTGTAGGAAGAAAACTGGCAGACAGGTTAAACATTCCATTTGGCGTAATTGATTTATCTTTGGCACCAACCCCTGCTATTGGAGATAGTGTTGCTCAGATTTTTCAGGCAATGGGACTTGAACATGCCGGTGCTCACGGGACTACAGCTGCACTTGCAATGCTTAATGATGCGGTTAAAAAAGGCGGTATTATGGCAAGTTCTTATGTCGGCGGTTTATCGGGTGCATTTATTCCGGTTTCTGAAGATGCCGGAATGATTGAAGCTGCATCTAAAGGACATTTAACTTTTGATAAACTGGAAGCTATGACCTGTGTATGTTCAGTCGGACTTGATATGATAGCTATTCCGGGAAATACTCCAATAACAACTATTGCCGGCATGATAGCGGATGAGATGGCAATCGGAATGATTAATAAGAAAACAACGGCAGTAAGACTTATTCCGGCTCCGGGAAAAGATGTCGGAGATACGGTAGTTTTCGGCGGGCTTCTGGGAGAAGCACCTATTATGAAAGTGAATGAACTTTCTTCGGCGGATTTTGTTAACAGAGGCGGACATATTCCGGCTCCGATACATAGTTTAAATAATTAGAATTAAGGACAAAAGGATAGTTAAGATGGCAACTTTTAAAGATATAGAAGACAGTTTGAAAAGCTTTATAGTTCAGGAACAGTCAGATGCGCACAATATCAAAAGTATTAATGTGGCAAAGTATAATAATATCAAGCTCTGGATGGACCCTGCAAGGTTTGTTGAGCCTCATATTATAATCAGAATTTCTATATCTGAAGCTGTTTTTTCGCTGAAAGATTTTACCAAAATGAATGGCGGATTGGGATATGAAGAACGGTTTGTTAACAAATGGTTCGGAAGAATTGGCATAAAAGAAAAACTAAGTGAACTCTGGGCTTCTGCGGAGAAGAACAAAGAAGATAAGTAGTACAGCTTTTAAGGAACAAAATGGAGTATAAAGATTTAGCCGTTAATCCTGTAAGTGTTGTTTTACAGCTTATCGGCGGGAAATGGAAAATCTTAATAGTAAAAGAGCTTCTCAAGGAAGAAAAACGTTTTGTTGAGTTGAAAAAAAGTCTGGGCTGTACAGCTAAAGTTTTAACAGCCTGTTTGAAAGAGATGGAAGAAGACGGATTAATCATCCGTGAAGAATATGATATACTTCCGCCAAAAGTGGAATATTATTTAACTGATATAGGTTACACCCTAAGACCTGTAATAGATGCTATGCAAAAATGGGGCAAAGACTATAAAAAACTGCGTAAACTAATGGAAAGAATGAAATAGAGGAGATTGTTATGAAAATTAAGTATCTCGGTCATAGTTGTTTTGAGATTAATACAAAAGGAAAAAAGATTTTAATTGACCCGTTTCTGGCTGCTAATCCGGAATATAAACCGGAAGGAATTTATGATATTTTTGTAACTCACGCTCACGGTGACCATCTGGGCAGTGCAATAGAAATCTCTAAAGCGACGAGTGCGCCGGTTACTGCTATTTTTGAACTTGCAAATTATTGTGCAAAACAGGGTATAAGAACAAACGGCATCGGACTTGGCGGATGGGTTAATTATAGCTGGGGAAGGGTAGCTGCTGTACCGGCGTTTCATTCAAGCTCTCTTCCGGACGGTTCTTATGCCGGCTGCCCGTGCGGATATGTTTTTGATATAGAAGGACAGACTATTTACCATGCCGGGGATACCTGTTTAAATAGCGAGATGAAAACCATTGGCGAAGTTTTCGAGCCGGATATGGCGTTACTCCCGATTGGCGGGTTTTATACGATGGACATAGAACAAGCTGTTAAAGCTTCCGAATGGCTTGGAGTTACTGCTGTTGTCCCGATGCATTATAATACTTTTGATGTTATAAGTGTTGATATTTCTGAATTTGAACGTCAAATAAGAGAGAAAGGGAAAATCCCTGTAATTTTGAAAATCAACCAGGAGATAGGGAACTAACCGGTGGTGACTAAGTGAATAAGGAATTGCCCCCCTGCTCCTTGTTTACGCATATAACAAAAATAGGGGCGGCTGATTTAAAAATCAGCCGCCCCTCCTCAAAACCATTTTTACTAAGCTGCTGCAGCAGACTTAGCATTTTTCTTTTTGTCTTCCCAGATTTCAACAAGAGTTGAGCAGAAGAATATACTTGAATAAGTACCTACCGCAATACCTAAAATCATAGCAAGTACAAAATCTTTTGTTGTAACTCCGCCGAAGAAATAAAGTGCAAGCAGTGTAATCAAAGTTGTTAAAGAAGTATTTATACTTCTTGCAAGAGTCTGATTAATACTTGCGTTCATAATCTCACCGAAAGACATTTTCTTGGAGTAATATTTTAAATTCTCTCTTACACGGTCAAATACAACGATTGTATCGTGAACAGAAAACCCGATTACTGTTAACAGGGCGGTTACAAAAAGTGCATCAATCTGAACATCATAGAACAGTCCCAAAAGCGAAAATACACCCATTACAAATATGGTATCATGAACCAATCCCAGAATTGCTGCAAGAGCATAGTCAAACTGAAATCTGAATGTTAAATAAGCAATAATACCTACAAGTGCTAAAGATAAAGCAATCATAGAATTTTTAAATAATTCGCTTCCGAGTGTAGGTCCGACTGATGATACTTGAACCAATGATGGTGCCTGGAATACTTGATTTACAATTCCTGTAATTTTATCAACATCTTTTGAACCTTCATCAATAAATTTTGTTCTTACAGAAAGAATCGCTTTTAAATCTGTAGACTGCTTTGAATTAACATTGATTATCTGCAAATAAGGATTTTCAATACCATTTTTCACAAGATCCTGTCTTACTGCAGATAACTTATCATTTGTAACATCCTCTTTAACACCGTACTGCAATGTTGTACCGCCTGTGTAATCTATACCGACTTTTAACGGCGTATGAGTCGGATAAACAACTGATGAATAAATCATTGATATAATACCGGGCAATAAAAAAATAGCTGATATTCCCAGGCATAAGAATCTGTATTTTACAATATCTAATTTTATTTTCATATTTACCTACTTTCCGATAATTAATCCAAAATCCCGAACTTGGCTTTCTCACGACTTGTTTCAACAGCCTGGAAGCCTTCTCCGATTTCACTTTTCTTGATACCGAACCATTCAGGATGTTTAAGATTACCTGTTCCGAATATCAGGTGCATAAAGTTTTTAGTAATAGTAATTGCACTAAACATAGAAACCATAACACCGATTGCCAGAGTAAGAGCAAATCCTTTAACAATACTTGTACCTAAACAGTAAAGAATTATACAGGTGATAATTGTTGTCATATTCGAGTCAAAAATACTTGTAAAAGCTCTGTCAAAACCGGAATTAATAGCAGTAAACAATGTTCTTCCGGCTTTTAATTCTTCTTTTGTTCTTTCAAAAATCAAAATATTAGCATCAACTGCCATACCGATACTTAAAATGAAACCCGCAATACCTGCAAGAGTAAGAGTTACAGGAATAAGCTTAAACAGAGCAAATAAAAGCACACCGTAAATTAAAAGCGCCATATCTGCAATAAGCCCCGGTGCTCTGTAATATAAAGCCATAAACAACATTACAAAACCTAAACCGATAGCACCTGCTATTTTTGATTTTGCAATACTGTCAGCCCCGAGAGTAGGACCTACTGTATTTTCTTCAACAATTTTGGCTGGAACAGGAAGCGCACCGGCATTTAAAAGGTCAACCATTTCTTTTGCTTCTGCATATGCAAAACCGCTATCCCCGCCGGAAATCTGTGCTCTGCCGCCTGTAATAGGTTCACGTATTACAGGAGCGGATTGAAGCTCGCCGTTAAAGAATATTGCCATCTGCTGACCTACCATTTGTTTGGTCAAGTCTGCAAATTTCTTTGTTCCGGCTCCGTTAAATTCTAAATCAACAACCCATTGACCGTTTTGAGAATTTGTACTCAGATTAGCTTTTGAAAGGTCTTTACCGGTTAAACCCGTAGGCTCCCAATTTTCAACTCCGTTTTTTATAACAGGGCGTCTGAAATCAAGTTCTGCAGTTTCTCCGATAAATTTCTTTGCCTGCTCTAAATCTGAAACATCCGGAATTTCTACAACCAGTCTTTTATCTCCGGATCTTTGTACAACAGTTTCTGAAACACCGAGTTTATTTACACGGTTTTCAATAGCAAACTGAAGGCTTGACATCATATCAGGTGTTACCTGAGCATTTGTAGGGTTAGCTTCAAGTACAAGTCTTGAACCCCCTACAAGGTCTAATCCAAGTTTGGTAGGTTTAACAGCAATAGCCGTTATAGCACCTATAGTCAATGCTATAATTACCCAAAACAGTATAAGTTTGTTTTTCATTTTATATATACCCCTTACTAATATATGAATATTTTATCAAAAAAACGACAAACTAATCTTACCACGTTAGCTAGATAGAATCTAACGTAAAGATTAATTCCGCTTTCTCAGCCTTAGTCAACTCGACAAGAGGACGTCTTACATAATCGTCTATAATCTCTTTATATGCCAGAGCTGCTTTTACAGGAACCGGATTCGGCGCCATAAATAATTTCTTAAAAATCGGATAAAGTTTAAGGTGCATATTTTTTGCAGTCATAACATCACCGGTTTTAAAGTTTCTAATCATAGACTTGATTTCTTTACCAAAAATATGAGAAGCAACGGAAATTACCCCGTGAGCCCCGAGAGCAAGCATAGGAAGTGTTAAGCTGTCATCACCCGAGTAAATAGTAAAATCCTGCGGAACAGAACTTCTGAGTTCACTTATCATATCCATATCCGGTGAACTCTGTTTTAAAGCCACTATGTTCGGGAAATTTCTGGCAAGAGTTTTAACAGTTTCCGCACTCATATTTATACCTGTTCTTGACGGGATGTTGTACAATATAATTGGCAGACTTACAGATTTTGCAATCTCGGAAAAATGCTCAATCAAACCGCTCTGAGAAGGTTTGTTATAATAAGGAACTACAGAAAGTATAGCATCCGCTCCTTCTTTTTCAGCTCTTTTTGACATCATTACCGCAGTTTGAGTGCAATTTGATCCTGCGCCCATAATAACTTTACCTTGATTATTAACAGCACGTTTTACGCTGCTCAGGATTTCAATTTCCTCATCAAAGGTTAATGTCGGAGATTCGCCGGTTGTACCTGCTACAATAACCGCATCGGAACCGGTGTTTACAAGCTGGTGGGCAAGAATTTCAACTTTTTCATAGTCAACCTCCCGTTTTTCATTAAATGGTGTGACCATAGCTGTTATAACTTCGCCTGCATCATATCTCATATTTATTACTCCTTATAACCTCTACTAATTTTACCTCAAAAATAATACTCATTCCATTTCTCTAAATTCATGAATCTCAAAAGTCTCGCCGTCTTTCTGGAAAAGCCCGAGCTGAGAAGTTTCATATCTGTGAGATGCGTTAAATCTATATCTGTATACCGTATCAGAACAAGCACTAATCTTATTTACAAACTTGAGTGAAATTAGTTCCTTCATCTCTTTTTCTTCTTTAACCAGATTTTTCCCGAGAATCTGAATACAAATAATATAATCCAGAGGTGCGCTTGATTTTAACAGCTTAAAGAAAAACGGTAAGACAGAATCAACTGTTGAAAAATTACTAAATGAATATAAAAACCCGCCTTCGTATTTTGTAGGAGTAATTCCGGTTTTTTCCATTAAGAATTTGTTCATTATTTTATTTTGTTCATCTAAATCAACATTTAATTCTCTATGCGAAAACTTCGGCTTTACTGATGTAGAAACATATATATTATAACGTTTCAAAAGTTTTTGCTCTTCTGATTCATTTTTTACAAGCTGTTTATTAAAAGCATTTTCTTCAGCTTCTTTTACTTTTCTATAACCGCTTTCATAAACTTCTTCGGTTGTCTCGGAAGCACGAAATATAAGATGTACAATAAGATAAAGCACAAGATAGAAAAATAATGCAATTGCATATTTAAATTCAAATACCGCATCATATAATTTCAGCGAATCTTTAGAAACCATCTCTCCCAAAAAGACAAATGAAGATAATACCGGAATAAAAGGTTTCAAAAATCCTATCTCATCTCCGGTAAGATTTTGTATCCAGTATAAAAGATGTAAAAGAATAAAAAATACAATTACTATTTTAAGAAATTGCAAAGTACTGCGGAAAAAACCGAAGAATTTCAGAATTCCTTTGTGCATCTATTTCCCTCCAAGATAAACATTATCTATCAATCTTACACCTTCAACTCTGCAGGCAATTAAGACAATTGTATCATCATCTGCTTTATCTTTTTCTTCCAGAGTGTTTTTATCTAATATTTCCAGATATTCCAAATCATGCTTATCAGTTAAAAATGAATATGCGGTTTCTTTGAGAGCGGAAACATCTGTTATACCTTTCAGGTAACAAGATTTTATATTATTAAGAATCCTGCTTAGTACAAGTGCATCTTTTTTCCCTTCTTCAGAAAGATACTTGTTTCTTGAACTTAAAGCCAGTCCGGATTCTTCTCTGACTATCGGACATTGAATAATTTGAACAGGAACATTTAAATCTTTAACCATTTTTTTCACTATAACTACCTGCTGCGCATCTTTTTGTCCGAAAAACGCATAATCAGGCTGTACAATGTTAAAAAGCTTTAAGACAACCGTACAAACTCCGTCAAAATGTCCGACTCTTGTTTTACCACAAAGCTTGTTTACATAAAAAAACGGCGGACAAACATAAGTAAGAGTATCGTTGGAAAGACGCCCTCCGCCGTACATTTCGGCAGGCGTCGGAGCAAAAACTATATCAACACCTTCAGAATTACATAACTTTTCATCCGCATCAAGTGTTCTCGGATATTTGTCATAGTCTTCAGCAGGTCCAAACTGAATTGGATTTACAAACACTGAAACAACCACTCTGTCGCAGGTTTCTTTAGCTTTCTTGATAAGACTTAAATGCCCTGCATGCAGCGCCCCCATTGTCGGAACAAGTCCTACTGTTAGTCCTTCTTTTTTCCATTCTTTTACATTTTTTCTTACATCTTCAATATTATTAACCGGCATTAAATTTCTCTCTTTCTTCTTCCTTTAATTCAAAAGATTGTTCTTTTGACGGAAAAATACCCTCTTTTACTTCTGAAGAATATTTTTGTACACTCTCCATTATTGTATCGTGAAGGTTTGCGTATTTTTTAACAAACTTTGGTGTAAAATCCGTAAACTTACCTAAAATATCATCAATTACAACAATCTGTCCGCTGCAGCCTGCGCCGGCACCTATTCCTATTGTAGGAATACTTAGGTTTTGTGTAATATATTGTGCACTGTCTGCCGGCATTAATTCTAAAACTATCGCAAAAGCACCTGCTTTTTCAAGTTTCTTAGCACTCTCAAGGATTTTTTCAGCGGTTTCGTAACTTTTACCCTGAATTTTATAACCGCCGATTGTGTTCAAAAGCTGCGGGGTAAATCCTAAATGCCCGAGAACCGGAATTCCTGATTCTACACATCTTCTTGTAAGAGTAAGGATATGCCTGTTACATCCTTCCAGTTTTACTGCATTTGCTCCGGCTTTAATCATTTTTCCTGCATTTTCCAGCCCCTGTTCTGTTGACAAATTATAGCTCATAAACGGCATATCACCGACTATAAAAGAGTTTTTCGCCCCTCTTGAAACTGCTTTTACAAAAATAAGCATCTCATCTAACGTAACCGAATGAGTACTTTCATATCCCAAAACTACCTGCGCAAGCGAATCTCCTACAAGTATTCCGTCAATACCGGCTTCTTCAAGTACCTGTGCCGTAGAATAATCGTATGCCGTCAGCATTGCAATTTTTTCATTATTATCTTTTAGTTTTTGGAATGTACCTGCTGTTTTTCTTGCCATAAACTATTTCCGTAATGATTTTTTATACCAGTAGTAAACTGCCCGTGCAACTCTATGTGAGCTGTGTCTTACAAGTCCCTCTTTATTTTCTTGAATAAGTTTTTGTGAAACCACTTTAACTCCTGTAGGCGCAAGATTTTCCATATCCAATCTTACAGGAATTGAACCGTTTTTCGCATAACCTTCCGAGATATTGTCAGGAAGAGAATTGTTTACAAGCACTGCATCAACAATTTTTCTTCCGCCCGAATGGCTTATAAGTGCATTAACATGGCTTGCTACAGAATAATTATCAGTTTCACCCGGCTGGGTCATTATATTACATACGTAAATCTTCTTTGCACGGGATTCACATATCGCTTCAACTATACCGGATACCAGAAGGTTAGGAATAACGCTTGTATACAAACTCCCCGGACCTAAAATAATTAAATCCGCATCATGAATTGCAGCAATAACTTCCGGTAAAGCTCTGCAATGTGCAGGCTCTGTAAACAAACGTTTAATTTTTCCGTGAACTTCCGGAATATTTGACTCACCTTTAACAGTTCTTCCGTCCTCAAATTCAGCTGCCAGCTTCATATCATCCAATGTTGCAGGTAGAACAACCCCTCTGATATTTAATACATTTGAAGATTCTCTAACCGCACCAACCATATTTCCGGTAATAGCGCATAAAGCTGTTAAAAATAAATTCCCGAAGCTATGTCCTTCAAGACCTTCTCCCGTTTTAAACCTGTACTGAAAAAGTTTTGTAATCAAATCTTCATCATCCGCAAGAGCCGCAATACAGTTTCTAATATCACCCGGAGGAAGAACTCCCATTTCTTCCCTTAATCTGCCAGAGCTTCCGCCATCATCACCTACCGTAACAACAGCAGTAATATTATTAGTATATTTCTTTATCCCTTTTAAAAGCATTGAAAGCCCTGTTCCGCCTCCAATTGCTACAATCTTGGCACCTTTATTCAATTTGCTCCTGCGATAAAGTCTTTCAAGAAGCGAATTATTTCCTTTACGGGAATCCATATCCATAATAGACAGGGTTGTTTTCTGCCATCCTTTAAAAAATATTCCGGCACCTAATATCACAAATGCAACAGCAAGAATATTTGACGGAAGTATCATTGCAGCTTTTCTTATTAGTTCCATAGTCATATAAATAGGACGTATATCAGCTAAAATTAACAGCCCCAGAACTATTAAAACAGAACCCAAAAAGATTAAAAGAAGCCATCTTTTTACATTCAGACCCGGTATTAACCAGCCTACATCTTTTGTAACCCTGACATTATCTTTAAATTTAAAAACCATAATCTTAATCCACCCAACCGGAAACTTTTGCGTTATTGTAATTTACAGGAGCAGGAGTTATAAGCCCTCTTGCTTCTTTAATAAGTTCTAACGAGTTCTTATATTTATTCGAGAAATGCACTGTCGCAGCATCTGCAAAACTCATTCCGCCTAAATTATTTCTAATCTGAGATGTGTGAAGAAAATGCTGAAATCTTTTAATTAAATCATAATTGTTTGTATTATCTTCTATAGAATAATCTATTGTTAAATCAGGATTATACGTTTTCTCCAGCATAATTTCCCCCGCCGTTTGAATTCCGATATAATCACCCGTTTTAGAAGTTATATCCCCAACCGGTGCATAATATACCAGCCATTCGGAACATTTTTTAATTGCTCTTGCAATAGCACAGGAGAAAGTAAAATCTTCGCCCGCCATCTTATACATAGCACCATGCGGACGCACGTGTTCAATACTTAAACCATAAGCTTTAGCAAATGCCATGATTGCCCCGACCTGATAAACAACCAGCGCTTCAAGTTCATCTTCTTTTAGTTCTACAGGTCTATAACCAAACCCTTGAATATCATTAAATCCGATATGTGCACCAATGGCAAGATTTTTCTCTTTTGCTTTTAAAAGAGCCTCTTTAATTGTTACTGGATCTCCCGCATGAAATCCGCATGAAATATTAACCGAACTTACATAATCCAGTAATTCAAATTCATTATTATTCTTATAAATTCCGTAAGCCTGTGCTAAATCACAGTTAAAATCTATATTTTTAATTGATTTTCTCTCTAAAACTTCTTGCATCATTATCTCCATTTTATATTGATTATACAACCAACAGAGATTTATACATATATATCGTAAATTTTTGTTAATTTAGGGAGTAGAAGGAACGAGTGAATAGGTGAATAGGTGACTAAGTGATTAAGTGACTAAGAGGGAATAAGGGAAAAGAAAAGCATAAAAATTACTATAAATATACCATGGAATTTTTAATAGTTTTCAGTATAATTTATTCTTAGGAGAGCCAGTATGCCGACAGTAAATGACATAATAAGTATCGGGTTTTCGCTCCATCAGGACGGCAAACTTGAAGAAGCGGAAAACGCATATAACGAAGCTTTAAAACTCGGAAGTGAAAATGCCGAAGTTTTCAATCTTATGGGAGTTTTAAAACTTCAGCAGAATAATGTCCCCGCTGCCCTTGAATGGGTGCATAGAGCAATAAGAATCCGCCCGTGTGAATATTTTTATGAAACCTATTTCCAAACCTGTATAAGGGGCGGTTTATATCAAGAAATCGCTGACTGTGAACAGGTTGTAAAAAAAGATTATCCAAAAAGCTTTTCTTTGCTTTTTAATTTAGCTCTTGCCTTTAAAAATTTGAAACAAAACCATAAAGCTATTGAATATTATGATAAAGCTTTAAAAATAGATCCGTCATCTTATCAGGCATGGTTCAATCTGGCTCATCTTTACAGTGTGGAAGGCGAATGTAAAAATGCTGTATCTGCTCTCAAAATCTGTAAAAAATTAAAACCGCATGATACTGATACGGACTATTTCCTTTCAATTGCGCTTATGCGAATTAAGGATTATAAGCACGGTTTAAAACTTTTTGAAAACAGAATATGCAGAGAAACTGCTATTGCACTTCAAAATAAGACTTATCCGAATCTTGCTTCCCGTGATAAATTGTGGAATGGAGAAAATATTAAAGATAAAACAATTTTTATATACCATGAAGCCGGTTATGGAGATGTAATTATGTTTTCAAGGTATCTGCCTATCTTGAAACAAAAATGCAAAAAACTGGTATTTTACCCGCAAAAGCCGTTGGTTCCGCTGTTTCAAGAAAGCGGTCTTGGAATAGATGAGCTTATTGAAGGATATATTCCGGAATCACATATGAATTTTGACGTTCATGCACCGCTTCTTTCTCTGCCTTATCTTTTAGGTTTGAAGGGAAATAAAGTTTTTGCATATTCAGAAGGTTATTTAACCGCAAACGAGAAATTGAAAGAAGAATATAGAGAAAAGTATTTTAATAATGATAAATTCAAAATCGGAATAAAATGGCGGGGAAATACTTACTATGATCAGGATAGAGTTATTTCCGCCAAAGAATTTCTACCGTTGATTGATGTTAAAGGAACTCAGTTCTATTCCTTCCAAACCTTTGAAGGCTCTGAAGAAACAGAATCTTTGCACAATATAATTGACATAGGCTCAAATTTAATCGATTTTGGACAAACGGCTGCTGCACTAAGTAATCTGGATTTGGTTATATGTAACGATACTTCTCTCGCACATTTAGCCGGTGCAATGGGTATACCTTGTTTTGTTATGCTTCCATGGGAAGTAAACTGGAGATGGCATGATAACTTAGACAGATGCGACTGGTATGACAGCTTAAAATTATACCGCCAGCAGGTTCAAGGGGAATGGAGCGGGGTTATAGAAGAAATTAAAGACAAGCTTGAAGAAATTTTATATAATTCCTTTAAGAATTAATAATTTTCCTTTTTTCGCTCACTTGACTAATAATCATGTTTTGTTTAGCATGTTTTCATCATAAGTAAAATTAGCTGAAAAGGAAATAGAAAAATGAGACGTACACTAGAAGGAACAAAGATTAAAAGACAGCACGTCAGCGGTTTTAGAGCAAGAATGGCTACACCGGGCGGACGTGAAGTTTTAAACAGAAGACGCGCTAAAGGCAGACATCAAATAGCAATCTCAGGAAGCGAACGTGCTTAATTAATTAAAGTTTTATACAAAAAGGCTTTGGTTAAAACCAAAGCCTTTTTGTTTTTATTTTCCTTTTATTCGTCATACTTAGCAAAGCGAGGGGAAAGGTCAATTTCTTATTCACCTAATCACTATTCACCAGTCACTAACCACTCCCTACATTTCCGCTTTTTCAAACAAAGAAAATGCATGGTATGAACTTCTGACAAGCGGGCCTATTTGATAATTCTTTATTCCGGCTTTTTTAGCCAGTTTCTTTAACTCTTCAAACTCTTCTAAAGTATAGTATTTAGCGACTTCAAGATGCTGCTTGGATGGCTGAATATATTGACCTATGGTTACAATATCCACTCCTGCATTTTTTAAATCCGAAAACGTTGCTTTTATATCATCCGTTTCTTCTCCCAAACCGACCATAAAACCGGATTTGGTAACTATATCAGAATTGTCTTTTATATATTTTAAAACTTCTAAAGATATGTCGTAATTTCCCTGCGGGCGGGCTGTTTTGAATATCCTGCGCACTGTTTCTATATTGTGGTTAAAAACATCGGGATTAGCTTCAATAATAATATCCAATGCCTTTTTATCCCCTTTAAAATCCGGCGTAAGGATTTCGATTTTAGCATCCGAAATTTTTCTAATCTCCTCGATACATTTTTTAAAATGTTCCGCTCCTCCGTCCGGTAAATCATCTCTCGTAACAGAAGTTATAACCGCAAATTTGAGCCCCAGCTCTTTAACCGCTTCCGCTACGTGTTTTGGTTCATCTTTATCAAGCGGTTCGGGACGGGCAGGAGAAATATTACAATACCGGCAGTTTCTGGTACAAACATTACCCATAATCAAAAATGTTGCCGTGTTAGCAGAGTAGCATTCACTCTTATTAGGGCATCTTGCACCTTCGCAAACTGTATTAAGGCATTTGGCTTTTAAAATTCTTCTTACAGTTTTTGTTTTTTCAGTATCTATTATAGGTCTTTTTAAATACTCCGGAAGTCTAGGCATTTTTCTCCAATTTAATTAGTTTCTAGTTTACTTTTTATTATTGAATTAATATCTTGCAGGGCATAAAAATAAATCAAACCTTCATTAAGCTTGATTCCGAAAGATGTTTTAACCGGTAAATCATCAAAAACTATATTGTCTTTCGTAATCATTCCCACACGATTAAACAGTTCTACTGCCGTAAAAGTTTCATATATATGGAGTTTGGTTTTACATCAGAATGTTTGACATAATGCGAAGAAGAATATTTTTTGCTGCAGCGGTAAAACAACATCTTTGTTTCCAAAGGTTTGCCATATTGTTCAATCATTTGCTTAAATGTTGTACTGAGATTCTTAGTAAGATTAACATCAGTTAGATATCTAAGTGCGAAAATTAAAAGGACAAATCCGAAAAAGGCTGCAGCAAGGCTTAAATTCATTCCTTCGTATTGTACCAGGTAAAATAAGATACCTCCCATAACTATAAGTGTTAAGATGTTATTATACATTATAAATCTCCTCTTTAACAGCAATTGGCATATAGACCTTTACGCAGAACCCGCATTCTTCATTGGAATAGAGCCTTATTTCGCCGTTCATAGCCTCTACAAGTCCTTTTACAATAAACAAGCCCAGACCTGTTCCACGTGTAGTTCTAGTAGTTTTATCATCTATTCTTGTAAATTTATCGAACAGTGTTTTTAATTTTTCTCTCGGAATAATATCATAATCATTTTTTACACTTATAACAACCCGATTTTCTCTTTCTTCACAGTCAATTGTAATCGGAGAATCTTCTTTAGAATATTTAATAGCGTTTTCTATCAGATTAACAAAAACCTGTTCTATACGGTCATTGTCTGCTAAAATTTCCACATTGCAGTTTTCCGTATTATTCACTATTTCTTTATTCTGGTCATTTTTTACCAGAGTAATTGAATTTTCTATAACTGAATTAAGTGCAACAGGCTTAAGATTGAAATTGAGTCTTGCCCCTTCAATATCAGGAATAACAAGTAAATCCTCTATCATTCTTTTTAATCTTTCGGATTGTCTTTTGATTATTTTTAAAGATTTTTGTTTTGTTTCCTCGTCTATTTCAATATCCTGTCTTAAAAGCCTTGAGGTGTACCCTTGAATACTTGTAAGCGGTGTTCTGAGTTCGTGGCTTACGGTATCTATCATATTAGAACGAAATTCGTTAAGCTGTTTAAGTTCTTTATTCTTTTTCTTTAACTGGATATAAGATTTGTGGATTTGTTTTATCATCCGGTTAAATTCGTTTGCAAGGAATATAATCTCAAAAGGAGTAAAAATATTGGTTAAAAGTCTTATTCGACGTTCGTAATTCCCTTTGGATATAGCTATAATAGCCTTAAAAAGCTGTCTTATATTAATATACAAATAAGATGTATACAACCCGACTACAAAGAAAACAACCAGAACTGTTATTATAATTGAAAGTATAATTTTATCTCTGTTATAGTCAATCGTATGTTTTTTAATATCTTCCGTGGTATTAACTATAATTGTTACATCAGGGTCAGTCTTTTTTAAATAAACAAGAGGCTGGTTCTTAACATCTCCATATATAACCGGTTTGTCCGGTTCAAGTTTGGCAGGAAGCTGTTCCAGACTCGCTTTAAAAATATCTTCCGTATAATTTATTGAAGATAAAAGCCTGTTATTTTCACCCTCCAAAACATATATCTGTCTTTTATCCTGACTTACTGTTTTAAAAATTTTTTCCTTTAAATCCTGAATATCCAATACAGCAACCAGATATTTCCCGTCGCTAAGCTGTCTTTCAAAAACTGCATAATTGTTCTCAAGGTCATATTTGTTATAGATTTCCAGCTCTTCCGGCGGAATAATTTTGAGTATTTTATAAAACGAAAGATTCTTTTTTGTATGTTCCAGATACTCTTCATCTTTCTGCGGGGAATTGTAATAATCCAGAGTGGTAGAAAGCTGGTCTAATTCATTATTGACAGAAGTTACAAAGACATCAATTTCCTCGGATACAATATTCGCAATCATAACCGCAGCCGCTCTTAACTGCGCTCTGTTTGACTGCTGGTTTACGTTATTTATAATAATTCCGGAAATAGACATCGGAATAATTACCGCAAAAAATATTACGATAATAATCTGTTCAGCTATTTTTAAATGTCTTTGACTAAAAAATTTTGCCATTTTTATTCACCAAAAGGAGTAAGTTTATAACCCACATTTGTTACTGTATGAAGATACTTAGGATTTTTAGAATCCGGCTCAATTTTATTTCTCAAGCCGCCTACATGAACTCTTAGCATCCTGACATCTTCATCGCTGTCATACCCCCAAACCTCTTCTAATAAAGTTGCAAGAGTAACCGCTTTATTAAAATGCTGGGTCAGGCAATACAGAATTTCAAACTCTGTAGGAGTAAGTTTAACTCTTTTATTTAGAATAATCGCCTCCAGAGTATCAGGCAGAATCTCAATATCCCCGACATCTAGAATCTCTGTAGAACCCAAATTCTCCACCTGCGGCTGATTTCTTCTTAAAAGCACACGGATTCTCAATAAAACTTCCTGAACATCAAACGGTTTTACCAGATAATCATCAGCTCCGCTGTCAAAACCGCTGGTCTTGTCACCTATAGTACCTTTTGCCGTCAACATTAAAATCGGAACATTAATTTTTGCCTGACGAATATTCTTGCAAACATCAAACCCGTTCATTTTAGGCATCATGACATCCAGAAGAATCAGGTCATACTTATTATTCAAAGCTTTATTCAAACCTTCCATACCGTCTGATGCCGTATCAACAAAATAACCGCTTGATGCTATATCAAATTCTAATAAATCCCGAATCTCCGTATCATCATCTACTATCAATATTCGTTTCTTTTCGCTCATTAAAACTCCTTTTTTTAATCTTTTGTCGGGAGACATTTCTTTAGACTACTAATTTATTTTACCATATCCTGTCTCCCTCTGCTGACCACCTTCAAGTTGGTTCACACCGGTTGGTTTGCACCCTGTCGGGAGACATTCCTTTAAACTACTAATTTATTTTACCTTATTCACTTAATCACTCATTCACTCATTCACTTAGTCACTTAGTCACTTGCTCATTCCTATTCACCAGTCACTTCTACCCACTATTTTATTGGAATTTTCTCTCTTTTACAAGTCTAAAATTTCCCGTTCCAGAATTTTCTTAAGCTTTTATCAAGAGAGTCTTCTTTTTTAAATACATCAAATACTTTAAATTGTTTATAGGGGCTGTTTTCAATAAAATTTAATTCCGGTCTTAGAGTATTTTTATTAATAGAATTAATAATTCTTCTGGAAAAATCACAGGCAACTGCTTCAACAGGGTTTATTGCCGCATAATCACAGATTTGTTTTAGTAAATTATCGTATTTTAAACGGAATTTCTCTAAATAGTTAGGAGAAGATAATTTATTGATATTTGTGACCAGCTTTTGCCCGCTAAGATTTTGACACATGTGATTAAAATGAATACAGTGCGAAAGTTCGTGTAAAAAAGTTTCAAGGAAGAAATTTGTTGCCGTACTTTTTTGCTCATAAGAAATATCGGCAATGGAATCTAAATTATCCCAGATACGGTTTACTCCTTCTGATTGAAAACTGTCAAAATTATTGAAAAATACAACATTTTGCGGAACAACGGTATTTCCCATATTACTCATATATAATTTTTTGGGTGCAATATTATAAAAACCTGCGGACATTTTATCGGAAATTAGCAGGTTGTTGAAATCTTCTACATAAATTCCTCTGGGGAAAGCCAGATTAAGATTAAACTTTTTATTTAATTCTTTAATTATTTCAATACCCTTGATTGAACACCATGCAACAGCTTTATTATTCTTAAAATCAGCAGAAATACCGGATTTAGCCAGTTCTTTCGTGATTTTATTAATATCACAATGAGCTATTTCACTTTTCATTTTGGAAGTGAGTCCGGCATTAAATGTTATTGAATTATGATTGGATTGAATTTTCATAGAGATATTTATTTAAAACATAAAAAGAAAATTTTTGCCCTGTGTTGAGTTTTGTAAAGCACAAAACCTGTTGATTTTACTAACTTAGTATAAGATTTCTCCAACTAAAGTATAAAATTTGAAAAAAACATTAAAGTTTTTAAAAATTATGCCGTTATATAGAATATAAGAAATTCTATGTAGGAAGGAAACGGTATGACAGATAAAGAAGAAGAGAAGGGCGCATCACTTTTTTCAAGAACACTGGACATTATGGAAAATGACCCGCTTGAAGAATTTTTTGCACTCAATATGGGTGATTTTGTATCCGAATACCTTATTTCAGAAGATTTAGCAAATAAAATCGGCAAGGATGTCAAAGATAAGACCACAAGATTAAAATCTCAATTGAAAGAACTCGTTTCAATCTATTCATTAGATAACACCTTATGTGTTTTAGGTTTTGATTCTCAAGATGAATATGTGGTTTACAACTCTATTGCTAAAACTCTTACTCAAATTCTGGATGTAGATGCATGCCATATCTATCTTACAAATGATTTCACTCGTGGTTTGAACTTTGATGATAAATTTTTGGGGCTGGTAGGTTCATCTATAGATTTTGATGAAAATATTTATTCAAAAAAACTCGGTTACTCAAAAGATGATAAATCTATTGTTGTTAAAGCTTTTAACACTTTAGAAAAAGTTCAAATTAAAAATGTGAGCGATATTGATAATTTTATCCCTAAATATGAACTTAGAGAATTTGACGTCAAATCGCTTGCAGTTATTCCTATGCATAATAATGCTTATGTTGTAGGGGTTATTGTTATTGAAAACTATAAAGAAAAAACTATTAAACGTGCATATATGAATCTGATTGAAACTATTGCAAGACTCTTTGGAACATCTATGCACCTCCAAAAAACAATTGAACTTGCAGAAGTTTTAATTGATGATGACAGTGTATTTCCGGAAGAACTCCAGCATATGAGAGCCGAACTTACAGCACTTATCGGAGATTTAGGAACATGGCAGCAGGCATTTGTTGAAAAACTTGCAAGAGCGGTAGATGAAAAAGGACAGTATAAAGTCGCACATTCCCAAAACACTGCGGAACTTTCAAAGAAACTCTGCAAACAGCTCGGTTTAAATGAAAAAACGACAGATTTAGTATATTACGCAGGTCTTTTACAGAATATCGGAAAAATTACTCTTCCGGAATCTTTGTTTGCCAACAAGGGTAAATTGTCTAAAGAAGATTGGGAAAAACTTCAGAATCATCCGAATGTCGGCGTTAACCTTTTGATGAATATTAACTTCCTCTCAGAAGTTATTCCTTATATTCATTATCATAAAGAACGCTGGGACGGCAGAGGCGAACCGGAAGGTTTGAGCGGAAACTCTATTCCGTTTGGTTCAAGAATCATTGCTGTTGCTGATGCTTATACTGCAATGACTTCCGACAGATCATACAGAGATGCGATGTCAAAAGAAGAAGCTCTTAAGATTATGAAAGAAGAAGCCGGAGTTAAGTGGGATCCGGATGTTGTTAATGCTCTGTTTGAAGTGTTGAAATAGTTAGTTTTATATACTATGGCGGCGGACAAATCGAAGATTTGCCCGCCGCTGCTTATTTAAGCTATATATTTAATTAGTTACACAGCTCTTTCCAATGCGTTGTACACTTCTTGTGAAATTATTCCTTTTTTTACATCTTCTTTCATTATTTCCAGAGCTTCTTCTCTTGAAAGTGCGTTTTTATAACTTCTTTTTTCTCTAAGTGCAGAATACTTATCTGCCGCATTAAGTATCTGGGTGTCAATTCCGTAAACAAATCCGTCATCAATTGCAGGATAACCCGTTCCTTTCGGGGTTTGATGATGGTATTTCACAAGTCCTAATGCATTTTCACTTAGATTTTTATTTTTTAAAAGTTCATATCCCAGTTCTGAATGAAGATTCATAACTTCACGTTCTTTATCGGTTAATTGTCCTGCTTTATTCAAAATAGATTCCGGAATCAAAACTTTTCCATAGTCATGGAATAATGCCGCTTGCTGAATATCCGGAAGATTAGCTTCGTTTTTTAATTCTTTAGGCAGAGAGGAATAAATTTTTGCAGCTGTTACACGGGTATCTTGCAAATGTCCCTGTTTTAGTTTATTAAGCTCTTCAATATTTACTTTCGGTTGAATATTATATTGTCCTAAAAGCTCATTTATTCTCGGATTGGATTTAATTTCGGCTTCAATCTGTGCTTTTGTCCCAAAGTTGTCATAAAGAGGATTGCTCGTAAAAGTATCTTTAGAGGATACTCCGTAAGGAGCATAAGCTCCGGCAGCACTCCTAAACTGTACTTTCGGAAGATTTATATTAAATTGAGGGATATTGTAATTAAATTCCATTCAACCACTACACTTTAAATAAACTACACTATAGTTTTATAAAGTATTTGTTTAATGAAAAATTGATTAAAATAAAC
Organism: Candidatus Gastranaerophilales bacterium; assembly: GCA_944324255.1. Taxonomy (GTDB): domain Bacteria; phylum Cyanobacteriota; class Vampirovibrionia; order Gastranaerophilales; family Gastranaerophilaceae; genus CAG-196. The sequence continues at coordinate 5,226 of CALUVM010000006.1, read as the reverse complement.
GAATTGTTAACAAAAGTTTACTATTTACTTTACTGTTTTAGGCAGGTACGCCTGACCTGTACTTTTGATTTCTATAAGCCATGTTTATCAAAGCAAGGGGTATAGGTCAATGCCTTATTTATTCAGTCACTTAGTCACCTATTTACTACCCATTAACCGCCCCCCACCCTAACCCTCCCCAATCAGGGGAGGGAATAACTCCTTATTTACTTAATCACTCATTCACTTAGTCACTTAATCACCTAACCTCTATTCACTACTCACTAACCACCCAGTCACTTAAAATCCCCGTCAAATGCTTATTACGATTTAATGAAAATTTACAATTTGAAAAGTTTTTGCTTGTAATGTATTATTAATAATGAAAGACTGTGCGGGGAGACATGGAAAACAATTATCTTTCTTTATTGGCTAATGATGTGAAGAAGCTCTGGAGCGGATTAGACGAAGGGCAGAAACTTGGTATGCTTGCTTTAATTGTGATAACAATTGTTGCAGCGACATTTTTCCTTTCAAAAGCTCTTGAGCCGGATTGGGTTGTACTTTATTCCGATTTGAATGAAGTTAACGCTCTTACTATAGTAGAAAATATGAAGAAAAACGGTTACCGTTATAAAGTTTCAGAGGATAAAAAAACAATTCTTGTTCCTTCTAATATAAGAGATGAGATGAGAATTTTTGTTGCTGAAAATGATTTGATTAAAAATACAGATACCGGTTTTGAATTACTGGATGACATGCAGCTGGGTTCAACCGATTTCAAAAATAAATTAACCAAACAAAGAATTTTTCAGGGAGAAATTACCCGTGCAATAGAGAAAATTCAGGGGATTAAATACGCTAAAGTTCAGCTTGCGGAACCGGAGCGTTCAATATTTCAGGATACTGACGAAAAACCGACTGCATCAGTTGTTCTTGTGCTGGAGCCGGGTTATAAATTAAAGAGTTCACAAGTTAAGGCAATTAAGAATTTAGTTGCATATTCCGTTCCGAGAATGACTCCGGAACAAGTATTTATTACGGATCAGGACGGCAACAGTTTATCGGACGAAACTTCCAAAAATTCAACAGATATGGAAAGTTTCAAATCCAATCTGGAAAAACAGACAGCGGAAAAAGTATCTTCCGTATTGGAAAAAATTGTAGGTAAAGGGAACGTTTCCGTACAGGTCAATGCGGATATTGATTTTAATTCCGCAAAATCTACTATTGAAAGCTATATTCCTGTAAACGATAAGGGCGAAGGAGTTATAACAAGTTCTCAAACAGAAGTAGAAACATACGAAAATCCTAACAATGTTCCGAATCCTAACAATGTTAATCAGAGAAACTTAAATTATTCTAAACAAAAAAGCTCGATAAATTATAATGTATCAAAAGAGGTTAAACAGGTAATTTATGCTCCGGGGACTATAAAACGTCTTTCAATTGCGGTTGCAATTAATAAAATTTTGACAGAAGCGGAAAAAGATGAGATTAAAAATCTTGTACTTTCTGCTGCCGGAGTAGATTATTCAAGAGGGGATGTTATTTCTGTTTCCGGACTTCAATTTGAAGGAGTTACAATTGATAAAAAAGTTAGTGACGAAGTTACTAAACAGTATCAGCGTGAACAAACTATCTATATGATTACATCTTCCGTAATCCCTCTTATAATAGTACTTGTTTTGGGAGTGTTTGCACTTCTTGTATTAAAGGGATTTATATCAAAACTCCCTACACCGACAAGAAATGAAAGAAAACCTGTCGAAGAAATCGCTGTAAGAGCTTCTGAAGAAGAGGAAGAAACTCCGGAAGTTATGCCGAGAGTAGAGTTTAACAAACGTGAAATACAGTCCCAGAAAGACCAGAATATTAATGAATTAAATGAAGCTATTATGGCGGCTCCTGAAGATGCGGCTAAACTTTTAACATCGTATATACGTGAATAGTATTAAAAGGAAAGATAAATGGGCATAGAAGAAATTAAAAAAGCGAAGGAGGAAGCAAAAAAAACCTTTACACGTCCGAGCCAGAAAGTGGCTGCGCTTTTAATTGCTCTCGGCCCTGCTACAGCATCAGAAGTTTTAAAAAACATCAGAGATGAAGATTTGCTTGAGCAAATTACACTTGATATTGCAAATCTGGGTAAAGTTTCAGATGAAGAATTAAATGAAGTTTTAACAGAATTTAAAACAGTATTTCAGGCAAAAAATTATATTACACAGGGCGGTTTTTCCTACGCAAAACAACTTTTATCTCAGGCATACGGTGAACAGGAAGCAGCACAGTTATTAGAAAAAGTTAACGCAATGGTTAACACAAACCCGTTTTATTTCTTAAATGAAGCTGACCCGTCACAGCTTGCCAACACTTTTGCCTCAGAAAATCCGCAACTACTTGCACTAATCCTTGCATACTTAAGACCGGAACTTTCCGCACAGGTTCTGGCATTTTTACCTCCGGATGTTCAGGCAGTCGTTTCAATGAGAATTGCAGATATGACCCCTACCAATCCTGAAATTCTCTCAACCATTGAAGATATTGTACAGAGAAAATTCTCTGCCCTTCTGGTTCAAGATTTTTCGAACGCAGGCGGTGTCGAATCTTTAGCAAATATTCTCAACTGCTGCGACAGAGGTACGGAAAAAAATATCATGGAATGGCTCGATATCGAAAACCAGAAAATGGCACAGGAAGTCAGAGATCTTATGTTCGTATTCGAAGATATTATTATTCTCGACGACAGAGCTATTCAAAGACTGCTTAGAGAAATTGATACCAAACAGCTTGCAATGGCGCTTAAAGGTACAAAAGACGAAATTAAAGAAAAAATATTCAAAAACATGTCAGAAAGAGCAAAACAAATGCTTACGGATGATATGGAATACCTCGGACCTGTCCGTGCTAAAGAGGTTCAAGAAGCTCAAACTGCAATTGTTAACGCAATCAGGAACCTTGAAGCAACCGGTGAAATTACTATTACCCGTGCTAGTGTTGAGGATGAATTAATTGAGTAACAGAATAAAAAGCGATGAAATTCAAATAGGGGATAACTATATTCTGCCCATAGAGCAGTCTAATGTTACCCGTCAACAAGCTAAAGTAAAAAAAATTATTGAAGAAACCGACGCTAAAGCCCAGCAGATTCTTGATGCTGCAGATAACAAATCACAAATAATTGTTCAGACTGCAAATACGGAAGCTGCGAGAATTATTGAGGATGCCAGAAAAAAGGGGGAAAAAGAGTATGAAAAAATTAAAAATCAGGCATACGAAGAAGGTTTTGCGAAAGGTCAGCAGGACGGTTTAGAAAAATTTAAATCTGATTCTATAGAATCGCTTAATGCTCTTGAAACTCTTTCATCAAGTTCTTTTGATATTAAAAGGAATATAATAGATTCTGCAAATTTAGATATTGTTGAACTTGTAACTGCCATTGCGGATAAAGTTTGTCATTTAAAATTTGATGAAGATGTTTTACGCAAAATAACTCTTGATGCAATTAAACAGCTTAATGACAAAGAACATATTACAATAATAGTTAATCCTGAGCTTGTAAATGCTATTAATAAATTATCAGAAGAGTTTAAAAATGAGATTCCTAAATTACAATCTCTAAAAATACTTGAAGACAATTCCGTATCAACAGACGGTGTTATTGTGGAAACTTTAAATTCAAGATTGGATTCCAGAGTTTCGGCTCAAATAGCGGAAATTGCTCAAAGTATGCTTACAGGTGCAGATAATGAGCTGGAATAAAGATAAATATCTTGAAATTATAAATAATACTAAAACAATTAAAGAAGTCGGAAAAATTACGGAAATTATCGGACTTACGATAGAATCAGACGGCCCGAAGTCTTCTATAGGCGATTTGTGTTATATTTACAATGATTACAGCGATAAACCCACCATGGCAGAAGTTGTCGGGTTTAAAAAAGATAAAATTCTTTTAATGCCTCTCGGTTCTCCTGACGGAATAAGACCGGGCGCACTGGTTGTTAATTCCGGCGGAGCTATGAAAATAGGAGTCGGGAATCAGCTTATAGGAAGGGTTTTAGACGGACTCGGACGTCCTATTGATACATTGGGAGAAATCAGGTTTTCGGAATACCGTTCAACCGTTGCTGATGCAATAAATCCGTTAAAAAGAAAGAGGATAACCGAACATCTTGCACTTGGAATACGTGCCGTAGACGGTTTTACAACAGTCGGTAAAGGGCAGAGAATAGGTATTTTTGCGGGTTCAGGTGTAGGTAAAAGTACAACTCTCGGTATGATGGCAAAAAATACTTCTGCGGATTTGAATGTAATTGCATTAATCGGAGAACGTGGAAGAGAGGTTAAGGAGTTTATTGAAGAAATTCTCGGAGCAGAAGGAATGAAACGTTCTATAGTTGTTGCAGCAACTTCCGAGCAGCCTTCTCTTGTAAAAATTAAAGCAGCTTCTGTTGCTACTACAATTGCCGAATATTTTAGAGATAAAGGGATGGACGTCTTATTTATGCTGGATTCCGTAACCCGTATAGCAATGGCGCAGAGAGAAGTTGGTTTAGCTATCGGGGAACCGCCTGCAACAAGAGGTTATACTCCTTCTGTATTTGCTATGATGCCAAAGCTTATGGAAAGAGCCGGTACAAATGAGTTTGGTACAATAACCGGTCTTTATACGGTTCTTGTTGAAGGGGATGACTTTAATGAACCTATTTCAGATACTGCAAGAAGTATTTTAGACGGACATATTGTATTATCAAGAGCTTTAGCACATAAAAACCATTATCCTGCTGTAGATGTTTTACAATCATTGAGCAGGGTTATGGGAGATGTTACAACAAAAGAGCACAGAAATGCAGCCGGCATTTTAAGAAATCTAATGGCAGTTCATGCCAAAAATGAAGATTTAATAAATATCGGAGCATATGTATCAGGTACTGACCCTGTTTGCGATAAAGCAATTACAATGATGGATGATATAAACAAATTTTTAATTCAATCAACCGATGAAAAAATAGAGTATGATAAGACTGTAGAAGAACTGCTCAAACTTGGTTCCAGAGCCGGAGGATAAAATTTTACCGGACAGGTAGAATCTGTTTTTTTGTTTTAGCTGTTTTGTTGAGCGTAAACAAGGGGTAAAGGTCAATGCCTTATTTATTCAGTCACCTATTCACCAGTCACTAATACCTGGCAAGATATCTGTCGATTTCCCACTGAGAAACGTAGGTTCTGAATGAATCCCATTCA
>CALUVM010000005.1 GCA_944324255.1 Candidatus Gastranaerophilales bacterium | reverse complement strand
GCAATTAAACGCAATTTTGTAAGACAAGATGCAGCATCAGTATCTATTAACTCCTCTGCTATAGCTCCAAGTTCAGCTAATTCAGGATATTCATTTTTTAAGAATTCAAAATTGCTCATAGAAACCCCTGCACTAAATTTATACTAGCATAAAAATTGCTGTTTTAATATAAATCTACAGGCAAATTCAAGAACATTCATTACACCACAATTTTGTAAAGTATTTTTCATAAATAGAAATTCATATAACTTTCGTCGATTGTGTCTTGTTCGATGCCGATGTAGCGGAGTGTTACTGATGGCGAAGAGTGGTTAAAGATTTTTTGCAGGAGTACTATATCATTATATTTTTTATAATGATGATACCCGAATGTCTTTCTCAGCGTATGTGTTCCAATTCTTTCCTTCACCCCAACGGCTTGTGTAGCCTTATTCAAAATTCTATATGCCTGTGCTCTATCAAGCCTGCAATGTTTTTGAGTATAAAAAAGCGGTTGCTCCCTCGGCAATCCTTCTACAAATACATTAATCTCCTTTTTCAAGAACCTATTAAGCGGAAATTTCTTATACTTATTCGTCTTTTTCTCTCTAATTTCAATATAATCTCTGCCTTTTGCATCCCCAACATTAAGCGATAATATATCTGATATTCTAAGTCCCGTATTTATACCGAAACTAAAAAGCAGTGCATCTCTTGGCTTTTTTGCCAAATATTTTTTTATCTTTTGAATATCTTCTAGCTTTTTTATAGGTTGTACTACATTCATTTTAAACTCGCTTAATCACCGACAATGATTGCTTCTTCCCTATAAAAAGTAAAGTCTAATGACACAAAAATTAAACACCATTTAAACAGTGTTTAAATATCGTTTAAATAGCATTCAAAAACTTCCGCCTGCAAAAATCCATTCACCCCTTCCTGCTAATACATTTACCCCAAAATACAACACAACTTCATTTTGTTGTGTTTTTGCGGAGGATGTCCATGCTCATGCTAGATAATATATTATCTGAACATTGACTTTTTAGTAAAAATAGTATAATATATTATCTATGAACAATTTTTTATTTAACCCTAAAACTCCTAATGACTTAGCAAAAGAATTAGTTGAAAAAATTAAGCAGCAACGCAAAAAGCTTAAAATTTCACAAATTCAGCTTGCTGCAAAATCAGGTGTCAGTCTTGGTTCTATCAAAAGGTTTGAATCAAAGTATGAAATTTCTCTGAATTCTCTTATAAAAATTCTGATTGCTCTCAATTTAGAGCAGGATTTGGGAAATTTGTTTACTCAAAAAAACTACACATCAATTGATGAGGTCATAAATGGACAACTATAGATATTTAAAAGTATTTTATAATGATATTTTAGTGGGGACTCTTGCAAAAACTCCCGAAAGAGTTGTTGCTTTTGAATATGATTCGGATTGGCTGAGTAATGGCTTTAGTATTTCGCCTTTTAGTTTGCCGCTCATCAAAAAAGTTTTTATTCCGAAATACGAACCATTTGGCGGATTGTTTGGTGTTTTCAATGACAGTTTGCCTGACGGATGGGGACGCTTACTTGTTGACAGATTGTTTTTGAAAAATAAAATAAACCCTGCAGAAATTGATAATCTTAATCGTCTTGCTGTTGTTCAGCAAAGCGGAATGGGTGCTTTGACTTACAAGCCCGAACATATATTTGAAACTGAAAACAGAATTTGTGATTATGACCTTCTTGCTCAAGAGTGTTCAAAAATACTTGAATCACAAGATTCGGACAATTTAGATGAACTTTTTCAATTAGGCGGGTCATCAGGTGGAGCAAGACCAAAGATTTTGACATCTATTGATAACGAGGATTGGATTATTAAGTTTCCATCATCCTCTGATTCTAAAAATATTGGTGAAAAAGAATATCAATATTCCCTATGTGCAAAAGATTGCGGAATAAATATGACTGAGACAAGACTTTTCCCTTCTAAAATTTGTTCAGGATATTTTGGGATAAAAAGGTTTGATCGCAAAAACGGTAAAAAAGTTCATATGACATCAGTTAGCGGACTTTTAGAGACAAGTCACAGACTTCCTAATCTTGATTATAATACATTAATGAAATTAACACTTGAATTAACAAGAAATTATCAGGATGTTGAGCAATTGTTCAGGCTAATGTGCTTTAATGTATTTGCAAACAACAGAGATGACCATTCAAAGAATTTTTCTTTTCTATATGATGATATAAAAAATGAATGGCACTTATCTCCTGCGTATGATTTGACTTACAGTTTTTCATTTAATGGAGAACACGCAACTACGATTAATGGTGAGGGTAAAAATCCGACTTTAGATGATATTTTAGCCGTGGCAAAAAATATAGGACTCAAAGAAAAATTTGCAAAAGATATTGCATTAGATATTCAAGAAAAATGTTCTAAATCATTTAATTAATCTCATTCTTTTAAGCATTTAATCTTTAAATAGATGTTTCATTATAGCAAAATTGCCGTAAATGAGAGTGAGCAAGACAGTCCTCTGCAATCCGGATAAAAGGCAATGTTCTAAGGAATCAAATTATAATATCCGGGTTCCTACTTGAAAAAGTGTTATGTTTATCATATCATACTCGTACGGCGACATGGCCAAGTGGTAAGGCAGAAGCCTGCAAAGCTTTTACCCCCGGTTCGAATCCGGGTGTCGCCTTTTTATTTTATATAAAATCCAAGCAATCACGAACTGAATTATGGAAAATACGGAGTTAAAGAACCTTTGGGAGCAAATTAAGTCAGGACTTATAGAAGTTCTTCCTGAGAGTGCTCATCCGTGGATTTATCCGCTTGAGGTTTCCGGTTATGATAAAGGGGTTTTGACTGTTGTAACTGGACAAATGATGGGGCGTGACTTGTTAAGAAAGAATCACTATCATCAAATTGTCGATGTCATAAAAAGAATTTCTAATAATCAAAATTCGGATTTTGTAATTATATATGATGAAAAAGCTGCAAAGAGTTTAAAAAAAGAAAATGAGCGGCTGCAGAAAAAAACTCTTGAGAGTAAGCTAAAAGAGCAGGCTATGGAAAATTTAAGCAATATGCAGTCGGCTTCCAACCTGAATCTTAAGTATAAATTTGAGAATTTTGTGGTCGGAAAAACTAACAAATTTGCATACCAGATGGCAATGTCAGTAGCTCAGAATCCGGCTAAAAAATACAATCCACTATTTATTTACGGGAATGCCGGTTTGGGAAAAACTCATTTAATGCAAGCTATCGGACATTATACAATATTTAATAATCCGAAATTGAAAGTTAAATACACTAAAACTGAAGATTATGTAAACGACTTTATTTCAAACAGCAGAAATTCAAAAGATACTGTTGAAAATATGTCCAAGTTTAACAAAAAATACACAAATATCGATATTATTCTAATAGATGATATTCAGTTTATAGAGTCCAAAAATAAAACAATGGCTCAGATGCAGCATACATTTGACAGTTTGTATAATAAAGGAAAACAGATTGTTATAACTTCAGACAGGGTCCCTAAGGATATACCGACTCTTACAGCAGCATTGTGTTCAAGATTTGAAATGGGTTTGATGGTTGAATTAACCCCTCCTGATTTAGATAACAGGATTGAGATTTTAAGGAAGCTTTCTGATGATAATGATTTGAAGTATGAAGAAAATGCTCTTAAGTATATTGCAATTAATTATGAAAAGAATGTGAGAGAGCTGGAAGGCGCTTTTAATAAAGTTTCAGCGTATGCCGAAGTTACAGGAAGAAATCTTGATTTAGATTTAGCAAAAGAAGTTTTGAAATTCGCTGATAAAAAAGAGGAACTAAGTTTTGAAAAAATAGCAAAAGTAACAGCTGAATACTATGAAGTTGATTTAAACGATATTAAAGGCGCTGCAAGGGGGCAAAAGGTATCTTTAGCAAGGCATATCGCAATCTATCTTGCAAGAGAACTAACCGGAAAAAGTTTTGTTAATATTGCGGAATATTATAATAAAAAACATACTACAATAATGTTTGCGCACGATAAGATAAAAAAAGAATTACCGCTTAAAAAAGAATTAGCCCATGCTATAAGAGAAATTAAACAGGTGTTAAAAGTAATCTAGCCGACAAAGGTACTCGCCATAATAAAAATTTTATGATAATTATAATTATGTAGGGAATCGGAGCGATTATGCTAGATAATATTAAATATCTAATGTGCTTAAAAACCGTCGATAAAAATATTGCGGAAAATAATTTTGAACTGGCACTGGAAAAATTAAATTATCTGATAAGAGAAGAATATAAACCTTCCCTGACTTTTCTTAAGCGCGGCAGATTATGTAAAAAGCTGTTAATGTTAAATGATGCATACTCGGATTTTACATATATAATAGGGCATTGTGCAAATAAAAAAGATGCTTATTATGAGCGGGTATTTTTGAATTTCGAAATTTCTAATTACTACGAAGCTATCTTAGATGCCAATGTTATTTTAAGCTATGATTCGGATAATTTTGATGTTCAGAGAATCAAATTTTTATCTCTCGTTTATTCCGCACAGGAGGATCTTGCAAAAAAATACATATCAGAGATTTTTGAATATAATAAATTTAAAACAATTCAGTTTCTCTTTAATGAAACAGCTCTTGTTTTGGCAAATGACGAATATGCAAAAGGTTTAAAACTCTTAAATATAATTGATCTTCTGGATAAAGATAATCCTATAAAACTTTTAAAAGAAGCAAATATATACGGTATAGCAGGACAAAAAGATAAGGAACAATTGATATTATCAAGAATTGACAATATTTTCCCTAAGTATTTTGTTTCTCATTTTAGATTCTGTGATATGTATCAGGAAAAAGATTTGCTGGAAATCTGTTTTCTTCTTGAGCTTGCAATCTTTGATAAGCAGAATTTGTTTGCATACCCGATGAAAATCTTGGAAGGATATAAAAATCATATAGAAGGACATATAATTGACTCTAAAGAGTGTTTTGAAAAAGCTATTAAAATCAACCCTAAAAAACCGGAAGCTTATGTCCTTTTAGCCCAGACTTTACAATTAATGTCAGGGTATGATAACCCGCAGCTTAGATGTGATGCTGAAGCTAACTATAAAACTGCGATGGAAATTTATGCTAACGAAAATCTTATGGATAAAGCTGATGATATGAAACGACAGATAAGGCATCTTAATTCCAGCCTTATGTTAAAGTAGACTGTTAGCGATTTCTTCTTCATTAACCCCTTTATAATTAATCTTAGATGAAGTTATAGGCTGTCTGTAGTCGGATTTATTAATAGAACGGGATTCCACAATAACTGATGGCGGCAGAATCGACCACTTGTACAGAGCTGTTGACATTCTTCTGTAGAACTTGTCAAGCCATTCTATTTTTTGTTCTTTACTTATTTTGTTTTTCTTTTCATAAACAAATTCAGCTTCAAGAAGGTCAGAATAAGATTCATTTTTATTTTCTATTCTCCAAATAATTTCGTCCAAAAATTCATATGGCATAAGAGCATCTTCCGCATTAAGAGTTTTCCCGGTTTTAGGATCTATAGCAAGCTCTGCTCCCGGTTTTTTAAGTATAATAGCTTCCGGAATCGCATTCTTTTCTTCTCTGTTTGAATTAAGCCATCTTGCAAAAGCAAAAAGTTTTGTTTTAGGTACATCTGCAATCGGCGCAAAACCTCCGGACATATCGCCGTTAATGGTTGCATATCCCATATAGAGTTCGGATTTATCAGAGGTTGCAATTGGAATGCAGGATGCAAACTCATTACTTATACCCCATAGAAACATTGCTCTTGAACGTGCCTGTATGTTATCCGGGGTAAAAGAATTCTTGTACCTGCAATCCCACTTCGTTTCTACTACTTTAAATAAATCATTCAGGCAGTCTGTTGTTGTATCAACCATAGGCTTAATAGAAGCTTCCGTGAAATTAATGCCTAAATTTTCTGCAAGCTCTTTTGCATCTGATTTACTTTCTTTTGAGGTTAATTTTGACGGCATTGAAATCCCGAACACATTCTCTTTTCCCAGAGCATCTGCAAGAAGTACTGCGCAAACCGTAGAATCAAGCCCGCCTGAAAGACCTAGAACAGCTTTTTTAAATCCGCATTTTGAAAAATAATCTCTTATTCCTTGAACAATTGTTTTATAAGTCCTTTCTAAGTCGGACTCATATTCTAAGGTGAAAACCTTTTGCTCTGTTAAGGATTTTTCAAGCCCTTTGGTAAGCGGATATATTTTACCAGTTTCATTTTTCGGATTCACAATTAAAAATTGCTCTTCAAAAGATTTAGCTCTGGCAATCAATTCGCCTTTTGAATTAAAGACTCTGCTTGAGCCGTCAAAAGATATATTATCTATTGCCCCGACTTGATTTACATAAATCATAGGTTTTTTGTATTTAGAGGAAATAAAAGAGAGCATATTGTGTTTTAGCTGTTCTTTTTTAGCTCTGGTAGGAGATGCCGAACAATTGATAAAGATATCTGCTTCCTTTAGTTCTTCAATAGGGTCTTTATCGTAAAGATTTTTCTCAAAGAACTCTTTATTGTTCCAGCAGTCTTCACAAATAGAAATCCCATATTTTGTACCGTTAATTTCCAGATATTTATTGGAAGGCTGAATGTTTTCTCTGGAGAGTTTACCCAGTGTTTCAACCGGTTGTACACCAACAACGGGTGAGGGTTCAATATATCTGTAATCATTAAATTCTGAATAGGTAGGAAGCAGAGATTTTCTTACGATTCCGGTGATTTTACCATTTTGTAGTATAGCAGCCGAATTATAAAACCTTTTGCCCTCCGCATCTTTTTCTCTTGGCTCTACAAATCCCACAATAGCGGTTGTGTTTTTTGTAATTTTTGCCAAACCTTTAAGCCATTTGATATTTTCCCGTACAATAAGCGGATGCCTGTCGATAGTGTCTTCTATAGGATATCCCATTAGAGCCAGTTCAGGAAAAATTACCATATCAAGTCCGATTTTTTCGGAGTATTTTATATATTTAGCTATCTTTTTTGCATTGAATTCAAGATTTCCGGCTGTCGGGTCAATTTGTGCAAGCCCGATATAACCGCCTTTTGATGTTATTGAACGAATCTCTTCAATAATATTTTGAGGCGGAATTTCACCGTGAGAAAATTTTTTATCTATAATTTCGGATAGCGTATATAAATTCATAAATCTCTCCAGTCATCTTTATTATACACAAAAAATGCTAAAGAGAGGTTTTGTTTATTTCTTCTTTTCACAGATAAAGTCTCTGATTTTGTTTGCACTATAGGTAGCAAGACCGGCAACTATTGCTGAAATACAGTAATTGCCTGCGGATAGCTTATGACATAGCTTAACCTTTTTAAGCATGTCCCCTGTAACACCAGCTTTTTTAGCTATTTTTGTTCCTTTGAAATTAGCAATGCATTCTTCAATAGTTAACGGTAGAAATGAAAGAGTTGTTAATAACCCGCAATTATTTTTAATTTTATCAACAAGTCTTTCTTTTTCGCCCGGCTTTCTCTTATTTGTAAGCATTGCTGTCGCTGAAATTGCAAGAGGTGCAAATGCAACAAGCGGATTCCTTATCTTTGCAAATGTCCTTATAATTGGATTTTTTGATGTTTTATTTAATTTATGCTGAAGTTCATGAAAACAAGGCGCACCAAACTTATCAAAATTACAAACTATCATATTATTGCGTGGGTCAAAAAAAGCATTCTGCCCCGCAGCGGTTCTTTTAATTGAATTTTCTCGCTTGCTTTTGATCCTCAGTATGTGTGATATAGCTTTACTGATGAAAGATCTTTTCTGAGGCTTTTTTACTAATTGATTTGTAACCTGCGTGATATTGTTGGAATTCAAATCTAGAACTTGTATTTTACCATTCAAGTTATTCTGTTTAATTGCTGTTTCCAGATAAGATCTGTACCCTCCTCCCTGAATATTGCCAAAGTGCTTTTTTATTACCATATTTTGTGGTAACTTGAGACATTTTCGTAAATATGGCTCAATTTCCCAACCTGCAGCAACACCGACACATCCAATCATTGTGTTATAAATACCATTATCATTCTTATTGCTTATGCCTTGAACCATTAATAATTAACCTTCCTGGTATTATAAAAAAATAATATAATAATAAATTGCTTAGATATTAAGTTTTGTAAATACTGGAAAAGTTTAATTATTTTATAAGCGAGTCGGCAATTTCTCTAAAAGCACCGTTTCCGCCGTGTCTTTGGGTAATTTGTATACCTTCTATAGATTTTATTTTATCTGCGGCATCCGGCACCGTAACTGCATATTTAGAATAACACAAAGATTCATAATCGTTTACATCATCTCCTATGTAAACAAATTCATCTTCTTTTAAATTATATTTTTCAATTATTGATTTTATAATTAAAAGTTTATTCCTTATTCCCTGATGAACCTCTTCAATTTGAAATTTTTTTGAAATAAGTTCTATCGCAGAGTTTGATTCGCCGGAGACAATTCCCATCATAAAACCGTTTTTTCTTAAAAGTGAAAAAGCCATAACATCTTTAAAATTAAGTTTTCTTGTCATTTCACCTTTTGAATCAATATAAACGCAATTATCAGTGATAATTCCGTCAAAATCGGTTATGACCATTTTGATAGTTTCAGGTAAATTAATCATTATTTCACTCTTCTTAGCTTTTCAATAATAGGAATCTCTCTCGGATAAACAATCTTAACACCATTTCCTAAAAGTGCCGGAACCTGTCTGATATCTCTTACCATATGGTACAAGCCTGCCATTTCTAGGCTGGCTGCTTGATCAGACCCCCAGTTTGTTCTATCGACTGTAATATGGCGTTCTACAGCATTAGCTCCGAGTGCAACTGCAAGAACCGATGGTGTGACCCCTCTTTCATGTCCGGAATATCCGATAGGACAATCGAATTCCCTTTTAAATGTTTCTATAACTCTCAGGTTCATTTCCTCTGTATTCGACGGATAAGTTGATGTGCAATGGAAAATAACCAGATTATCTTCTCCGAGAATTGATACAGCATGCCGGATTTCTTCCATTGTACTCATTCCGGTTGATAAGAGAATCGGTTTTTGCTTTGCCCTGGTATATTTTAAAAGGTTGTCATCAGTTAAAGAGGCTGATGCAATTTTATAGCAAGGAATATCAAATTTTTCCATAAAATCTACGGAGCCTTCATCCCAGCATGAAGCAAACCAGAGTATGCCTTTGCGCTTACAATACTCGTCAATTTCTCTGTATTCCTTCTCTCCGAATTCAAGCCCTCTTTTTAAATCTCCGTTTGTATTTCCGAAAACGCTTTTTCTTTCTTTCGCCAGTTCCTCTTTGGTATAAACAACATCTACAGTGCGTTTTTGGAATTTAACAGCATCACATCCCGTGGTAACGGCAATATCAATCATTTTTTTAGCTAATGTTACAGAGCCGTTATGATTAATGCCAATTTCGGCGATAATAAAACAAGGATATCCGTCACCGATAATTTTATCAGCAATTTTTACACTTTTTGCCATTCATATCCCCCGCACATTTAAACTTAGCTCAAATACTTTTTATATAAAGCAAATTCATCAGGATCTACCATATGTTCTGAAGCCTGGCTTTTTTCCTGCTGAGCCGCTTCTTCTTTCTGTTGTTCGGAAAATAAAGTGTCGATTATACCTTCAGGATTTTCATTATGCACATCCGTCATAGAATTTTCATCAGGGCTCTCTTCTTTACTCTCCGTTTCATTCTTTTCATCATCTAAATCGATGCCTTTATGAGTTTTTGTTATGAGTTTTGAAAAACCGATTGAAGGAATCTCAATTTTAGGTATTTCAATTTTAGGTATTTTTATATTAGGGATTTCAATATGTGAGTATTCTTTGTCATCACAATCTTCTACAAAACTTCCTAAATCTTTAATTAAATGAATAGATGCAGAAGAAGCTCCTATTAGCATTCTTTTGCCGTCTAACTCCACAACATGCAGGGTCTTGTTGTTGCCTAGCGGTGTTGTTGATATAACTGAAACTTTTGAGCGTCCCAAATCACCGGTTTGTTTTAGCGTCTTAATCCCGAGCCGGTTTAGTTTCGCATAAATGATTCCGGTAACATAAATTAAGAGAATAACAAATAATAAAGAAAGCACAACTGAAATTATGCTGGGTTCATGACCTATTGATTGAGCTGCAGCTAACGGAGCACCGGCATTACCTGAAATTGTAGAAGCTTCTGCCGGCTGAACGGCATAAGCCAACGGATCCGGTAAATCCGGAAGGACTTCAAATTTCTCTGTTGCATAACACAACATTGTACTAAACCAGCAAGCTGCTCCCAAACTATATAATTTAATCTTGTTCATTTATTAATCCCATGATTTCTGGTATAATTATATCATAAAAATTTTAAATAGGACCATATACCATGCTCTTGGAATTAAAAAGCTTTATTATTGAAGAAAGCGGAACTATTTTAGCTCATATTCTGCATCTTTTTATTTTATTGTTGCTAGTCTTATTGTTTGTTTTTATAAGAAAAACAAAGGAGCAGTGGAATAAGATTAATGATTATATCACTTCCCTGACCAAGACTGTTAATTCAATCCGCTATGGAGATTTAACAAAAAAAATAGATACGATTGATATTCCAAATTCGGAAATTCTGTCAGATAGTGTAAATCGTATGATTGAGAGCTTGCATGATAGAGAAACCATGATAACGGAGTATCAAAATGAGCTTTCAAAACAAAACAAATTCCTTGAAGCTGCAATAAATTCTTTATCTGACGGTCTTATTATAACGGATGAGAATGATAAGATTCAGCGTGCTACCTTAAGGGTTTCCGAATGGTTTAAAGTTCCGGGTAAAGATATTATTGGCAAACCTATTTCTGATTTTGTAGTTTTACCTAAAAGAAAAACTGTAGAGATGCTTCATGATGATGAGGTTACAGTAATTGCTAACCCGACTGCCAGCTTTCTGGCAAGCTCTGTTGAACTTAAGCTCGATGAGAGCCAAAAAAGGTTTATTCTTATTTTGAAAAATAATACAAATCAAAAGGAACTTGAAACTCTGAAAGAAGATTTTGTAGCAACTCTTACTCATGACCTTAAAGTTCCTATCATTGCCGAAACCAATATGATAGAACTTTTTTTGAACGAAAATTTCGGACCGATAAGTGATAAACAAAAATTTGCTCTTAAAAACATGCAGACCTCTAATAAAGAACTGCTGGATTTAGTGCAGGTCGTTTTGGACACTTACAAGATAAAGGATGGGAAAATAGCCCTGCACAAAGAAAATATAATGTTAAAAAGCTTTATTGAAGAAATTATTGAAGAGATGACTCCTATTGCACAGAAAACCGATAATAAGATAAATTTTATCTTAAGTCGTGATATAAGAGTACTGGCAGACAGATTTCAATTAAAACGAGTAGTGAAGAATTTGATTCAAAATGCAATTTCATACGGTTCCCCAAAATCCCCGATTGAAATTTATATTGGCGAAATTCCGAAGTATATAACGATACGTATTAAAGATTACGGCGCCGGAATCTCAAAGTCTGATATTGATAAAATTTTTAATAAGTATTATTCTGCAGCAAAAAAATTTAGAAAAATAGGTACCGGCTTGGGGCTTTATCTTGCGTTACAAATACTAAAAGCCCATAATGGAGAACTGACTGTTGAAAGTGAAGAAGGAGAGTATACGGAATTTTGTATAAAACTTCCGGCATGAGATTATGAGCGAAATATTATATGATACAAAATATCTTCAACTGAAAAGTACTCCGTCAAAGAGCGGGAAACCCTGGGTTTACGCTCACAGACCCAATGCAAAAGATGTCGTGGTGATTCTGCCTGTTATAGGGGATTCTATCCTATTTTTGATAGAAGAGCGCCCGCCTCTAAAATCCGAAAATAAAGCCGTCTATTCTGTTGCGATACCTGCGGGATTAGTTGGAGATGAGCGGAAAAATGAATCAGTTGAAGATGCAATAAAAGCAGAACTGCTGGAAGAATCAGGACTTGTGGCTGATAGAATAAAAATTGTTTCAAGAAAAATAGCAAGTTCGCCCGGTTGTGTTTCGGAAACTGTTACAATTGCGATTGCTTATATTAACGATTATGATATAAAGGCAAAACCCGTAAGTGATGGCGGGGTAATTACAGACAGAGTTTTAGTTAAGAGAAATGAAGTGTATGATTGGCTAAGAAATAAAGAGAAGTCAGGTTATGCAATGACGGCTTCAACGCTTGCTGCACTTTATTATCTGTCGGAGGAAGGCTGATGATTTCACGAGGAATAAGAGGGGCTATAACCGTAAAAGAGAATTCCCCGGAAGCTATTAAGGAAGCTGTAATTAAACTTTTAAACGAAATAGTTAAAAGAAATAATCTTGAAATTAATTTAATATCGCATGTGATTTTTACATTCACACCTGATTTGAATGCTGATTTTCCGGCAAAGTATGCGAGAGTTAATTTGAAATGGAAAGAAGTTCCAATGTTATGTTTTAACGAAATTGATGTCCCCGGGGCTTTGAAAATGTGTTTAAGAGTTTTAGTCGTAGTTAATTGCGGTGAGGAATTTGAACCGGAATTCGTGTATTTGGACGGAGCGGAAAATCTAAGGAAATGAAGATACTCGTAGTTGATGATATAAAAGGTTGGAGAGATTACCATAAAACAATACTGGAAACCCTTTTTCCCGATTCAGATATTATTGAGGCTGATTCAGCAAGAAGTGCTTATGATTTAGTAATGGAAAACAACGAAACTCCGTTTGATATTATAATAACTGATTTACAGATGGAACCGGATTTTGAACCTGATTATGCGGGAGAATGGCTGGTTAAGCAGATAAAGACCTTTAAAAACTACTCAATGACTAAAATTGTAATAATTTCTGCGACATTCAATATTCGTCATATTGCAGAAATACTTGGTGTTGAATGTTTACCTAAATCAACCGCAAGAAATTTCCCGCAAGCATACGAGGGGTTATTTAGTTAATTATTTTATTTTTATAATTATGATATAATTTAGAAAAACGAGGGCTGATTAGATGAAGAATCCTTTAAAATATACCTGCTTGTTTGGCGGCGGCGCAATAAGAGGGCTCGCTTATATTGGCACAATTCGAGCATTAGAAGAGTTAGGGGTTGAATATGATGTTATTGGAGGTTCTTCCGTAGGCTCAATTTTTGCGGCTCTTTTGGCTTGCGGGTACAAGTCTTATGAGTTGGAGAATATATTCATTAAGGTTAATTTTGAATTGTTTAAGGATATTCATCTGGGGTTTAATAAACCTTTTGCATTAAGCAAAGGTGAAATTTTTGTTGACTGGATAAATGAACTTATATCAAGAAAGACAGAGCAGGTTAAAAACCGTCCTGTGATATTTAGTGATATTGAAAAGGAACTTGTTGTTATAACTACTAATCTAAATAAATTTAGCACCCAGGAATTTTCACAAACAGCCACTCCCGATTTTGAGGTTGCAAAAGCTGTAAGAATATCATCCAGTATGCCGGGGCTTATGCCGCCATATAAGTATAACGATGCTGATTTAGTTGACGGGGATTTACAAAAGGCCTCCCCGATGTGGCGTTTAACGGATACCTTAAATAATTCAGAAAGCAGAATCCTGGAATTCAGACTTGAAGGAACATGCGGAGAATGTGATAATAATCCGATTTCATTTATAAATACTATTTACAGCTGTGTAACAGATGTAGCAACAGATTTTGTATCGGAAATTTACGGGAAAAATGACAGATATGATTGTGTGAGAATAAATACCGGCGACATATTCTTTGCTGATTTTAACCTGAATAAAGATGCCCGCAGAAAATTGATTGAAAGCGGGTATAAGCAGACAATGGATTATTTTAAACAAGTATTACCTGAGAAAAAAGCGAAACTGGAAAAAGTATACGCTAAAGCGCATAATTACCTTAAACAAGCTTTGAAAGGGCTGCATTCAAATAATGTAGAGGAAGTTCAGTGGTGGTTCGGCGATTTATTTACTCTTCTATGTGAGAATAAAGAAATAGTAGATCCGCTTATATATAACGAGATTTCTGACATAAAGAACAAACTTGTAAATTCTGTATCAACAGTGTTATTTTTTAATACCAGATTCCGTAAACCCAAAGAACTTGAAATACAGTTGAAAAAGGTTGTGAATTCTGTCGAAGAGCGGCTTGCAGATTTACGTTTATTCCTGCAAAATTGTGAAGTTTTGTAAAGATTTTATAAAAATCGCCCCTTTTTTGTAATATTTCTTAACAAAACACTTGAGAAATATATACTTTTGATATATATTGAGTATATAAGATTTGTTTGTTATGTGTATCAATTAAATCTTGCAAGGTTAACCTATTTACAAAAACTATTCCCCAAAAATTTATTTACCCCAAAAGTTATTTACCCCAAAATTACCCCAGGAGTTTAATAGTATGAAAGAACAAGTTATCAAAATGAAAAAAACTGCAACGAATCCGGCAAGAAACGGCTTTATGGCTATCACCTCAAGCTCTGCTGACTTAGGCAGCTATTTAAGAAAAGTTAATTCTTACAGAAACCTTGAAGCAGCAGAAGAAAAAGAAATTGCACAAAAAGCGAAATTGGGCGACAGAGAAGCGAAAAAGGAACTGGTTCAGGCTAATTTAAAGCTCGTATTAACAATAGCAAGAAAAGCTATACATGTTTCAAAATTACCAATGGTAGATTTGATTCAGGAAGGTAATTTAGGACTGATGGTAGCCGTAGAAAAATTCAATCCGGACTTAGGATACAGATTTTCCACATATGCTACATGGTGGATTAAGCAGGCAATGTTCAAAGCAATATCCGAACAGTCTTATTGTATGAAAATCCCTGTATATATTCAGGAAACACTTTCTAAATTCTCGAAAGTAAAATCTGAAATGGAACGGGCATACAATTGTCAGATTAATAATGCAGAAGTCGCAAAGAAAATGGATATTGAACCGGAAAAAATCGATTTATTTTTATCTGCATATACTTCTCCCGTATCAATAGAAGGAAGCTTTGAAGGAAATAACGGAAGTGAGTTAAGTGTTGCTGATGTAATAGAAGACGAAGGTACATGTGTTGAAGATAATATTGAATATGAAGAATTAAAGCGTGAAATCAAAAATGTTGTAGCCACGCTAAAAGAACGGGAGCAAACTGTTATAAAAATGAGATTTGGACTTGAAGAGTTTGCCAAAACGACCCTGGAAGATATAGGAAAAATGTTTGGTGTAACAAAAGAATGTATTCGTCAAACGGAACTTAGAGCGCTTAATAAATTAAGATTAAGGATGGCAGGCAACTAGAAATAAGGTGAAGGGTATATCCCTTCACCTTTCAAATTTAACCTCTGTTACAGATAGTTCTTGCGACATAAACTCCAGATGCTGAAGCCTGGATTAATCCTCTGGTAACCCCTGCACCGTCGCCTATAGTAAACAGATTTTTTACCCCTTCTGTTTCAAGTTCGTTTGTAAGCTTAACTCTTGCTGAATAGAATTTAACTTCAATACCATAAAGAAGTGTATATCGGGAAGCTGTTCCCGGAGCAATTTTATCAAGAGCAAAGAGCATTTCAATAATACTTTTCATCTGCCTGTACGGAATTACAAGGCTTAAATCTCCCGGTGTCGCACAGGTTAAAGTAGGAGTGATAATACTTGATTTTATTCTATCAGGAGTAGAACGTCTGCCTTCAAGTAAATCTCCGAATCTTTGAACAAGTATTCCGCCTGCAAGCATATTGGCAAGTCTTGCAATATGCTGTCCGTATGCTATAGGTTCTTTAAAAGGTTCCGTAAATTTTTTACTTACAAGGAGTGCAAAGTTTGTATTATTTGTTTTAATATTTGCATAACTGTGCCCGTTAACAGTCGCAATACCGTTGTAATTCTCCTGAACAACTTCTCCGTTCGGGTTCATACAAAAAGTTCTGACCTCATCTCCAAATGTAGGTGAATAATAAACAAGTTTAGACTCATACAATTTATCTGTTATCGGTGCGAACACAGGTGCCGGTAGTTCAACCCTGACACCTATATCAACGGCATTATTTACCATTCCGATTTTATTCTTTGCAAATTCGTGAGTAAGCCAGTCGGCTCCTTCTCTTCCCGGAGCAATAATTGTGTATTCGGCATTAATTGTTTCTCCATTATCAAGAACAATCCCTTTTACCTGTTCACATTCCACAATAAGACTTTGTGCAGTTACATTATTCAGAATGGTAATCTTATCATCCAGATAATCTTGCATATGCTTAAGTACATGTAAACTTCTTTCCGTTCCCAGATGTCTTACCGGAGAATGAACAAGTTTTAGTTCTGCTAATGCAGCCTGCCTTTCAATTTCACGAAAATCTTCCATATTTGTACCGAATACTTCATCGGTTGCGCCGTGCTCCAGGTATAATTTGTCTGCATAGTCAATATATTTTTCAACATCTTCTCTCTGCATATAATCAATCAGATGTCCGCCGACGTCAGGAGTTAGAGTAAGCTTACCGTCTGAAAAAGCACCTGCACCTCCCCATCCGCAAAGAAGTCCGCACCTTTTACAATTAACACATTTTGGCGCCCCTTCTCTAATCGGGCATTTCCTTTTTTCAATACGCTGCCCTTTTTCTATGAGAATAACTTTCCATTCAGGTTTTAGTTTAACTATTTCAAGCGCAGTAAAAATTCCGGCAGGACCGGCACCTATTATTGCAACATTATACATTGTTGATACTCCTAATTCGCTCTTACTTATTTACGATACCTCAAACAAATATTTTAATCAAACCTAACTATATAGAATTATACCCGAGTAACTCTAAAGGATGATTTTTATTGAATTTGCAACACATTTCGTTACATTTAATTGCACGGGTAGAGGAAACGTGTTAAAATTAGTTGTGTATAGTGTAGTTTAACTGTAAAAAATAACAATTATGTCGAAAGACAGTTTATATATAGTGTGTTACTTATAATATAGGAGGAAACGGGATGAACGTGACCGCAACAGAAACTAAAAAAACAGTTAAGTCTGCATTTGTTGATGAATTTGAAAATTATTTAAAAAAGCAACGCATCAAAACAACATTCAATGGTTCAGAATTAGAATCCTTCTCATGGTATAGAAAAGCTCTTGGTTTAGTGTAAGAAGACAGAAGTTTTAGAAAAGTTTTTATAGCAGCGGACAAATGACGGTTTATGCCGGTTTGTCCGTTGTTTTATTTCCGACTTCGTTTCCGGCAAACATGAGGGCTAAAGGTATTATTCTTGATATTAAATATATAGGTTTAGCTTCTGATATATAAGATGCTGCAACAACCATATCGTCAAGATGAGCTGAGAAATCTGTTCCTTTTACTCCACGGGAACCTTTATTGCTGTTGAATACAAAATTGGATAAATGGTTCATTAAGAAATTCGCAAGATATACGCCGGCAAATATCCCGCCGATAGCAGCTATACTTTTTGCCATTTTCCCAAATTTTTCTCCTATTTTAGCAAAAGCTTCTACGGTAATTATCGGAATTGAAACATTACCAAATTGCATAAGTGCTTCTCTGCGCTTAGCTTTCCTGTTTTCAGGACTTCTGTCTACGAGGTATCCTCCGGCAAGCCCCCCAATAGCAGAGCCTGCTCCCATTGTTATAACTTCTTTTTCATGATATTTAACTTTTGCAAGATAAGAATCTTTTATGTTTTTAAGATTTTTTACAATCTTAATAGGATTTATAGTATGTCCGGCTTGTTTAGATAGGATAGCAAGACTTGCCGCAACACCGAGTGCAGTAGTTGTGGCAATTACTGCTTTTTGTTTCTTGGAATATTCACTATTTATAAAATCATGTCCGTGTTTGAAACTTTGTTGATTACGGACAACTGTGTTATTAACAGGAGCAATTTGCATTTTTAACCTTCCTGCTATTAGTAAAACCCTAAAAAATAAAAATTGCTTAAATTTTAAGAAATTTAACAGATTGGAGAATAAAACTTAGATATTTCTTCAAAATATCTTTCTAAAGCTTTGTAACCGTTGTAGATTTCATTTGTAATTGATGCATATCTGCTTGCAACTATGTACTTTAATTCTTTACATCTTATTTGCAACAGAGCATCAGCATCTTTTCTTAACAATTCATTTGAAGATGTTGACCATTTTTTAAGATAGGACAGTTCTTCATTTACCTGCTTAATGGTAGAAAATTCTAAAGTATTGAAGTCATATTTTTTAAGTAGCTGGCGCTCAGCGTTTGTTATTCTGCTCTGAACAGCCTGGAATCTGTAAATTCTCTTAATAATTACATAATTATCGGCAATTCTTCTGTGAGAATAAGGAACGGAGCTCTTGGCAAGAAGTGCAGATGTTGACAGTGCCGTAAAAGAATCATCATCTCTTGAAAACGCACTTTGTACAGGATAAACCGTCTCAATCTTCTTATCTGCCACGAGAATTACTCCTTTCCCTCATTATCAACTAAGATAATAATACATTAATAATTTTAAATTGTCATTAAACTATTAAATAATATTTACATTTTTACATAGAATCTATAGAAGAAGCGGCGGAGTCATCAAGACTCCGCCGCTATAAAATTTATGACATAGAACAGTCTTTTTAGCTAGCAAAATGCACAGCTAGTAAGCGACTTTTTTAGAATATCTGCCTTGTCGAGCTTTTCCCAAGGAAGTTCTATATCTGTACGACCGAAATGACCGTATGCGGCTAATTTCTGGTAGAACTTTCCGCCGTTTTTAGCCGGAAGGTTTCTTAAATCAAAATCTTTTATGATTGCAGCCGGTCTTAGGTCAAAGTTTTCACGAATAAGAGCTGATATCTCATCATCAGAAATTCTTCCTGTACCGAATGTGTCAACAAAGATTGAAACAGGTTCTGCAACCCCGATTGCGTAGGCAAGCTCAATTTCGCATTTAGATGCTAAACCTGCAGCTACAATGTTTTTAGCAACATATCTTGCTGCATAAGCTGCTGAACGGTCAACTTTTGTAGGGTCTTTTCCGGAGAAAGCTCCGCCGCCATGACGGGAATAGCCGCCATAGGTATCAACAATAATTTTTCTTCCGGTTAAGCCTGAATCTCCTTGAGGTCCGCCGACCACAAATCTTCCGGATGGGTTTATAAGAATTTTAGTATTTGCATCAGGTTTTATGCTTTCATGTTCAAAAACATAATCAATAACATATTTTCTTAAATCTTCGTTGATTATCATCTGAACTTTAGTATTGTCACTTATTCCATTAATCTCTGGAGCGTGTTGGGTAGAAAGCAAAATTGTGTCAATTCTGGAAGGTTTTCCTTCAACGTATTCAACTGTAACCTGAGATTTACCGTCCGGTCTTAAATATTTTAAAATGCCTTCTTTTCTGACTCTTGCAAGCCTGTAAGCAAGTTTATGAGCTAAACTTATGGGCAGCGGCATTAATTCAGGAGTTTCATCGCAGGCATAACCAAACATAATACCCTGGTCACCGGCTCCGATGTTTTCTGTTTCACTGGTTGAAGTATCGGCATTATTGCTTCTTGCTTCAAGAGCTTTATTAACACCGCCGGCAATATCAACAGACTGTTCATCAATACTTGTTAAAACCGCACAGGTGTTAAAATCAAAGCCTCCTCCAGAAGTTCCTTCATATCCTATATTTCTGACGGTATGTCTTACAACATGCGGGATATCAACATAGCAGTTTGATGTAATTTCTCCGCAAACAAGTACCATACCGGTTGTCGCAGTTGTTTCAGCTGCTACCCTTGATTGAGGGTCTTTTGTTAAAAATTCGTCCAAAATAGCGTCAGATATCTGATCGCAAACTTTGTCGGGGTGTCCTTCCGTAACAGATTCGGAAGTGAAAAGAAATCTTTTTGATGTCATTTTTTTACTCCTTAATTTATATTATTACCACCGGTAAGGTTTTTAATTCCGACCCGGTTACACAATAGCAACATTCTAGTACGAAGGGTGGTAAAAAGCAAGAAATAAAAAAGGTCGTTTTTTATAAATTATAAAACGACCTTTTTTATTAAATATGATAACATTTTATTCATTCACAGAAGTAACAACTTTATCAATCAACCCGTATTCAACGGCTTCCGCAGCTGAAAGGTAGTGGTCTCTTTCACAATCTTCTTTGACCTTGTCAAACGGCTGTCCTGAATTTTCTGCCATAATGCCGATTAACATATCTTTCATTCTCAAAATTTCTTTTGCTTCAAGTTCAATATCTGTAGCCTGACCTTTAGCTCCGCCCAATGGCTGGTGAATCATAATTCTTGCACTAGGAAGAGCCATTCTCTTGCCTTTAGCACCTGAGGAAAGAAGAAATGCTCCCATTGAAGCAGCTTCGCCTAAACAAATAGTCTGCACATCAGCCTTAATAAGATTCATTGTGTCATATATAGCCATGCCGGCTGTAATAACACCGCCAGGAGAATTAATATAAAGCATAATATCTTTTTCAGGGTTTTCGCTGTCTAATAATAAAAGCTGTGCAACAACTGAATTTGCCACGTCATCATCTATTTCTGTTCCTAAAAAAATAATTCTTTCTCTTAACAGTCTTGAAAAGATATCAAAGGATTTTTCTCCTCTCGAAGACGATTCAATAACTGTAGGCACATAGCTCAATATTTTCTTCATATCTGTCATAAATTTCTCCTTGTGTTATGAGCATTTTACAATAAATCACCGTGACAAACAATCAATAAAATGAATGAGTTCTTATTATCTTGTTATCTTTACTTTATTTACTCATCATCCATTGGATTTGAGTGCGGTTTCCAACGCTTTTTCTAGAACTTCAATCTTTGATTCAAGAACTTTTACTCTGGAAGAATTTTCACTGCTTGCAATAGACTCTTTTTCCAATTCACGTTTATATGAGTTTATCTTATCATTTTTGACATTTACTTTTATATTCATTAAAAATACACCAAATAGGAATCCGCAAAAGAAAATTAATCCCGGAGCCAATATTCCTGTAAGGTAAACCGCAGAAGCTCCGGCTCCGGCTAGTGATAATAAAGCTAGAATTATAAATAACAAATTTTTCATAAATTTAAACTCCTTATTCAAGACAATTGTACAATAAAATATAACTTTATGATAGAATAAAAAGTACAGGATCCGACTAAAACAGGTATTAATCCGAATGGGTGATGAAGATAAACAGTTTGATGCTACTCCCCAGAAATTAGAGAGGGCAAGAAAAGAGGGACAGGTCGTAAAATCTAAAGATGTGTCCACTGCGCTATCTCTTCTTGTAATGTTTGCATTTATAAACATGATGGCTCCTCTTATCTGGAAGCTTATAGTCGGACTTTTCAGAACTCTTTATGAACAGATTCCAAACCATACGCTGGAGCAAATAGGATTTTCTTATATATTTACAGTTACAATTATTCCGGCAGCTTTGATTATAGGTTCTATTTTAATAGTAGCGGCTTTTGTTTCTATGATAGGAGATTTTCTGCAAGTCGGACCTCTGGTTGCTACCGCACCTCTAGTACCAAAGCTTGATAAACTTAATCCTACTAAATATTTCAAAAACCTTTTTCAGGTTAAGACCCTGTTTGAACTTGGTAAAAATATTTTAAAAGTTGCCGTTTTAGGCTGGGTCGGCTGGTCTGTTTATTCCGATCATCTCGAGGATATTCTTGGACTTGCTGCCATTGAGAATAATTTTGCTATTATGATTGAATTTGGTAAACTTGTTATTGAATTTATTTATAAAGCATGTATTGCATTTCTTATAATAGCGGCTGCTGACTACGGTGTTACAAAATGGAAGTTCTTGAAAGACCAGAAAATGTCTTTTAAAGAAATCAAAGACGAATATAAAAACTCTGAAGGGGACCCTCATGTAAAAGCTGCACTCCGGCAGCGCCGTATGCAAATGCTCCAACAAGGGGCAATGGATTCAGTCCCTGATGCTGATTTTGTTGTTAGAAATCCTGTCCATGTCGCATGTGCATTAAAATATGATGCGGAAACAATGCAATCTCCAACCCTTACTGCAAAAGGTACAGAGCTGATTGCAAAGAAAATAATTGATATTGCATTACAGCATAATGTTCCTGTTATTGATAATCCTCCGGTTGCAAGAGCATTATTTAGAATGGTTGATTTAAACCAGCAGATACCACCTGAATTATATAAGGCTGTAGCAGAAATTTTACTTTTTGTGTACGGCTTGAAAAATAATCAAAATCAAGGTAATATTAAGTAAGGTTAGTTAGATAAGAGAAGATGGATAACAAGACTTTACTTAAACAATACGTCGGTATTGTACAGAAAATAGCAAGAGTTGAGCATAGAAGAGTACCTAACCATATGATTGAGTATGAAGAGCTGGTTAGTATAGGTATTATTGCAATACAAACTCTTATAAAAGGCAAATCCGAAGAACAGCTTGCGAACTACAATGAAGCTTATATCGGTACAGCTGTCCGCTGGGCAATAAGAAATGAATTAAGACACCGTTATAAATGGTATACCCTTAAGCATAAAAAGGATGATGAAACTGATCCGTATATTTCTGACTCCATTGCAGAAGATTCAGCTGACGGAGATATGGGGTTTGCAATATCTCCCAGCAAGGTTCGTGAAGCTGTTTACGAAACAATTCTGTCTATTGATGGTTTAGCGGCAGCAGCAACGGATAATGCTTCCCCGTTTGATTTTATTAAAGACCCGTCTGCAATGCCTGATGAGAAGGCAGAAATCGTTGAGATGAGCAGATTGATTAAACAAGCCATTGCGAAATTACCTCAAAAAGAGAGAACCGTTGTCGAATATCGATTTTACCGTAATATGCAGGCAAAGGATATTGCAACAATGGTAGGTCTTTCACCTTCAAGAATTACAAGAATTATCCAATATTCTCTTAACCAGATACGTGAATACCTAAAGAGCCGCGGCAGAGAAGACTATTAAGCTTAGTTATTTTTATAAGCAACAAGTATCCCGCCTGGTGTATCGACTATTTCATACTGAAAATCCGCATCTGCATCTACTGCATCTACAAATGTTTGAACTTTTTCAGCGTGCGAGGTTATATTATCAGCTACTATCAAAGCTTTTGGGGTTAAATGCGGTTTAATAAGTTTAAAGTATTCAACATACTGTCTTTTATTAGCATCAATAAATACAAAATCAAACTTCTCTTCCGGCGGGAATGAAAGAATAGTTTCTATTGCATCACCTTGCAACGGTCGAACTAAATCAAAGACTCCGCATTTTTTGAAATTTTCTATCGCTATACTTTGTCTTTTTTCGTAATACTCTATAGTCGTAAGCTTTCCGCCAGTTTCTTTAAGAGCTTTTGCAATCCATAATCCGGAATATCCGTTAGAAGTTCCAATCTCAAGAGCGTTTTTTACTTCCATCATTTTTATAAACATATTTATCAAGCCGCCCGTAACACGAGGAATGTTCCAGAATTGTCTTTGTGTTTCTTCAAGTCCGGCTAAAGTCTCAGAGGTAATGTTATCAAATATTATGTCCATTTTTCACCTAATCAAAAAGTTTTACTTTGTCAGTTATAATTATATCTTTAATTGGAATATTTAAGGAATATGTTTTTAACAGTTTTCCTTTTGCCAGGTCTATGATTGAGTACTTGTTAGTTTTCATATCTGCAATAACACCTAAATTTGTTCCGCTTATTATATGAAAACCGGTGGAGAATCCTTCCGTATTCAATAAAATAGTATCAACAACAGAACCGTTAACTATACGCTGTAATTCGTTATTCTGAGCTCCTAAAACATAAATGCTGTTATTAAATACTTTCATTGCAACAGGTTTGTTTACTGTAGTAAATTCATTGATTAAGCCAAGAGTAGAATAGTCGATAACAGCAATCCTGCTTTTAGTCCTGCTTGAAATATAGAGCTTGTTATCTTTAAAGGCTAAGGCAGAAACATTCGGAAATTTTCCGATATCTTTTAATTCGTAATCATTATCAAGTTCAATTGCCCAGATTTCATGGTTTAATTTATCTACATAAAATAATTTATTATTGCTTAACAAAAGTTTCTCACAATAACCATTAACTTTTATTTTTTGAATAAGTGACATGCTTTTTAAATCTATAACAAAAATAGTGGATGCCAGAGGAGATGTTATATAAGCTTTTTCAGAAGATTCATCTACCAGAATCTCTTCAGGGTTTGAAGGCAGGTCAATCTGTTTGATAAATCGAGAATCCGAAACGGATATAACATCTACAAACGGACGTTCAAATGAAGTTACGAGTAAAAATTTTCCGTTAGATACTGCTTTTATATCAATAGGTATTGATTTTTGCGCCAATGCGTATTTCGGAGAAGCTTGAGCAGGTTCGACAACCTGAATATTTTTTGAGTAATTAGTGGTTACATAGAGTATTTTATTTTTTAATTGAGATATTAATGTCTGAGTTATTTCAGGTTCTGTTTCGGATAAAAACTCTTCGAATGTTTCTTTTGTATCAACTTTTATGACATCTTCACCTTTAGTATCTATTTTCAGGTTTCCTATAATACCTTTAAGGTTTTCCGGTATAATCAGCCCGCTAGGAACAAGCATGTCTTGCGGCAACAGACCGGTTCTTACCTGTAGAGGTGGAATTGGCATATGCAGAACTGTTCTGTTTCCTTCGTTATCTGTTAAAACTTTAAGTAAGACAAAATCATTATTGAAAATAACTATATCAGGTTCCTGCTTAAGGTTTTTATTTGCCGGAATGGTTTCTTTAATCTGTAATTTTGTTATGTCAGAAAATAAAGATGGAAACAGAGGTAAATAAATAGTATTTGATGGAAATATAATAACTCCGTCAAATCTTATGTCAGCGCCGGGGATGTTTGTATTAATGTAATTTCTGACATCATCAGGAAGCTTTGCCGCAAAAACACTGGCACAGGAAATAAGAAAAATTCCTATTGTTAAAAGTAGTTTTCGCAAATTAAATCTCCCAACCTCTTTTCAGACAAAATAATTTTACCACAATTATTTCTATTTAAAAACACCTTTTAAACGTTCTTTAACCGAATCTTTTTTCAATGTTTGAATTTCATAAAGTTTTTGATATAAAACTTTTTCCTCATTTGAAAGTTTTGCAGGAATTTTTATGGTAATAACAACAACGTGATCCCCTCTCATTGACGGTTTTGTTATGCTTGGTACTCCGGCACCTTTAATTTTAACTACTTCACCATGTTGTATGCCAGCCGGAATCGTTATTTTCTTTTCTCCGTCAAGGGTTTTTATTATTACGCTATCTCCGAGAGCTGCTTGCGCCGGAGAAATTTCAAGCTGGGTAAATACATTAATTCCTTCTCTTTTATAATAAAGTGAGGGTTTAACATGAATTACAATATATAAATCTCCGGCAATTCCTCCGTTAATTCCGGCATCTCCTTCATGTGATAATCTCATTTTTGAGCCTGTATCTACGCCTGCAGGAATTTTTACTTCCAATTTCTTTTCAGTTTCTTTAAGTCCTTGACCTTTACAGTCAGGGCACGGATCTTTTATTACAGTACCTTTCCCATGACAAATCGGACAGGTTACAATTTGAGTAAAGTGCCCGAGTACAGTTCGTGTCGTCTGCTGGATTCTTCCGGAGCCTCCGCAATTCTGGCAAGTTTCTGGTTTTGCACCGTCTTTTGCTCCTGAACCTTTACAGGTAGGGCAGGTTTCAAGGTGGTCAATTTTAATTTCTTTAGTGATTCCAAAAACGGCTTCTTCAAAGTCAAGTTCTAAGTCTAGTCTTAAATCATCCCCTCGCTGCGGAGCATTAGGGTCCTGTCTTCTTGTTCCTCCAAAACCGAATCCTCCGCCAAAGAATGAGTTAAATACTTCTTCTAAATCTCCGAATCCGCCGGCAAACGGACCTTGAGTATTAAAACCGGCATTCTTTAGCCCGTCCTCTCCAAATCTATCATAAGTAGCTCGTTTTTCGTCATCCATAAGGGTTTCGTATGCTTTACCAAGTTCTTTA
This sequence comes from Candidatus Gastranaerophilales bacterium, assembly GCA_944324255.1. GTDB lineage: Bacteria > Cyanobacteriota > Vampirovibrionia > Gastranaerophilales > Gastranaerophilaceae > CAG-196. Next base: position 79,048 of record CALUVM010000005.1, on the reverse strand, counting down.
AACTTAGCTTCTGCATCAGGTGCTTTGTTAATATCAGGGTGCCATTTACGAGCCATTTTTCTAAAAGCACTTTTTATTTCATCTTTTGTGGCGTTTTTACTAACGCCCAGTATTTCATAATAATCAGCCATTTTTTATTCTATCTAACCTTCCGGAGTTGCAACATTTACAAGAGCCGGTCTTAAGACTTTATCGCCAAGCTTATACCCTTTTTGGAGTTCTGCTATTATTGTATGTTCCGGCTTGTCGTTAGTAGGAGTCTGCATAACAGCTTCATGCAAATTCGGATCAAATGCTTCGCCTTCTGCTTTTATAGCTTCTACTCCTATTTTTGTTAATACGTCGTTAAAATTTTTGTATGCTAAATTATAACACTCTTTTACTTTATCACAATCATCTACAGTTTCAATAGCTTTTAACCCTCTGTCAAAATTATCAATAACTTCAAGCAGTTTCTTTACTGTATTTTCAGCTCCGTATTTTAAAAGAGCTTCTCTTTCTTGTTCTTGTCTTTTTCTGAAATTATCAAAATCCGCTGCAAGTCTTATATACTGGTTATTAAGCTGTTCATATTTTTCTTTCCAGGAATCCGCAGCTTCTTGTGAAGCCCCTTCTTCAGTCGTTGCTTCAATGTTGTCTTCTTTTACACTTTCATCGACTTCAATTTCAGATTCGGTTTCTTTTGTTTCTTCCTCTTCTTTTTTATCTTCAACTGCTTTTTTAAATGGATTTTCCATAATTATCCCCCTAACAATATTATATAAGATTATTATAAGCCATCAAATTTGTTATGGGGATAATGTTTATTATTTTTTAATAATTTTATAAAAATACATTTTTGTTGTATGATAGCTTTATGAATTTAGATGCCGTAATAGATAGCCTGCTGTCACCGATAGCTGATAAAGTTTCCGGGCTTATATTCTCATCTGTTACAATAGGTGGAGTAAAAGTCGAGTTTCTTGTTGCGCTTTTAATTACTGCGGCAGCCTACTTTACCGTAAAAACCGGCTTTATCGGCTTTTGGGGATTTAAACATGCTGTAAAATTAATTACCAATAACTACAAACATAAAAATCCTTCCGGATATCAACGCAAAAAGAAAGGGGAATTATCTTCTTTTCAAGCTCTTAGTGCTACAATTTCCGCATCAGCCGGAATAGGAAATGTTGCAGGTTCTGCCGCCGCCGTATCTATCGGAGGTCCCGGAGTTATATTCTGGATGATTGTTGCCGGACTTTTTTCCATGGCATTAAAGTTTGCTGAAGTTCTTCTTGGTGTAAAATTCAGAAAAACTAATCCGGACGGAACTGTTTCCGGTGGACCTATGTATTATATTCTAGCCGGATTAAGAGGAAAATATTTGCAAAAAATAGCACCCGTTTTAGCTAAAACCTATGCTGTATGTTGTATTTTTGCTATGATTGGAGGCTGGAATTTATTTCAAATAAATGCTATGACTGCCCAGTTTACAGAGGTTACAGGAGGAGGTAGAAGTATTTTTGCATCTAATGGCTGGATCCTGGGAACTATTGTTGCTGTCATTACCTGGTTTACTATTATTGGAGGAATTAAAGCTATTGGTAAATTTACTTCTAAAGTTACCCCTGTTATGTGTTCTTTGTATGTTATCAGTGCTTTTTTAGTTTGTATTGTTAATATAGGACATCTTCCGGAAGCTCTTGTAACAATTGTACGGGAAGCATTTTCTCCGAAAGCAATGCAGGGCGGAGTTTTCGCATGCCTCTTATGGGGCTTCAGACGTGCAATGTTCGCTAATGAATCAGGATTGGGAACAGCCCCGATTGCATTTTCTGCTGTAAATACAAATAAGCCTGTTGCTCAAGCTTTTATTTCTCTTTTACAACCTTTTGTCGATACTGTTATTGTCGGGGTTGCTACAGCATTTGTTATTGTTGTATCCGGAGCTTATTTAAATGTGGATGGAATTGCCGGAATTGAATTAACTTCCAAGGCTTTTGCTACAATTTGCCCTTTCTTTCCTGTTATATTGACCATAATGGCAAGCTGCTTTGTTTTATCTACAATGCTATGCGGTTCATATTACGGATTAAAAGCCTGGAACTTCCTGTTTGGAGAAGGACAAAATCGTTCAAAAGTTTTTCAGGCATTCTATTGTATTTGTATTATTGCCGGTTCTGCAATGAATTTTAAGAGCATAATTAATTTGTCAGATGCTGTTACTTTATTTCTGGCAGTTCCAAATCTAATTGCGGTTTTTGCTTTATCAGAGGTTGTAATTAAGGAGTTAAAACGTTACTGCAAACGCTACCAGATTGGTCCAAAAGCTTTTAGAACTTAATAAAATCTTTACTTGCAGGGTTGAAAAATATATTGTAGAATACATCTACAAGGCGGAGGATAATTTATGCCAAAGATTTATTTTGTAGATGTTACGAACAGGGACGGGGTTCAGACTTCAAGATTAGGGCTTGCAAAGCTTCAAAAAACAATGATTAATCTTATGCTGAATGATATGGGAATTACGCAGTCTGAGTTTGGATTCCCGACTACAATGCACGAATTAAATTATCTTAATGCTAATCTGGAGCTCGTCAGAAGAGGGGTTATAAAACGTACTAAATTATCAGGCTGGATGAGGGCTATAGCTGATGATGTTGAAAAATCGTTTTCCAATTGCCCGCACTTAAAAAATTGTAACCTTTCACAGTCTACTTCTGACCAGATGATTCATGGGAAATATTTAGGCAAAAAGACCAAAGAAGATATTTTAAAAATGACCTGCGAAGCCGTAGAATGCGCTGTATCAAAGCATGCGGAAATTATAGGCGTTAACGCTGAAGATGCTTCAAGAAGCGATATAGAGTATCTTGTAAAATTAGCCCGTGAGGTTAAAAAGTTAGGTGCAGATCGTTTCAGATACTGCGATACATTGGGCTATGAAGATCCTAAGACAGCGTATGACAGAATTTATTATCTTGCAAAAGAAACAGGAATGCCAATTGAACTGCATTATCATAATGATTTAGGTATGGCGGTTGCCTGTTCTGTAATGGGCGCAAGAGCAGCAGTCGATGCCGGCGTAGATGCATATATTAATACTGCAATAAACGGTATGGGAGAAAGAGCCGGAAATGCAGATCTCGTTTCCTGTCTGCTTGCTTGTTTAAAATCGGCAGGTTTTAAAGATAACTATAAAATTGATGAAAATATTGATCTTTCAAAAGCATGGAAACTTGCAAAATATACAGCTTATGCTTTCGGGCTTCCTATTCCGATAAACCAGCCGGCTGTAGGTGATAATGCGTTTGCACATGAATCAGGTATTCATGCTGATGGTGCGCTAAAAGACAGAAGAAATTATGAGCTGTATGATTTTGAAGAGCTCGGCAGGGGCGAACCGGAAATTATTGAAACCGGAAGAATGATTACTACAGGAGAATATGGCGGTATTAAGGGTTTCCGTAATGTATATAACAAGCTTGAAATTGAATTCAAAGATGAAAATGAAGCAAGAAATATTCTTGAGCTTGCACGTTATGCCAACGTTCATACCCAGAAACCTTTAACAGAAAGTGAATTACGGTTTATATATCATTATCCTGATATAGCTGCAAAAGTAATGACTGTATCTCCGTTTTATGAACCGTCAGGTGAGCTTGAAAAGAGGTTGAACGAAAGAGATATGGCAATTCATAATAATAAGATTGTTTAGAATTCAGGTAGAAAAAAAGGACTCAAGAAATTGAGTCCTTTTTTCTATGCTTTTTAGCTTTACTTGGCATCAGCTGCGCATACGCTGAATTCATCTATTAAGATTGCGTATACACGTTCACCTTTCTTAGCTTTGTAGTGGCAGCCAGGGGTTATTAAACCTACAATTAAACCAACGCCGCAACCTACCGGAATACCGATTGCAAAACCTGCACCCAGTTTAGCAGGGTTTGGAATAAATGCAAAACCTACACCTGCACCTGCACCTACTATACCGAGAGTAAGTGTTGATAAGAACAACTTGCCTGTTGTTGTCCAAGGACCTTCTTTAAGTTTTCCGTCTTTAGTAAACGGTCTTGCTTTGATATCAATACAAGTATTGTCCGGTAAGACTATTTGCTTAAACAACAGATTAACTCTGGCATTCTTGTTGAACATTTTAGGTTTTTCAATATTTGTAATCTCTGCAACAATTTTAGTACCGCAAGGTAAAATCATTGTACCTTCACAGGTATAAAGAGCCTGTGGAACTACAAAATGAATAAGCTCTCCTGCCTGGTGGCATTTTGAGAAGAATTTTTCATCAAATGCGAATTCCAATACGTTACCTTTTTCTACAGTTCTTCTTACATTAGTAATTTTTACTTCGTTGCAAGGGGCTTTTTTATGTACATCTAAGTGTTCTACGGAGCATGTTTCTGCAATCGCAGGGATTGTATTAAGTCCCATTAACGAAATTAATGAAAGAAGTGCCATTAATCTTTTAAACATAGTGTGACTCCTATTTATTAATTCAAACTTAGTATATCAAATGAATTTATATTTTTCAATCCTTTTATATTATAATAAAGTAAAAAAGTAGAAGGAGATTTTTATGCTGCATTATTTCTTAGGTTCTTATATAGTAACTATATTTGGTTTAACGGCGGCTTATTTCTGGGGAGAACACGTTCATAACGGAACGGGGCTTGCTTGTATTTTTATAGCTATGGTGCTTGCTCTTCTTGAGATAAGTTTATCTTTTGATAATGCTGTAGTTAATGCTATGAAACTTGAGCATATGTCAGAAAAATGGCGTCATCGTTTTATAACCTGGGGGATATTGATTGCTGTATTTGGTATGAGATTCTTATTCCCGCTGGCAGTAGTTGCAATATTTGCGAAATTGAATATACTTACTGTTCTTAATATGGCATTGAATGATGTTCATCAATATGCGCATTATCTTGAATTAACACATGCACCGATTGTTTCATTTGGCGGGGCATTTCTTCTTATGCTTTTTATGGATTATTTTACGGAACAAAAGAAAGATGTACACTGGATATCTTTTTTAGAAGTTCCTATGCAGAATCTATCCAGAGTTAAAGGTATTTGTTCTATTGTAACTCTAGCGGCTATAGGAATAGTATTATTTGAGCTTCCGGCTGGAGTTAGGCAAAGTGTGCTTATGTCCGGAATTTCCGGTATAATAACATATTTAGTAATTGACGGACTTGCAGAATGGCTTGAAAGACGACAGGAAGAAAGAGCCAGACTTTGTGCCGATACCGTAAAGTGTTCAGGTCTGGTGGGATTCATGTATCTGGAACTTATTGACGCATCTTTCTCGCTTGACGGTGTTCTTGGTGCATTTGCATTAAGTAAGGATATTTTAATTATTACAATAGGGCTGTTTATCGGGGCGATGTTTGTAAGATCTCTTACTATAATGCTTGTAGACAAGAAAACATTAAATCATTTTCCATACTTAGAACACGGTGCACACTGGGCTATCGGAGTCCTTGCCGTATTAATGTTTGTGTCTACTATAAGAACAGTTCCGGAAGTTATCACCGGGCTTCTGGGCTTAATCATTATTGTTGCAGCCTTTGTAAGCTCATTGATTGCTAATAAAAAATCTCAGGGATAAGAATGAATTTAAAAGACGAAAATCTTTATTACGTTGGCGGAGTAGTCAGGGATGAAATTCTCGGGCTGCCGAGTCTTGATATAGATTTTTGTTATGAAGGGAATGCTATAGAGTTTGCTAAAAATAGCGGACTAAATATCGTAAAAGAAAATCCCGATTTCGGAACTGTTAGAGTTTTATATGAAGGGCAGGAAATTGATATAGCTTCAACCAGAACCGAAACCTATCCTCAAGCGGGGCATCTTCCTGTTGTGGATAAAATTGGCTGTCCTCTTAAAGATGATCTTAAAAGAAGAGATTTTACGGTTAACGCTATGGCAAAGAATACGCTTACCGGTGAAATAGTTGATTATTTTAACTCCAAAGATGATTTGAAGTCTAAAAAGCTTAGAGTTTTGCATCAAAACAGTTTTATTGACGACCCTTCAAGAATTATTCGTGCCCTAAAGTTTTCGGCAAGATTCGGGTTTGGACTTGATGATTGTACAAAAACCTTACAGGAAGAGTGTTTGGGAAATATAAATTATGATATGAGCTATCATAGAATAAAAAAAGAGATTAAAGAAACCTTTAATCTTAATAGTGATAAGCTTCTCCGTGAATTTATACGCAGCGGGATTTATAAACTACTGGGGAAAAATCAAGATATACCGGAGATTAAAGGCTCTGCCGAAAATCTGATAAATCTTGTTAAGCCCTGTATTTGCTGGATAGTATATGCCGGTTTATTTGATTTATCCAATTTTGATTTAACGAAAGAGGAATCAGATATAATTGAATGGGTAAAAAAGTTAAAACGTGCTAACATTAGTTCAGAATGGAATCTATATAGGCTTTTTTCTGAATCTCCGATTGAAAGTGTTATTATTTATGGACTTGTAAGAGAATATGATTTAGCGTATCATTATCTTAAAAGTCTAAGAAGTATAAAACCGTTAGTCAACGGAAATGATTTGATAAACTTAGGGATAGAACAAGGAAAACTTTTTAAAGAAATTTTTGAATTTATAACGGAAGAAAAGTTTAAGAATCCAAAATTATCAAAAGAAGAAGAGTTGGCTCTTATAAAAAATAAGTATCTATGACTAAATCCGTATTAAGCAGAATATTTAACTATAATTTTCATATGAGAGGAATTTTTAATCCGTTTCTAGGTTTACAGATAAATTCTATCGGTAATTGGAAAGGCGTTAATTCTGTTAAGCGGGAAACTCCTCTTATCGTTAGTCTTACATCTTATGAGGAAAGGTTTGATGATTTGCCCAAGACTATATATTCATTGCTTAATCAAACCTTGTGCCCCGACAGAATAATTCTGTGGCTTGACGATAAAGGGGATGATTTATCGACTTTGCCATATGAAATTACCAGATTTATTAAAAACGGACTGGAAATAAAATTTGTAAAGGATATAGGTTCGTATACAAAATCAATATATGCTTTTAAAGAATTCCCTGATGCAATTATTGTAACGGCGGATGACGATATATATTATCCTAAGAATTGGCTTAAGTATCTGTATTTATCATATATTTCAAATCCGGAAGATATTCACTGTCATAGAGTGCACAGGGTTAAACTAAAAGATAATCAATTATATCCGTATGAAAAATGGGCAAAGCATGTAAATGAGGAAACTGCAAGATTTGATAATTTCTTAACTGGTGTCGGAGGGGTGTTATATCCGCCGAAATGCTTTTCAAAGGAAGTCTTAAGAGAGGATGTATTCTTGAAATATTGCCCTTATGCTGATGATATATGGTTCTGGGTAATGGCACTGGTTCATAACAGGAAAATCCGTGTCGTCAAAAATCATTATAAAACTCTTATAAGTACCAATTTATTCCGACAATTGTGGGGCAGAACCCTGTATTCTAAAAATAAAGACGGTAAGAATGATGAGCAGTTGAATTCCCTCTTGAAATTCTACTCAAATAATGTTTTATTAAAACTTGCAGGCAGGGATAAATAATGAAAAATAAGAAAAATTTCCTTATAACAGGGTATCATTTTTATGGATGGCATGGTTCATTAGTCCATATATGTGAGTTAGCAAAAGAATTGAATTCGCTCGGCTATTGTGTATATCTAGCAGGTGTAGAAATTTCTTTTGAAATAAAAGAATTAGTTAAAGATTTTGCGAAGCTTTATTTTTTTGACAACTTACCGCTGAACATTGAATATGAATATGTTCTTGCTTACCATGAACCAATTTGTACATATTTATTAAATAAAGGGCTAAAATATAATAAATTAGCTATAGGCTCTCTTTCTAAATTCGTTGAATGTGAAATCCCGAGCGTGCTTTGTAAATACGGTTTCCCTCTTGTTGTAAACAGTAAAGAAAATGAAATATATCAGAAATCAATATTTGAATCCGATAATTTGAACCCGTATGTATTTGTAAACAGTGCACCATTAAATTTTATGAAAGATGTAAATTTGACCGGAGTATTAAAAAATATTGTAATTGTTTCAAATCATCTGCCGGAAGAGCTGTTAAATGCCGCTGTTTATTTAAAGGATAAAAACATACAGGTTGATATTATTGGAAAAGGCTACAAATATTTGAGGATTACGCCTGGACTACTTTCAAACTACGATTTAGTTATTACTATTGGTAAAACAGTACAGTATGCTTTAACCCTCGGAATACCTGTTTATAATTATGATCACTTTGGCGGGGCGGGTTACATAACTCCGGATAATATCGATAAAGAAGAATTTTATAACTTTTCAGGCAGAAGCGAAAATAGAAAAATTTCTGCGGAGCAGATATATAATGAGATTCTTTCGGGATATGAGCAATCATTCAGGAATATTAAAGAACTAAAAAATATAGCCAGAAACAGATATAATCTTAAGGATAATATTTTCAAGCTGCTGGATTTTTTGAATACTACATCTTTGCAGCTTCCGAATACTCCGGAGTGGAGAATATATGAAGCCAGATGTGTACAATATGCTAAAACAATTATTAATTACAGTAAAATATTTAATAATGTTAATAAGTTGTTAAAACCTTTGAAAATTTTTTATACTATAATTAATAAACTTTCATTTAAGAAATTTTATAAAAATAAATTAGAGCAGTTGGAAGTCTTGTCATTATTTGAGGTGGATTAATCTATGACGGTTACTTTAAGTATAATAACTCTTACTCTTAATAACCTTGAGTATACAAAAAAGTATATAGACAGTCTTTATAGATACACCCGTGATTTTGAATTGATTATTGTAGATAATGCATCTGTCGACGGCACAATTGATTATCTTGAAAATTTAAGACTTGAAAAAGATAATATTAAAATTATTTACAATGAGGAAAATAAAGGCTTTTCAAAAGGGAATAATCAGGGAATTGAAATTGCCGAAGGCGAATATATAGGTTTTCTGAATAATGATATTCTTTTGTATCCCAACTGGTTTGAAAAAATTAAAGAGGTTTTTGATAAAGAAAATGCGGCCTTTGTTTCTCCAAGACATATTAATCCTAACTATAATTTAACAAATGAGCATACTTATATTGAGTACTTTGAACATTTTAAGTATGATAAACCGTATGAAAAAAATTTTGATGAATGTGTTTTTTCATGCGTAGTGACGAAAACAGATGTTCTTGAAAAAATAGGTAATTTTGATGAAAAATATTCACCGGCCTTTTTTGAAGATAATGATATGAAATACAGAGCGATTCTTTCTGGTTATGGAGTATTTGTGGTGAATACAATCTGCTTTTTTCACTTTGGCTCGGTAACATCGGCAGAATATGATGCTAATCTGGAGCAAAACAGAGATTATTATTATTCGAAATATCCGTTTGCAGAATATCTTTCGACGGTTGGTGATGAAAACGGCCGGTTAAAACTCTGTACCAGACATTTTCAGAGCTTCCCTCTCAATTTTGTTTATAAGCTTTATCTTTTCTGGCTTAAAGTTCTAAAGAAAATTAAGAGGCTAAAGAAATGAAGCTGCTTTATGATTGCACAGAACTATCTTATTTTAATGATGATGACGGACATAGAGCCGGTGTGTTTTATGTTGCGTTAAATATTTTTAAAGAATTAAAACGGCAAAATGTTGATATAACTTTTTTTTGTGATTTTCGCAGATATTTCTTTATGAAAAATGTTAAAGAGTTTAATGATATACCGCTCTTGAAAGAACATTCCGCTGTTAATCTGCTTATAGGCTGGATTCTTTTTGTTTCAAGAAAGTTCCCGTATATTATTCGTTATGGATTAACAGTTCTTGCAAGATTTTATGATAAGTACTTATATAGGGTTAATAAGAAAAATTTGGCGCAGCTTGTAAGCTATAACCTGTATTTTTCTCCATTTACCCCGCCTTCAAGAGAAATTGAGCTTGCGGAACTCAAAAGATTCCGTATGATACATGATGTCATTCCAATAGTTGAAAAGGGAATGAGTAAAAATACTAAAGATTGGCATAATAAAGTTTATAATACTCTTAATAACCATGATTATTATGTAACCAATTCTGAATATACAAAAAAAGATGTTTTGAAATACTTCCCGTTTATAAAAGAAGAAAATATTCATACAACTTATCTGGGTGTAAATGATAGTTTTAAACCGGCAGAAATTCAGGCTGATGAAAATTATGTGTTTTCTCTTTGTACAATGGGAAAAAGAAAAAATATTATTTATGGAATCCGAAATTTTTTCAAATTTATTGAAAGGAATAAGATAACGGATTTAAAACTTGTACTGGGCGGCAGTACATGGCGAAGATTTGAGGGCGTTTTAAATAATGAACTTGAACATATTGATAAATCAAAAATCGAACTTACGGGCTATATAAAAGACGAAGAGCTTCCCCGTTACTACTCAAATGCAATGATGTTTATTTATCCTTCCTTGTATGAAGGTTTCGGACTTCCGGTACTGGAAGCAATGAAATGCGGGTGTCCTGTTATAACATCTAGTACTACATCCCTTCCGGAAGTTATAGGTGAATGCGGAATCACGGTTTCTCCTGAAAATGATGAAGAAATGATAAAAGCTTTTGAAAAGATGTATTTTAATTCGGATTTCAGACAAGAGTGCAGGGAAAAAGGTCTTAAAAGAGCCGAAAATTTCACCTGGGAAAAATGTGTATCAGAACTTCTTGAGTTTATTAAAACAAAGAGTGTTTAGTATCTTAAAAGAATGTTTCTCTATAAAAATAAGTATCATCCTGCATTCGTTGGGAAGATTCTGCAAAATTACATACCTGATTTTCCTGTAGGTATTAAGTTGATTCCAAAGGCAAGGTTCAGGGACGAGAAGTCTTTTTGCGTTGTTATTTATTAACTCGGCAGGATAATCTTTAATTACACTTTCCCAGCCGTTTATAATATTCCTTTTTACCAGAGAGGTCTTTAAAAAAGGGAATTTATACCATTTAATTAGCCGGTGCCATTTTGCAGCAAGAGGATTAACCGTGTGTTTATATCTGTTTATATAAAGTGCGCTTTTAAATCCATTTTCCCATAAAAGACGGCTGAGCCCTATTTCATAATTTAAAACAACTTCATCCTTGTTATCTTTGTGTTCAATAGAGTCTATAAATTCTTTGAAACAATTGGAATTAAAAACAGAACGTTTTAAAAGCAAAAAACAACTTTGTATATGCGGCAGGAATGTTTCTTTATATTCTCCATCAACGTATTTTATTCCGTAACTGTTTTGAGTAAGCCCCCAAAAATCGCATTTCACGGGATCCATTTTGTTAAATATGTTTTTAAGAGGATAAAAAGGCCCGTAAAAAGAGTCATTTACAAGTAATAGCTCATCAAAGTCAAAACCGTGGTCTTTTGCGTATAAAAAGCCTCTTTTATATGAGCCGAAATCATATTCGCCGTGTATTCCTATAATGGCAGCGTCAACAGTCCCCTTAATTTTTTCTGAAGAACATTCTGTATCTGATACGAATATAATATAATCGCAAACTTCTTTCAAAGCTTTTAAATAATAGATAACATAGTCATCTATTATATTATCTCTATCCCAGTGTGCGAATACGCAAAGTCTTTTCATAAAAATAATTCTAGCATAAATAGAATAGAAAATTTTTTAATTAGTTATTCCATATAATATATAATTCATCCATTTATTTGATTACAAAACTTAACAAATACTCTAAACTAACATTATTGAATGGGGAATAATATGGCAAAAACAAATTTAAAAGAGAAAAAAGCAGCATCAAAAGCTAAGCTTAAAGTGGTTGATGATAGTGCGGTAAAAACTACCGCTTACAGTGATATTAATCTAAAACAATGGAAAAATTACGAGCATGTTAAGACTGATACTCTCTGGGAATTCCCGTCAAGATTAAAAGAAGGCGGACATTCAAATGAGTATCACGGGAACTATATTCCGCAAATAGCACAGCAAATATATGAGAGATTTACAAAGAAAAATGATGTAGTGTTAGATTTATTTTTCGGTTCGGGAACATCAGGCATTGAGGCTGTTAACATGCACCGCCGCTGTATCGGTGTTGAACTTAAAGATGAACTTGTTGAAGCTGTTTCAAAAAAATTTACCCCAAAACAACTTGTTACTGATGTGAATATAATATGTGCTGATTCAGCAAGTGATAATGTGAAAGACAAAATTCAAGCCCGTCTTGATGTAATGGGTGAAAAGAAGGCTCAATTGTTAATGCTTCATCCGCCTTATGATGATATTATTAAGTTCTCTGACAGAAAAGAAGATTTGTCTAATTGTGCAACAACCGAAGAATTTTATAATTTGTTTGAGAAAGTTGCAAAAAACGGGTATGATATGCTGGAAAAGGGGCGTTTTGCCTGTTTGATTATAGGAGATAAATATGCAAATTCTCAGCATATCCCTCTGGGCTTTGAATGTATGGCAAGGATGAATAAGCTGGGATTTATAACAAAAGCTATTATTATAAAAGATATGCAGGGAAATGAGCGTGCTAAAGGTAAAACAGCAAATCTTTGGCGGTATAGAGCCTTAGCCGGCGGTTTTTATATCTTTAAACACGAGTATGTAATGGTTTTCCAGAAAGTATGACAGAAGATTTCGTTTTAAAGATTAGAATAGTACCGAATTCATCTAAAAATGAGATAATATTAGAGGATGAGTTTGTAAAAGTAAAGGTGACTGCTCAACCTATTGAAAATAAAGCGAACAAAGCTCTGGTGGAATTTTTATCAAAAACATTCAAGATACCGAAATCAAGTATCGAAATTATAAAAGGGCAAACTTCAAAAGAGAAAACTTTGTTATTTAGAATTGATTCCGATAAAAGGGCTGAAATAATTACAAGATTGACAAAATAAGCTAAAACATATACTATTATTATACGAATGATGAGAGGTTAACTATGAATAAGCGTTGGTATGATGTTGATCCTACTGTAAGTCTGGCAGTCAGTTTAATGCGGAATGCAAATATTATGACCCAGTACAAATGTGCGGATATAATTGTCAAGAAATCAAAAGACAACGGAATAGACCTTTCAGAAAATATACTTACAGATGCTTTTAATTATGTGTTAAGAAGGTGGTATGATACAGATCAAAAAATTGCAGAAGCTTTTGAATACCTGAAACTTATGCCTCTCGAACTTCAAAAAGAAGTATCTTTGGATTTAATTAATTTTCTTCAAGAGGAAGAAATTCACTAGATGGAAAAAATGTTTACACTGGTTATGAACCCTGCAATAGTCTCAGTAATTATACTGTGCGTTTTGTGTTTAAAGAAGGTCAATGTTCTGCTTGCAATTGTTGTAGCTGCTTTGATTGCAGGTTTATTAGCCGGCATGGATATTACAAATGTGATGAACGTGTTTATATCCGGGATGGGAGGAAATTCCGAAACCGCATTAAGCTATATCTTACTGGGGACATTTGCGGCAACAATGGCACACTCCGGTTTTACAGATAAACTATCCGATAAGTTAACCAAATTTATATCAGGAAGAAAATTTGTTCTGCTAATGTTATTAACTTTAATTGCAATGGCATCCCAGAATTTGATTCCTATCCACATAGCATTTATTCCAATTATTATTCCGCCTCTTTTAAATACAATGAATTCAATGAAGCTAGATCGCAGGGCTGTTTCCTGTGTCTTAGCTTTCGGTTTAAAGATGCCGTATATTACAATTCCGGTCGGGTTTGGGCTTATATTTCAGAATTTAATTGCTGATAATATGGTTCAAAACGGAGTTCCGGTGCTAAGAGCTGATATTTGGAAATCTACTTTGATTCTGGGTATAGCCATGGTTGTTGGTTTGCTTGCATCAGTTTTTATCACATATCGGAAACCCCGTGTTTATGAAGATAAACCCATTGCAGGTTTGACAGAACAGCCAAAACCATGCAGCAGATATACAACCTGGGTTGTTATAACTGCTGCAGTACTAACTTTTGTAGTTCAGCTTATTACGCATTCTCTGCCGCTGGGTGCATTGGTGGGGCTTGGAATAATATTTACATTTAAAGTTGTTCCTAAAGATAAAATGGATCATATGATGAATGAGGGCATTTATCTTATGGGATATGTTGCTTTTGTAATGCTTGTTGCAGCTGGATTTGCTTCCGTGCTAAAAGAATCCGGTGCTATTGAAACTCTTGTTACGACTATTCTAACACTTTTACCTGAAAATGTATTAGTAACCTCTTTGATATTCTTATTAATAGGATTGTTTATTACAATAGGAATCGGAACCTCTTTTGGAACGATTCCGATTCTTGCTGTATTATTTGTACCTGTATGTGCAAAGATGGGATTTAATACTCAACAAATTATTGTTTTATTGGCTGCTGCTGCCGCTCTCGGAGATGCCGGCTCCCCTGCTTCAGATACTACTCTCGGTCCAACATCGGGGTTGAATGCGGATGGTCAGCATAATCATATCTTTGATACCTGTATTCCGACTTTTCTCCATTATAATATAGCTCTTATAATCTTTGCTATACTTGGAGTTTATTTATTTGCTTAGCCGTTTAATCCGTAGTTAAAGTCTTCTTGGATGTTAGAAGAAAGCATTGTCTTAGTTGATTCAATGTAAGCATTAACTTCTTCTAATTCAGCACTTGCTGTAGTAATCTGAGCATCAATTGCGGTTTCCCAAGCGGTTAATTCATCTAATTGATCTTGAAACTCAGCTGTAATTTTATCAATTTCTTCTTCAAAATCAGGGATTTCTGTATAGTCTAAGTATGCTTCCTGTAATGAAGCATCATTATCATATAAATCTTTGAAGTAATCTCTTACTTCATGCTGTTTTGATGACTTCAAAGACTGCAAGTCAGCTTGTGAATATGTAGCTAAAGATTTTTGAGTCTGGTATTCAGTTATTTCAAGGTTTAACTGATTTCTTCTCAATTTATAGCTTAAAAGTGTTTCGTTTAAATTTGCTATTGCCATCTTTCGTCACCATCTTATTTAAATCTTACATATATATAAAGTAAAATAACGAAAGCGTATTTCAAGTTTATATAAAAGTGTTACAAAACTTAACAATTCTATTTAATAAGAGCTTGAATTTCTTTAAAATTAGGGTTTTTAGCTCCTCGAAGCAGTTCAAATAAAACCATTTCTGTAGTTTTAATTTGGACACCATAATCACGCATAAGTTTTAGAGCATTCATATATTCATCAAGGCTTCTGCTTCCGCAAGCATCTTTTACCAGATGTACTTCATAGCCGTTCTCAATTAGGCTATATGCGGTTTGGTGTACACAAATATGAGTTTCTATACCTAGAAGAATAATTTGTTTTTTGTTGGATGTTTTAAGCTTATCCGGCAAATCTTGATTTTCAAGTGCATTAAAAGCTGTTTTTTCATAGTAACTAGCCAGTGGTAGCGCTTCTTTTATTTTAGTAATTGTATACCCCAGTCCTTTAGGATATTGTTCTGTAATACAAACCGGTATCTCAAGTAATGAGGCTGCTTTAGCAATAATAGAGGAATTTCTCTCTAAAGAATCAGTATTGAATACCGCATTTAAAAGTTTTTCCTGAATATCAATAATTAATATTAAACTATTATCTTTATTAAGTATTGTCATAATTATTCTCCTTTTTAAATTCAGATATAAATTGTTCTAATAAATCTTCTAATAAACCGGCTTCAAGTTCTTCCGGCTCCAGAGTGATTCTCTTTGCATCAATGTTTGAAGAATCTTTTTGAAATGTAATATCAATATTAATTTTCGAATATCCGGGACTGGTAATTCTAAAACAGCTGGTAGAATGTTTCCCCTTTATGTAAAAAGTTCCGTAACCGTCGCCTGCGCCCTGAGTTAAATGTATTCCGGGTAATTTGCCGGTATATTTTTGCTGTATCTGATAAAATACGGGGGAAATTACCTGCTCCATTTTTTTACAGAAATCTTGTCTGAATAATTTGAAGTTAGAATATGCAGACGGAGAATTCTGGATTATACTTAACGGTACAGGCTTTTCATTTATAGATTCTTTGCCATAGCAAATAGCTTCATGAAGTTTATTTAGTGCCTCATTTATAAGTTGTTCTCTTTTTTGATTGGTGATAGTTGAAATTCCGGCATAAATTTTTTGAGGAAGTGCATTTTTAATTTTCTCCCATACTATACGTGCAGATTTTGAATCTGTATCAAACATTATTAAAAAGTATTTTACGGGGGCAAATGTCATTAGAATATCGTTCTTTCTGATATTATTCAGTATTGCGGTTTCAATTATATTATTGGTTAATAAAAATTTATTTTTTTCATCCGGTGCAATCGCCATAAAAACAGCTTTTTGTTTGGATTTGTTTATTTTTTCAAGCTCTTTGTCAATAATATAGTTATAGTCTAAAAAAACTTCATTATTTTTTTCGATTACATTTTTTCGAACAAGAATATCCCTGTACTGTTTTGTTTTGTTTAGTAATGATGCAATACTAAGAGCCGGAATCATGCGGGCATGAAATTCCTTATCAGGGGTTAAAATGGGAATATAATCCATCATTCCGCAGGAATATGCTTTTAACATAAAATCATTATCTTCATTAAAAGCGACGACTATAGCCGGTGTGTTCTTCAGAATTTTCAATAAATCAAGCGTTTTATCTTTTGCATTTTCGCTATTTATTATCAAAACACAGCCATAAATAAGATGTATTTTCTCCGGAATTTCATCAAATGAGAATGAAAATACCTCATCGCTGCCCCTTAGAAAAAGCTTATTTTTAATGTAGTCAAAAAAATCACTATCATCAGATACAAGAACGATTTTATTCGACATAAAAACTGTCCCTTATGTTAATTCTGATATCAAGAGGTTAGATTTTTCTGTAATAGCGTTTCTTAAGTCCTCAATATCAGCAAAATCAATTCCCATAGTTTTCAGGAAGTCTTTGTCAATAATATTAGGGTTAAAGTTTTCTTGCATCAATTTATCAACCAGACAAACAAGGTTACAAGGTACCGGAATTGATGATAAACTAGGGTTATGATGATAAGAAATAATATTTGCCAATAAAATAGGAAGCTGCCATCTTTTAGCAAGTAATGCTCCGGCTTTTACGTGATCAGAGTCAAAGTATTTTTTCTCTGCATCAAGAATGTCTGCACCGTCAGAAACTGCAGCCATAACTTTTCCATACATCTTTTCATTAGACATATGTAGTACGATTTTCCCTACATCATGAATAAATCCGGCAATAAATGCTTCATCAGAATCCATAATTTTAGTCAGATTAGCAAGATATTCGCATCCTGCGGCAACTCTTATAGAGTGCTTCCATAATTCTTTATCTCCCTGATTGGACATCATCGGTTTCATTGCAACAGCAACAATAATATTTTTAACCTTAACCATTCCAAGCAGAGAAAGAGCTATGTTTATAGAGCTTATTTGCTGCGAGAAACCGTAGTAAGCAGAATTAACAAGAGCGAGAATCTTAATAGTTAAAGATTGGTCATACATAACCATATCGCCAAGTTCTTTCATACTTACGGTAGGTTTTTTCATAAGGTTTAAGACCTTAACAATTACGCTTGGCATAGCCTGTATATCTTTTACGGAATTTACTAATTCAATTGTTTTATCCATAATTATTTACCTTATTATACTAGTATTCTTATTATAACATGTTTTTATTATTTTATACTTGCAAATGTTTTTTTATTGATAGAAAGCTTCCGCTTGCGCCAAATGCCGTTCCTATTAGTAATAACGAAATTATTACAATATTTTGAGCATAGGCAGGTGACGGTACAAGGAAAAATTTATGAACGTTCAGCAGCATACTCTGAACCCAATTTAACGGTAAGACTGCTATTATAGAAGATACAAACCCGTAAAAAGCTCCTTGCATTACAAGAGGGGTTTTAATATACCAGTTGCTTACGCCCATTAGACGCATAATTTCAATTTCATCTTTTCTTGATTGAATTACAAGCTGAATGGTATTGTTTATAATGGTTATTGTCAGTGCTGCCGATATAATTATAACAAAGAACATTGTTGTATTTACAATATGTGTTAAGAATTGTATTTTCTTGGCAAGTTCTTTTGCGTATCCCATATCTTCTACCCCGGACATAGGTTTTATCTGGTTGAATACTTCTGTAATATTTTCCGGCTTATCTACTTTAACCCGCAAGGTATCTGGTAACGGATTGTCAATATCTTGCAGACCCAATTCTTTCTTTAACCCGTTCCAGGATTCTTCTTTTGGAATAAGTCTTACGGTCTGAACATGTTTAATTTCTTTAATTCTGTCTTTAACGATAGATGATGAAGCATTAGATTTCAGGTAAACTGAAATTTCCAAAACATTGCCTAATTCATTTGCAAATGTAGATAACGACAATGTAAATCTAAACAGCACACCAAATATAGTTAGAATAGCCGCCATTGTTGTTATAATAACGAGATTGACTATCCCTGTTCTTTTAACATCGTTAACAGCTTCCATTATTATTCTATAGGCTATTCTGAGTTCACATAGCCAATCTTTCGGTATATGTTTTTTTACTTGTTTCTTTAGCTGTTGTCTGCTATTGTCCATATGTCCCTGCCTGAATATCTCTAACAATTTCACCATGTTCAAGAGTTAATACTCTTTTTCTAAATCTGTCTACCAGCGTGTAGTCATGTGTAGACACAATAACTGTAATCCCTCTTTGATTAATTTGTTCTAATATCTGCATAATTTCAAGAGAGTTCTTAGGATCCAGGTTCCCTGTAGGTTCGTCAGCTATTAGCAGCGGAGGCCCGTTTACAAGAGCACGTGCTATGCTAACTCTTTGCTGCTCCCCGCCTGAAAGCTCTGTAGGCTTAGCTTTTGCTTTATCAAGAAGCCCGACAACCTTCAAGGCTCCGGTAACTCTTGTACGTATCTCTGAGGAGCTAATTCCCAGAGTTCTTATAACATAAGCAATATTATCATAGACGGTTTGGTTTTGTAAAAGCTTATAATCTTGGAATACAATACCCATGCATCGTCTGAGGTTAGGTACTTTGTCAGACGGGAGGTTCGCTATATTAATACCGCCAATTAAAACCGTCCCTGTAGTAGGAGTTTCTTCTTTATATAACAGTTTCATCAATGTAGACTTTCCAGCACCTGATGCTCCTGTGATAAAAACAAACTCCCCTGATAATATATCAAGGTTAATGTTTTTTAATGCATAATTGTTTTTATATTTTTTAGTTACTGATCTTAGTTGAATCATGTGTGCCTATTATCCTTTTTACAATACTTTCAGCATCTAATCCGTAGAAATTTAAAAGTTCTTTAGGAGTGCCGCTTTGCCCGAATGTGTCTTGTATACCAATTCTTAAAACTCTGGCAGGAAGTGTTTCGCTTAAACATTCTGCTACGGCAGAGCCAAGTCCGCCATATATAGAATGGTTTTCTACTGTAACAACAAAACCGGTTTTCCTTGCACTATCTACTATTGTTTTACTATCCAGCGGTTTTATTACCGGAATGGAAATTACTTCGGCATTAATACCTTCTTCTGATAATAGCTGTGCTGCTTTTATTGCTTCTGCCAGTACATCACCATTAGAAATTATTGTTAAATCCGAACCTTCTTTTAGAAGGACAGCTTTATCCGGATTGAATTTGTATTCAGCAGGATATACATCCGGAAGGCTGTTCCTTGCAATTCTTATATAGACAGGACCTTTGTGCTCTGCTGCATAGTCAAGAGCTTGAATGCATTCATTGCAATCCGCCGGAACAATAACCGTCATATTTGGAAGTCCGCGCATTAAAGAAATATCTTCCAGAGCTTGATGCGTTGCGCCGTCTTCGCCAACAGTTATTCCTCCATGTGTACCAATAATCTTTACATTTGCTTTTTGATAACAGACGGACATTCTAATCTGATCATAAGTTCTTCCTGTCGCAAAGACTGCAAATGTTGCAGCAAAAGGTATTTTACCGGTTAAAGATAAACCCGCTGCGGTTGTAATCATATTTTGCTCGGCAATCCCCATATCAAAAAATCTGTCAGGATAAGCTTTTGCGAATAATGAAGTTTGTGTAGAGCAGGAAACATCTGAATCAAGAACTACTAATTGAGGGTACTTTCTACCCAATTCAACAAGCTCTCTCCCGAATGCTTCTCTTATAGATTTTTTAGTATTAAAGTCTATTACGAGCATTAAATCCCCCTCGTAATAAGATTATACCATAAACATACAAAAACGCTCAAACATTAACTGAAATAATCGCAAATCAATTTTTCCTTGTGAGGAATGAGTTTCTTAAATTTTTCTATTACTTTATTTTTTTCAAGTTCTTCAAGCTCTTTTTTCATAATTGCTTTTTCCAGTATTAGCGAATTAAAAAGACTTTCGCATAATTCTGATGCCGAACGATGCTGTGATAGCTGTTTAAGCTTGAGTTCTGTAAGCGCTATTCTTTTTTTTAATTGCTGTTTGTTCACAAAAGACCTCTTCAAATAGGATATAACTTTTATATTGATTTTGCAATCAATCTTTTAGTGTATTCTTTTGATAAAAGAGCTTAACTTTTTTTAATATTATTTATAATTTTTTACTAAATTTACCGTTGCTGTCGAATGCAGACTTTTGATAGTATCTGATATCGTCCGACGGAATTTTATAATTATGCTTATTATCCTCTTTTTTTATAAAGACCCCGCTTACAGGCCCTTCATAGACTAAGTCCCACATATCGGATTTTTTTAGTGAATTATATGCCGGAATTACTTTTTCAGGCATTAATATGTCTGTAGGATAGTAGGTGTATATTTTTTCTCCTCCGGGATTATCGGATTCGTAATCAACAAGATTATTAAATTCTTCATCAAAATAAACTTCTTCGTATCTTCCGTCCATGTATATCAAATTGCTTGGATAGAGTTTATATGATGCATAACTGCCGAAACCAAATGCGGTTAGTAAATTCCCTTTTATATTATTCATTTTTATAAATTCAGTTTCCAGAACAGGGAATTTCGATGCTGCAATCCTCGGGGTTGACGGAGATGTTTTAGGTATCATAAGTATTGACAGAAAAATAAGTATATATGCAGTTTTTTCAAGTATTTTAAAAGGACATTTCCCGATAAGGCGTATTATATCATTGTAGCAAAGGCTTGCCAGTGCGATAATTGCAAGAGGCAGAAGCTTTACATGTATAACTCCAAGTGCTGCAGTGACGAGTATAACAATTGTTTTAGTAATATTTATTTTCTTTGATTTTATTATATTAATAACCGTAAGCAGAACTGCAAATATCGCAGTACAGAATGCAGGGTAGTAGTATACAGCATGTCTTTGTACAAATACAGACCACCATTCAGTGATATATTTTCTGTTTTTAGTATTTGCGGAAAGAAGAAAATTAATGTATTCAAATCCGTAAGGATTTATGGCCAGAAGAGGAATTGATACTAAAAGAACAGCCAAATACTTCTTCCATGGTTTTCTTGAAAGAAGTGAGCCTGTAAAATACATAAAGATTAGTCCAAGCCCGGAAACAACTCCGCCATGGATATTATTCCATAATATTATAATTGGAGGTAGTATCCATATTAAATTCTTACTTATTCCTTTATCAGTTTTTTCTAATATATAGAGAAACAAGCTGAAAAAGAAAAAGCTGAACATATGACATCTTACTAAACTCGGGTTTAGATGCGCAAATAGTATTAAAAACAGCCCCATAAATGCAATACTTACAGGGTATGCATGCTTTTGAATTTGTTGTGTTTTTATTATACAAATAGCCGTCCCGAAAAATGCCAGGGCTTGAAAAATTACAAAACCTATTGCTCCGAGGTATTTATAGAACAGATAAAAGACAACACTTGCTCCCCATTCGTGGTCATACCATATATGAGTCGGGGTATATGATAAAAAGTCTTGATACAAAAACTCTTTTGCTTCAATAATATGTTCGCCAACGATTAATCTTGCATATAAATCAAAGTCATATTCATTACATTTACAGGCAAGAAAAAAACAAAAAAGAGCTAATAATATATAAAAGAAAGCTTTACTGTTAAGAAATTGACTAAATTTTAACTTCATTTTTTCCACAATACGCCCTCCTTAATAAAAACATATAAAATATTTTATTATAAAAAAATATGTGATAAAATAAGCTTATAAAATCACGTTGGGAGAGGTATTTATATGGGATTAACTCTTGTTGAAAAAATTATATCGGAACATGCCGGCAAAATGGTGCATGCAGGAGAACTTGTTATTTCTAAAGTCGATGTTACAGCTGTTCAGGACGGTACCGGACCATTAACTGTGCAAGAGTTTAAAAAACTGGGTGTAAATAAGTTAAATAATCCGCAAAGGTCGATTCTATTTATTGACCATGCTTCTCCCAGCCCGAGAAAAGAGTTATCAAATACCCAGATGGTTTTAAGAGAATTCTCTAAAGAATATGGAGCTGTTCTTTCGGATGTAGGCGCCGGTGTTTGTCATCAAAGACTTGTTGAATCTTTTGTAAACCCGGGAGAAGTTTTGGTCGGAGCAGATTCGCACACCTGCACATCCGGAGCCTTAGGAGCTTTTGCTACCGGCATGGGCTCTACTGATGTAGCTGTCGCTATGGCATTGGGTAAAACCTGGTTAAAAGTGCCTGCTACATTTAAAATTGTTGTAAACGGTGAGTTTAAACCCGGTATTTGTTCAAAAGATTTAATGCTCTATTTAATAGGAATGATAGGTGCTGATGGTGCAACCTATAAAGCTCTCGAATTTTGCGGAGATACAATAGAGAATATGTCTATGTCTGAAAGATTTACACTGGCAAATATGGCAGTAGAAGCAGGTGCTAAGTGCGGACTATTTATTGCTGATGACAAGACAAAAGAATTCTTACGCTTAAGAGGGCGGGAAGATAAGTTTAGACAAATTTTACCGGATAAAGATGCGGAATACGAACGTATAATTGAGATTAATGCTGCCGATGTCCCTCATACGGTTTCTTGTCCTCATACAGTTGATAATACCAAACCTGTTGAAGAGTTAAAAAATGTAAAAGTTAATCAGGTTTATGTCGGTACATGTACAAACGGCAGAATTGAAGATTTACGTGTTGTTGCAGAAATTTTAAAAGGTAAAACCGTTAATCCTGATGTCAGAATGTTAATTTGTCCGGCATCAAAAGATGTCTATAAAGAAGCTCTCAAAGAAGGTTTGATAGATATATTTGTAGATGCTAATGCTTCTGTTTTACCGCCGGGCTGCGGCCCTTGTGTCGGTGTGCATGCCGGTATTTTAGGAGATGGAGAGGTCTGTCTGGCAACTCAGAATAGAAATTTCCAAGGAAGAATGGGAAACACTAAAGGCTTTATTTACTTAGCTTCGCCATATGTTGCTGCATATACGGCACTTAGAGGGTATATAAGTGCGTCTTAAGGAGAATATTATATGAATTTACTGTTATTGAAACAATTATCTATATTAAGTGCTTTTGCTGGAGTTATTCTGGGCTTAGTTACTATTGTACCGTATTTAAGTTTATTTAGTTTCTTAATCCTGGTTTCTTGTCTTTCTGCTTTTGTACTTGTTTATCTTAAGCAGAATGAATTAATTGGACTTATAAGTATAAGAGAAGGATGTATATTCGGAGCTGTTATCGGTTTTGTTTCATTCATAGCGTTTTCTATAGTATATGCACCAATAAGTATGCTTTTAGGATGGCTAATACCTGCTTATACTCAGGGGTTTTTAAGATTCTTTATGACCAGTTTCGGCTCTGTTGTAGTAATGATTTTGCTCATGATTCTTATGGCAGGTATAAGTGCTATGTTTAACGGATTTACAGGGCTGGTTACTGTATACGTATATGAATTAATTACCGGAATAAAGAAAAACCCTGATGAAAATACCAGTGTTGATTTTGAAATTAAATAGGGGAGTAAAGGGGCAAATAGGGGTAAATAGGGATAAATTGAATACGTGAAAGAAACCTTTACCGGAAAGAATATGGAGAAAAGAATGGACTTTAAATCAAAAATAAAAACAATAGAATGGATTGATAATTATTCAAGAATGGTTGACCAGACAGTCATACCTTATGAATATAAGTTTATTAATATAACATCCGGAGAAGAGATGTTTCATGCAATCAGGGATATGATTGTAAGAGGCGCACCGGCAATAGGTATCGCCGGCGCACATGGAATAGTTCTTTTTGCTCAGGAAGGTGCGGATAAATATACAAACAGAGATGAATATATTAAATGGCTTATAGATAAAGCTGAATATATGAAAACTTCCCGCCCTACAGCAGTGAACTTAATGTGGGCGTGCCAGAAACAGATAGATGTTATTAAAAATTCTCAAGCAGATATTAATGGCATTGTGGAAGAACTTAAAGAAAATGCAATAAAGCTTGAGAATGAAGATATTGAAATAAATAAAAAGATAGGGAATTACGGAGCTGAAGTTGTTCCCAAAGGAGCAACAATTTTAACTCACTGTAATGCCGGAGCATTAGCAACTGTAGGATATGGTACTGCGCTCGGGGTAGTAAGGTCTGCTTATGCTAAAGACAATACTATAAAAGTTTTTGCGGATGAAACCAGACCCCGTCAGCAGGGTGCAAGGATTACAACCTTTGAACTTGCTATGGATGGTATACCTGTAACACTGATTACAGATGGAATGTGCTCTTATTTTATGAAAAAAGGCATGATAGATATGGTTGTAGTAGGCGCAGACAGAATCGCCGCCAATGGCGATACCGCAAATAAAATCGGAACTTATACTGTGGCTATAGCTGCTAAATACCATAATATACCGTTTTATATTGCGGCACCGCTTTCAACAATTGATATTTCAATTAAAACAGGGGATGAAATTCCAATTGAAGAACGTTCGCACGAAGAAGTTACGCATATTAACGGAAAAAGAATATGTGCAGAGGGGGTAAATATTATTAATCCGGGATTTGATGTAACTCCTCACGAATTAATCGCCGGTATTATCACAGAAAAGGGTATTTTAAGACCTGATTATAATAAGTCTATTGCAGAAGTTTTTAATATAAACAAGTCTTAATAGCTTCTATCATAGATTCAGGGTTGGCTATATTTTTACCTGCAATGTCGAAAGCTGTTCCGTGACTTGGTGAAGTCCTGATAATATCTAGTCCGATTGTCATGTTTACCGTTTTCTCTGACGCAACAGATTTTATAGGAATTAATCCCTGATCATGATAGCAGGCTATGTAGCAGTCATAAGGAACCGGCTCGCCTTTTAAATACTTTTGTACAGCTCCAATGAAAAGTGTATCAGCTGGAAGCGGGTTTGTAATATTTATCCCTCTTTTCCTTAAAGCCTCAACTGCAGGAATCATAATTTCCTCTTCTTCTTTTCCGATTATTCCGTGTTCTCCGGCATGAGGATTAAGTGCACATAGCGCAAACGACGGTTTTCTCATATATAATTTATTTTGGAAATAACTCCTTAAACGCTCTGTTTTTTCAATTAAGAGTTCTTGAGTAATATCTACATCTTTTAAAGCACAATGTCTTGTGAGAAGTAATACTCTAAAATCTTTTGATACAAAAAGCATTTCAGCTTTTTGTCCATCTTTTGCCAGAAAATGCTCCAAAACTTCTGTTTGTCCGTTAAATTTATGCCCTGCAAGATACATGGACTCTTTTGAGGTTGGAGCTGTAACAATAAATTTCGGTCTAATTTCACAAGCTTTTTCAAGAGCTTTAAAAGCGAAATCTCCGGCAGAAGCAGAGAGTACGCCAGGTTCTACTTTTTCAGGATAAGCGACTTCAATAATTTCATACTGATTATTCAATTTCCCATATGTATTAAGGATTTTTGAATTTGAAATTATAACAAAATCTTTAGACGGCAAATTAAGAAGGTTAAGAGCTTTTATTGTAATTTCTGCTCCTATTCCGTTAGGATCTCCTGTTGTTATTGCAATTTTTTCAGAATAATTATTCATGGTGAGCCAGATAGTTTAAAATCTCAATTAAAGTATTTGTATTTCCTAAATTACCGGATTTAGTTATAATCCATTTTCTGTTAATATCATAGCTGATTGATATAGCCGGAGCAACTTCATCTATAAGTTTTAATTCATTTGATTCCATAGCTTTGCAGCATTTATACGAAGTTTCTCCCCCTAAGGTAATTAAAATTACTTCTATTCTTTCAGTTATCTTTTTAGTTAAGTCAGCAAGAAAATCAGTAATCATTCCGCTAAGTTTTTCTTTTGTTAATTCAGCATTGAACGAGTCATCGGAGAATCCGTCAAAATTAGCAATCAGATTAGAAGTATGGACACAAACTATAACATTACTTGTTAAATTTGTTATAATCCTGTTGATTAATTCCTCGCTAATTCCTCCCTGAACTCCGTTAAGGATTGTCTTGGTGTCAAGAGGTATGAAGTTTACGTTATTATAATCATCAGACTGCTCTAATTTTTGAATCTGACTTGCTGTTATCTGATTGGCGGTTCCTGAAATAATAAGTTTCGGAAGTTTACCGGTTGATATATTTACATCCTCTTTTTCAATTCCTGCAAGCCAGTATTTTGCAAGCACTTGAGCTCCGGCGGCTGTTCCTGCAGGAAGCAGCTTTTTCTCGCTTTTTGATATTGCAAGTGCAATCTGTTCAATATCTGTAATAGAACTTGCATCCGCTACAATAAGTTTTTTACCTTCTTTTATAAGGTCATTAATTTTTATAAGAATAGGACCTGCACCGTTCATTACTGTTCTGAGATCAATAGTTCCGACTATACATCTTTCGGATTCATCAAGTTGTGACTGTAGAAGTGTTGGTACATGTGATTCAGTAATAGGAGAAAGCGGATCTCTTGCTATTTCAGTTCTTCCAATAGGAGTTCCTTTAAGGAGATGATACCCCCCTATTGTTATTCGTCCTTCCTGCGGAAACGCAGGAATAATAATAGCAGCATCATATCCTAATGCATTAAGCATAACCAGTGTTTCAGGTGCAATATTCCCTCTTAGAGTAGAGTCTATTTTTTTGTAGTAATAATCGAAGGAAAAGTTATCCGTAAAAGTTTTAACAGCTTTTTCCACCTTTGCGATAGCTTCTTTAGGACTTACATTCCTTGATTCGCTTGATAATGCCCAAACTTCAGTACCAGCTTTTATTTTAGGTATACAATCACTATCCAGTAAGATTTTTGTACTGGCTCCTCTAATATGAAATTGTAATGCTGTATCGTTTGCGCCGGTTAAGTCGTCGGCAATAATACCTACTAAATCAGAAAAAATCATTATTCTGCGTCTCTTTTAGAACCCAATAATCTTACATTATTTGCAACAATAAGAAATCTCTCTCTCTCTTCCCCTGTTTGGTCTGTCCACTTACTTATAGAAATTCTCCCGTCTACAACAACCTGACGACCTTTTTTTATGTATTCTCCTGCAAATTCAGCTTGTTTATCCCAAACTTCAATATTATACCAGTCAGTGACTTCTTCTTTCGTTCTGGAATCCCAACGTCCTACTGCAAGAGAAAAAGTTGTTTTTACTTTCCCTGATTCAAAATATCTTATCTCTGCGTCTTGTCCTGCTCTGCCTATTATTGTTGCTGTATTCATTTATATCTCCTTAATTAATATAACAAGATTATATCACGTAATTTATTAATTGATGTAACAAAATGTAAAAGGTGCTGCAGTTTATTCAAACCGCAGCACCTTTATAAGCTATAAAATTATTTTTTCTCTGGTTTTGCAGCTTCTATTGCAGCATTTCCAGGTTTGAAGGATTCATCAATATATTCAATTTTTGCACTTTTCATTAATCCTGATGTAAGATTTTTCAATACTGCCATTTGTTTTTGAGTTTCCAGGACAAACTTAATTTCGTCTTTTACTTTTGCATAAGGGGTTACTCCTGCTTCCATTCTATCAGTAACTTTAATTATATGATAACCGTATGGAGTTTTAATAATTGTATCCGATATGGTATTAGGCTTCATAGAAAAAGCTGCTTTGGCAAATTCTGGAACCATTGCTTCTTTTGTAAAGAAACCCAATTCCCCTCCTCTTTCACCGCTGGCTCTGTCATCAGATTTCTTTTGGGCAATTTGTGCAAAGTTATCAGGATTTGCTTTAACTTCAGATAGTATAGCTTCTGCCTTTGCTTTTTGTTCAGCCAAAATCTTATCAACCTGTTTGTTTAAATCTTCCGGTGAAATGTTAGGATTTTTTGCTTTGAGATCTCTTATAATTTGGAGAGTATCGGCGGAAATCAGAATGTGCGAAGCTCTGACTTGTTCCCCGTGCTTAAACTCTGACGGGTGGGTATTGTAATACTTTTGTGCATCACTATCTGAAATACTAATTTTTTGTATACTATTAATAAGTTTTTTAATTTCAACCTGCGTTCTTAAATCTTCCGTAAATTCTGCATTAGAGATGCCTCTTTGCTTTAATAGAGTATTAAGTTCTTCTTTTGAACCCACTTTATCAACTACGGATTTCATTTCATTTTCGACATCTTCTTTTGTAACTTTTATTCCTCGTTTTTCAATTTCTTGATTAAGAAGAGTTTTAACAATAAGTTCATTCATAACTTTTTCTTTAAAAATATTGTACATTATATTGTCGTCGGTTTTTTTGAAATTATCAGCTCCTCCAAAAGCTTTAAATATAGAATTATCAATAGTTTTGTCAAAAGCTTCGTCAAATTGAGCTTGAGTAATAATCGTATTGTTTACTTTAACAATACCGTTATTATTTTTCAAAAAAGTACAACCTGAAAGCATAATTACCGCTGAAATAGCAGTACAAGTTAAAAATTTCTTCATTTAAATACTCCTCTTATAGACCTTATTTATACATGTTCATAGTTTTTTTAATATCATAAAACAAACTTGATAAAATGTTAAACATTTCTTCAAATCCCGTATATTTATTATTAACGAGAATTATAGATTTCCCGTCAGTACAGCTCTTAGGAGCGAGGGTATATTTAACTCTTCTTAATATATTCTTATCAAGATTATTTTTAATTATATTCCATTCATACTGGCTGAATGGAGTATAGATTCTTATATTATCTGCGGTTTCTCTTAACAGTGCTATTGTGCAGCCGGTTGCAAGAAGTCTGAGTTTTATTAATTTTATAAGGTTTTCAACCTCTTCCGGAATCCTTGAAAAACGGTCTTTCCACTCAGATACAATATAGTCAAGTTCTGTTTCGTTTTTGACATCAGCAAGTCTTTTATATTCAATCATTTTTTGTTCTTTAGACCCCACCCATTCATCAGGGATAAATGCTGTAACATTAATATCCACGATTGCCGGTTTTTGAGTTCGTACAGTTTCTCCTTTAAGCTCTTGTACAGTTTCTTCAAGAAGCTGGCAGTAGGTGTCAAATCCGACATTAACCATGTGTCCGTGCTGTTTAGTTCCTAAAATATTACCAACCCCTCTTATTTCAACATCTCTCATTGCGATTCTGTATCCGCTGCCGAGAGTTGTGAATTCTTTTATTGCCTTTAATCTTTCTGATGCTTCCTGTGTAAGTTCTTTATTCTTTTTGTAGAAGCAGTAACAATAAGCCTGTTTTTCGCTTCTTCCGACTCTTCCTCTGAGCTGGTAGAGCTGGGCTAATCCGAGTTTATCTGCTTCATGAATAATTATTGTGTTGGCATTAGGTATATCTAAACCGTTTTCAATAATTGTGGTGCATAAAAGTATATCACTTTCGTGGTTATCAAATCCTATAATAACATCTTCCAGCTGTTTTTCGCTTAATTGCCCGTGACCTACCGCAATTCTGGCATTAGGTACGAGTTTTTGGAGCTCCAGCCTGAATTCTTCTATGGTTTCGACTCTGTTATAAAGATAGAATACTTGTCCGTCTCTATCCAGTTCATTAACAATGGCATTTTTGACTGTTTGTTCGTTGAATTCGCCTACAAAAGTTTTTATTGGAAGTCTGTTCTGAGGCGGGGTGTTTATTATAGAAATATCTTTAATCCCTGATAATGACATATAAAGTGTTCTAGGTATCGGGGTCGCAGACATAGATATAATATCAATATTCTCTCTAAATTCTTTTAGTTTTTCCTTGTGTCTTACTCCAAACCTGTGTTCTTCATCAATAACAAGCAGTCCGAGGTCTTTGAAAATTACCTTATCCTGTAAAAGACCATGGGTTGCGACCACAACATCGCATTTCCCGGTTGCAAGATTTTTTAAAGTTTCTTTTTGTTCCTTTGAACTTCTAAATCTGCAGAGAAGTTCAACATCAATACCAAAAGGCTTGAATCTGTCTGAAATTGTCTGATAATGCTGGAGCGCTAGAACTGTTGTCGGGACAATTACGGCGACTTGTTTTAAGGAGGTTACGGCTTTAAACATTGCTCTCATCGCAACTTCTGTTTTCCCGAACCCGACATCTCCGCAAATAAGTCTATCCATAGGGGTTGTACTTTCCATATCGGTTTTGACTTCATTTATTGCTTTTGCCTGATCAGGTGTTTCTGTATATTCAAAGGCGTCCTCCATCTCTAATTGTAGAGGTGAATCTGGAGCAAAAGCTATCCCTTCCTGCATTTTTCTTCTGGCATAAAGTCTTAATAGGTCGTAAGCGATAGTTTCAACCTCTTTTTTAACTCTGGTTTTAGTGTTTTCCCAATCAGAGCCGCCCATTCTGGATAGTTTAGGCTTTATCTGTCCGGAGCCTCTGTAACGGCAAAGCATATTAATTTGTTCTGCGGGGATATGTAGTTTATCGTTATTTGCGTATTCTATTGTTAAATAATCTTTTAATTGTCCGTCAAATTCTTGCTTGGTAAGTCCTTTATAAATTCCGACTCCGTGAATCGTATGGACAACGTATTCCCCTTCTTTAATATCGTTTATGCTTTCTATGTATTCGGCTTTTTCTTTATATTTACGTTTCCTGCCTGAAGGAACTTCCTTTTGCCGTTTGTTAAAGAGTTCTCTATCTGTAATAATAAGAATTTTCCCGTCAGGAATTTCTGTTCCCATAGAGTTAATATTATCTATGTATTCAATATTAAATATTCCGTATTCACCGAGAACTTCTTTTACTCTTTCTTTGTAGTCTGTTGCAATTGTTATTTGATAATTCTTTTTTTTCAGAATAAACTCTGCAGCTTTATCCATGTCAGCATCAAAAATAGGAATATTTCTTGAATCAATATCAATAACTTCGTTGGTTTCATCGGATAAAAAGTTGTTTAAGCTTATTTTTGGCAGACCTGCCGCTTTTTGAATAATCTCCGTATCAGAAAAATGGTTAATTTCTTTTAGTGGCTCTATCAAGTTAAGCTTTAAAGCTTCATTATAAGAGTTAATTAAACTTTCATCTATCTGGGTAAGCTTTGCAGAAAGCTCTGCATACTCATCATATATGAGGATATATTCATCAAAATAATCAAGTATGCTGACAAGATTCGGGTTAAAATAAGATTGGTATACATTTATCCCCTCAAAGTAACCTTCTTCATTAAATTGTTCTTTTAGTTTTTGTGAAAATTCTTTTGGCGGGCTTGGAGGCAGGACGAATTTATAAAGCGGTTTTATATTTATCTCTTGAATTTTTTCTATAGATTTTTGAGTTTCGTTATTAAAGAATCTGATATCAACGATTTCATCTCCCCAGAATTCAATTCTTACTGGATTTTCGTGGAGTGAAAAGATATCAGAAATATCTCCTCTTATAGAAAATTCCCCTATATCAGAAACCATCGTAGAGCGTTTGTAGCCGAGTTTTATCAATATTTTTAAAAGTTCCTGCTGGGTTATGGAATCTCCTATTTTAAGGTTTAAGGAGTTTTCCTTAAAAAATCTGTATTCCGGAAATTTTTCTGTTAAGACTCTGACAGGAGCAATTACAACTTGAGGTTTAGAGATTAAAATATCAATCTGTTTTTGATAGTCATAAATATTTCCTTGGAGAGTTTCATATGGAGAAACATTCTGAAACGGCATCAAATTTGCTTCCAGATTGAAGAGTTTATTTAAATCAGTTTCATATTTACTCCCCGCTTGCTCGGTAGAGGTTATAAATAGAACTCTTTTTCCGGAGAGTCTGCAAATATAATTCAGCAGTAGAAGCCGGCTGAATGAGGTTAAACCGGTCAATGTAAAACTTTTTTGTCGTTTAATTTTTCTGACTAAGTTGTCAAAAAAAGAGGAATTTTCAAGTTTCATTCTTTAAAATTCGGGCTTTCGTACTCTATTCCCATTTCTTTTATAGCAGAAATAAATCTTTCAGCACAGGCACTTTGAACTTCTGGAGGCACAACACGTAATATTTCAACAGTTTTTGAGATAATCGGGTCTTTGTCATACCACCTGGAACCATTTACTGGCTTAACTAAGTCATAAAATCTATCAAGAGCTTCTTTTGAAACTTTTTCTTCAAGTTTATCCAAAAAAACTACAGCATGTTCTCTAAGTTCATCCTGATAATTTTTAAGAAGTTCTATAACTTCTAATAATTTCGGGTCATGGTCATACCATCTTTTATAAGCGGGACTCATTCAGCACCCCCTTAGTTAAATTAGTAACCTCTTCATCATTATATCGGATAATCTTTGCTCCTAGTCTTTGTAATTTGTATTCAAAAGCCTCATATCCTCTGTCTATATGGTGCAGCTTTTCAACCTGAGATTCTCCGTTTGCCATCAAGGCTGCAATAACAAGAGCTGCGCCCGCTCTCAGGTCGCTTGCAGCAACGGTTGCTCCCGTAAGGTTTTTTACACCTTTTACAATGGCATGATTTCTGTCCTGATGAATATCAGCCCCCATTCTTCTTAAATCCGGAACCTGCATAAATCTGTTTTCATAAAGGCTTTCGGTAATAATGCCTACGCCGTTTGCAGTTGTCAAAAGTGTCATTGCAATTGCTTGTAAATCTGTCGGGAATCCGGGATAAGGCTGTGTAACAAAATTAATGGAGTTAAGCCTGTTTCTGCAGCTGACTTCAATCACTGTAGGTTCAGCAAGTTTGATGCTTGCACCCATTTTGATTAACTTATCATTAAAGAAAGTTAAATGTGCAGGATATACATTCCTTATAAGAGCTTTCCCTTTGGTCGCAACAACTGCTGCCATAAACGTTCCGGCTTCAATTCTGTCAGGAATTGTAGTGTATTCTGCCGGATGTAAGCTTTCAAGCTTTACTCCGTTGATAACAATTTCGGAAGTGCCTGCTCCTGATATATCTGCACCTATAGTGTTTAAGAAATTAGCTAAATCAACAATTTCCGGCTCCTGAGCAGCATTTTGAATTCTTGTAGATCCTTCCGCCGTAACAGATGCCAGCATAAGATTTTCGGTTGCTCCTACAGACGGAATATCAAGATAAATATCTGTTCCTTTAAGTTTTGGGGCTTTGGCATGAACATAACCGTTTTCAATTTTGATTTTTGCCCCCATTGCTTCCAAGCCTCTAATATGGAAGTCTACCCGTCTTTCTCCTATTGCACATCCTCCCGGAAGAGCTACAATAGCCTCTCTGCATCTTGATATTAATGCCCCTAAAATTATAAAAGATGCTCTCATTTTGCTTACAAGCTCGTATTTAGCAGTAATTGAGGTAATGTTTGAAGCATCTATGACAACGGATTTCTCTTCTTTATCATAAGTAAATTTGGCTCCTAAATCAGACAAAACATTAAGCATAATCTCAACATCTGTTAATTGAGGAACATTATAGATTTTAGTAGAACCTTTGACGAGGATGGTAGCTGCTAAAAGTTTGAGAACAGAATTCTTGGCGCCGCCAATTGAGACTTCGCCTTTTAATGTTTCGCCACCCTGAATTTTGAACCTCTCTGCCAAATTCCCTCCAATCTACAATATAATAATACAATCATTATAATCTGTTGTAAAGTATATACTTATCTTGAATTAAAACTTTATATTCGGCAAATTGTGAATTTTTGTAACGATATTTAACAAGTAGTTTATTAAATGCAGAATCACAATGATACATACTATTATCAAGCAGGGCAGTGTTAAATGCTAAAGGATAAAAATTTCCTGCTTTTTCCCTCAACAAAGCATAAGAAACTTATCCTCTTTTAATAATCAAAAATTTTAACTTCTTTTAAGAGAGGTAATTTTAAACGGTTTTTATAAAGGCATGCCGGAATTTGCTTTTTTATTGTTAAACCAGAAATGGCATAATGTATTCCCTGGCGACATTATACCTGTTTCCGCAGTCAATAATTACGTTGTTACTTAAAATTTCCTTTGCGTAACCTATGCCTACTGCGCTAGAATTGTTCTTTGCATTTAATTTACTATAAATCTTTTCAAAGGCTTTCTTTACCGTGCTGTCTGTAACGCATAGTATCTTAGCAATTTCTCTGTTTTTAAAGCCCATTGTTGAAAGTGACAAATACTCAACTTCTCTTCCTGTTAATTCATGATTAAATCTTTCCATACACTATCCTCCTTTTTGAGATATTGCTATCATATAGGTGGATAATAATTTAAAATACTGGTCATTTGACTAGTAAATAAGTATTAATTTGAATAAAATTTACACACACTTCTTTTTAAAGAATATTTATTATATAATTCAACTATGATAGAAAGATATTCACGTGAAGAAATAAAAAAAATCTGGGATTTAGGGGTAAAATTCAATTATTATTTAAAAGTTGAAATTGCTGTATGTGAAGCTTATTCAGAGTTAGGAATCATACCGGAAGAGGCACTCTGTAAAATTAAAAATAAAGCTTCTTTTACCGTGGAGCGAATTGACGAAATTGAGCGTGAAGTGAAGCATGATGTAATTGCCTTTTTGACTGCAGTGAATGAGTCTGTCGGTGCTGACAATGCTAAATATATTCATATGGGTCTTACAAGTTCCGATGTTATTGATACGGCATTTGCATTACAGATAAAAGACAGTTCAAATATTATTCTCAAGGATTTGGATGAACTAATAAATGTGATAAAAGAAAAAGCCTTTATTTATAAAGATACGATTTGTATAGGGCGTTCTCATGGCGTGCATGCGGAAGTTATAACATTCGGGTTTAAACTGCTTAATTGGCTGGATGAATTAACAAGAGCAAAGAAAAGCTTTGAATTTGCACTTGATGAAATTTCCGTCGGGCAAATTTCTGGCCCTGTCGGCACATACAGTAATTTGCCTGTAGAAGTAGAAAAATTAGCCTGTGAAAAATTGGGACTGAAACCGGCAAAGATTTCTACTCAAATTATTTCTCGTGACAGACATGCTAAATTTATGTCTGAATTAGCCCTTCTTGCTTCTCTTATTGAAAAATATGCGACCGAAATTAGGCATCTTGCAAAAACAGAAGTTCGAGAGCTTGAAGAAGGGTTCGGGGCGAAGCAAAAAGGTTCTTCTGCCATGCCTCACAAGAAAAATCCTGTTCTTTGCGAGAATTTGTGCGGCTTATCTCGTGTAGTACGCTCTAATATGATTACGGCTTTTGAAAATATAAATTTATGGCACGAAAGAGATATTTCACATTCTTCAGCGGAAAGAATTATTTTCCCTGATTCTCTGATATTAATAGATTTCATGCTTTATCGCTTTAAAGATGTTATTGAAAATCTGGTTGTACACCCGGAAAATATGCTTAAAAATACTCAATTATACGGCGGGGTTATCTATTCGCAAAAAGTTATGCTTAAGCTGGTTGAAGAAAAAGGCTACACGAGAGAGGATGCATATAGGATTGTGCAGAAGCATGCTCTCAATGCTCTTAACGGTGGCAACTTTAGAAACGGACTGGAAAGTGAAAATATTCTATCGGAATCTGAACTTAATGAGTGTTTCAACATAGAAGACTATCTGAAAAACATTGATAAAGTCTTTGCAAGATTCAGTTAAGTCGGGTATTTAGATTGTATAATCATACTATTTAATTTTCACTCTTCTCTAACTTTTGTAAATTTTTGTAAAGATGACACTTGAAAAATTGTAAGTTATACCCTTATCAACTTGACTCCCTTTTTTGATGTTGTACGATGGAATAACATGAAAACATGTACATGGGATAATTATGTCCGAAATAAAGTAGATTAAAAAATTTTTATATAGAACGTACATCATTAGAATAGATGAGGTGAATTAATGTCGACAAAATATGCAAAAAGAGTAACTCCTATGGGTATACCTAATACTCGTTTGGATGATTTACCGGATTTAATTGACGTGCAGAAAAAATCATTTGAATGGTTTTTAAAAGAAGGTTTGAAAGAAGAGCTTCTTGCATTTTCCCCTGTTAAAGATTACACAGGCAGATTAGAGCTTCATTTCTTGCCGAATTACACATTTGACAATGCAAAATATACTGTTGAAGAAGCACGTATTCACGATGCAACTTATGCAAAACAACTCCGTGTTATGGTTAGACTTGTTAATCGTGACAGCGGTGAAATAAAAGAACAGGAAGTTTACATCGGCGATATTCCTACAATGACTGACAAAGGTACTTTCATTGTTAACGGTGCCGAACGTGTAATCGTTTCTCAAATCGTTCGTTCGCCTGGTGTTTATTTCAAACGTGAAATTTCCCCTACCGGTAAAAGACTTTATAATGCTACGATGATTCCTAACCGCGGGGCATGGTTAAAGATTGAAACTGATTCTAACGATATTATTTACGTTAAAATAGATAAAAACAGAAAAATCCTTGCTACTACGTTATTGAAAGCAATGGGTATTACTGTTTCTGAGATGGAATCTTTATTTACACACTTTGAATTCTTAAAGAAAACACTGGATAAAGATACCACAGAAACTACAGATGATGCATTAATTGACTTATATAAGAAACTAAGACCGGGTGATCCTGCCTCTGCTCAAGGCGGACGCCAAATTCTTGAATCAAGATTTTTTGATGATAAGAAATACGATATTGGTCGTGTAGGTCGTTATAAATTAAATAAAAAATTGAACTTAAATATTCCTAATAGTACAAGAACTTTAACTGTTCAAGATATTGTAGCTTCAATTGAATACTTAATTAACTTAACTTATGACGAAGGTTCTTTAGATGATATTGACCACTTAGGTAACAGAAGAATCCGCTCAGTTGGCGAACTTCTTCAAAACCAGTTCAGAGTTGGGCTTTCAAGAATCGAAAGAATAGTTAAAGAAAGAATGACTCTTCAAGATTCTGAAACATTAACTCCGTTGAACTTATTAAATACAAAACCTCTTGTGGCTTCATTAAAAGAATTCTTCGGAAGTTCTCAATTATCTCAGTTCATGGATCAGATTAATCCGCTTGCTGAATTAACTCACAAAAGACGTATTTCAGCTTTAGGACCTGGCGGTTTGCAGAGAGAAAGGGCAGGTTTTGCAGTTCGTGATATTCACCCTTCTCACTATGGACGTATTTGTCCTATTGAAACTCCGGAAGGTCCGAACGCCGGTTTGATTGGTTCATTAGCTACTCACGCAAGAGTTAATGATTACGGATTTATTGAATCTCCGTTCTTTGTTGTAAAAGACGGTAAAGTTACTGACGAAGTTGTATATATGACAGCAGATGAGGATGAAAATTATCGTTGTGCTCCGGCTGACGTTAAATTGAATTCGGATAAAACTTTCAAAGATGCGCAGGTTCCGGTTCGTTACAGATCTGAATTTACAATGTGCGAATCTTCTAAAGTTGACTATGTAGGTGTTTGTCCTATTCAGATTATTTCTGTTGCGACTTCAATGATTCCGTTTATTGAACACGATGATGCTAACCGTGCATTGATGGGATCAAACATGCAGCGTCAATCAGTACCTCTTCTTATTACAGAGAGACCTGTTGTTGGTACCGGTATGGAAAGAAGAGTTGCGAAAGACTCCGGTATGGTAGTTTGTGCAAAAGTAGATGGCGTTGTAGAAAGAGTTGTCGGTGAAGAAATCGTTATAAGAGATATAAATGGCAACAGACATTTCCATACATTAATGAAATATGTCCGTTCTAACCAGGATACTTGTATTAACCAGAAACCTATTGTAAAAGAAGGTGATAAGGTTAAAGCAGGTGATGTAATTGCCGACGGTGCATCAACAAGCTGCGGAGAGCTTTCAATTGGTAAAAATATTCTGGTAGCATATATGCCTTGGGAAGGTTATAACTTCGAAGATGCTATCCTGTTATCAGAAAGATGTGTTCATGATGATATCTTTACATCAGTTCACATCGAAAAATTGGAAATTGATGCAAGACAGACTAAACTAGGACCTGAAGAAATTACCAGAGAGATCCCGAATGTTTCAGAAGAAGCTTTAAGACATTTGGATGAAAGAGGTATTGTTCGTATAGGTGCAAGAGTTTATGCTGATGATATATTGGTAGGTAAAGTTACACCTAAGGGCGAATCTGAACATCCGCCTGAAGAAAAACTTTTAAGAGCAATCTTTGCTGAAAAAGCAAGAGATGTAAAAGATAATTCTCTTAGAGTTCCTCATGGTGAAGGCGGAAGAGTTCTTGATGTTAAAGTATTTGACAGAGAAAAAGGTGATGAACTTCCACCGGGGGCTAATACAGTTATTAGAGTATATATAGCTCAGAAACGTAAAGTATCTGTAGGTGATAAGCTTTCAGGACGTCACGGTAACAAAGGTATTGTTTCAAGAATTTTACCAAAAGAAGATATGCCGTTCCTTCCTGATGGTACCCCTGTTGATATAGTATTGAACCCTCTGGGTGTTCCTTCCCGTATGAATGTTGGTCAAACTTATGAATGCTTGTTAGGTTTGGCTGCATACCTTACAAAAGAACATTATGAAGCACCTTCATTTGATGAAAGATATGGTGAAAACCAATCTGAAATTGCAACGAAGGCAGAACTTTTAAGAGGTATAAAAGAATCAGGCTGTGATTGGGTTAGAGAAGACGGTAAAGTATACTTAATTGATGGTAGAACCGGTGAACCGTTTGATGAACCTATTGCAGTTGGTTTATCTTATATCCTGAAACTTGTCCACCTTGTTGATGATAAAATCCACGCTCGTTCAACAGGTCCTTACTCTCTCGTTACACAACAGCCGTTAGGTGGTAAGGCTCAGTTCGGCGGACAAAGATTCGGTGAAATGGAAGTATGGGCACTAGAAGCATACGGTGCGGCTTATACACTTCAAGAAATGTTAACTATTAAGTCAGATGATGTTAACGGAAGAAACAGAGCTTATGAAGCTATCGTTAAAGGTGATAATATCCCTAGACCTGGTATTCCGGAATCATTCAAGGTACTTGTAAGAGAATTGCAAAGTATTGGACTTGATATTACAGTTGCGAAGAAAAATGGTGTTGAAGTAGATTTGATGAGTGATATGGACGATGTTAGAAAGTCTGCTCCAAAAAGAACTTTATCAGATATAGATTCAGAGTTGTTAAATATTAACTTCTTTGATACATCTACAACACTCGGTGAAATATAAGGAGAATTAAAATTGTCTACTAGTATTGATTATTTTGATTATATACGTATCAGTATCGCTTCACCTGAAAGAATTTTGAAGTGGTCATACGGTGAGGTTACAAAACCTGAAACAATTAACTACAGAACTTTAAAACCTGAAAGAGATGGTTTGTTCTGCGAAAGAATTTTTGGACCTACAAAGGACTGGGAATGCTATTGCGGAAAATATAAAAGAGTAAGACATAAAGGTATTATCTGCGAAAGATGCGGTGTTGAAGTTACGGATTCTAAAGTAAGACGTCACAGAATGGGACATATTGCTTTAGCTGCTCCTGTATCTCATATCTGGTTCTTAAAAGGTATTCCTTCTTACCTGGGCTTACTTCTTGATATGACTTTGAAAGATCTTGAGCAGGTTATCTATTTCAATAACTATGTTGTTATAGATCCGGCTGATAGCCCGTTCAAAAAGTTACAACTTCTAAGCGAAGAAGAATATGAAGACTTTATGATGGAAAATGAAGAATCCAAGCTTGAAGTCGGTATCGGAGCGGAAGCTATCAAGAAGCTTTTAAGTGAAATCAATGTGAAAGAACTTGCAGAAGAAATCAGAACTGAACTTGCAGGTCATGTAACATCTGTTCAAAGGAAAGGTAAGTTAATCAAGAGATTAAGACTTCTTGATTCATTAATTTCTTCTGAAACAGATCCGACCTGGATGATTATGGATGTATTGCCTGTAACTCCTCCGGATTTAAGACCGATGGTACAGTTAGACGGCGGCAGATTCGCTACATCAGACTTAAACGATTTATATAGAAGAGTTATCAACAGGAACAACCGTTTACAAAGACTTTTGGAAATGGGTGCTCCTGAAATTATTGTAAGAAATGAAAAACGTATGTTACAGGAAGCTGTTGACGCTCTTATTGATAACGGTAGAAGAGGAAGAACTGTTGTTGGTCCTAACAACAGAGCATTAAAATCTTTATCTAATATTATTGAAGGTAAACAAGGTCGTTTCCGTCAAAACTTGTTAGGTAAACGTGTTGACTACTCAGGTCGTTCTGTTATTGTTGTTGGTCCTTCTTTAAAACTTAACCAGTGCGGTCTTCCTAAAGAAATGGCTATCGAGCTATTTAAACCGTTTGTTGTAAATAAACTTATTGAAAGAGGATATGTTCAAAACATTAAATCTGCTAAGAAAATGATTGAACGTTCTGATGCAAAAGTTTGGGATATACTGGAAGAAATAATTGACGGTCATCC
Source organism: Candidatus Gastranaerophilales bacterium (assembly GCA_944324255.1). GTDB lineage: Bacteria > Cyanobacteriota > Vampirovibrionia > Gastranaerophilales > Gastranaerophilaceae > CAG-196. The sequence continues at coordinate 38,298 of CALUVM010000005.1, read as the reverse complement.
GGTATTATTGAACCGTGCTCCGACCCTTCACAGACTTGGTATTCAAGCATTTGAACCTAAATTGGTAGAAGGCAGAGCTATTCAACTTCACCCTCTTGTTTGTACGGCATTTAATGCTGACTTCGACGGTGACCAAATGGCTGTTCACGTTCCGCTTTCAATTGAAGCTCAGACAGAAGCAAGAATGCTCATGTTAGCTACTAACAACATACTTGCTCCTGCTAACGGAAAACCTATCATTACTCACTCACAAGATATGGTTTTAGGGCTTTACTATTTGACTATATTAAAAGACCCTGAACAAGAAGTGAAAGGTTATTTCTATAGCTTTGACGACGCTGTAGCTGCTTTAGAAGCTAAAGTCATCACTCTGCACGATAAGATTGTTGTTCGTGATGAAAAAGGTAAGAGAATTGAAACTACGGTTGGTAGGATTATTTTCAATGAAGCAGTTCGAAAAGCTTTAGCTTAACGAAAGTGTAAATAAGAATTTAAAGAAATTGAGGAATATATAAAGATGGAAAATACTTATACACACAAAAGTCATACTCCTGAGTTCATTAATAAGCAAATGGACAAAAAGGGTTTGAATAAACTTCTTGCCCAAATCTATCTTGAGTATGGCGGAGCAAAAACTGCAGATCTTGCAGATACACTTAAAAATCTCGGATATAAATATGCAACAAAATCAGGTGTAACAATTTCAATTGCTGACCTTACAGTTCCTGAATCAAAGAAAGAACTTTTAAAAGAAGCAGAAGCTGAGATTGAAAAATCAACAAACAGATACCTTAAAGGTGAAATTACAGAAGTTGAAAGATATACAAAAGTTATTGACACCTGGTCTGAAACAACAGCAAGATTAACAGAACAGGTTGTTGAGAACTTTGATAAACTAAATCCGGTATATATGATGGCATTCTCAGGTGCGAGAGGTAACTTATCTCAGGTATCACAGCTCGTTGGTATGAGAGGTTTGATGGCTGATGCACAGGGGCAAATCGTTGACATGCCTATTACTTCAAACTTTAAAGAAGGCTTGTCTGTTACAGAATACATCATTTCTTCATACGGTGCCCGTAAAGGTCTTGTTGATACCGCTCTTAAAACAGCTGACTCCGGATACTTAACAAGACGTCTTGTTGATGTAGCTCAAGATGTTATTATTCGTGCTGAAGATTGCGGTACTGATAAATATATTAATATGAAACCTATATGCGATGGTGATAATGTTATTGTTCCGTTAATTGACAGATTATTAGGAAGAACTGTCGCTGAAGATATATATGATGAAGATGGAAAAACATTGTTAGTAGCTAAAAATACAACAATGGACAGAAAAGATATTAAGAAAATTGCCCACTTAAATCTTCAAGAATTAAAGGTTCGTTCAGGATTAACCTGCGGACTTGAATATGGTGTTTGCCAGAAATGCTATGGCTGGGCTATGACAACTCAGAAATTGGTAGATGTCGGTGAAGCTATTGGTATTATAGCAGCGCAGTCAATTGGTGAACCTGGTACACAGCTTACAATGAGAACTTTCCACACCGGTGGTGCGGTAGGAGTTAAAGAAGCAACAAGAGAAATCCACGCTAATGCAGCAGGAACAGTTGTTTCTGATATTAAAACAAGAGAATTAAGAACCCGTCACGGTGATATAGTTAAAGTTTCTATTTATGAAGCTGAAATTGAAATTACCAACGGTAAAAAATCTGAAAAATATCATATTCCAGCCGGTGCTACAATATTCTTTGAAAACGGACAAAAGGTTGAAAAAGAATACAAACTGGCTGAATTCAGACCATCTGCTAATGATTCAGGTCGTTTGACTGAAAAGGCTACAAAAGATATTAATTCTGATATGTCAGGTGTTGTTCTGTTTGAAGACTTTGTTGCTGATGAAAAGAAAGACAGACAAGGCAATATCTCAAGAACAGCAAACAAAAATGGTATTGTATGGATTATAGGCGGCGATGTATATAATCTCCCTGGCGGTTCAAAAGTACTTGTTTCTGACGAACAGAAGGTTAAAGCCGGTGATAAGTTAGCTGAAACATTAATGATTTCAGAACATGGCGGTGAAGTCAGATATTCTGAAGATTTAGAAGTAGAAGTTATTAAATCTGGTAAGAATAAAATTAATAAAATTGTTCAGGGTAAAGAAATTACAATTGTAATTGCTTCTTTAATGCCTTCAAATGCTACATTTGAACAAACCAAGAAAGAACAATTGTGGACAGTTAAGAAAACAGGGGAAAAATATATTGTTAAAGCTCCTGTTGATACAACTGTAGAGAATGGCATGATTATTGCAGAGCTTGTTGATGATGAGTGTGCAGTATCATCTTCCGGTGAAATAAGATATGTTGATGTTGAAGTTGATGATAATCAAATAGTAACAAAACCTGGTAATATCGTATTTGTTCCGGAAGAAGTCCATCAAATTAATAAAGATTCAAACCTTAAGATGGTTGAGAACGGTACATTTGTAACTGCCGGTACAGAAGTAGTTAAGGATGTGTACTGCCATATTGATGGTGTTGTTGAATTTAAAGAATTCAATGAAGTTATTCATGAAGTAACAATCAGACCTGGAGAAGTTCACACATTATCAAGTATATCTGAACTTAAAGTTGAAGAAGGTGCTGTAGTTGAAGCCGGAACAACAATTGCGAAAGGTGTTAAAGCTAAAGAAACTTCTATTGTTACTGTAATGGAGATGGATTTTGACGATCTTGATATTGATGATCTTGATGAAGAAATTGACACTACACTATCTCTGGATGAAGAATCTTTAGAGGATAAACCTGTTCAAATTCTTGTAAGACCGGTTCAACCGATGTATATTGAGCAAAAAGATGTATCAATCGGATTTAATACTACAGATGAACTTATTAATATAGTTCCTGTAACTCAGTTACAATTTAAAGACGGTGCAAGAGTTAGAAATCTTGATGGTGCAACATTAACAAGAACAAGCTTGGTTCTTCAAATGCAAGGTTATTTATCTCATTTAAAAGGGTTAGTTGAACTCGATAACAAAGGTGCATTGAAGATTGTTGTTCTTGAAACACTGATTGTACGCCGTGAATTAGAAGGTAATTCTAAGATGAATTCTTCTTTACAAACAGAATTACTTGTTGAAAACGGTCAGGTTATTGAACCAAAAACACCGGTAGCTAAGACAGAGGTATTAGCAATTAATGATGGTGTTGCATCAATTAAAGGTGATGTTGCAGAATCAAGAAGACTGCTTATCAATTGTGCAAACTATGAAACAGTAGTCAATACGAAATCAAAACCTTCTGTTAAGAAAGGTGATTTCATCAAGCTTGATTCAGAGTTAGCTTCTTCAGGCGAAGCGGCTCCTGTTTCCGGTATGATAGTTGATGTTTCACCGAAGTCTGTAACAATAAGAAACGGTCGTCCGTACTTAATCAGCCCAGGTACAATGCTGCAGGTTGAAGAAGGTTCTCTTGTGTTAAGAGGTGATATGCTTGCAACTCTTGTATTCGAAAGAGAAAAAACAGGCGATATTGTTCAAGGTCTTCCGAGAGTTGAAGAACTTTTGGAAGCTAGAAAACCAAAAGACTGTGCAATTCTTGCAGAATATGATGGAACTGCCGAAATTGTTATTGAAGATGAGGTTCCAAGATTGTTCTTAGTATCAGACGAAGGAACAAGAACTGAAATTAAATTTGCAATTGATGCAAGTATTGTTGTCCAGAATAAACAGAAGATTAAGAAGGGTCAGCCGTTAACAAGCGGACCTCTTAACCCTCATGATGTTATCAGATTATGCGGACCGGAAGTCGCACAGCAATATCTTGTTGACGAAGTTCAACGTGTATATCGTTCACAAGGTGTAGAAATCGCAGATAAACACATTGAAATTATTGTTCGTCAGATGACCAAGAAGGTTCGAGTTGTTGATCCTGGTGATACAAACTTGTTACCTGGTGAACTTATTGAAGTTCAAGCTTTTGAAAATGAAAATAAGGAAATCAAGGAAAAAGGTGGTAATGAAGCAACTTGCGAACATATGCTTTTAGGTATAACAAAAGCATCCTTGAACACAGAAAGCTTTATTTCAGCCGCATCATTCCAGGAAACCACAAGAATACTTACAGAAGCTGCTGTAGAGGGTAAGAAAGACATGTTAAGAGGTTTGAAAGAAAACGTTATTATCGGTCGTCTTATACCTGCAGGTACAGGTTTCCATCATCTCACATTTGCAAGTGAAGAACGTGATAGAGAAGCTCAGAAACGTGCAGCTCAAAGAAATCAAGCAAGAAAACCTTCTGCAATTTTAGAAGAAATTGAAGGTATGTTTGGTTCTCCTGATTTACTTGTAAGTGATGATAAATCAGATAAGGAATAATTAAGAGAGAATATTAACGGCGCTGGTTAAAACCAGCGCCGTTTTTTTTTTTATAAAGAATTTTATAATACGGCATTTTGTATAAAATCATGTATTATATTTGTTTATTTTGTTTATTTCTTTTATTCGTGGATTTCTTTCTCTTTTTAACATCATTTTATGCAAAATGTTGTATATGTCAGGTTTATGGTAAAATAAACAAAAAGAGGTATTATTTTGACTATAAAGATAGCTGTTACAGGTAAAAGCGGAAGCGGGAAAACAACAATTACAAAAGCTTTGTTGTCCGTATTAAGGGAGCACTTTCCGGAAAAATCAATATTGCTTTTTGATAATGATTTGACAGGTGAGTTGGGGCATACTTTCGGACTTGATATTAGAAATACAATTTACGGTATAAGAAGCGGTAAGCATGAATATAGAACCGGTATTCCCCAGCATATGACTAAACAAGAATATGTCGAATGGGCAATGGAAGATATTATAGTATCTCTTGATGATAATGTAGATATAATTGTTTCCTGGCTTGTTGGCTCTAAAGATTGCAGGTGTCCTATTACCGGTCAAATAAATGATGCATTGCAAAAAGTTATTGAGAGATATGATTTTGTTATATTTGATTGTGAATTTGATTTAAAATATTTAAATCAGCTGGTTGATGTTGATATTGATCTAACTCTCGTTATTGCAAATCCTATGATTGAATCAATAAATTTAGCTAAGCGTATTCATGAATACTCTGCAAAATATGCAGCAGGCGGACAGCTTGGCGTAGTTATTAATAAAGCAGAAAACAAAGATATGACAGAGGTTTACGGTTTTATAAAAGAATCTGATATGGAAATATTAGGTTCAATTCCGTACGATTCTGAACTGGCAAAAGGTTCTATTACAAGAGATTCGGATATGGTGAAAGACGCGGTAAACCACTTATATTTTAGACTAAACTTACCTCAGGAGTATAATAGATGATATTAGACGGTAAAGCCTTATCTATAAAAATTCTTGATAAAGTAAAGGAACGGGTTTCTAACCTGGAAAAGCAGCCTCACCTTGTTGTAATTCTTGTTGGTAATAATTCTGCAAGTGAAATATACGTAAAAAATAAACAAATTGCAGCAGAAAATGTCGGTATAAAGTCTACTGTACTAAAGCTTCCGGAGTCAGTATCAGAAGAGTTTCTACTTGAAAAAATTAAAGAGTACAATGAAAACCCGGATGTTACGGGTATACTTGTGCAATTACCGTTACCTGCCCATATAGATAAGAATAAAGTCGTAATGACAATTTCTCCTAAAAAAGATGTTGACGGATTCACACCGGAAAATGTCGGAAGGTTAGCTATAGGGCTGACTCCGTACTTCTATCCGGCAACTCCTCAAGGTATAATAATGCTGCTTGATGAATATAATATACCTATTGAAGGCTCTGATGCCGTTGTAATAGGACGTTCTAATATAGTCGGGAAACCGGTGGCGCAAATGCTGTTACAGAGGAATGCAACTGTAACACTCTGCCATTCGTATACTAAGGATTTGGAAAACAAAATAAAAACCGCTGATATAGTTATATCTGCGGTTGGAAATAAAATTGTAAGATGTAAGATGGATAAGAAAAATTCTGTTGTTGTCGATGTCGGAATATTCAGAGATTCTAACGGTCGACTTACGGGGGATGTAGATTTTGATTTAGTTTCAATGTCTGCCGGATATATATCACCGGTGCCGGGCGGGGTTGGTCCAATGACCATCGCCTCTTTAATGTACAATGCCTCCAAGGTTTATTAATAAGGAGGATTACCTCCTTATCTAACCTTATTGTTGTAACAATCCTGTATCTTGAGCTGCTGTAGAAGTTGCAGTCTTTTCGGATTCTTGTTGTGCTCTCAATTCTTCAAGCATTGTATCATACATACTTTTCATAGTGTCGTATTCAATATCAAGGTCAGCCAGTTCAAGTGAAAGTTCTTCATCATATTTAGCGACCTTAGCGTGTGCGTATGCATCAGCTAATACTTCATTTTTATTATTTTCTGCAACAGTTACGCCGCCTGCAGTTAATGATTTTGTGTTATCAATTGCTGAATCAAATGCATTCTGCCATTTTTCTTCATATTTAACTTGTTCTTCCAACTTAGCGCTGTTAGCTTCGTACTTAGCATTCCAATAAATAGACTGCTGAGTATAGTAGTTAATGTCTGCGTTAGTTGCTAATAAATTTCCTAATAATGCTGCTGTGTTTGCCATTTTCTTATACCTTTATTTATCTTACGTATATATAAAGTATTTAAAAAATATCGAATTTCACGACTTATTTATTTTGTTACAATTCTTAATATTCATTTATTATAAAATTATTAGACCAGTCGAAATTAGGAGATTAAGGTGAAATTAACTGCTGTAACCTGCGAAAATATTTTTCAAGCAGATCGCAAAGCCGTTAATAATGACGGTACTTATAAAGATCCATTAATGAAATGGCCTCTTAGAGGGGCTGCATATACAAGTGAGGTTGGTGAAGCATTAAGGCCTTTGATAGGCAGTGCTGCAACTCTATTTTGGGCGCCTGTATTTTTGTATATCGGAGCAGATGTTTATGACAAATACAAAAATGACAAAACTGAATACAGCCCTGATTCAAAGCGCTGTTTAAAACAGGCTATTTTTCAAGGTATTGCAAGCCTTATTTTACCGGTAGTTGCTATTAAAATCGGTCAAAATTTTGTTTCAGGGCTGGGAAGATTCAATAATGAGAAAATAAGTATTAATGGTCAGGAAAAAATATCTAAATTAGCTATGGATTTTATTGCTAACGGTAAGATGCATGCTTATCACGGCAGAGACAAAGAGTGTTCAGAAGAATTTTTAAGTATTGTAAGAAGTCGTACTGATTATAGGAAACATCGCAATCTTTCCGGAAATTTATTTAAAAGAAATTTTCAGAAATTTAAAGATGAGCTGAAGCTTAATAAAGAAGAATATGTCATACAATATGCGGAAAATACAATCAATGACCTGATATCGAAAAGGAAGAAACTGCTTAATCCTTCTGATAGTACAAAATCTACAAAACAATATATACAATATCTTAAATATATGGAAGCCGGGCAAACGTCCAACGTAGCTGTAAAATCCGTATTAAGTAAATACCAGAGCGGCAAAACTTTAAAAGGTAAATTTATTAAAACTATTGGTGGGTTTATTTCTATAGGTCTTGCAATAAAGCCTATAGATGATTTTGTAGAGCATGTTATTATTGATAAATATGTAGAACCCAGATTATACAAAACAAAAGACCCGAACTAACGGGTCTTTTATTAATTATCTTTATTAAATCTTAGTTATTGCTTAATACAAGTCTGAACGTAGCCAGATTTTTAATAGAAAGCATTCTATGTTTATTGCCTTGCTGTTCTGCTATATTAAAAATTCTGCAGATACGTTGAATTTCTTCAACATCTGTTCTGGAATTGATTTTATATACATTTTTTATCGGGTCTGATATAACGGACATTGTAGCATTTAATTCTTCTTCTTTCATCATATGCTCCTTTAAAAACTGTCTATGTATATATAAAGGATATCTATTTTTAAAAATTGCCTTTTAAGATGAATTATGTTAAGAATTGTTAATAAAAATTGAATAAATTTAGGGTTAGAATATAGTAATAATTGCTAAAAAGAGTATTTTATAGTATCTTTTTTGTGTGAACAATAAAGTACTTGATTACAAATCAATATTAGAAAGATGCGGAGTCGGAAGTGCTGCCACGGCTTGTGTTGTTAATAATATTGCTAATCTGGAAGAATTTTATGATTCGGATGAACTGGTTGAAATTTATAATTACTGCTTATTAAACATTCATGATCCGGACATACTGGTAAATGTTATTAAATATACTAATGACTATAAGTCTGTAACTACAATGAACATATTACTTGATATGCTCGTGAGTAAAGCTCCTGATGATGATACAGATAAAGATGCTATAACTTCTTTACGGGTTATGTGTGCAAAAGCCGTTTCGAATTACAAAGACTCATCTGCGATGGGTGCTTTGTTATATTGTTTAAATAATAAAGATGAGGATTATAAAGTCCGTCTAGCCTGTGCAGATGCGTTAGGCAGAATTGGTGACAAATATGCCGTTGAACCGCTCCTTGATGTTGTCAAAGACGAAGAAGAAAAATCCGTATATCTTAAAGAATCAGCAACATCAGCACTGGGGATGATTGGGGATACTTCTGCTATTGATCCTCTTATATCAATTTTAGAGTCTAAACAGGCGTTTTTTGATAAGTTTACGTTCTTAAAAGAAAAAATAGTTGAAGCCTTAGGAAAACTTAATATTAATAACAAAAAGATTATAAAAGCCTTGAAGGCATCTTTAATGGACTCTTCTCCTATTGTCAGAATTAATGCAATAGAAGCGATTATGAACAGTGAAGATGAAGATTCTGTCAAGTTTATAAAACCATGTCTGCGGGATGAGGATAATGAAGTTCAAAGGAATGCTTTGATAGCACTTTATAATTTAGAAGGTAAAAGTATTTTAAATGAAGTAATTGCAGGTAACTATTCAGATTCCCTTAAGCTGGAGGCAAAGGATTTGTTGAAAGAATATGAGGAAGATAATGAATAAATCTGTAATTCTTTTATCCGGCGGGCTGGATTCGCTTGTTGCGCTCGGGTATTCAAATCGGCTGTCTAAATATAATATTGAATTGGGGTTAACATTTGATTATGGTCAAAAATCTGCTATGCAAGAAATAGAATATTCTAAAAAAGCTGCTGATTTTTATAATATTAGACACAAAGTTATAAAGTTGGACTGGCTTAAGGATATAACTCATACATCTCTGGTATCGGATGCCGATATTCCTGAAAAGGATTTAAATAGTGTGAAAAGTGCTGCTCAGGTATGGGTTCCGAATCGGAATTCATTATTTCTAAATATAGCAGCTTGTTTTTGTGATTCATACGGTTATGATTTTATATTGTATGGTGCTAATAAAGATGAAGGGAAGACTTTTCTTGATAATACGGAGGAGTTTCGTGCATCTTTAACGGAAGTCTTTAAAACATCAACGCTTGTCCATCCGCAAGTTGTAGCCCCCTTGATTAATTATGGCAAGGATGATATAGTAAAGATTGCAGTGGAGAATAATATTCCTCTTGAATATGTATGGAGCTGTTATACCTCGGGGGAAAAACACTGCGGGAAATGTGAATCTTGCCGGCATTTAAAGCGGGCGCTTATTAATAACAACTGTTATAAATATATAAATATATTATTTGGAGAAAATGAAAACTAAGTTTATTGAGGAAGAGATTAAATATATTGGTTCGCAGCTTGCGCCGCATTGGATTTATAAGAATTTTAAACTGCAAGGTGATGCTATAGTTGCTTTTATAGGTGAATGTAAAGTTGATTTATCTGAAATGGTAGATATTGAGGATGTTATCAATAATGAGCCTATATATAGTAAATTGATGTTAAGTTTTATATCCGAACAATTTGGTATAGGTTTGACAGAAGGGGTCTTAAGACAACGATTATTAATGTCAATAATAAAAGAGCTTCTGGAAGAAAAGGGAATTTTTGTTAAGCGAAACGGCGATGATTTAATTGTAGATAACGGTAAACTTTCTGTTTCTATCGCTACAAAGTCTGTAACCTCTGTGCTAATTCATACGGGACTGAATATTTTATCTGAGGATGCACCCGTAAAGGCTTGCGGATTAAGTAGTGAATTAGGAATAGATGATATAAAAGCTTTCGCTCTTGAAGTTATGAAAAGATATACAGAAGAATTAGATGATATTGTTCTTGCGGGGACAAAAGTTCGTGGAGTTTAGGTATGGCAAGTCGTGGTTATAAAAAATATATGAAACAAACAAATGAAAAAGACTATGGCTTATTAAAGCTGTTTATAGTATCTTTTTTCGGGATGCTTTTAGTCTTTACGTTTGTCATAAAATCATTTTCTCCGTCTGTTGATGTCACCATTGGAGATTACCAGCAGGAACAGGATGTTGTTAGTGAAGAAGAAGCTAAGAACAATGTAGATAATAGATTAGCCATGATTCAGGATGAAGATCAAGGCAGAAATTTTACAGATTTAATGAAAAAAGCTGAATCTTCTGAAACGGTTGAAGCAACAACTGATGTATCAAGAACTCAATCGCAGCCTTCTCAGCCGGTAGTTGTAGATTCTGTTGCGGATGCTCTTATAACACCTTCTGCGGAGCCAATGTATAAGGTTTTTATAGGAACGTATACGTCAGCAGAACAGGCAAAAGTGGCAAAGGATATAATCCAGGAAACCGGTACCGGACTAAATCCTATTGTTAAATGTATTGGCTCTAATAATTATACATTACAAGTAGGTATTTTTAAAAATAAAAACAGTGCCGAGTCAATGCTTTATACGATTCAACAAAATCACCTCCCGGGGAGGATTGTTCAGGATTATTAAGCTTTGAAAAGAAATCTTTACATCGTGAAATATTTTGATAAATTTTTAAAATTTTATGTTACATTATAATAAAGAAATCCATTAGGGGAATTAAGTTAGACTATCATAGGTGAATATAGGAGATATTTGATGCCTAATTATTTGACAAAGGAAGAGATAAGACAGTGGAGAAGTTCTTTGGAAAAAATTACGCTTGAAGAATTCGCAGCAAGATTGGGGAAAACTGTAGAGGAAAGTAAACCTACAAACGACGTAGTGGATATAGTTATGTCACGGGGGACTTCCTCAAATACAAATAATGAGATGAGCGACAGTTTTTCTGCCATTGCCGAAAGAGCTTTCCAGCGTGAGCGTCAGATATCACACACACCATTTTCTATAACTAAAAAGGATTTGCAGGAAAATGCAGTAAAACCTGATAATAAAAAGTCATCCAGAGAGGATTCTTTACGTGCTCTTGTTGGTAAAACTCTTGGTGAAAATTTACCGAAATCTTTTGGAAAAGAATCATTGCTTGATAAGGTAGAAGAATACTCTGCTCATTCTGATATTAATATAGTGTTAAAGAAACCTTTAACTGACAGAGAACAACTGGTTTTTGAATATTTCTTGAATAATATAGGTAAAACTGTTTTTGCAAAAGATTTAGCAGAACTGTTAGAATTACCTAGAGATTATGTTTATAAATATATTAAGAATCTCAGAGCAAAAATAGAAGGTGATAAACTTAAAAATGTCCCTTCCGGCGGATTTGTTTTAACAGAGTAATAAATGGAAACTGTAAGCTTACTTGATTTTTTACATAATGCAAAAGACTTGTACGCACTTGAATATTCCGGTTTTAGTAATAATTTGGTGAATATTTTAGAGCTAATAAATGTTGATGAGCAGTTTACCCGTAAAATTGACCTTGGGGTTATATATTATGCCCCGATTACACTTGATCAGTTTACGATAATTGATGGTTTAAACAGGATAGTATCGCTTTCGTTATTATTACATGCTGTCTGTGAATGTTATAAAAAAACCTCTGAAAGAAATGATAAGGCAATAAGAACAATTCGTTCCAAGTACCTTCTAACAAACGGAAGAAGCAAATTGCGTCTGGCTGCGGCTGATCAAGATTTGTATGACAAAATAATAAACGGTGAAAGGCTGTCCGGACGTGAAAAAGAATCCAAAATGTTTATGCTTTTGCATAGATTCTGGACACAAATTAAAGAAAATGAACTGCAAGCTGCATATATATTTAAAATGCTTCAGCGCATATATGTGATATCTGCAGAGATAGATAATGTACCGCCAAGAGATTTATACTATTCTTTGCATAAAACTTCTAAAGATTTAAACCAGATAGCACTTATAACAGATTATTTAAAAGATATTGGTATAGTAAACGAGTGGAATACACTGGTAAAGAGTTTTAATACAGTATCAGATTTAAAATTATTTTTTAGAGATTTCTTTATAACTAAATTTAAGTTATCACATTTTGATGAAAATAAGTTATATGAGAATTTTATCAACTATTTTGAAACGATGATGCAATATATGCCGGAAGATGCCTTGATAGAGCAAATATTACATTCTGCAAAATTATATAAAGACTTATTAAATGTAAATATATCAAACGAAAATATTAAAAGAGCCCTCATTCAAATTAAAATGCATGGCGGAGAAGATACGTATGCATATTTATTGAATATATATGCAGACTATCTTGATGGTAATATATCTGAAACAACATTTCTTGAAATTTTATCAACAATAGATGAATATCTCAAAAATAGACTTAAAACCCCTAGCAATGTCGGATTTAATGAATTAATACAATATTTAAATGCTTTTGTAACTTGTAAATAATTTTTAAATTGGAAAATATATTGAAGTTATTTTTTATACTCTTGGTATACTTATAATATAAGGAATTAAGATTATAATAGTTATACAAACCTGGAGGTGTCTATGGAACATGACCATAAGAACATTTTAGCCTGTTTTCAGAATACTTTTGATGAGTTATATTTGCTGGAAAGTGTTATTAAACTGACAAAAGAATCCTGTTTAGAACGTGAAGTTAACGCTCAGTATTATAATTTGACTCAAGAAAAGAAGAAATCTTTAAGTGAAGAAAGAAATAACTATATCAATATGCTCTCTATCGCTCTGGATAGGGTAAAAAATTTAAAAGAAATCCATTCTTTACTTGAAGAAAAAATAAGTTGTCTACAATAATACACCGACAATTGCTGCAGAAAGATAGCAGCTTAAGGTCCCGCATATTAAAGCTCTCAGCCCTAATCTTGCAAGATTTTTCTTCTGATTTGGAGCGAGTTCTCCTATACCGCCTATCTGGATTGCAATTGAACCGAAATTACCAAAGCTGCACAAAGCAAAACTTGCAATCATAAAGCTTTTAGGGTCAAGAACAGTTGCAATATGGGAGAGTTGAACATATGCTACCATTTCATTTAATACAAGTTTGGTACCCATTAGAGCTCCGACTGCAGATGCATCATGTAGCGGTACTCCGAGTACTATTGCAAATATTGCAAACAACTTTCCTAGAATAAATTTTAAAGAAAGATGCGGTAAAAATCCGAAATGAGATAATCCAGGAATGTAGTTGTAAAGAAAAATTCCTGAAAGCTTAAGCAGCCAATCAATAAATGCAACTAATGCAACAAGTGCTAAAATCATTGCAGTAACATTTATAGCTACTTTCATACCCTCTGAGGCTCCGCTAGAGATAGCTTCAAAGACGTTAGTAAAGGTTTTTCTTTTTGAGATTCTGATATTATCTCGTGTTTCGGGTTCTCCTGTTTCCGGATAAACTATTTTAGTTAAAATAAGAGCTCCCGGAGCAGCCATAACTGATGATGCCAGTAAATAATGAGCAGGTATTCCCATACTTATATAAATTGGCATTATTGCACCGGATATACAAGCCATACTTCCTGCCATAGAAGCTAATAACTCCGAACGTGTTAATTTTTCAAGATAGGGTTTTATCATAATTTGGGCAACAATTTGTCCAACAAAAGCACTTGCAACATTTGATAAAGCTTCCGCTCCGGATACATGCATGAATTTGTTCATAGCTTTCCCTAAAGCTGCAACAATTCGTTGCATAATGCCGTAATAATATAGAATATTTACAAGTACCATCATAAATATATTTGAGCAAATAAGCTGTACGGCAAATATACTGCTGCTTTTACCAAAAAGCTCAGAAAGCTTTGTGTTATCAATTAACGGTCCAAATACAAAGCTTCCGCCTTCATAGGCAAACTCAAGAATCTTTCTTATAAATTCACCAATAAATAAGAACATGTTTCTGCCCACCGGTACTTTAAATATAAAAAAAGCAAGTAAGATTTGTAAAAGGAAACCCATCCCGATGGTCTTATAGTTAATGGCTTTTTTATTATTAGACATCGCATAAGCTATGCCAAAAATTACAATAATACCTATAATACCGACAAATCTTTCCATACTAGCTCCTTATTGCGGTGTGTTCTTAATAATTATACCAGAAACTAGAAAGTATTTATATAATCATTTATTTCTTCGTCGGTATTCATTTCTGTAGCACAAACTAAAACTCTGGAATTATCAAGTTTTATACCTCCCAGAATATATTTTTCTTTTAGTTTTGATAAAAAATCATCAGAATTATTTACTTTAATAACAAATTCATTAAAGAAGTTTTTGTTTAGAATTTCAAACCCTTTTGATGCCAATCCTGCAGAAAGTTTATGCGCATTTGCTGCCGAAAGTATTCCGGCTTGCCTGAAGCCTTTTTCGCCCACAAGACTTAAGTAAAGTGTAGCAGAAAGGGCAATAAGAGATTGGTTTGAACAGATATTACTTGTTGCCTTTTCTCTTTTTATATGCTGTTCTCTAGTTTGAATTGTAAGCGTGTATGCGGTATTACCTTCTGTGTCAACAGTTTGTCCTACCAGTCTGCCCGGCATTTGCCTCATATAGGCTTCTTTGCAAGCAAGGAATCCAGCATGCGGACCGCCGAAATTCATTGAAATTCCCAGCGGTTGTATATCTCCGACAACAATATCTGCTTCAACAGGAGGTTTTATTACTGATAAAGAAGCTAAATCTGTACATACAATGAGTAAGGTGTCAGGTTTCTTTATTTCTTGTATCTCTCCGTAGTAATCAGGATTCTGAATTAATACACAACAATAATCATTACAACTTTGAGGCAGTTCATTAAACCACTCTACCGGTATATTCTGTGCCCAACAATATGTTTTTACGACCTCTTTGTATTGAGGGTTTAGATTATTTGATATAAGAACCTTGTTCTTCTTGCCTCGGGCAATTCTATGGGCCATAAGCACGGCTTCTGCGCAGGCAGAACCGGCATCGTACATTGATGCGTTAGCAATATCCATACCTGTAAGTCTTGAAATCATTGTTTGATATTCATATATTATCTGCAATGTTCCCTGAGAAACTTCCGGTTGATATGGAGTATATGCCGTTAAAAACTCAAATCTCTGTGCAACATAATTAACACATGCTGGGATAAATTTGTTATATACTCCTCCGCCCGCAAAACATGCATAGTCCGTTTTATTATTTCTTGCCAGAGCTTTTATGTATTTTTGTGCATCCATTTCGCTTAAAGGATTTCCTATTGCAAAATCTTTGAATTTTACCGGAATTTGCTTAAATAAGTCCTCAATACTAGCGCAAGAAATGCTTTTAAGTATTTCTTCTCTTGTTTGATCCGTATGTGCAATAAAATTTTTCATTATTCAACTTCTTCTTTGTAATCTGAGTAATCTAATAAATCTGCAAATTCAACTTGATCTGCTGCTGAAACTATCTTAACAAGCCATTTTTCTTCATAATTTTCATCATTTAATAACTCCGGGCTATTAACCAGTTGTTCATTTATTTCAGCTATTTTCCCTGAAATCGGCATATAGATTTCAGACGCTGCCTTTACGGACTCAATTGTAGCAAAAGCTTCATTTTTAGTGAATTCTGAACCAACTTCAGGAAGTTCAATAAAAACAATATCTCCTAATTGTTCTATAGCATAATCGGTTATTCCGATTTCGTACTTGCCGCCTTGCTCAAGTACATATTCATGAGTTTTTGTGCATAGAGCATTTTCATTCATTTCTTATTCTCCTGTATTATACTATTTCTTTATTTCTTTATTACGTTTTTCGACAAAAGGTCGTTTTACAATTTCGGCATTATGGAGTTTATCTCTGATTAATATTTGAATTGTAGAGCCAACAGTTAAATTGTCAAGAGGTTTTATATACGCAAGTGCAATGTTATCCCCTCTAATAGGCGAAATGCCACCGCTTGTAACTACTCCAACCTTCTCATTATTATAGTATACATCGTAGCCGTGTCTTGCTATATTTCTATCCAACATTTTTAGTCCTATTAATTTTTTCATCCCTCCTGTTTTAAGTTGGGTTTCTATAATAGACTTTCCGTTGTAATCATCCGTTTTATCTTTAGGTATTGACCAGCTTAAACCTGCTTCTACCGGTGTTGTATCTTCATCTAAGTCATTTCCGTATAAATGCAGGGCGGCTTCTAGTCTTAATGTATCTCTTGCTCCTAATCCTATAGGTTTGATTCCGAATTTTTCACCTGCTTCCAGTAATTTATCCCATAAATATTCGGAGAATTCATTTTTAACAAGTATTTCGACCCCATCTTCTCCGGTATAGCCGGTTCTGGATATCCATAGATTGATATTAAATAGTTCACCTCTTTTAATATAGAAAAATCCCGGTAATTCCTGAATACCTAATGAGTACATTAATTCTGCAGATTTAGGGCCTTGAACAGCAAGTAAGGAATAGTTGTGTGATTCATTTATGATATTTACATCAAAACCGACTTTGTTACGTACCATCCAGTTCAAGTCTTCATCAATTCTGGATGCGTTTGCTATTATGAGGTATTTGTTTTCGTCAATCTTGTATATTATAAGGTCATCAATTATTCCACCCTGCTTATTGGTTAATTGACAATAGACTGCTTTTTTATCAATAAGCTTTGAAATGTCTTGCGGAACAATTTTGTTAAGATATGGAAGGGAATCTTCCCCTGTTACAATAAGTTCCCCCATGTGTGATACATCAAATATTCCTACAGATTCTCTCACTGTTTTGTGTTCTTCAATAATAGACGAATATTGTACAGGCATATGCCAACCTGCAAAATCAACCATTTTAGCACCGAGCTTTATATGTTTATCATGTAGAAAAGTTTGTTTAGTCATTGTTCCCCCTAAGTCACTCTTTTATAATTCTCGTAATATTTTCAACAGTTGTCAAGTTTATTAATTATATGAATGTTTTGTAAATATTTGTAAAGATTTATATGCAATTCCTAAAGTTTTTATAAAAAAAGCCGTTACACAGATTGTTAACGTATAAATTAAATAAGGAGTACAGGA
The DNA here is from genome assembly GCA_944324255.1 of Candidatus Gastranaerophilales bacterium. GTDB lineage: Bacteria > Cyanobacteriota > Vampirovibrionia > Gastranaerophilales > Gastranaerophilaceae > CAG-196. Next base: position 20,978 of record CALUVM010000005.1, on the reverse strand, counting down.
ATTATGGATTTATCAGGTATCAATCAATTTGGAAGTTTAACTACCCAAAGCGGTAAAAAACTTGAATTTAAAGATTTCGATGTTAATCAAGATGGGGAAATTTCTAAAGCTGAATTTAGTCAAGTCGTTAATAACTATAAACTTGATTCATTAGAGTTGTCTTCACTGGATTCTAATAAGGATGAAGTTGTGACTGAAGATGAATTTGCTTTATATGAAACAAAAGCTGAAATGAATCAGGAACTTACCAAATTTATTAATGAAACTGTATTAAAAGATGATAAACTATCCGGTACATCAATAGAATATGGTCAACAAGTAGCAAATGAATTAAGAGAATGGGCATCAGCATATTTATCAGAGCTAACCGGAAATAGTGTTGATGCTATGGAAGAATTTAAGACAAAATTACAAGAAAAATTTGCAGAAGTTAAAGATGAAGTATTGGAAAATACTCCAGAGGCAATAAATGACAGAGTAGTAGGGGATGTTTTGGAGAAAATAGTTCAAAAAGAATTTGAATTATTAGGTACTCCTATTTCAGAAGATGCCAAGTCAGATATAACTTATGAAATTGGTGATAAATTAACTCTTCTCGGACAAAAATTTGTTGAATCCTATCAGGGTGATAACCTCGCAGCTGATTTACAAGCCTATCTTGAATTGGCATTAACAGGGACAAAAGCTGAAGTTTTAGCAGATGCAATTAAAGAATATGAAAATGGCGAAATCGGCGATTCAGGTGATTATATAAGTAGTACAGAATTTGCTCAATATAAAGAAGAAGTTAAAGAGCTGCTTATGTCTGCAGTAAACAGTGGTATTATACTAAATATTGAAGGCTCTAACATAGCTAGTGAAGCTGCAATTAATTCCTTCTTAGCTAAATACGGCACGGATAATAGAAAAGATCTTGCACAGGTAATGGATAATCTGTTGGAACAGATTAAATCAGATCCAAGTACTATGAAAGACACGGTATTCAATAATAAATTAGAAGAAATTGAGGAACAGGAGACTGCTGATAAGCTTAAGCAGGAACAAGAATTTAATCAAAAACTTGCAGAAGTTGGTATTGAAGCTAGTTTAACAGCAATAGATTATAGCTCTATTTCGGGGTATAACGCTAATGCCTCTTACAAAGATAATGGCAAAGGTTGTGATACAGATATGAAGAATAGCGCAAGAGCGCTGCTCGAATCATCTCTTAAAGAAAACTTTAAAAATCAAATAAATAAACAATTAGAAAACCTCGGAGTACCTTTTGAATACATAGAAAATATTTTTGAAAACAGCTTTAATCAAGCTTTAAATGATACTGTGAATTCTTGCGTATGGTATAGAGAGGGTAAATTTATCTTTGTATGGAGGCGAGAAGCCGGATACAATGTACAAAACCTTGTCAATACATTTATAAACAACTTTAATAAAATATTATCAACAGAAACAACCAAACTAAATGCATCACAAACAGATATGGATATAAATAATATTGATACCAGTGTATGTTTTACCGATTCTGAAGGTAATGTTGATGAAGATTTACAAGAAGCATTTGAAACCGGTGCAACATATTCTCAAAAACGAATAAATGAAAATAAAGCTAATAAGGATTATGAAGACTATAAAAATACTGCAAAAACAATGATTGACAGATTAAAATCCACGATGTTTGCTAAAGCAAATGCAATGTGCGAGGCGAATGGCATTGAATTTGATAATGATGCATTTGAAACGGCATTCAATAATGCTAAAGATATTGCAGTCAGCGCAGGGGTTACATTTACCGGCAGACGTGGGTTCAATAGACCTGTAAGTACATTCAACCCTCAAACCTGTGTGAACACTTTCTTAACAACATTCCAAGAATCATACACTGCCTGGGTTAATTCAGAAAAGACTGTTGAAGAATAATTCAAGGTTAATAAAAAAAGACCTCCTATTTTAGGAGGTCTTTTTTTGAATTTCTTTATATAAATCTATAACTTCTTTTGAATAGGTTTTAGGTATTACAATTTTAATTTTTGCATTTAAATCTCCGAATCCGCTTGTTGCAGGAAGTCCTAATTTTTTTAATCTTAATGATTGTCCGCTTGAAACTCCGGATGGGATTTTTATATTAATTTTACCGTGAAGGGTTGTTATTTCTTTATTACAGCCAAGGACAGCTTCAGGAGGTGTAATTTCTACTTCTTTGGTTAAATTTACACCATCAATTTCGTATTCAGAATCCTTAAAATGAATTACCAGATATAAATCACCTTTATTACCGTAAGCATCTGTCTTACCTTCGCCTTTTAAGCGAACTTTCTTTCCTTCCTGGACGCCTTTAGGCAGATTAACTTTAACAGTTTTAGTCGTTGATAAAATTCCTGTACCGCCGCAGTGTGAACAATAGCCTCCGCCGTTGCAATAACCGCATTTATCCATCTGGGTGTATGTGACAGTAATTGGTTTTTTGTCAAAAATTTCTTTAGCGGTTACGTTTAATGTTTTAGTAATATCCAAATCTTCAGTCTGTCTTTGAGCAGAAGAGGCTCTCCCGGAAGATGCAGTTCTGGTTCTCTGGGAAAAGTCAAATCCGCCGAAGCCGCCAGCAGATTGTCCTTGAGCTCCCATCATATCACCGAAAAGCGATGCAAAAAAGTCAGAGAAACCTCCGGCATTACCTCCGAAATTGAAGGTTTGAGCACCGCCCTGATTAAAATTAAAACTAAAGTTTTCAAAACCTGGCGGGGGAGTATAATCGGCTCCGCCTTGCCAATTAGAGCCTAAACTGTCGTAACGGCTTCTTTTTTGTTTGTCTGAGAGTACTTCATAGGCTTCATTTATATCTTTAAATTTTTCTTCTGCTTCTTTGGTTTTATTAACATCAGGATGGTATTTTCTGGCCAGTTTTCTGTATGCAGATTTTATTTCTGCTTCTGTTGCATCACGTTTTAAACCCAATGTTTCATAATAATCTTTGTATTTCATAGTATTTCTTCCTTATGTATTAATTTTAATATAAAAAATTACAAAACTTAATAAAGTTAATTTTTTTTTAATTATGGTTTGTCTGTGATAAAATACAAGCAAATATTTGTAAGGAATTTAAAATGGATATAAAGAAAATATTATTCAGAACTAATACAATTGATGTGGAAAAAGCCCTGCCTGACGGCATTGTGTTTTGTAATAAAGATGGTAAAATCCAATGGGTTAATGATAAAGCAGCGGAAGTTTTTGAAACCTCAAGAATGCATCTTCTAACCTCCAATATTTCAGATTTTATCGAAAATGCTCTTAATTTAATTTCAAGTTCAGTGATACTTAATAAACCTGTTATAACCAAGCTTGTATCCGGAGAGGTTTATTTTGACATGACAACAAAAGAAATAGAAGACGGCTATGTTCTTTCTTTTAGAGATTCTATTCCTGCTGAAGAAATATCTCCTGAAATCAAGAAAATTGAAGATTGTACTGAAATAAATATGAATAAAAACAATTTTTTGCTGAAATTGTCAAATGATTTAAAGTCCCCGCTTCAATCAATTGTAGGATTCTCTCAGGCAATGTCTGACGGCTTAGGCGGAAAAATTTCAGAACAACAAGAAAAATATATCAGGATTATAAAAAAGAACTCTTCCGAGCTAATGTATTTTGTTACCAAGTTATTAGAGTTATCACAGACAGAATCATATCTTCCTGAACCTGAATATAAAACTTTTGATATATTGAATCAAATTAATTCTATTATCAGATTCAATGAACAACTTTATAAAGGTAAAGATATAAGATGGAAAGTTAATACTACAGAAAATATAAAAACCACAATAATTTCGGATGAAAATTTAACAAAATCAATTATACAAGATGTTATTGAAGTTATATTAAAGGCAGTAGAGATGGGTGATGTATGCGTTGAATTGTCTGTGCCGGAGGCTGAGTATATTCATTCAATAAACCTTCCGGACAGAGAATACATACAGATAACTTTATCAAGCAGTTCCTTATTACTATCCGAAAGTGATTTAGATTCTATGTTTGATCCATACAAGATTCTTGATACATCAAACAGAAAAAATGTTTTAAGAGCAATTGTTCTTGCCAGTGTTAAAAATATTGTACAGGCTCTTGAAGGCTATATATGGGTTGAGTCTAAAATTCTCAAGAATACAAGTTTCAATATAATTCTTCCTGCAGATAAAAAATAAGAGGATGTATGAGTAAGGTCGTTTTAAAAAATCTTGTAAAGAGCTATTACGGCAAAAAGAATATAATTGATGGTATAAATCTTGAAATAAACGATAAAGAGTTTATTGTATTAGTAGGTTCTTCGGGCTGTGGTAAGTCTACTATTTTAAGGTTGATATCGGGGTTAGAAGATATTACATCCGGCGAAATACTTATTGATGACAAACTCGTAAATAATATTCATCCTAAAGATAGGGATATTGCATTTGTTTTCCAGAGCTATGCGCTTTATCCCCATATGAGTGTTTATGAAAATATGGCATTTGGACTTAAAATGCGTAAATTTGATAAAAAAACAATAGATGAAAAGGTAAAAGCTGCGGCTAAAGCTTTGAATCTGGAGGATTTATTAGATAGAAAACCCAAACAGTTATCCGGCGGTCAAAGACAAAGAGTAGCTTTAGGAAGGGCTATTGTAAGAAATCCTAAGGTTTTTTTAATGGATGAACCTTTATCAAATTTAGATGCTAATTTAAGAGTTCATATGAGAGCTGAAATTAAACGATTGCATAGAGATTTACAGACAACGTTTATCTATGTAACCCACGATCAAACAGAAGCTCTTACTATGGGGGATCGGATAGTTGTTCTTGATAAAGGAATTATTCAACAGGTTGCAAGTCCGGAAGAAATTTATAATAATCCCCGAAATCGTTTCGTTGCAGGATTTATCGGACAAATGAATTTTATTGAAATAATTGCGGAAAACGGGACGTTTAAGATTGAAAATCAAGAGTTCTATAAAGAAGGTCTGAATGGCGAATTTACCATTGGTATTAGAGCAGAAAAGATGACAGCTGGGAATGTCCCTGTTATTGCCAAGACCGATATTGTTGAAATGTGCGGCGGGGAGAGAAACATTTATTTTTCTCTTAACGGTTCAAAATGCTCTGCTAAATTTCCTCTGGAATATGCATTCAATGATAATGTTGAATTAAAATTATCAACTGAGGATATGTATTTCTTTAATAAAAATAACGGTGAAAGAATAATATGAAAAAATATAATAAAATTATAATTATTTTAATTGCAATACTGGCAGCACTAATTTCGGTTTGTTTTGTACCGATTAATGCATCAAAATTAATACCTGTTATTGAAAAACAGGTAGCGAATGAATTAGGAATAAATATTCATATTGAAAAACTGATTTTACGTGTTGGGCCGTTTATAAAAGTAAAAGCTCCTATTATGCATATGATGTATATGGATGGACAAAAATTCGGACAATTTGATAATGTAAAATTCTATGTATCCTGGTTTTCCATTTTTAAAAAGGGGAATTTAAAGATTAGTAAATTATATGCTAATAAATTAATCATAAGAGTTAATTCTGATGATAAGTATTTACCTGAAATAATGAAAAAGATGGGGAGCCGTAATATAAACGAGACTCCGGAAATTCAACTTAAAGGGTACAATATTTCATATCTGAATAAAAAACTGAATGACAAATATATTCTGGAGGGGCAATCTTTAAATATATCAAAAGTCCCTAATTATAATAACTTTAGAATCAATACAACAGGTTTATTTAGTATTAATAATAAAAAACATTTAACATATGATTTGGCTATACAACCCCAAATTGATATTCCGGATTTAAATAATAAAAAATTTGAAGTCGACGACTTTTTGTCACAGATGGAAGAACTGGATTTTTATTCAGATATAATTGCAGATTTAAAATTATACAAAAACTCTATGAATGCAATCCAGGCTTCAGGATTTATTAATATTGACAATATTTCCGTTTTAGATAAAAACCACAAGAATCCTAAGAGCTTTGTATATCTAACGTTATGGGGTGATAAGGCAAGCATATTGTCTAATATTTATACTTCTGCCAATAAAAAAGTATATATTGAAGGCATGGTAAATAATTCTAAGAAGCCGGTTGTTGATATAAAAGTTAAAACTGATGAAATTAAACTGAATGACCTGTATCAGAAAATTAAATTAATAGCAGACTTTTCAAGGATAAAAGGTATAAAAAATATAGAAGGAACTCTAAATGCAAACTTTACCTTGAAAGGGGACTTAAATAAAATAAAATCCAATGGATATATGAAGATTACAAATGCTGGAGTAAGAGCAAACGGCTTAGATATAGGAAGAATAAATTCAGATATAGACTTTTCAAACAATGTTATAAATATTGTAAATGCCGTCGGGTATGTTAATAATGCACCGATAATGGCTAAAGGCAGCATTGATAAGGCCATTAATATTGAACTCTTAATGAATAAGGTAGAATTAAAGTACCTTTGTCCGGCATCATTTGGCGTGCAAAACGGGGTAGCTTCTCTTGTTGCTACTGTTAATGGGACACTGGATAATATTTCACATAAAGAGAATTTAGAAATAGAAAATTTAAAGATTGTCAATAAGAACAATGAATTAGGTTTTGAATCATTAAAGATTGATACAAATAAAAATAATTCCGCTTATATAAATAATATAGTGTATAAAAATCCGGAAACGGAGCAGTTAAAAATTCCGTCTTTACGCCTTAATATTGAGCGAGATAGTATTGTTATACCGGAATTTAATATTTTTATGCCAAATTCTAAATTTACGGCAAAAAGCGAAATTACTAATTATAATAGCGGAAATATAACCTTTACATCGCAAGTTAACGGTTTTATTAATACACGGGATATCAAACGAATTAACCAATTTTCTACTCGATATCCGCTAAAGATTTTATATTACGGAAACAAAGAATCTCAAAATTTAAATGCTCAAATTCAGATTGAAAGAGCCGCAGTTCTTGATGAACCTGCAATAATTAATCTTATATCTAAAATTGATAAAAATAGTATAAAATTAGAAGATTTAAGTATAATTTCATTTAGCGGGAAATTGGCCGATAATTTCAAAAATAATATTAAAGGGCAAAAAAAGGTTATAGTAACAGGTAATATTGATAACATACAAACTCCTGTACTGAAAAATGTTCGCATATTTATACCTCAGCAGCTCAATATAAATTTATATGACACAATTGCACAAATTAAAGGGGATTTATTCTTAAACGGGAATTTATTAAATCCGGATATTGTAGGTCAGTTAACAGTACAAAATCTGTTTAATCAAATGCTTCAACTTGGAGTATCAAATAGCACGCTGGATTTTAATAAAAATAATGTAATAATAAATGCCCCGCAAGTTAAGTTAGCCGACTCTTCTATGAGGGTGGATGCCGTTGCATCGACTGATATATCAAAAGCTATTGAAATTAAAAATCTTAATATTAAATCAAAATATTTAAATACGGATACAATTCTAATGTATAAGGATAATCCGTTAGTAAAAAGTTATCCTTTAAATGTTCAAGCCGGCAAATTCTATTCTGAAAAGATTCTGGCAAATATCTATGGAGCGCCGCTTTATTTGTCAGCATTTTCTACCGATTTCAAATTGAATGGAGATATACTGTCGTTATCTAATATTTCTTCAGAAATATTTAATGGAAAACTTGCCGGTATGCTGGCTTATAATATGAGAGATGAACATTTTGATTCTAACCTTATGGCAAGGGGAGTAAGTGCGTCGCCTATCTTTGATGTTATAGCTGTAAGAAAAGACGAAATAAGCGGGATAATGGATTTTGATGCAGTTGTAAAAGGAGAATTGACCTCAAAACAATCTCTTAATGGTGATATTAAATTTATTGTACACAATGGAAGGATGTCTACACTCGGGCGACTGGAACATCTATTGTATGCGCAGAATGTAGTTGCCGATAGTATGTTAAGAACATCTTTAAGCGTTGTAACGAAAGCTATAACTTTAAAGGATACGGGATTGTTTAAATATTTGAGAGGCGAGGTTAAACTTGTTAACGGTATTGCAGATATAAAGATGCTGCAATCTCAAGGTCCGTTGATGTCATTGTTTATAAAAGGGGAATACAATCCAATTAATGACTATGCACGCTTAGTCGTCTTAGGAAGAATATCTGATGAATTAGTTGAAGGACTGGGGGCATTTGGAGATTTTTCATTCAATAAACTTATGGTTATGCTAACAGGAGAAGAAGCAAAATATAATATACTTCCGGAAGATTTTGATAAACTTCCGCAGCTAACAGCGAAGTATACAAAAGAATTCAGGTCAATAATTAACGGAAATATCGAAAAACCAAGTTCTGTATTGTCTTTTAATTGGATTTCTTATACACATAAATCATTAAAACAAAAAGAGGTTCCAATGACTAATATTAAAGTTCCGTCTTTTGTTGAAGAGCTTCCATACTAGTTGTCTTTTTGAAAAGCTTTATTTATAATTTAATTATGGATTTAATTAAGAAAGGGCAGAGGCTCACATTATTTTTTCAAAAAGATTCAAACATGGTTGAAATGTCCTGTACTGTAGAAGAGGTTTATGAAGACAGGCTAGTATTAAATTTACCTCAGTACTTCATGCGTTATATTGAGTTTATGCAGACAGGTAAAAAGCTTACTGCAAAAGTTTTTTCAAAACTGGGGACAATAGATTTTAATGCTCTTGTTATAACATCTCCGTTAGAAGAAATTTTTTCTATAGAGATGGATCAAAATGCTATGAAATTAACTCCAGGTAAAAATATTCCTGTTATACAGGCGATTGAGTCCATTGATATTATTAAAGAAACCGGTGTTATTAAATTAAAGACTTTTGAAATATCCACCGACCATCTCAAGTTTTATTCAGATGAACCTTTTACAAAAGATGAAACATTTGATTGTAATTTAATATTACCGGATGATTATGGTATAATAAAATTCAAGGCGGCAGTGTCTGAAATTGATCCTGTTTTTGACAATGAATATACAATTAGATATTTAAACATGACAGAGGATGACAGACAAACCTTGTTATATTATATGTATATGTATGGCAGCACAACTGACTAGGATTGAGAATGAAAAAGCTTATTGATGAAGATAATAATAAATCTGTAACCCGCAAAAAGGGAAAAATGTATGATCAAATAGAAAGATGCCGTTTGGATCTTCAAAAAGACCCGACTAATCCTTCTTTACATGTACGTTTAGGTGATTTATACATGAAGTGGCATCTTGATATTTTTAATGCAGGTCAATATATTGATGAAGCAATTACCGAATATCAGTTAGCACTGGAATCCCTGATTGATTCTTGTGAAATCTACTATAAAATCGGGGTAGCATTTTATCATAAAGGGGATTTAGATAAGGCTATTAATTACCTTACAATGGCTCTTGAAAAGAAAAATGATTATTATGATGCATATTATATGCTTGCTGAAACCTTTGTAAAAAAAGCACATTTTACGGATGCTGTTGATGCGGCTACCGCAGCTGTTCAGTGTTCAAAACTTGGATCATCAAGTGCTCATTACCTGTTATACAAGCTATACGATGCATCCTCATTTAAAGATTTTAAAATTAAATTTAAAGCTTTGTGTGAAAGAGTTACCGCATTCTTGCTTACACCTTTTGACAAGCAAGCTCTGCTTAATATTGCAAAGTCTATTTCTTATCTGAGATTTTTACCATTATTTGTAAAAGGCTTTTATATAATTCAGATTAAAGATTACGGAAAAGCTGTTGAACTATATAAGAAAGCAACAGACAATGCTCCTGGGTTTGCACCTTTATATTGTGTACTGGGAGATATCTATCTTTCTACCGGTTATTTTGAAGATGCTATTACCGAGTATAAGATGGCTATTTGGCTTGATTCTTTTAATATAGCTGCTTATAGACACCTTTGCAGAGCTTATGAAGAACAAGGCGATTACAATCAAGCCATAGAAGTTTATAATAAACTTATTTCTATGGCGCCTAACATTCCTGATTTATATTCAAATCTGGCAAATATTTATTATATAAAAGGAGAATTTGACCTTGCTATTTCAAATTACCAAACGGCTATAACACTTAATCCGAATCGTTCCTGGACAAGTGTAATAGCTCAAACTATGGGATTCGTTTATCAGGAAAATAAATCTGATCCGGATGCAGCAATATCCGCTTATCAAACTGCTTATGTTCTTACTCCTGATGATATTGATATATATGTCAATCTTGGAAGTGCATTTTATGATAAAGAAGATTATAATAATGCTCTTGCTGTATACAGGCAAGCTCTTGAGCTGCAACCGCATAATCCTAAAATCCATTGTAATTTAGGATTCTTATATTGGGGTAAAGGTGATACAGAAGAAGCTATGAAATCATACGAACTGGCAATCAAGTATAACCAGAACTATGATATAGCATATAACAACCTTGGTGTAATTTATCTGGATGATTTAGGCAGAGTTAATAAAGCTATTGAACTTTTCAGAAGTGCTGTAGAATCTAATCCAAGCTACGCTCTGGCATATTTTAACCTGGCAAGAGCAACTTCAATCGTAGGTGATAAGGTCGAGGCAGCAAAACTTTATCAAACGGCACAAGACATTAATAAAGTCACTCAGGAAATAGATCCTAGAGATATTGCAGATAAAATCAGTGAACTTTTTGAATCATAGATACTTTACCTTTAATATTTTACAGGTATAATAAGTGAATATCGGAAGTAAAATATGTTTGAAGATGATAAAAATGGTATTTACCATTTAATAGAAAAAGAACTCAACTCTACAGATAAAATATTAAAACCTGATTTTACCCAGAAAACAGGCAGAGAGCTTCTTGCGTTTTATCTTCAATCAAAATTTAAACAGGTTCTGTCTTATGATAGTAAAGTGGCGGAACCTATATTTATTGATGTTAAATATGATTTCATCCAAAATTTTTCAAGAAGGTTAATCTCTAATCCTTCCAAGAGAATCATGATAGGTATAACAGGTGAATCAGCGTCCGGTAAATCAACAATTTGCAAAGAAATATCAAATGTCATTAAGCGTTTTAATATGCCTGTAACTATCCTTACTACAGATAATTATTTTAATGATATTTCGGACTTGATTAAAATATACGGAAGTTTTGATGCTCTCAGAGATAACGGTTATGATGTGGATTCTCCTGAGAGCTTTCAATTAGATATATTAAGAGAAGATTTAAATAAAATTGCAAATGGAGAAGATATATACTCTCCTGAATATTTGCCTAACGGAACAGGAGTGTCAGTGCCGCACTCAAAATTTGTTCCTTCAAACAAAATTATAATAGTGGAAGGTATGGCATCCATGTATAAAGATATCAAAGATATTTTTGATATTAAAGTCTATGTTGAAACCGATATAGATATTAGAAGAGATCGTTTCTTAACCAGAGCCTATACCGAGCGCAATCAAGATCTTGAAAATGCTAAAAAGCACTGGAATTATATTCTTGGCGCAGGCGAAAAATATGTAAAACCTGCCCGTAGTGAAGCTGATATAGTCTTAAACGGAGATTCAAATCTCCTGTATTTTAGTCAGATACTTGAGTATATTCATACCATAACCAATAATTTTGAGCGATAGATTTACTTATTTATTAGCTAAATATTTAGCTAAACCTTCTCCCATTGAAAAACAAGATGGAATAATTCTTAAAGCTGCTTGAGATTTAAAATCTGTAGAAATACATCTGCCAATAACAAACAGATTATTATACCCGTCAACCTGCAATGACTCCAGCGGAAGTTGATACTCTTTATAAACTTTTTGCAGAGTGGAAGAGTCTTTGTCTTTAGAGTGAATGTCGACAGGATAGTTAGAAACAACAACAGGGTTCGAAAAAGTCTTTGAAGTGAGAAGGTCATCAATTGTATAAATATATTTCCCCTTAACTCTGTTAGAAACACGTACTCCTATTGAGTCTGCAATAGATGAAATATATGCATTTTCAAACCCTTTCAGGTAGTTTCTACAGAACAAAGAAAGTCTTAAAACCCTTGCTCTGCCTTCCATATAACTTTCATTGTGCAATAGCCGAGGGGCGTTAAATGCTATAGAATCAGGTGTTCCGGCTACAGAAAATAGCTGAAAATAGTTTGCATCTTCGTTTGTTATAATATTATCTGCTATAGCCCTTTCAAATACAGGTTTTAGAGCCCATTTAGAGTTATCCCAGGTATAGGCTGTAGAACAGTATGTATAACCGTCAATTTTGCATGCAGTTGTAACATCTCTGTCTTTATCAAGTTCCATTAGCCAGGAAGAAAATTCTTCAACATTTATCCCTGACATAATAAATCTTAAACTTGTCGGCTGTATTTCAAAATTTTTATTCAAAAATTCACAATTTAATTTTTGACAAATTTTTGCATCGCCTGTCGCATCTATCAGATATCTCGTTTCGATTGGTGACAATAACTCTTGATAATAACAAGTTCTGTTATTATCATCTATCGTATTGATATATACCGATAATATTTGACTGCCTTCGGTATTGATATCAGCTATATAAGAATCAAAAATCACATCAACAGCTGTATCCAGCATCATTTTATCAAGAGCTATTTTAGTTAATTCTGGGTTAAACCATCCCTTATTACCATCACAATAAGTAATAGCTCCGTTTATTTCGGATAAATTTTTATATAATTCATTAAAAAAATCTGTATTAATCGCATTCTCAGAAGTTTTCATTGCTGGAATAACAAGAGATGAGGTTATAGCACCGCCAAGGTAAGAATTCTTTTCTATTAAAAGAACTGAAAGTCCTGATTTTGCTGCAATATAAGCACAACTTACTCCGGAAGTTCCGCCTCCGGCAATAATTACATCATATTTAGTCTTCATTATCATTTAATCCTTCTATTTCACGTTCTCGTCTGACTTTCATATACTTGGAAGAGGTCATGAGCTCACTATTTCTAAATTCTATTTCTCTTCTTTTTAAAATATTTTCTCTGGTTGCAGAAAGCGTTTCGTCATGATATGGTATTCCCGCTTTTGTTGCACATAATCCGAGCTCATAATTTGAAAGAGGATATTTGATTAACGATTTCTCTTTTGCTGCAATTGTGCCAATGAACTTGTTTGTTTTTTTATCGAATATCTTGCCCACATAAAAATTATTTTCAAGCAAAGTATTTCTTACTAGAGCTGAATTAGAATAAGTCATAAGCAAACCTGTAGGAGATAATCGCCGGTATAATTCTGCCATAAATTCAACCGTCCATAGCTGCGGAGCTTTTGTGTAGGCAAAAGCATCAAGAAATATAAAGTCATAACCGCCTTCAAGCGTTAAAATAGACTTTCTGGCATCATTAACGTAAAAGCTCAGCTTAATCAGGCTCTCAATATCCTTAGATTTAATCTTTTTATACCGTTTCGATAAATGGTCATAATATATATTATGTAAGAAGGCTAATAAATCGAATCTGGATAAGTAATTATACCTAAAATCTTGCTTAAATTTAGCATATTTTATTAATGAACGGTCAAAAAAACGTTTTAATTTCTTATCTTTTAAAATTTCCTGGAGGTCTAAATTAAAATAACTATCTTTATATTTATTAATAAGAGTATCAATTATTATATAATTGACCAGATTATTTATTCTGTACTCATTTTCTATTTCATCATAATCATTATTAAATTTTAAATCTAATAATTCTCTAATCTCTTTCCTGTTTTTAGGAGCAAATAATTTTGAATGTTTCCCGATAAATTTTTTTATAGCCCAGTATGTATCAAAGCAATCGAAAATTTTAGGTACAATTTTTGTATAAGCTTCTTGCGGAGTTATAATAGTTTTTAAAAAAGGTGAAATTTTAACTAAATCATTTTTTATTTCTAAACAATCTATAGAAATTTTACTTAATATCGTTTCGGTAGGTGCTAATAACTCCTCGTTATAACAATTTATATTATTGACATCTATCGTATCGATACTCTTATTCTTTACTAAATATTTTTTTATAAATTTTTTTATAAAATTTTCTTTTTTTAAATTTTTTAAAATTTTTTCATCAGAATTAATTACAAAACTCATTAATGCTTTAGTATTGTATCCGATTCCATAACACACATCCAGAATTTTTATACTATCAACAGTATTGAGCTTCTTTTCTATACCCGATGGAATAACAAATTTCTCCCAAGCTTCAGTCAATGCCCCGAATTTAGAGTGATAGACATCATTATCAGCGTATGAATACAGCCCCACAGAGCCATCCTGAGTATAGTAGAACTCATAATCCCTCATATGCTTATTATATCAAGCTTTTAGCCATATAGCAAGAAAATATTTTGACTTTCGTAATCCGGGCTGTATATAATATATAATATAAAGATTTGAGGGCTTGCAATGAAAAAGGTTTTAATATCTGTAATAGCTTTAATATTAGGGGGGGCGCCTACTTTAGCAGCGAAATTAGAACCTGTTCCTATCGGGGTTGAATTACCTGAAAAGTATTCTCAGGAGTATATTGACAGCCTCGCAGATGAGTACAAAAAAGTATCTAATGAACAAATATTTCATGTCGCACTGGATATGCTGAAAGGTACAACGGGTGATTTTTCAAGAAAAGCAATTTTAGGGTATAACTTGACTCAAGAACCTGTTAAAATTGAATTTAAAGACTTATCTGAGCTTAATCAGGCTTATGCTTCTTATGATGCTGTCGGATGGAAGAAAAAAGGCAAATTATATATTTATATTAACCCGAAACATAAAGAAGCGTCACCGGGTGCTTTAGCAGCCTTGCTTTCACATGAAGCTCTTCATCAGGATGAATACAATTCCCTAAGTGAAGAAACCTATGCATGGACTATGGAAGCAACTGTTTGGTGTGATATTTTGAAAATGTATCCTGAATCAAACAATACGGATTCTGCACTTGTCATGAGGGAAAATGTCCTAAAACAGCTTTTAGAAAAAGGGAATTATACTAATAAGTACATTAAGAAAACCGTATATGCCAATCAAGGCTATAAGAATTTACCTCTGACATCTCCCGGGTATGATTATCAATAATAATAAAGATTATAATTATCATGCTGTAACAATAGTTGTATATTGATTACTTGCTGTCATTGATGTTAAATATTCTTATGAAGACGAAGCACATAATTATACCTTTATTATTAGTACTGATTTTGGTAATCTTTAACAGAGTTTTTATGACTGCCTTTACCAAGGCTAATAACTATTTTTCTGAACAAGCCATTTATAATAATGAGGTAGTATCTCCGCAGCGTCTTTTTGATAAAACCTGGAAAGTACTGTATAGAGATTATTATGAGCCAACATTAAATCACCAGGATTGGTATCGTTGGAAAAGACGTTATCATGGCAAGCTTAAGACTGAAGATGATGCCAAAGTCGCTATTGATACTATGATAGCCAGTCTGGATGAACCTTATACAAGATTTATGTCTAAAAAGGATTATGAAGACTTAACGACATCGATAACTTCTAAAATTTATGGTATCGGGGTAAATATATATTCAAATGCCGGTAAAATTGAAGTATTTAATGTTATTCCTTCTACTCCTGCAGATATTGCCCAGATTAAGCAGGGGGATATCATTGCCGCAGTTAACGGCAAAGATACCAACGGAATGAATATATCTGATGTTGCAGCTCTCGTAAGAGGGCCTGAAAATAGTATTGTTGAAATTACATTATTAAGAAACGGCAAAAAGCTTACAAAAAAAATAAAGCGTAAAGAGATAAAGATTAAGAATGTAAAAAGTTCTGTAATAGATAACCATATCGGATATATTCAAATAATAAGCTTTATGGGCGGAACAACACCAAATGAGTTTGTAGAGGCATTAGAAAACACTAAAAATACTGATTCCATGATAATTGATTTAAGAGGAAATACCGGAGGATTATTAGATAATGCGGTCTTTATAGCTAATATGTTTATTCCGCAGGGAGAAATTGTTGAAATTATTTATCGTAACGGATATAAAAAATCAATAGAAGCGAACGCTGTACAGCCAATTTTAACCAAACCGGTAGTAGTTCTTGTAAATGGTGCAAGTGCCAGTGCAAGCGAGATTCTGTCAGGAGCTTTAAAAGACTATCATAAGGCCACTTTAGTAGGCAGAAAAACATTCGGGAAAGGACTGGTTCAAAAAGTTGTTCCGATGCCTAATAGAACAGGGTTAAATGTTACAATAGCGAGATATTTGACACCAAGCGGAACCGATATCAATAAATTGGGAATAAAGCCTGATATTGAAGTCGGAAACGAGTTTGATTTCTTCCTGAATACAAATAAAAAAGATATTCAACTGGAAAAAGCTAAAGCTATACTTAATGATAAGGATTAAACACTTGAAAAGTATTGAAGAAGATTTAAATATACTTAAAAATAGCGGGCAGTTTCGTCAAATTCCGGATATTGAATATAAAATTGACGGTAAAGTTATTATTAACGGCAAAGAATATGTAAATTTTGCATCAAACGACTATCTCGGGATAAGTACGAAACAATTTTTAACGGACGAATTCTTATCAACCAGTCCAAAGTATCAGTTTTCTACAGCTTCTGCAAGATTACTCAGCGGTACTACTATTGAATTTAAAGAACTAGAAAACACCTTAAAACACTTATTTAATAAAGAAGGTGCTTTAATCTTTAACACCGGTTATCAGTGTAATTTAGGAGTTATTTCAAGTCTTATAAAAAAAGGAGATGCCGTATTCTCTGATAAACTTAACCATGCAAGTATAATTGACGGTATGCGCCTTGCGGAAGGTGATTTTATAAGATATAAACACTTTGATTATGAGCAACTGGAAAAAATATTACAAGCCAAACGTAATAATTATAATAAAGCCTTAATTGTTACAGAATCAGTTTTTAGCATGGACGGGGACATTGCGAATCTTGATAAACTTATTGAACTAAAAAAGAAATACAATTGTCTGTTAATGGTGGATGAAGCACATGCTTTTTGCGCACTGGGGAAAGGTTTAACCGGATATTCATCATATAATAACAAAGACATAGATATTATAACGGCGACTTTCGGCAAAGCAGTCGGCTCTTTCGGAGCATTTTGTGTTTCGACGGGTGAAGTTATTGATTATTTAATAAATAAAGCACGTTCTTTTATATTTTCTACCTCAATTCCGCCTATTAATATTGCATGGACAAATTGGCTGCTTACTGAAAAACTGGGTTATTTAAAAGAACGCAAGCAAAATTTAGAGAATATCACTGAAAATACACATAAACTGCTTGCACAAAGAGGTATAAATACTGTTTCAGAATCCCAGATTATACCAATCATAACGGGTTCAAACGAACGTACACTTAAAGTTTCTGAAAACTTAAGAGCTTACGGGTATTACATTCCGGCAATTCGTCCTCCAACAGTACCCGAAGGGACATCTAGACTCCGGATTTCACTAACGGCAGATTCAAAATTAGAAGATTTTGCGAAAGTTTTAGACTTGATTCAAGAATAGTTCTCTGGTCTTGGCTCTTGTTTCTTCATCAATTTCAAATATTTCATCAAGAGAAATATTGAATGCCGGTTTATGATTGTCAACCATTGCTTTCACCGTATTAATTATATCAAACAATCTTATTTTCCCTTGTAAAAACGCAAATACAGCTTCTTCATTAGCAGCATTCATACAAACAGGAACTGAACCGCCTAATCTGCCGCAACTATAAGCAATTTTAAGAGCTTTAAACTTCTCCCAATCAGGTTCTTCAAAATCAAGTCTTGCGATTTCAGAAAAGCTGAAAGTTTTTGATTTTATTCCTTCAAAACGTTCCGGATAAGTTATTGCATATTGTATAGGTATATGCATACTAGGAAGCCCTAATTGTGCAATTATACTGCCGTCGACATATTCAATAGCAGAGTGAACAATGCTTTGAGGGTGAACTACGACTTGAATTTTATCATAATCCATATTGAAGAGATGATGAGCTTCAATAACTTCTAACCCTTTGTTCATGAGAGTTGCACTATCTACAGTTATTTTCTTTCCCATGTGCCATTTTGGATGCGCAAGAGCCTGTTCTACTGTAGCATTTTTCATATCTTCAACGGTTTTATGCAGGAAAGGTCCGCCAGAAGCGGTTATAATCAATTTATCCACATCATTTATATTCTTAATACATTGATGAATAGCGCAATGCTCACTGTCTACCGGAATTATATTAACCTTCTTTTCACGAGCAAGCGGCATAACAATATCACCTGCCATTACGAGAGTTTCTTTATTAGCAAGAGCTATGTCTATACCATTATTTATAGCAGTTATCGTCGGTTTTAAACCGACTCTGCCGGATACTGCAACTAAAATTATATCATTCTCTGTATTAGAGCATATTTCTTCAAGAGATAAGACTTTTGCTCCTTCAACTTTTGTTATATCATTTGCAAAAGCATATTTCGGATGAAATTTACGGATTTGTTCGTTTAAAAGCTCTATATTATTTCCGGCCGTTAGAGCAATTATTTCAAATTTATCCGGAAGTTTTTCAATAACCTCCAGCGCCTGTCTGCCAATTGAACCGGTTGAACCTAAAATACTAATTTTTCTCTTCATAGAAGTATTATATTACAAAAATTAATTTAGTATAAAGCTTAGCATATTATTGCGCTTTAACAAAAAAATATGCGCTTGGCGCGATTCGAACGCGCGACCTATCCCTTAAAAGGGGAGTGCTCTACCTGCTGAGCTACAAGCGCATATTTTATTAAATTTACCGTTAATACTTCGGCTATTGCGGTTTTCTAACCACAAAAAATATGTTATCAGGAACATATTTTAGTGTCAAGGGTTTTGTTTTATCCGGAAAGCTCTTCAATTATAGCGGTAATTTCATCAGATATATCTTCTTCAGTTGTTATATTATCTTTTACCATTTTCGCAAAATCAGCCTTCTTAAATTCATGCAAACCTTTTGTCTTAAAAAGCTCCTCCAGAATGGCAGCGGTAGGAATATCAGAAGGTAAGTCCGCTTCTGTTATACTTAGAAAATTTTTAAAATCAGAATTGACAGTTTTAACAATCAACGATTTCGGGAGTAAGTCTTCAAACTCCCCGCAGGAAACCAGATGAATTTTATCAATTGGACGGAGCTTGGGCTCAATCTGGCGGATATTATCTTCTGCATCTTTATCAAGCAGTACAAAAACCGGAATTTTAAGTTCTTCCGCAAGTTTATAATACAATTTAACAACCTGATTTTTCCCTCCTGCTGCTATTATTTGAATTCCTTTAGCGTAAAAATCATAACCGAGAAACTCCGCAAAAACCGGCAGAAGTATCTCTTCTGTTATACCTTCGACTAAAAGGACTTTTTCAATAGGGAATTTTAATAAGTGCACCTCTCTGTTGCTTGTAGAAGGTTCTTTATCTGATAGAGATTTTAACCATTTCAAGTTAACAGGCAGATTATCCGGTAATAATTTTATTCCTTCGGCATAATTTATATTATTATCTAAAAAATTCTGTGTATTTTTATCATTAACAAAAATACTATTTTCATATTCTTTTAAATACCTGTTAATATCTAAAGTATTTGGAGCCCCTAAAGTTTGATTAAATATTTCTGTTACAATTTCAGTTATATATTTATAATCCAAATTTTTTATTTCATTCTTTTTTAATACCGGTTCTATTAAATTAGAATGTATTATGTCCAGAAAAACCCTCAAATACTTATCTTCTGTTCTTTTAAATCGTGTAAGTCTGTCTAATGATATAATAATTTGGTCTTTTGTTAAATTTTTAAACTTCATTTGTATATATTTTATAATTAATTAAAAATTTTATCAAATTCTATATATATTAACTTTGTTTAATTATAGCCATAGTATATACTTTTTATCTGCTTGGATTTGTAAAGTTTTGTAACAAAATACCTTCAAGTGTGCAATTTAGCAATTCTAATATACTTAATATATATAAGAGTATAAAAAGTATAAGGACTGAGCAATGGCATTCTTATTATTACTACACGAAAAATTAAGATTGCAACGTAAGATCAACAAATTGACCTTACGCCAGCTTAGAGCATCCAATCGTAAAGAAAGGATTACTAAGAACATTTCTCGCGTCCAAAAAATGTACGCCAGCAGACAGACTGCATTACAATCTCAAGCTAAAATGTGGCAAAGTCAAGCTACAGTAATGTTCCAAAATATGTGCGGTCTTGGTGCTAATTCCTTCAACCCGATGAACTTTACCGGTATGAATGGCTTTGTTATGAACTTTATGGGCAATATGCTATACAACGGCGGTAAAGCTATTGATCTTGGTGAGGGCAAAGGTTCAATATCATTTGGTAAAGACCAAATTCAAGAAATGATGACTCAATACCAGACAACTGGTGGTACATTCAAAGATAAAGATGGCAAATATGTAAATGGCTATACAGAAGATCAAGTAAATGCATTTATGTATGCAATGAGAGCCGGTCAAATGCAGCAGCAGCAAGCTCAAATGATGACACAACAGATGAGCCAGCAATATCAGAACAACATATCTATCTGGTTAGAAGCTCAACAAGCTCTCCTTGAAGAAGAACAAGATGCAGCACTTGCACCGCTTGAAGCAGAAGAAACTGATATGGATCTTGAGCAAGAAAGCTGCGAAACTCAGCTGGCAGACGCAAGAGCAAGACTCGAATCAATCAAACAAGCTTGTTCAGAAGGCATCAAATCTTCAGCTCCAACCTTCGGTCTCGGTTAATAATTATAATTATAATAATCAAAAATCCGCTCCTTCAAAGGGCGGATTTTTTATGTGTTTAACGGGTTGTAAAATGTAACAAAATGTAACGATTTAGGTAAAAAGATTAAAGATTTAGAGAAAAAATGCCGTAAATAAGAGTAAAGGGAC